>JAJYCX010000007.1 GCA_021778015.1 Pseudomonadota bacterium
AAGCGCTAACAATTCCTAAACACTAAAGTTGCAAAACCATCCCAAACCGGTTAGAATGTTGCTTTAATATTATACAATTTATGGTCTGTATTTTTACTTTTTGTTAAAAATCAACCATTTGGGGTGAGTTTCATGTTCCTATATCTTCAGGCAACACGGCGTGAGAGGCAAAATCGGCCCCCTAATTACTCCTTATCCGGCTTAATTCTAAACAATACAAGACGCTCCATTTCACATCGTTTAAGGCATAAATTTAAAATTAGTTTTGCGCTAACGATGAGCACCTTGGGCTTATTAGCGCTTATCTCCCCTCTACAAACACAAGCTTCTATTCTTTTTAAAAGTAGTAAAGAAAAAAATGAGCGCTCACAGGATATATGGAAGCAAATTGCCAAAGACTTTACGCTATCGGAATATGAAGATACCCCAGAAGTACAAAAGCAGATCCGTTGGTATCAAAATCACTCAAAATCATTAACCCAGATCGCTGAACGCGCAGCCCCTTATCTATATTACATACATCAGCAAGTAAGAGAAAAAGGTTTACCAGGTGAGTTGGTATTATTGCCCATTATTGAAAGTGCTTATAATCCCTTTGCCTATTCACAAGGTGCTTCTGGCTTATGGCAATTGATGCCACAGACAGGCTCTAGATTAGGCATAAAACAGAGTGCTGCGTTTGATGGCAGACGCGATGTAGTCAGCTCCACGCAAGCGGCACTAAGCTATCTAGGGTATTTAGATAATATTTTTGATGACAATTGGTTACTCGCTATAGCCGCTTATAACTCTGGCCCCGGAACAGTTTTAAACGCCGATAAAGCCAATAAAGGTGCTCACGGCGACACTGAATTTTGGTCGCTGCGTTTGCCAGCAACAACAAAACAATATGTGCCACGCTTATTAGCCATTGCAGCCATCATCAGCAATCCTGAAAAATATGGGATCCAGCTGCCGAATGTTCCCAATGAACCTTATTTTGCTAAAGTAGATATAACGGATCCTATTGCTCTATCCAAAGTGGCTAAATTATCAGAAGTCCCCGCAAATGACATTTATAATTTAAATGCTGGCTATAATCAAAAACAAGTTGCGACTAATTCGCCTAAGCACTTATTAATTCCCGTAGAAAAAGTACAAACCTTTAAGCAAAATATGGATGCTCAGGGGAAAACCGTAGCAGTACAAATGCCAGCGCCCGTTGCTGCCACAAAAGCAGATACAAGTTCTAAATCTGGCCATAACACAACGGTAAGCTATAAAGTAGAAGACGGCGACACTCTCAGTAAAATCGCTACCCACAATCACGTTAAGTTAAATGATTTACTCAGATGGAATCATTTAAACCTTAATAGTGTTGTGCATAAGGGGCAGTTGTTGCAATTGAATGCATCTGAAAGTAGTGATACAAAAACACCCACTATTGAAGCCGTACAGGCCGCGACGGATAAAGCACCCACTGTCGCTGAAAACAACGTTAGCGATACTTATCATGTTAAAGCAGGCGACACCTTAAGTTCTATCGCTAAAAAAGAAGGTATCGCTGTTAGTGCTCTGCGTAAAGAAAATCATTTGAAAAATGATCATCTGAAAATAGGTCAAGTGTTGACTATTCCTAATGTGGGATAATATACCCAATACATTTCAAGATGCGAGTTCAATGCTACAAGCAACTACAGACTAGAGTTGTGTCATCCTCGACCAGGCCGCGAGGCCGCAGTCTGGGATCCAGAAAAAAGCCTATATGACCCTGGATCCCCGACCTTCGGTCGAGGATGACTAAGTAATTCGTTGATAGCTTTCTCCGTATCTACCCAATACACCTCAAGATGCGAGTTCAATGCTACAAGCAACTACAGACTAGAGTTGTGTCATCCTCGACGCGGCCGCGAGGCCGCAGTCGGGGATCCAGAAAAAAGCCTATATGATCCTGGATCCCCGACCTTCGGTCGAGGATGACAATGTGCTGGATCCCCGACTTCGTCGGGGATGACAAAGCTTCGATTAAAGTTAAATTCGTTTATTCAAATCTCGCATCTTCATTGGCGATGGGTATATACCAAACGCACCTGAAGATGTAACAGGCATATTAATTTCCTTATTGCTCACTCTAATTTGATTATGTTACGATATATCGAGTCATTTAGATAACTCTGATTATTGGAGCTTAAGTAGAAGGAATTTTAATTATGCAATCAGAACAAGATGTTAAAATATTGATCGATGCAACAGCATTTGAACGCGCATTTTTGACCGTTTTAGAAAAAAAAGATCCAACTGCAATTTTTAACGATATTAATTCACTCATTGACTTACATCAGAAACTCTATCATAAACCCGTTGATCTAAAAAAGTTATTTGCTTATAACCCCGCCGCTCAGGAAAATTTTGACCATATCATTCATCAGCAGTGGTTAAGCATTTCCTTTGCCGATGCTAAAGAAAAGTGGTGTTTTTCATGGGGAAGTTATCCTTATCGTTTTGACCCTTCTTCCGCGGGTCTATCCTTTATCGCAACTTTAAAAAAATTTTCGCAAGCTGGTTGGCGTCCACAATTTAAACAGGCTCAATTTAATGCGCTCTTGAGTAAACTTTCACGCATTGAATCTAGAGATTATGAAGATGAAGCACTTGATAGTTATTCTGATATACTCGTTTCACAACTAGAATTTTTAGCGGAATATGCTGACAGAGAAACCGTTAGACAGCGTATAACAAATGCGACTATTTCTGAGAGAAAATTCTTTGACTTTATTACGTTTAATCCCAGACCAGATGAATGGGAAAATAGTAATTTTCCATATTATTTACGGCACATGCGTGTCTATCCTTTACTGCGCGCTTTGCTGCAAACAAAGCTCTTCGATGCTAATATGCGTGATGATACAAACGTCAATGCGCCCTTATTAGTGCATATTGTTCGTTTCATTCAATTGAGTGACTCACGAAATAAAGATCGGCTAATAAAATTATTAATTGACCATGGCGCAGATCCAGAAGCAAGAGATAATTATGGCCGTGGCGCTAATGCCTGCTTTCCACACGCGGATCAAAATCTAGACGCTAGTTATGTTAGAACC
The DNA here is from genome assembly GCA_021778015.1 of Pseudomonadota bacterium. Lineage (GTDB taxonomy): Bacteria > Pseudomonadota > Gammaproteobacteria > UBA1113 > UBA1113 > VFKP01. The sequence goes on from JAJYCX010000007.1 coordinate 3,081, forward strand.
ATGAGCGGAAATACGAATCAAGTATTGTATGCGACATTATACTTATCTTCGATCGCATCACGCCCGAGTTCGTATCCAACACTTTCTTCCCCAAGAACATCTAGCTCAAGTTTATGTCAAACACTCTCTTCCTCGAGCACATCGAGCTCGAGTTTATATCCAATACTTTCTCTCGCAGAAGAAAATGATTTAACTCAATTAGTCGCAACAATCTTAATGGCTGATATGCCGTCTCGAGAGAAATGGCAAAATTTAAATGCTTTGAGCCGTTATTTTCTTTTCAACCATACTATAGAAAGCCACAAGGTTGACCTTAAGCGGTTAATGAAAAACCCCTCGATCAAAAAAGCCTTTCTAAATTTATTTTTAGATTATTTAAACGAGGATTACCTAGAGCCACTCTGTTTTTTAGAAAATTTTTATTCTGCTGAAGAATTAAAAGGGCTGGATTTACTCAGCCCATTGGAACCGGATGATTTAGACAGATTAGTTAGTACTTTGCATAAAATCCCCCTGAACGTTTCGCATATAGCAACTAGAACGCGATGTGCTTTGATCAGTAGTGAAGAACATTTGAGAATACTGAAACATACCGATACTACTAACCCAGAGAGTATTCTAGAGAGAGCGGTGAGAAACAATCATTGGTCTCACTTAATACCTTTACTGCATAATGTAGCCCCAAGCGAAGCGGGTGAGATAATAAATTTTGCATGGCCTATATTATTAAAAAAATTATATGCCCAGCAAGAAATTTATTGCCGTGAAAGGACTGCTGCTGGTAAGTATGATCTTGATGCTAAACTTAGGGGTGACTTTGCCATGGCAAGTATAAGTACGATGGTGAATACATGTTTGCACTATAGCTTAAAATACAACGTTACTATTTATTCTTTTACGGAATCCTGCATTATAAAGATAATTCACATAGACGATCTTGACCTCTTACAAAATTTATGCGCCTATATTACTGAGCATGGCGGCAAATTGCCTGATGGCCCATGGTTTATCAACCTGTTAAATTGGCGGGGAGAACTGCTACAATCACTTTTCTTTTCAAAGGAAGAAAGCGAAATATTTATAAAAAAGATAAGAGTGCTTTGCGACAATTTCCCGGAATTGCAACGCCATGTTCCGGATTTGTATCCATCATCTTTTGATGGCGATAAACAGGGATCTACCCCTGTTGTTGCAGACAAAATTTTAGCGGAAATATCAGATTTTATTGCTACACCGGCGGCTGGCATTTTGGACTCTGCAACTGATTTATGGTCTAACTTTTCACCTTTCAGCGCTTCATCTTCTAACGTTTCATCTTCTAGCAAGTTTTTATCAGCACCACCTACCGCCCCACCACGTATGCATCATATATCACAATCAACTAACGCTCGCTCTACCTCTTCTAGTTCTTCATCTTCTAGTTCTACATTTTTTAGCGCTTCTTTTAGTGGTTCATCTTCTAATGCTTTATCTTCCAGTGCGCCTGTCGTTTCAAGACGTAACCCACCCAGTTATGAAGCCCCTATTCAGGAAGAAATAGATTCTTTCATACCACCGCCTACATCGTCAGTACCTGGCGCATCGGCTCAAAGCATGGCAGAGCTCATTAAGTTACCTCCTCCGCTAACGGCGCCCCCGCGCGCAGGCACGAGCACGACGGAGAGGTCGCGTGACCGGGCCCGGCCAGCTAGGAACTATAATATTTAACCTTTGCTCTTTTTACAATCAAAATGCAAAGCATCGCCCTTAACCGAAACTTTTACTGTATCACCAGGCAGATAATCGCCTTTTAACAAATTTTGAGCCAAAGGATCTTCCAAGTATTGCTGCACCGTGCGCTTCAACGGACGCGCACCATACAAGACATCGTAGCCGCGCTCCGCCAAATAATCTAGAACTTTTTTATCGCATTCTAAAATAATATCGTTGTGTTTTAAACGTTGTGCTAAACGCTCAATTTGCAAACCTGCGATATGCTCAATTTGTGCCTCACTTAAGGGATGGAATACGACTATTTCATCTAAGCGATTAATGAATTCAGGACGGAAATGTTCTGAAACCACTTCCATCACTTTGGCCTTCATGGTGGCATAATCGGTTTCACCTTTTTGCACGCTTTCTTGGATTAACATGGAACCTAGATTAGAAGTCATGACAATAACCGTATTTTTAAAATCAACCGTACGGCCTTGACCATCGGTTAAACGACCATCGTCTAAGACTTGCAATAAAATATTAAACACATCGTGATGCGCTTTTTCAATTTCATCCAACAGAATCAACGAATACGGTTTACGACGTACCGCTTCGGTCAAGTAACCGCCCTCTTCATAACCCACATAACCCGGAGGAGCGCCTATTAAACGCGCGACTGAATGTTTTTCCATAAATTCCGACATGTCTATACGAATCATGGCATCTTCGGTATCAAATAAGAATTGCGCTAAGGCTTTACACAATTCGGTCTTACCCACGCCGGTAGGTCCCAAAAATAAGAAGGAACCTATGGGACGATTCGGATCAGATAAACCAGCACGCGAACGACGAATAGCATTAGATACTACGGAAACGGCTTCATCCTGCCCCACTAAACGTTTATGCAAAGCATCTTCCATTTTCAATAACTTTTCTTTTTCGCCCGTTAACATGCGATTGACAGGAATATGTGTCCATTTAGACACAATTTCAGCGATTTCCTCTTCGGTGACCGCAGTGCGCACCAAACGCGTAGGCTGTCCTTCCAATTGACTTGCTGCTTGCAATTGTTTTTCCAATTCGGGGATACGGCCATATTGCAACTCAGACATTTTCGCAAGATCATTCGCACGACGCGCACTTTCCATTTCCATGCGTGCCGTTTCTAATTTTTCTTTTATCCCTTTAGTTCCTTGAATGGCGGCTTTCTCTGCCTTCCACACTTCAGAAAAGTCTGCAAATTCACGCTCTAGTTTTTTGATTTCAACTTCTAAGTCCTGCAAACGTTTTTTAGAAGCCTCATCTTTTTCTTTTTTCAAAGCTTCTCGCTCGATTTTCAATTGAATTAATCGTCGTTCTATTTTATCCATTGCCTCGGGCATGGAGTCTATTTCCATGCGTATATGGCTCATCGCCTCGTCGATTAAATCGATAGCTTTATCTGGTAATTTACGTCCTGAAATATACCGATGTGATAGTGTTGCCGCCGCAACTATGGCTCTATCGGTTAATTCCACGCCATGGTGAATTTCATACCGTTCTTTCAACCCCCGTAAAATGGCAATCGTATCTTCAACGCTAGGCTCATCCACCAATACCATTTGGAAACGTCGCTCTAAGGCCGCGTCTTTCTCTATGTATTTGCGGTATTCATCTAAAGTAGTAGCACCGATGCAATGCAACTCGCCACGCGACAAAGCCGGTTTTAACATATTGCCGGCATCCATAGCTCCTTCCGCCTTACCCGCACCGACGATCAAATGCAACTCATCTACAAATAAGATGACCTGCCCTTCTTGTTTATTCAATTCAGTTAACACCGCTTTTAAACGCTCTTCAAATTCGCCGCGATATTTAGCACCTGCCACCAAAGCCCCCATATCCAATGCCAAGACTTTTTTATTACGCAAACCTTCGGGAATTTCGTTGTTAATAATACGTTGCGCCAAGCCTTCCACAATGGCCGTTTTACCCACACCGGGCTCACCGACTAATACGGGATTATTTTTAGTACGTCGTTGCAATACCTGAATGGTGCGACGAATCTCCGCATCGCGCCCTATGACTGGATCTAATTTGCCTTCTAAAGCTCGTGCCGTTAAATCAACGGTATATTTTTGTAATGCATAACGCGCATCTTCAGCACCTTCACTCATCACTTTTTCTCCTTGTCGTAATTTGTCTATAGCCTGGGTGAGTTTGTCTTTAAGATTCCCCCCCATTTTAGCCCCTTTATATAAATCTTGCAGCATGTCTTTTAAGGCACAATCCACGTCTAGTACTGCTAAAATGAACCATTCACTAGAAATGAATTGATCTTGATGTTCACGTGCTAATTTTTCACAAGCGAATAATATGCGTTGTAAATCACGTGACACATGCACATCGTTTACATTTGCCACTTGCGGCATACTTTTTAGCAGTTCATCCAGGCGCGCGCGCAATGCTGGTAAAGCAATACCGCACTGGTTTAACAACTGCCCCACCGTACCACCTGCTTCCAATAATGCCAGTAATACGTGCTGCGGCTCAATGAATTGATGTTCCTGCGTCACAGCAATAGATTGCGCCCGTTCTATGGCCTTTAAAAAGGATTGTGTAAATTGGTTCATATCCATAAAAGTTTCCCTAAAAACAATACTTTAATAGTATATATTCATCGCTAATAAAGATGAATACTCTAGATTTGAATCGAAGCTTTGTCATCCTCGACCGAAGATCGAGGATGGCAACGTTCTGATTTACCGTTACTTTGAGCATTCAACCCACATCTTCAAATATATCAATATAGTTATAGCTGAATTTGGGGATAATGGAGAGCTTTTTCAAGCTATTGACAAACAATTTCAATCTGTTTAAAATAACACCAATCCTAAAATGGGGATTTCTAATTAGATTATTGAGGTAACACCATGTTTAATAAAAAAGTCTTTCTTATTGGCTCAACACTCGCCTTAACGTCCTTATTAGGTGGTTGCAGTGGTTCCGACTTATCACCCAATACATATAACAGCGGTACTGTAGGTGTAGCAAGTAGCGCTGCCAAGGGTACTATTGTTTCTATACGCCAAGTTAAAATACAGCAAAACAGCCATGTAGGTGCCATAGGCGGTGCCGTTGCAGGTGGCGCTGCGGGTAGTTTGGTTGGAAATCGTACAGCAGTTAGTATCGCGAGTGCCACTGGAGGCGCCTTATTGGGTGGTCTTCTAGGCAATGAAGCCGAAAAGCAATTGCGCAAAGATGTAGGCTATGAGTACATCGTGCAACTGACCAATGGTTCAACTATTGCCGTTACCCAGCAACAAGACCTACAACTAAGCTTGAATCAACGAGTATTGGTCATTTATGGCTCACCTACGCGCATAGTGCCGGATAATACCATTAATGTGCCTAGCCCAACCCCAAGTAAGGCTACAACTACAAAGAGTAAAACGTCCACTACTACAACGAAGTAATAGTGGTAACATAACGGTTATAGATGCAATATTAATGCTGAAAGCCGTCACAAACTAGAGTGTTGTCATCCTCGACCAGACCGCAGTCGAGGGTGACAAAGCTTCGATTCCAATCTATAGCATTCCTCAAGATATTGCATCTACTGACTATGGGAATCATGATTAATCTTATGCTTGGACTCTTATTTTTGCGGAATTCATTTCATGCTCGATATTCATTTTCTGTAAATTAGCTTTAGATGTTCTAAGAGTAGCCATATTTCCTAAAGCTCCAAAAAGACTATAAATCGCAGTTGCAGCAGTATCTACTTCCCGCCCGAGTGGAGCCCCAGAGATTTTTTCTACTGCTAGTTCCGTTATCATTTGTAAAAGTGCGGCTACATTAATAGCATTTGCTATAAGATTACAGCCTAACGTAAAATATTGTAATATAGACAGTGGCACTTTAGATACTGACTCACCATTGATAGTGGCGGCTAATAAAGATATATCTTCTTGAGGCCCTTGTTCTTCTTGAAACTCTTGTTCTTTTTGGTGCTGAATGTTTAGCACCCACTCTGTATAGGTATCGCCCACTGTAATGATGGCAGCTAGCACGAAAGCAGAGCTCACGCCCCACCAATTTATCTCAGTTTCATCGGATGAATTTGCTACGAGATTAAATAGAGAGGTAAAGAAATAAGTATTCGCTGCTAAGGTTGTCACAGCCGAAGTTATACAATTTAGCTTTGTCCAGGAATCTGCTTTACTTTTTTGGTTATTTTGTTTCATCATTAATTACCCTCTCATTATTTATAATAGTGCTATCATTATTTGCTAACGCATTGAAAAATAAGTACTTATTTCTTAATGCGCGCCATATAATATCATTTCTATAAGAATTAATCAATGCTAAATATATTTATTGTCAGCAAAGGGATTTTAGAAAAATTTTGAATAACTTTCACATTGAATATAAAAGGTTATTTTGACAATGAGATGGCCCTATAGTACCATTTCGCCATGAAAAAAATTAACTTTGCCAGTGATAATTATGCAGGCGTTCACCCAGAAGTAATGCAGGCGATCTGGTCTGCTAATGAGGGCCCCTCTATTGCTTATGGCGGCGATGCAATCACCGCAGCCGCTATACAACAATTTAAACACCATCTGGGCAATCATGCCGAAACCTTTTTTGTCTTTAATGGCACGGGAGCTAATGTAAGTGCTCTATGTGCCATGACTCAAAGCCACGAAGCCGTTATCTGTGCCGAGAAAGCCCATATTCAAGTCGATGAATGCGGTGCGCCGGAAAAAATAGCCGGGTGTAAGCTGTTATTGGTTCCGGCCATACATGGGAAAATAACCGCGGAAGGTATACAGTCACAACTGCAACGTATTGGGGATCAACACCACGTGCAAGCAAGGGTAATATCGATCAGCCAATCCACGGAATATGGCACCGTTTATACCTTAGACGAATTACGAAAACTTTCGGCTTTTGCTAAGGCACACAATTTGTATTTACATATGGATGGTGCGCGTCTTGCCAATGCGGCAGTGAGTTTGCAAACTGATTTAAAAACCATTGTAGAAGCTGCTGGCGTGGATGTATTGTCATTTGGCGGTACTAAAAATGGCATGATGATGGGCGAAGCAGTCGTTTTCTTGAATCCCCTATTGGCCAAATCATTTTTATATATACGCAAACAGAATATGCAGCTGGCATCCAAAATGCGGTTTATCTCAGCTCAATTTCAAGCTTTGCTGTCTAATAATTTGTGGTTGAATAATGCGCGTCATGCCAATGCCATGGCACAACATATGGCTCAAGGGCTAAAAAAAATAAAATCTATTCAGATTACTCAGCCCGTTGATGCCAATGCCATTTTTGCAATTATGCCTACAGCTCTCATTGAAAAGCTACACACGCGTTATCATTTTCACATATGGGATGAACATTTATCCGAAGTGCGTTTAATGACATCGTTTGATACGCGAATAGAAGAGATTGATGATTTTATTAGAGATGCTGCGCAATAATCTCTACATAAAAGAAGTATCAGTTTTCAAGGCTCAAATATTTTTCAGCAAATTGCTTTAACATATCACCAATCTGAATAGGTGCACCTAATGTATTAATATGACCAGAGCCAACCGTTTGCCCAAAAACTAGTTGTGGACATACTTGCTTCAATCGAACTAAATCTACAATTAGACGGCTAGCAGCCACATACAGCACTGGAAACTGGATGGATTGAAGCTTAGCGGCTGCCACTTTATCCCATTCCAACATATTTATGACGGACGAATACCAAACTTTTTGTGAAGTCTGCAAGGCACTTTGCAGCAGCATGGGATAAAATGAATCCGTAGATAAACAAGAATCACGAATAATTTCCGTAATAGTATTGTCATATTCGGAACTCTCAAGGCCTTTTTTATAATTATGCATTGTCGCAAGCATCTCAGTGGGATAAAGTAGCGCAGAGTCTAATAAAGCAATTCCTTTCGGCAAATGAGGAAAAGATGCTGCAATTTCTACCGCAATATTACCCCCCATACTTAAACCAACAAAAATAGGATTTTTCACAGCTATCTGTTCACAAAACCAGACTACATCTTCAGCATATGTTTCAATTTTATATTCTTCGGGCCTTTCATCGCTGCTTCCATGCCCTCTTAAATCTAAATAGATTACTTTGTTACTCTGCGCCAATAGGGGGATTACATGTTCAAATTGCTTATGACTCCCGCCAGTTCCATGCAATAAAACAAAAGTATATTTTCCCTCACCTGCTTGATCGTAAAAAATACGTGAATTATCTTTTATTAAATACATATTAAATCTTCCTCGCTTTTATTTGGTTAAGACAACTGCTCCAACACCCACTGGCAATACAATTCACCGCGGTGTTCATAATTATTAAACATGTCATAGCTCGCGCAGGCGGGAGAAAATAAGACTACATCGCCCGAAATTGCTTTTTCAGCGGCCAGTGCTATCGCTGCGCGCAGATCAGCTACATCCACAATATCTGTGCTGCCTGTTAAAGCCTGCTGTATAATCGCCTTATCTTGTCCATATAAAATAAGTAATTTAACGCTTTCGCTCACAATATTACGTAATGGCGAAAAATCCGCACCTTTCCCCAACCCACCTGCAATTAAAATTAAATGTCGTTTTTGAGGTAATTGCAATCCAGCAATGGCAGCCAAGGTTGCACCTACATTGGTGCCTTTGGAATCATTATACCAAGTGATATTATTTTTCTTGATCACGACTTGGCAACGATGCGCCAAGCCATGAAAGCTGCGTAGCACTTCTAACATAGGGACAAAGGCTAAGCCTAAACAATGGCCTATAGCTAGTGAGGCCAAAGCATTGCTCCAATTGTGTCGTCCTTGCAAAGGTAATTCTGCCACATCTAGTAATGTCTCGTTACCATAAGCCAAATAAGTTGTATTATCACGGCTGATTAAACCAAATTCTTTTGCTTTAGGTGCGGATAAACCAAAACTGGTGCTAATAGCATGGTGATTTTTAGGGTAAGTATTTTCATCATCGCGATTCACCACAATATGACGTGCATTCTCATAAATGCGCTGCTTAGAATCTATATATTCTTGCATAGAGGCATATCGGTCTAAGTGATCCGCACTGATATTTAAAATACACGCTACTTCTAAAGCTAAAGTATAAGTCGTATCCAATTGGAAGCTAGATAGTTCCAACACGTCGATAGTATCCTTAGCATCAGGCAACAAAGACAAGGCCGTAATACCAATATTGCCACCCATACGCATGGCCAAGCCTGCCTGTTCAATCATTTTTGCAACTAAAGTAGTTACCGTTGATTTGGCATTAGAGCCGGTAATGCCTACCACTTTTCCCAAATGCGCACGTGCAAATAATTCTATATCACCGATAATCGGAATGCCCCGTTGTGCCAATTCTTCTAATACTGGTTGATGCGGTGACAAACCTGGACTTAAAATAATTTCATCCACGCCTTGAAAATAACTGAGCTCTAAAAGGCCTGTGTGTATATCATTGTTGGGAAACTGCTCACGCAAGACGGCTATGCCGGGCGGTTCATCGCGCGTATCCACCGCGCACCAGTTTGCACCTTGTGTATTTAGAAAATGGACTACGGATAAGCCGGTTTGTCCTAAACCTACGACGATGTATTTTTTATTCATAGTAACCATTTTTAATTATCTTCCTTTATATATCCGTCGCCAATGAAGATGCGAGATCTGATAAATACTGTGCTTTGAATCGAAGCTTTGTCATCCTCGACGAAGTCAGGGATGACAACCCTCTCGTGCGTGAAAGTATCAGCACCTACAATTACTTTAACGCACCTTTAATGTCAGTAAACCACACAATACCAATATGACCGTCACAATCCAAAAACGGACGATGACTTTAGGCTCTGGCCACCCCTTTAATTCAAAATGATGATGCAATGGCGCCATACGAAAAATACGTTTATGGGTCATTTTAAAATACCCAACTTGCATTATAACGGATACCGTTTCCGCTACAAACAAACCACCCATAATAAACAAAACGATCTCTTGACGCACCATCACTGCTACGCAACCTAAGACGGCTCCCAAAGATAAGGCGCCCACATCCCCCATAAAGACTTGTGCCGGATAACTGTTAAACCACAAAAAGCCCAAACCCGCACCGACAATGGCACCACAGAAAACAGCCAATTCTCCGACACCTGCGACGTAAGGAATTTGTAAATAGGTTGCAAAGTGTGAGTTCCCGGTTAAATATGCAAAGATACCCAAACCACCGCCGACTAAAACAATGGGTAATATGGCTAAACCATCTAGGCCATCCGTTAAATTCACCGCATTGCTAGATCCTACAATGACAAAATAGGCCAAAACTATAAAGCCTAGGCCCAATTGTGGGTGTATGCTTTTGATGAAGGGTACGTACAGCGATGTTTCTATAGGGCTACGCGCCATCATGTATAAAGCGATAGCCACACCAAAACCCAGTACAGACTGCCAAAAATACTTATAACGTCCTGGTAAACCTTTACTGTTTTTTAACGCCACCTTGCGATAATCATCCACCCAGCCTATAGCTGCAAAACCACAGAGTACAATCAAAGTTAACCAAATATAGAGATTCGATAAATCTGCCCACAATAAAGTGGTAATGGCAATGGATAAAATAATAAAAGCACCGCCCATGGTTGGAGTGCCTGATTTTGATAAATGACTCTTGGGTCCATCATCACGCACGGCTTGACCTATTTGCAAACGCTGTAAATAAGCGATCATCTTCGGACCTAGCCACAAAGACAATACCAACGCCGTTAACGAGGCCAATAAAGCGCGTAATGTTAAATACTGAAGTATGTTAAAGCCATGATAATAATGGGCCAGCCAACGACCTAGTAATTCTATCATCGAATGATTATCCTTTTATTAATTCTTGTACTATATTTTCCATTTTCATAAAACGCGAACCCTTAACCAGTATCACTGCATCTTTAGAAAGTAAGGGTTTCAACTCGGCTAACAAACTATTCTGATCATTAAAATGCGTAGCACCCGCGCCAAATGCATTTACCGTGTGTAAAGCTAAATCACCCACTGCCAATAAAATGTCTACACCCATGTCGCGGATCTGCTGCCCTAAAGCGTAATGGTAATCCTCACTTAAATCGCCTAATTCACCCATGCTGCCTAAAACCATGATACGCTTACCTGGATATTGCATCAGCACCGACAATGCTGCCGCCATACCGGCAGGATTAGCATTGTAACTATCGTCTATGATCATTTCACCATGACGGCCTTGATATTCATTGAGCCGTTTGTTGACCGGTTCCATCTGCGATAAACCTTGTTGTATATCCTTTAAGCTGGCACCTAACTCGGCTGTAGCGGCCGCTGCGGCTAAAGCATTCAATACATTGTGTCGCCCCAACAGCGGCAAAGTAATTTTAATTTCACCTAAGGGACTACACAAACGAAATTCCGGCTTATGTTGTGCATTCATACAGACATCAACAGCTCGATAATCCGCCTTTTCATTTTCACCAAAGGTTACTTTTTTACGTTCAAATACCAGGGCTTGCCAATACTCAAAATGGGCGTCGTCGGCATTTAACACAGCTACTCCACTGGGTATAAGTCCTCTAAAGATTTCACCTTTCGCTTGCGCCACACCGTAAACATTACCAAAGCCTTCTAAATGCACGGGTCCTGCATTGGTGATCACCGCTACATGTGGTTTAGCCATTTTCGTTAGATACGCAATTTCTTCAAAATGATTAGCGCCCATTTCAATCACGGCATAATCGTGTTGTTCTTGCAATTTCAGCAATGTTAAAGGTACACCGTAATCGTTATTCAGCGTGCCTTCTGTAGCCAATGTATTGCCTTTTTGTTTTAAGATAGCCGCCATCATCGTTTTGGTAGTGGTCTTACCGCAACTCCCCGTGACAGCGATAAGCGGCAAATCGGCTAATTGTGCTCGACGCAATGCTCCTAAATATCCTAAAGCGAGACGCGTATCTGCAACCTTTAATACAGGTAAGTCGGTGTGTACTTCTCTTTCGACCATCACGCCACAAGCACCTTGTTTTTGCGCTTCGTTTATAAAGTCATGACCATCGAAGTTCGGTCCTTTAATAGCGATAAATAAATCGCCTGGTTTAATGTTGCGTGAATCTATGGTCACCGTGTTAAAGGTTACGTCTGCACCACTATGATGTGCTTCTAAAGGTTTAACTAATTCTGAAAATTTAAAATGTGCCACAGTTTGCCTCGTTTTATAGATTATGCTTTTTCTTTTAAAATATCTAATGCAATTTGCATATCAGAAAGCGGATATTTGACATCGCCAATTTGCTGATAAGTCTCATGCCCTTTCCCTGCAATTAAGACTATATCATTCAAACCCGCTTTATTGATGCCTTCTAATATGGCTTCTTTGCGATCTAAAATAATAGTGCGTATGGATTTTTGTGTCATACCAGTAACAATTTCTTCGGCAATGCGCATCGGCTTTTCATGCCGCGGATTGTCATTGGTGATAATGCAATAGTCGCTATAAGTTTCGGCAATTTTACCCATGAAAGGCCTTTTGCCCTTGTCTCTATCACCACCGCAGCCAAAAATGCAAATAATGCGTTGTGGGTTGTGAGCTTTAATTGCCAATAAAACCTGAGCCAAAGCATCTGGCGTATGAGCGTAATCGATCACTACTCGCGGCTTACCCTGACCACCCAACATTTGCATGCGCCCATTAACGCTTTGCAATAAAGGCAATACTCTTTCAATATCCTGAATAGAAAAATTAAGACCTAACAAAGCACTGATGGTCGCCAAAATATTGGCTACATTAAAACGGCCCAATAAAGTAGTTTCAGCCCCAATCTGTCCCATAGGGGTTTCTACTGTAAAGCGTAAACCTTGGTTTGATAAAGTGATATCGGTTGCATAAATTTGCGCGACATTGCCCAAACCTTTGACCGGCTCGTCTATAGCATAAGCCAATTTGCTTAAGTTATTCGGTAAACTTTTTAATAAATCTAAACCGAATTCATCTTGGGCATTGAGAATCGCTAATTGTAACCCTGGATGCGTAAATAACTTGCGCTTCGCCTTGGCATACGCCGCCATCGTTTGATGATAATCTAAATGATCACGCGTTAAATTTGTCAAAATACCCATATGTAAATGTAAACCCGCAATACGCTTTTGTTCCAAAGCATGCGATGACACTTCCATGGCAATAGCTTTAGCGCCTTCGTTTTTAAATTGGTTGCAGTAGCGATTCAAAGTAATGATATCGGGGGTAGTGTGTGTAGTAGGCGTTAATTCTTCCATACCATAACCCAAAGTGCCTATGACACCACAGGGTAAATGCAGCGCGCGTAAGGCTTGAGCTATATATTGTGTAGTCGATGTTTTGCCATTGGTTCCCGTCACACCTATAACCGCCATATTGCGTGTAGGATCGTTGAAAAAACGCTTGGCCAGAGTACCTAAGATTTCATCGATTCGATTGACTGGTAGCAGCGGCACATTGGGATCCCAGCCTTGTAGATGCTGCATAGATAAGCCTTGGCCATCATCAACTTCATACAAAACGGCCGCAACGCCCTTTTTTAAGGCATCGCCTACAAATTTGCGCGCATCACTGACGGCCCCATGACGGGCAATGAACAAGTCTCCGGGTTTGGCCTCGCGGCTATCTACGCATAGATCATGAATATCGGTATCTGCATCGGCAGTAATATCCGTAAAATCTTTACATAACTGGCTGAGTTTCATCATTTTCTGTCTGCTCTAGGGGACTATATAATGGTATATCAATCCTTATTATCCACTTTATGGGGCGTAATATCTAGTACCCTTTTATCCGACGCAACATCTGGGGCCCTTTTATCCGGCACAACATCCGGGGACCTTTTATCCGGCGCAACATCCGATACACTTTTATCCGGCGCAACATCCAGTACTCTAAGTGCCCCACCCATAATTTGGCTAAAAACAGGGGCTAAAATTTGTGCACTATAATACCCTTTTTTCGGATCTTGTAATACCACCATCACGATTAATCTGGGGTTAGATGCCGGGGCTCCGCCGGCAAAAAAGGCAATATGGCGCTTTTCATCATACCCCTTACCATTGGACGCAAGCATACGCACTGTTCCCGTTTTACCGAATACCCTATAGCCTGGAACTTGTGCCTTAACCGCCGCCTGATCGACCACGGCTTCTAGCATCATTTTCACTTGTGACGCTATCTTCGCATCCATTACCCTTTCGCCTTGTGGAGGGTGCTGTAATTTAACCAAACTCACCGGCATTTTGATGCCGCCACGGGCGATGGTGGCATAGGCATTGGCTACCTGCAAAGGCGTTGCCGATAAACCATAGCCAAAGGATAAAGTTGCCAAAGTAAAATCAGACCATTTATGCAAGGGCAAACTACCCTTAACTTCACCCGGAAAACCGCTGCCCGTCAACTGCCCATAACCCATTTTATGCAACAATTCCCATAAACTATTGGGCGGCGTGGTCAAAGTAAGTTTAGCCGTACCGACGTTACTGGATTTGACTAACACCGTTGTCATATTGATAACGCCATCATTGCCTTCGGGATCACGTACCACATGTCCGTTTAACACCATCCAACCCGGATTGGTATCGATTATACTGTCTGGAGTATATTTTCCCTGAGCCAGCACATTCGCTAAACTTATGGCTTTAGTGGTAGAACCCGGTTCAAACGTATCGGTTACACAACGATTACGTAATGAATCTATTCTAGTGTCGACGGTTTGATTTGGGTTATAAGATGGCACATTGGCCATCGCCAATACCTCACCCGTTTTAACATCTAATACGATGACCGAACCTGCAGCTGCATTCACTTGTGTGACGGCATCGGCTAAATATCGATATGCTAAATATTGAATGCGATGATCTATACTTAATTCTAAATCTTTACCCGGCTCTTCCGCACGCACTATTCCTAATAAAGCGATTACATGCCCTACCCCATCTTTGGAGACTTTCTCTTTGCCCGGTATGCCTTTTAAGCTCTCATTATAGGCCAGTTCCAGCCCTTCTTGACCCTGATTATCGATGTTGGTAAAACCAATGAGCTGTGCGGTTACATCCGCTTCGGGATAATAACGACGGTATTCATTTAGGCTATGTACACCAGGTAAATGCAGCGCCATGACTTTTTTCGATAATTGGGGCGAAAGATGCCGTTTTAAATACACAAATTCTTTACTATTATTTTTTTTCAGGCGCTTTTGTAATACCACAGTGCTATCGCCCAGCAAAGACGATAAAGTGTTAAGATTGTCGGTGTTAGCAACGAATGCTTGTGGGTCGACCCAAATAGAAGCAACACGCGTAGTAATAGCCAACGGATAATGACCCCTATCGGTTATCATGCCGCGTAAGGCGGGACGTTCAATCATGCGTTGACTGCGCGCGTCGCCCTGTTTTAATAAAAAAGAGCGGTCGATCACAGTCAGCTGTACAAATCTAAACAGTAATCCTAAAAAGGCTAAGCTTAAACAAATTAATAATATAACCCATCGCCACGTATGGCGCGTATAAAAACTCACTTAACTACCCGCCCCTTTTTCAAATTTTTGGTACTTATAAAGCGATACTATATATGCTCACAGCAGTTGATTTTTAGGCGTGGCGCCGAGCTCGCGAGCACTAGGAATGACGTATTCCGTCATATACTAGTGCGAGATGGGCGAAGACAAAAAAGCCTAAAAATCGAATGCAAAGAGTATATTATTCCACTGTAATGACATTTTTACTACTAGGCAATTGCATATTTAATTTAGCTTGGGCAATGTCTTGTATGCGACTTTGTTGCGACCAAGTGGCTTTTTCCAATAATAATTGTGAATGCGTGACCTGCATATCATCGTATTGTTGGCGGTTATATTGCAGCTCGCTGGTCAATTGTCGTTCATGACCTCTGATGTAGATAATGCCCAACATACTGGCTAACAACAAACACGCTAGAAAGATAGCAAGTAATACTTCCCCTTCTAACATAAAATCTTTAATACGTCCTCGTGTAAAATCACTGGATAAAATTGCTCTTGCGACTGCACTCATTTTATTTTCCTCATTATTCTCAAAACAGCACTGCGTGCGCGTGGATTATGATTTACCTCTTCTACGCTCGCGCGGCTGACTATTCCCTTTTCAATCCCTGGCGCCACCTCGGCACCTCTAATTGGTAAATCTCTGGGATAAGGATCACCCTTAGCCCCTTCCTGTATAAATCGCTTTACCAAACGATCTTCCAACGAATGAAAACTGATGATAGCCATACAACCGTTGACTGCTAATACAGGCAAAATCTGTTGTAAAAAAGCTTCCAACGCTTCCAACTCATGGTTAATGTAAATTCGTATCGCTTGAAAGATCCGTGTAGCCGGATGTTTTGTCATGCGCCATTGTTTCCCCTTAGGGACCATTGCACTTACTAAATCCGCCAATTGCTTTGTAGTCTGCAATGGCCTTTCTAGTCGTTCAGCAATGATGGCACGC
Organism: Pseudomonadota bacterium; assembly: GCA_021778015.1. Taxonomy (GTDB): domain Bacteria; phylum Pseudomonadota; class Gammaproteobacteria; order UBA1113; family UBA1113; genus VFKP01. Next base: position 19,298 of record JAJYCX010000007.1, read on the forward strand.
GCAATAGCCCGTCCATACGCTTCCTCACCATACTCCTTAAACACTCTAGTCATCTCTTCTTCAGTGGCTACAGCCAACCACTGTGCCGCCGTTAATTCTTGCTCCACATCCATACGCATATCCAACGGCCCATCTCTTAAGAACGAAAAGCCGCGTGTAGCATCATCCAACTGCGGTGAAGACACCCCTAAATCTAATAACACGCCATCCACTTTGCCAAAAATGCCCCAGTGTTTGGCCCATTTTTCTATTTCCGAAAAACTTCCTTTCTGCAGAGTAAAGCGTTTATCTGTAATCGCTTTACCTGCTGTGATGGCCGCTTCATCCTTATCTAAGGCATATAAACGACCGTCTTCATTCAAATGTTCTAAAATGGCCTGACTATGTCCGCCTCGGCCAAAAGTACCATCTATATAGATGCCATCAGCCTTAATATCTAAACCCTGGATCACTTCTTGTAGCAAAACGCTGGTGTGATCCGCTTTGTCTGTCACTGCTCGCCCCGTCACAGCGAAATATGCTGCAATTCTGTAGGTAAGCCTTCAGCATTCATTACCTTGTCTTCTTCTAACCAAATTTCACGTTGAGCATCCCACACGGTATCACTCCACAACTCAAACTTTTGTCCTTGCCCTACCACCATGACTCTTTTGTCTAACTTGGCGTAATCGCGTAACAATTGGGGGATTAAAATACGCCCCTGATTGTCCATTTCCACTTCACTCGCATGCCCTATTAATAATCTTTGTAGGCGTCGAGTCGCTGGATTAAAACTAGGCAAAGCCTCTAACTTCCGTTCAATAATTTCCCATTCAGCTATAGGATAAAGCAATAAACAAGCCGATTGGGTATCAATGGTGACCACCAACTGCGCATTATCGTCTGATTCTAATAGCAAGTCCCGTTGTCGGGCCGGCATAGCCAACCGGCCCTTAACATCGAGACTAACTGCAGTGATGCCACGAAACACTTAAATATACTCCACAATATACCACTTATCCCCACTTTCATACACTATAGCCCACAGAATAGAGAAAAACAAGGGATTATGAGAAGATTTTTGAAATATTTTTTGTAGTAGATAGTTTTGGTTTTTCGTGTTATTCTTTTTAACATGAATAATAAATTCTTATTTTTGAAGTCGTGTGGCCTGTAATTCCCCCTTATAAAACAAATATTGCATAATTTGCAATATTCCATAATGAGGTATATACTGTATGTATTGGAATGTGCGATTTACAAATAAAGCGGCAAAGCAAGCACGCCAGTTAGATGCAGAATTATTCTTTGTCTTGCAATTGCTAGCAGAAGATTTAAAAATGAAAGGGCCCATACCGGGTAAATTTTGGCATAACTATGGAAAGTTGAGCAGCAAAAATAATCAGGATATAAGACATTGTCACTTAGCAAAAGGACATCCAACTTATGTATGCTGTTGGAAAGTGTTTAAGATAGAAAAGGTAGTTGAGGTTTACTATGTCGGAACACATGAGAAAGCGCCATACTGATATTGCGGAAAAAATAGTCATCATATATTATCGTGGTGATTTATACCAGTTTCCTAAACAAATAGCTGAAAAATACCGTGTTAAAAATGATAGTGTCAGCCCAGATGAATTATTTTCGGATATTAATAAAAAGCATACTAAATCAGGTGCTCTGCTCCGCGGATTGCGTGTTCGTGAGAATTTAACACAATCTCAGCTTGCAGAAAAGATAAAAGTTACTCAGTCCGATATTTCGCAAATGGAAAACGGTACTCGCAACATAGGGCGTATGATAGCAAAACGGATTGAGAAATTGTTTGATATTGATTATCGTGTGTTTTTAGAGTAGAAGGCGGAACCTTGTCATCCTCAACCAGGCCACGAGGCCGCAGTCGGGGATCCAGTAAAAAACTTAATTTGAAACTGGATTCCCGACTGCGACTAGAGCCTGTCCTCGGTACTCCGGGGAATGACAAAGCTTCGATTAAAATCTATAGCATTCATCAAGATCTCGCATCTTCAAGTACGAAGAGTATATAACCGCCGATATAAATAGATCAAAGCATAGGTTGATACCAATCCAATCATGCCACCCAGCACAACATTAAGAATACGGTCAAAAGCAATTTGCATAGAACCTTGGTTGACTGCATAAATAACAACACAACCGGAACGTAGCAGATAAGCGACAAAATAATCTCTAAACATTTTCAAACTGAGACAAATTAATATAAAAAAAAAATAAGGCACTAAAATCGAATGCGGTAAAACTAAGCCTATCCCTAAACCAGCACACACTCCAATTCCACCTGCCATGGCACGGTGTTTAAATTTCAATAATACCGCATCCAGCTCTGGATAAACCACACTCAAACTAGACCAAATAACCCATTCTGGTATTGCCACGCTGATTATCGGTATCCAACGCCATAATATTGATCCGTGAAAATGAAATTTCAAAATTCAAATACCTGACTACTGTCAATCACATCGGCCATATATGTTAACATTTCCAATGAGGCATCATGACGATCTTTGTGGCTACTGCCGCAGCAATCGCTGATTACAGTTACTTTATAACCACGATCGTGCGCATCGCGTACAGCCGACTGTACAGCAACCTCCGTTGATACGCCGGCAATATAGATCTCTCCCACTCCATTATTTCTTAATATCTGATCCAGATTCGTTCCATAAAAGGGATTGACAGCATTCTTAAAGATGATCAATTCATCTTCTTGATAGTCTAAATCGGAAATAATTTCAGTACCCCAAGTACCTCGTTGCAGCTTTTTATATTCTTTAGCTTTTGAAAAAATGGGCGATTTTGTATTGGCCTCTAGATAGTTTTTATCAAAGGCCACAATAACCCATATGACCAACCAATTTTCCTTGCGCGCATGAAAAATCACCTTGTTGAGTTTAGCAACCGATTGATTTTTAGCCAACATGGGATAACAACCAAAGGCACCATCTTTATGACAAATTTCGTTTATATAATCTATTATGATCAAAGATTTTTTCATTCTATTCTCCTGTAATAAGGGTTAAACCTTTGTCAATACGGCGTACCATCCTTATGCGTAAAAATCCAGACACCCTCCTGGAGTACAGCAGCAATATCATCGTCAGGATAAGTCACTTGATCGCCAGCAGTTCGATCACCCACTTCCAAAAAGCACACAGTCTCCTTGGTTTGATTGATAAGCTGATGTGCTCTACCACTACCGGCCTTAAAACCCGCACACATGCCTGGCGCTAATACCATTTCTTTGTCTCCACTTTTTAAGGTAGGGCGCCCCACCAACACATAAATGAATTCATCCTGTTTGGAATGTGCATGATACAAAGCGGACACGCCACCGGGTTCTAGTTGCGTCAAATTCACACCAAAATTGTTTAGACCAAACATATCGCCTAAACGACGTTTCTCACGCCGATCCATCATTGAGGCAAAAGGCTCAGGATAAACGGAACGCGTTTTGTTAGGAGCCACTTCTGCTGCCAACAAAGCATCGGGATAGTTAGATGCTGTCATAATCTCACCTTTCAGTTTAAAAGATTCATATCACTATTATCTAACATTTTCATTGGCAATACAAATAAAGTGTATGTTAACAAATATCCTTGATAGAAATATACTACAGAGCACTTTCTGTGATTTTCTTTTCTAGAACATAGCGTCGCATAATACAATTACGCCGCTATACTTAAAGTCACATGGATCTTTGCTCGCGCAAGCATAACCACCAACTTATCAATGGTAAATAGTTCAATATGACCAGCGAGTAGCTTATTAATTCTAGGCTGATCAACCCCCATAATTTTTGCAGCTTGCGCTTGGGTAAGCTTGTTTGTTTTAATGTATTTTTTAATGGCTAGCATAAGTTCAGCGCGTAGTTTTAAACTACTTGCCTCCGCGGGATCAAATCCAAGATCGTTAAATACATTGTGTGTCATCTTTTTATCTCCTGCATTTTTTTAAACACTCCTTGATAACGCATTTTTGCAATATCAATATCTTTTTTTGCAGTTTGCTGTGTTTTCTTAACGAATGCATGTAAAACATGAATAGCACTTTCAAATTTAGCCACATAAATAACGCGATATTCATTTTCAACATGGATCCTGATTTCTTTTACTCCTAAGCCAATCCCATGCATAGGCTTCCAATCGCTAGGTTCTTCACCTTTTTGTATATTAGACAACTCATATCCAGCACGGCGTCTAACATCAACAGGAAAATCACATAAATCCTTCCGTGAGGTTCCTTCAAAAACAAGTTTTTTCATTTTCACGGTTATACCACCCTAAAATTATGTCATATTTGACATTAAATGTCAAGCTCATTAGGGGGATTTTTAGCTGTTAGTGCGTAATTATATGATTTTATTGGATAAATATAAAGTAGGCGTCATTTTAAAATGGTACTCTAACGCTTTGATAAGAAGCTTCTCACTATAGCAACACTTGATCTACAAGAAAAATAGCAATATACTATTATTATCATATTTAATCATGGTAATATTGAATGATGAAAAACAGCATACATCTAGGCATCCTACTAACTTTATTAAGCGCATTGTCTTACGCTGTACAAACAGCTATTGTTAAACATTTAGGCGGCACAGTCTCTACCCCGGTCATTGTATTCATTCAAAGCGCGGTCTGTTTTGCGCTCATTTCTGCGGTAATCATTTCTCAAGGTAAGCAAAAGGCCGTGCGCTTGATAAAAACAGCCCACCCCGTCATTCATATTTTTAGAACATTCTTTAGCCTAGGTATTAGTTACTTTCTATTTTATTCAGTTAAATTTATACCCTTAGTCGACGCGGTATTATTAGCCAATACAGCACCACTGATGGTACCTCTTATTATGTTTTTATTTATGTCTGTAAAGATTAATCATAAACTATGGGTGCCATTATTAATTGGTTTTTCTGGGGTAATATTGATTTTAAATCCAGATCCACAGGTATTTCACAGCGCTTCCTTGCTAGCATTGGCCGCAGGCGTATGTATGGCCTCTTCTATTATTCTAATTAGAGAAGCCAGAAATGACAGCGGTATAACGAACGCCTTTTACTATTTTCTATTTTCCCTCCCTATTTCAGGACTTGGTGCTGCATTTTTTTGGACTCCCTTGTCTATTAAAATACTCATCCCGCTGATTATCATCGGGCTATTATTTTTCATTGTACAGTTTTCTTTGACCTATGCGTTAAAACATGTCAATGCGCAAACTGTCGTTTCGTTGTATTTATCGAATATCATTTTTGCGGCCATTATTGGCATGCTCATTTGGTCCACACCAATGACTTGGGGTATTATATCTGGAATATGTTTAACGATTATTGGAGCAATATTCACTATACGTGCGCAAAGTCAAACTAGAGAGGTTAAGATAGAAAAACATGGATGAACAAGATATTGAGTTTTTGATCTGCGATATCAGTGTATTGTGGCGGCGCGCATTTAGCCTACATACAAAGGAAATGGGGATTTCTACCATTGAACGTCGCATTATATTGAATGTAGACCGCAGACCGGGTGCAACTCAAGTTGAAATTGCTAATCTTATTGATATAGAACCACAGAATTTAACCAAACCCTTAGATCGATTAATTGCGCATAAACTATTAGAAAAACGCTTGGATGATAGTGACCGTCGTGTCAAACGGCTCTATATTACTCAAAACTGTATGCCTATTATTAAAAAGATATGCCGCATTGCTGAGGACCTTCGACCAATGGTTATGGCCGGCATTAGCGAGAAAGACAAAAAAGCGCTATTAAAAAATATTAGCGCTATGAAACATAGTTTAGAAGCAATCTGTCTAAAAAAGTGATATACCCATTCTACTTCAAGATATGGAGCAATACTTTCTACGAACACCATACTAAAACGTTGTCATCCTCGACCGAAGGTCGGGGATCTAGTTTTATATTAAGTTTTCCTGGATCCCAGATCGGAACCTGTACTCGGTACTCCGGGTATCGAGGATGACAAAGCTTCGATTAAAGTTCAATGCGTTTATTCAAATCTCGCATCTTCATTGGCGATGGAAATATTCAGAGACTTTCTAATTTTAGAATTTCCGTTGTATTCTAACGTAGCATAAACCTGAAAATAAACTGATGACGGCCGCACCTTCAATGAGGATTAAAAGGCCGTGATCATTACCCTGATGCAATAATAAAAAGGCAGCAATGACGGGCGCAAAACTGGCAAGCGCGTAACAACCCGCATAGCTTACAGCTACAGATAAAAAACGATGCTCGGGTGGAAAAAGCTCTGTTAACATAACCGGATAATTGGCGGCTAATATGACAATGAGAAGGTAGTAAATAAGTGCAAAAGCAATCAAATTACCTTTAGCTAAAATTAAGAATAATACGGGCGCAAATAGTATCACTAGCACAACGCCAATGAGATATACTCTGCCGCGACCATAGCGATCACCCATAGCGCCAAATACAGGCAGCAAAAATGCGGTGAGAATAAACGCCAACATAATCGCAAAAAAGACATACTCTGTATTAAAGTGATAATAGCTGCTTAAAAATGCTGGCCAATACAGCCCTAGCGATACCAAAATGGCGCCTAAAAAAACCAAACCAAAGCCCAAAGTAAGATGGGCACTATAAAATGCCGCTTTCCCTTGGCGTGGCGGGATAGAGTCAAGGTTTTTTTGATGCATCTTCAAGAAAACAGGCGTTTCAGCCACTCTACGCCTGAGAATAAGCCCGAACAAACCTAAGAGGCTCGCTGCAAGAAATGGAATACGCCAGCCATAGGCAAGCATCTGTTGAAAAGATAAGAAGTGCGTAAGCGCAACATTAATGGAGGTGGCAAGCCCAGCGCCTAAACCTACGCCTAAAAACATCAAGCCGCAAAGCCAACCTTTGTTATGATTTTCTGCATGTTCAACAATAAATGTAATGGCTCCGGGAAGCTCGGCTCCTTGTGAAATGCCTTGTAAAACCCGTAAGGCAATCAATAAACCTAAACTTACCCATCCCCAGTGGGTAGGTAAAATCCCAATCCCTAAACTGGCAAAGCTCATGAGCAAAATAGCATAGATAAACATGCTTTTGCGCCCAAAGCGATCCCCCAAGACGCCAAAAATACAACCCCCGATCACGGTGACAAAGCTACCCGTTGCAAAAATCAGAAAGGTATTGAGCAATCCTTGAGTATGGGAGTCTTGTGGAAAGAACAGCAAGCTGATGTATTGCGCCTGCAAGGCAAAAGAGATAAATGCAAAATATTCAAGCCCAGAGCCTAAAGATGCCGCCAAGGCATTGAAATAATGTTTTTTCATGGTGCATTTCTATCTAATTTATTTAGAAAGTCAATAAGTTGTTCAATTGAAAAACCATCTAATAGACTGCGGCTTAAAGCAGACATTTTGAATTGATCAATGCCCAATATTTCTGCTGCTTCAATTTGTTTTAAACCGTCGTCCTTAATAAGGCCATTGATTTGAAAAGCAAGATTTGCTTTCTCTAAATATGTATCTGCATCTGGAACACATAGATCTTCAAATACATTTCCACTTGATTTTGTGCTTTCAACTTGCTTATTATTTTTAACAGTCATAACTATATCTCCTTTTCTATTTCAGATAGAATACATTTTATACGCTACTTGATTACGTCTAAGATAACAAAGTTTAAAAACCCAATGCGAAGAGCGTATATTAATACAAAAAGCCAAACAATATCAATGGGATCTCTCTTTGCCTTGATGACAGAATATCGGCTTTAACAAGGAAAGATTTTTCTACTCCTTGAATTTGTCGTGTGGTTTTATTTTTACAGCCGATCTCAAAAGTATATTCACCTACTTTATAATCGCCTTGTTTACTGTGAAAAATCACATCCCCTGAATTAAGAATGCTTTGCACGAAAAACAGTTCGCGTATACTGCCTACTTCTATCTTTGAACTCAATTTCCCTTCTAAAGCATAATATAAATTGGTATTGTTTAGAAATATCTTTTCTGGTCTGCGCAAGCCTGAGTTGCCATTTTCATGAGGATAAATTAAGTTTAACAATCCCGTTTCAGCTAAATAGCTAAGATATTGTGTTGCTGTTTTATCATCAAGAGACAAGTTTTTACTCAAATTATGCACGCTCACTACTCCAGGAGAAATACCACTTAAGAAAATAAGTATCTTTTTAAATTGATGCAAATTACCTGTTTTGAGATTATAGAAATTGGCAATATCTTCAAAAATGGTTTTATCGATCATTTCTAAAATTTTTTCATGATAGGATAATAGATTTTCTCTATAGAAAGGATAAAAGCCTTGTCGTAGATAATCATTAAAATATCCTTTCAGTTTAGGAATGGTGAGCAGTATTTCATCATATTGTCTATGTTCTTGCATTAAATCATTAAAATTTATGGCTGCAATCTGACTCTTGGTTTCTATATTAAGATATTCCCGAAATGACATGCCGGGCAAATAATACATTTTTGCTCTACGCGATAGGTCATAGCTACCTTTAATTAAATCTAAGCTAGAACTACCAGAAAAAACCAGTTGAATGGCAGGAAAGCCATCATAAATATTTTTTAATTCTTGGCTCCAATTTTTATATTGATGAATTTCATCTATAAAAAAAGTAGTCACCCCTTCTGCAAGATACAATTCTTCTATAAAAGCATATAAAGTAACCTTGTCAAAATAGATATGATCAGCTGAAAAATAAAAAACCTTTGTTTTATCAACAAAATTAAGCTTAATGTATTGTAATAATAACGTCGTTTTACCCACACCGCGCGGACCAATGAGACCCGTTAGACGATCCTGTAAATTGAATTCACTATACAAAAAGCGAAAATGAGTTAAACTGACCTCTGCCAGTAAGCGTTGATAAATCAGTTGTAGCGATTTTAACATTATGAGTCTAATCTCAATATTTTGCTGTATATTAGGAATATAGTCCTAATTATAAAGGTCGTCAAGCACTTTTTTGCTCAAAATATAGGCTAAACGTGACTTTTACCTGAAATAATACCAACTATCGCGTCAATCACAAGCCATGTGCTTTTTTAGTAGCTTCTAAATCATAGATACTACGCAATTCATACAAGAGGCCATTAGCAACCCTACCTAAAACGGCCTCATATACACTGCTGCCATTTTTGGTGTGATACTGTAAAATAATGGAAAAAGCCGCGCCATCTAAAGACTTAAATTTTATCACGGGATCAAATTTTACAATATTCTTTAAAGCCGTTTCCTGATACACCGTTGAATGCTTAAATTTATCTATAAATGCTTGACGTGTATTGCTGCTCCAGAATGGCGAAATAAATTGAAAATTATCGGCTAACATATCGATATTTAGATCGCCTTGAACCAGCCAAGTGTCAGTCAGATCCATAATCTCTTCTAAGCTAAACTTCTTTTTCATGAATAATATCTTCTAAAATTATAAATTTAAGGGTGCTAAATTAAAATCTATTGCCCAGATTAACCCAAGTCACTATGTTCAGCTTCTTTATACCGTGGATAATCATTATACCCATGATTGCCACCCACATAAAAAGTCTCTGCATCGGGTTTGTTCAATGGTGCTTTCAAAGCAAATCGTTCCGGTAAATCCGGATTAGCAATGAATAACTGGCCAAAAGAAACCGCATCGGCTCTTCCTGTTTCAATTAAGTTTTCTGCCATTTCCTGGGTTAACTCTTGGTTAGCAATATATACACCACCAAAAACTTTCTTGAGTTGATCGCCTATATACCCTTCTCCTTGACGTTCACGTGCGAGTACAAAAGCAATTTTACGCTCAGCCAATGCTTTGACTGCATATGAAAAAGTCTCTAATGGATTTGAATCGCCCATGTCGTGTGAATCGCAACGTGGCGCCAAATGTACGCCGACTCGTCCAGGACCCCATACAGAAATAACTGCATCTGCCACTTCTAATAAAAATCGTGCACGATTTTCTAAACTGCCACCATAACGATCAGTACGATGATTGGTGCTGTCTTGTAAAAATTGATCAATAAGATAACCATTGGCTGCATGCAATTCAACGCCATCAAAACCCGCTTCTTTGGCATTTTGTGCTGCTTGCTTGTACTTTTCTACAATAAGGGGTATTTCTTCTGTGGTCAAAGCGCGTGGTGTTACAAACTCTTTTTTAGGCCGTACTAGACTGACGGTTCCTTTAGGTGCAATAGCACTAGGTGCCACAGGCAGTTCACCGTTTAAAAACATGGGATCAGAAATTCTGCCTACGTGCCATAGTTGCGAAAAGATATGCCCATTTTTTTGATGCACGGCAGTCGTTACTTTTTTCCAACCTTCAATTTGTTCTTGCGACCAAATACCGGGCGTGTAGGCATAACCGACCCCCATAGGGCAAATAGAAGTAGCCTCACTGATGATTAAACCAGCGCTCGCACGATCGCTGTAATATTGCGCCATCATGGCATTGGGTACACGACTCTCCCCTGCTCTGGAACGTGTCAATGGCGACATCCATATACGGTTAGGTAAAGTTAAATCGCCAACCTTAAGTGGCGTGAATAAATCTGACATATCATTTTCCTCATCTTTAAGAATTATCGCATTAAATCGGCTAGGGCTTGCCTAAACTGTGGGCCATAAGAAACACCACCTACTGGTACTTTACCTTCTAAGGCCTCCGTAACTTTATATGCCCATTCTGGACCAAAACCACCACACAATTCAAGCATTTGATAGCCTTCTGCAGCCAATGTTTTGGCCACGTCAATTACCTTGCTTTTATCGGCCATATCAATGCCTACTGCTTTAAATTTATAACCATTTTTTTCCGTCATGATGCTATTTTCTTCCGCGCTAAAGCCCGGCGTTAAGAATATAAATGCAAATGAATTAAATTTCACGATAGCTTCTCCTGCTGCGTTGATTTTGACCATATACTAGCATGATCTTCAGCATATTGTATGAATGTAATAGGTTCACGACCCAATACTTTTTTGACATCATCGGTATGCGTAGAAAAGGCACCTTGTTGTACTGCTTGCAACAGCATCCCATAGGACTTTGCTGCTTCTAATGTCCACCCACTAGATAATAAGGCTTGTATGCTATCCTCATCGCTTTTAGCCGTATAACTTATGTTTCGCCCTAAAACTCTCGTTAATATTTCAGCAATATCTTTATAATTTAATAGATCGTTTGCTGTTAAAGTATAAATCTGGTTTCTATGCTGCGGCTTTAAAAAAGCTTCTGCCGCTACAGCAGCAATGTCTCTGGCATCTACAAAGCTTTCACGTACGCCTGCATCATAAAGATTGATGCGATCCTGTTTTTGTATACTGTTGCGATAATAAATGCTGAATATTTGCATGAAAAAAGCGGGTCGCAGTATGGTGTACGCTATTCCAGAAGCACGAATTAGCTCTTCAATACGAAAATGCGCAGATTCTTTGTATAGATCAGCTCCCATTCCGGAGATACGCACGATATGTTGTACTCCTGTCTGCTTCATATGATCAAGAAATCTAGAAGCCACTTCTAGGTCATCAAAAGCTTCTTCTTTCTTGACTTGAGTCGGTGAAGGCGTTAACCAGAAAACCTGTTCAATTCCCTCAAGTGCTTTTTGCATGCTCTTGTCATCTCGATAATCAAAAGACACAGCAGACTGATGATAAGGAGATTTTTGACTATCCCGCAACGCTAAACGGATTGGCTGTTTTTTAGCTAATAGACTTTCCACTAAAAAACCGCCGATGGTACCACTGGCACCCGTAATTAAGATTGGTTTTTGCATTTTACAGTCCTCTTTTATACTACCCAATAGGTTTGCCCAGTCTGCAATCCTTCCACACTTTTGCTATAAGCTAATGCAGCCCGTGCTGCAGGAACGGATTCAAACCCTCTAAAATAAGCGGCATAACCCTCCATCGATTCAGTAATGACCGTTGGACTGACACTATTGATTCTAAGCCCCCTAGGTAATTCTAATGCGGCGCTTTTAATAAAAGCGTCTAGTGCACCATTTACCATGGAAGCAGAACTGCCGTATTGGATTGGATCACGGCTTAAAACACCACTGGTTAAAGTAAAGGAACCGCCGTCATTCAAACATTTCATGCCCGCTAAAACCACATTGACTTGCCCCATCAATTTACTGTTTAAGCCTATGGCATACTCTTTTTCAGTCATATCTAATAAACTACCAAAATGCACTTGACCCGTAGCCAACACAACTGCATCGATGTTTTTGACTTGTTGATACATTGCTTCTATAGATTTCATATTACTAATATCAACTTGTATATCGCCGTGACTATGACCTACGGCAATGACTTCATGTCGCTGACTTAACTCTTTAGAAATAGCCTGCCCTATCGTTCCTGTTGCGCCTATTACAACAATTTTCATAATGCCTCCTAATCTATATATCGAAAAAAATCGATATATAGTAATAAAAAAATAGCTTCTTTAATTATACTCTTCGCATTTGATTCTTAGGCTTTGTTGCCTTCGCCCATCTCGCACCAGTCATGTAGAGTACTACACTCCTGCTGCTCGAGAGCTCGGCGCCTCGCCTAATAACCAACTGCTATGAGTATATTATAAAGAAGCTGCCAATTTTGCAATGAATCGTGCTATCTCAACTTCATTGCGTTTATAGAACGTCCACTGACCAGAGCGGGTCGTAGTGACCAAACCGGCTTGTTCCAAAAGCCCTAGATAATGGCACACCGTAGATTGAGCTAGCCCCGCTTTTTGCTGGATTAGCCCGCAGCACACGCCATCACGAATGACATCAGACTGCGCGGATGGAAAATGCTGTTTGGGATCTTTCAACCAAGCTAGAATTTGCCGCCGTGTATCGTTGGCCAGTGCTTTAAATATCAATTTTTCGTTCATGGTGTTATTATATATCGAATTAATTCGATATGTCAATACCCTTTTAGAGAAAAATAGCTTTTTTCCTCTTTTAAGTTGGATGTTTTTAACACTGCACATGATGATCCTATTTCTTCACAAAATCAATTACTTAGACTAAATCGGTTAGTTCTCTTTGAACAAAAATGAGAGGGGTCTTTAAGGATTGAAGCATAATTTAAAAGGTGTTATTATATAAAAAATACAGTGAGTGAGGACTAGGTCTATGCTTACAAGCGAAACCATAGTAGCGGCTATAGATAGTAACAATCCCGCTGAAATAAAAAAACTGCAAAAACAAGGCCTTAAATTGATCTGGCAGGATGAGAGAGGTACAACCTTATTACACTTTGCAGCAAGTAAGGGCAAAGAAGCCATTGTTGATTATTTGCTGAGGCATCAAGTACACCCCGATAACCCTTACCAATATACAACCGAGAAACAGGATAAAGATAATCTCCTTGAATGCCCACCGCTACTCTGTGCGGTAACGAATAAACACATTAAAGTGGCGGAGCTTTTATTAAACGCTGGAGCAAACATTCACCAGGAAAGTCGTGGCGGCCTTAGTCCTCTAGGTGCGGCAAAGCGTTATTACCATACGGAAATGAACGCTACCGTGCGTGAGCAACGTAAAGCAATTTTAGACTTACTTGAGACGCACGACAAAAAAGAAAAAATAGAATTAGAAAAGAAATACGCTTCTTGTGTAAGATATTTTAATTCTCAGAAAAAAGAAGGGCTCACAGCCAAGAGCCCTCAACCTCAAAACTCGGGTTGTACCATTTTATAAGCTTCTTACAATAGAACGCAGCGAGAACGCCGTGTTGGTTGTGTCGCTGATTCATCCTCACCTATAACCTCTATTCCCCATGAAGAACCGTTTTTTTTCTCTTTTGATTCTCCTACTTCAACCACCATGTCCGTAGTCACATCCATTTTTGGTTTAGAGCTATTTCTTTTTTTAGTTGAATTAAAAAAGCAACAACATTTATTTGAAAATTTTTCTTCATCATCAGACAATGATTCTGGTGATTCTTTTTCATGAAAATATTTTCTATGTATCTCTGAAAAGAATTCTTTATGTTCTGGATACACCAATAACCCTACTTGATTTGGTAATAATTGTTGATGAAATAGTTTGCCTCCTTGTTTTCCTCTTACAAATTTACAAACGATAATTTCTTCCTTCACTTTTTCATGATAATAATTTGCTATTTCAGCGAATAAGTCAGTAAGTTCTTCGTCGTTCATATCAGCAATATTTTGGAAAACCCGGAGTTTTAAAGCTTGCAATTCTGGAGGATCCTCTAAGAAATCAGGATCGCAGACACTCAATCGCTTAATAAGTTCATAACCCTCCTTAAACGGCTCCTCTAATAGCTCCGGTTCGATGTAAAATAACGTACTCCATTCTTCCGTGTTTCTTAGCATATCAACAAAAACAATCATTCCAAATACGGAAACATCGCTTTCACCGTCAAAAAAACCGCTATAATTGTCAGATTTAGCCACCTTAGCTTTTGCGGCAATCGTAACAGCACTTAAATTTTTACAAAATTCTCGTGTCGACTTTTCTATTTCTTCTTGTGAGGGAAAAATAGCAATGCCGCCTGAAATAGGCCATGCAGCATCAACGGCTAGCCAGGTTTCTAGGGTCACTAACGACTTAGATTGTTCTTGTTCTTGTTTCTTTGCCATTTGCTCTGTTTCGTGCATAGATTGCAAATCTCTTCTAGCAATATCAACCATATAAAGTAAAGCCTGTCGAAACTTTATTGTCATCCTCGACATAATGCCTGCATGATACTTATCATGTGCAGTAGCAGGAACTCGACCAGGATTTTCAAATTCATGGATCTGTTCAGGAGAAGGTTCATTTTTAAATGTAATGGCCGTCGGCCTAAATCCTCTTCTAATTCCTTGTTCTATATCTCTGACATCTATCTTCTTACTACGAAACACAGGATTTACATATCTTTTTATTCCAAAAAGCGCTATGGATACGGCATCTGTCACACCATCAGACATGGATATTAATGGGATTTTTCTGGCTTCAACAGTAAAGGCATTATCATAGGATTTAATCGTTTCAACAAAATACTGGTTAAAATCAATGAGCATAACACCTTCGTGCTGCATGCTCCCTAAAAGAGAATCGGATGGATTACCGATATCTGTTCTTGGTAATACACCATCCTTATAGAGCGCAGTTTCATCTATAACTGAGCTATAAACAATTTGTTCTGATCTGGGCAAAGCCGCTATTAAACAGCGTAATCGCTCTTCTTCTTTTTCACCCACTGAAATACCTTGCCCATGCTTCAAATTTCTATAGAGTAAAGGTAAGAAATGATTCTTAGCATACTCGGTATATTTTTCATCTTCTTTTAACAACGCATGCGTTTCTATAGCACCAAAATCTAATTGACATTGTTGACGTTCTAATAAAGTAATTAATTGCTGATAGATAATAAGATTGTCTTTGAAACATTGTAGCGCAATTTGTTCTAAGTTTTCGTCATTTAATATATCGGCGTCCCAATCAGCATCCGTAAGTGCTTGAACTAAGGCTTGTTGTTTTTCTTCATTGTATTCGCCTAGATCTTCTTTGCCTGCCATCAGATAGTGTAATAAAAAATTCTCATTTTCTTGTTCTGATTCAAAGCGTGTTTGTTTTATCAGTCGCGCATAAAATTGTTTCCATTTTTCACGTGCTTTATCAGCATTGGTTATATCCGTGGTTACAGCAGATGAGCTAGATGACATATGAACCCCTTCTATTATAGAAATTTATTATTCTTAATGGACATAAAATCCTAAAAATTATATCATAAATACTAATGCGAAATATTAAGAAAATATTAAAGCAAATTTATTTTGTATAATTTATACCTTAAAGACCCCTCTCATTTTTGTTCAAAGAGAAATAACCGATTTAGTCTAAGTGATTGATTTTGTGAAAAAATAGAATCATCATGTATGGCGTCTTGGGTGCACAAGCAGATAGACTACAAAATAATCAAGCATCACCCATAGGCAAATTATAATAGGCTGTTCTTAAGAGCTGAACTTGCTCCTGAATAGCTTGAACCCCCTTAGAGATAGCAGATGGCTCATTCGCTTTTAATGCCGCATATAGATCTTGAACCGCTTTTTCCAATGCCGGTGTACCGCTATAATTCAAAGCGCCGCTGAGCTTATGAACAATTTGGCTCATACTCGCGCGATCTCGTTTAGCCTCTGCATTTTTTAACAGGGCTAAATCTTGCGGTAACGATGCCATCAATAATTTTAGGGCCTGAATTACTTTTTCTTTGCTGTATACGCCGATACGATCCATACCTAATTTCAAGTCGATCACAGGCTTTTTTATCATTTGGGTATCATTATTAAATACATAGGACTCTAGATAATTTTCTAAAACCATCCTAGCGCGTTCTTCTGTAAGTGGTTTAGTGATAACGACTTTAAATCCTACCGCTAATGCTTCTTGATGTTTATCTATATCACGATATCCTGTGACGGCTATAAAAGGTGTATCTTTATTTTTGGACCAAGATTGTGTTTGTGCTTCAGAAATAAGATCTATAGCACTATCTTCTGCTAAGCACAGATCAGATACTACTAAGTCATAGTGATTGTACTTAAGCTTTTGAGCTGCCTCAATAGCTGTTTTAGCAGTGTCGATTTTTCCGCTGGTTAAACGCGATAAAATATCACACCCTACAAATAAACAAAGATTATCATCTTCAATCAGTAATATATCCTGTGAAAATGGTTTTTCCCCTCTGCTTTTCTGTATGGTTTCAATAAATTTTGCCGTGGTGTCAATAATATATTTGTTATCCATTTTTGATACTCCTCATCCATAACACCCTTATTCATGAAGCATAGTAGAAATATAAAGGCATCTCAAGGATGAAAATCTATAGTGAATATTGATTTGTATTAGAAACGACCATTTAAATCAATGTTTTGCGTATATTTTAGACAATTGATGCGTTTTTTTTTCAGAAATTTCGTACAAAAAAGGTCTTTCATATTGGTAAGTGAATTCTCGGGGTAAGAGCTAGATCTATAACGTTGTCTCATTGCAGTTGAGAGTCCCGCGCATCGTCATCCTCGACGAAGTCGGAGATCCTGTTTCGATTCTAGTTTTTTCTGGATCCCCGACTGCGGCCTCGCGGCCTGGTCGAGGATGACACATGCGCACAATCTAAGTTCAAAGCTATTGCTCTTTGATTTACCGCGCAGCTCGCCATGAACTGCGTACAAAAGCGGCTACTAGCATAAGCTTAATTGTTTCCATCATTAAAAAAGGTGCTACGCCTAATGCCCAAGCTGCTTTAAGTCCTACAAATAGACTCAACACACTCGCGCCGCAAATAAAAATAATACTGGCAGCCAAAACACTGGCAAGCCACGCTAAGGACCAATGACGTGCGGCGCCTTTTTGGAAGAGGTAACCTGCACAATAAGCAGCGGGTAAAAAGCCTAAAAGATAACCCGCCGTAGGCCCCATAAACACGTGAAACCCGGCCGAAAACTCAGCAAATACGGGAACACCACAAAGTCCCAACACATAATAAGTGACTATACTACTGGCGGCTAAAGAAGGTCCTAATAGGGCTGCCAAGAAAATAACGGTAGCACTTTGTAAAGTCAACGGCACTGGCACCCAGGGAATAACACATTGTGCGGCTAAGGCCAGTAAACCTGCCCCTAAAACTATCCAGGCCACATTATGCCAAGTTTTATGGCTATTGCGCACGGCATAACTGTATAAATTATTATCGGTAAGGCTATAATTCATCGCTTTCTCCATTGGTTTATATTGTGTTAGTGTAAGGCACAGTGGCTAGATAAGGCAAGAGAAATTCAGTAATTAATAGAGGCCGATTCTGCCATAAGAAGACGGAACGTCGTGCTGGCCACGGTTGAGACTCCGCTCTAGATTGTACCAATTGAAAAAAGGCTTGTGCATACACGGATGCATCATCAAAACAGGCGAATTCAAAAGGTTGGCGTATCACATCTTTATTATTGTACAATAAACTATCACCAATAAACTGTCGTCCCAGCCCAGAAAATTGCTGTGCATACGCTTCATAAGTCTCATCGGCAATGGCTACTCGCGCATAACTCAAGCGATGGCCATCCTTTGTGGCAATCACAATCTGACGTATATGTGCTTCTTTATCTTCTAATTGTAAAGCAGCTTGTTCATCGGCAAAGAGTTTGTTGCGTCCTTCTTGCAATGCTTCTATCTGCACCTCTCCGAGATTGGCTTTAAAAGCTTGTACCAAGCGGCTAGCACCCAATAGCCATTGTTTACGTGCATCGGGGATGGTAATCGCATCTATATCTTTGTGCCATAGTCTTGCATTCATTACGCTCATTTCCTACAATAGGCCATATTCAGCTTTCAAGAGTCTACCACCATGACCATCAGTTTATTTGATTTATTTTCCATCGGTATAGGCCCTTCCAGCTCACATACCGTAGGCCCTATGCGAGCGGCCAAAGCATTTATGGATAGTTTATCACAAATGCCCGCAGCACATTTGTGCCAGCGCATACAAATAGATTTGTATGGTTCACTGGCCTTAACCGGCAAAGGTCATGGCACCGACAGCGCCATACTTAACGGTTTAGAAGGTTACACCCCCGAAGGCGTTGTCCCTATAGAGGTAGGCCCTCGAGCGTATTCTATTATCGAAGAACAACGATTACAGCTCTCTAAATTGGCGACTATTCCTTTTCATAGTAAAAGTGATTTATTGTTTCACTATGAAGAAACATTACCCTTACACGCTAATGGTATGCGCTTTAGTGCTTTTGATAAAAACGCCACGCTTATTTTAACCCAAACTTATTATTCTATAGGCGGCGGTTTTATACTGACAGAAGCTGAAATGGAACAGCCTCCACATAGTACGGATACACAACCCTACCCTTTTTCTACTGCCGCCGAATTATTGGCTTTATGCAAAAAACATAATCTTAGCATTGCCAAATTAATGCTGGCCAACGAAAGCGCTTTGCACAGTGAAGCCGCCGTTAAAGAACGCTGTTTAAAAATAGCATCCACTATGTTTGCCTGTATAGAAGCGGGTTGTCACAGTACAGAAAAGCAGTTACCGGGTGGTTTGAAAGTTAGACGCCGCGCACCATCTTTGCACAATAAACTCATGACTACGGGCAAAAAAGAAAACTTTTCCGATATTTTAAATTGGCTAAATCTATATGCGTTAGCCGTCAATGAAGAAAATGCCGCTGGCGGACGCATCGTTACGGCTCCCACCAATGGCGCTGCCGGAATTTTACCTGCGGTATTACAATACTATCGTGAATTTTGTCCTGAATATACAGAACAAGGTGTGATCGATTATCTACTGACCGCCGCCGCTATTGCCATTCTTTATAAAAAAGGTGCTTCCATTTCCGCAGCTGAAGTCGGTTGTCAAGGTGAAGTCGGCGTAGCTTGTTCTATGGCTGCAGGTGCATTAACGGCAGTATTAGGCGGCAGTCTAGAACAAATTGAAAATGCGGCTGAAATTGGTATGGAACATCATTTAGGATTAACTTGCGACCCTATCGCAGGTTTAGTGCAAATTCCCTGCATTGAACGCAATGCCATGGGAACTGTACAAGCCGTCAATTCCGCTAAACTGGCATTAATGGAAAGCGGTGAACATACTGTATCTTTAGATACGGTCATTAAAACTATGTTAGAAACTGGCCGCGCAATGCAAACGCGCTATAAAGAAACCTCATTAGGTGGTTTGGCCGTCAATCATCCGGAGTGTTAGTAATGGCAAAAGTTCGTATTCTGTCTTATCCCGATATCAAATTAAAACGTGTGGGTAAAAAGGTCACGGTAGTTGACGATGAAATCAAAAAAATCATTGCCGATATGTTTGAAACCCATTATGCCACAGAAAATTGTGCTGCCTTAGCCGCTACACAATTGGATTTTGTCGATCCGCCCGCCATTACGGTAATTGATTTTTCAGAGAAAAAAAATGAACCCCTGTGTTTCATCAATCCTGAAATCGTCCACAGCGAAGGCGAACAAGCTGAATATGAAGGCTGTATGTCGGTTTATCCTGATCACATACACGAGAAAGTTAAGCGCGCAGAACGCGTCACCGTAAAAGCTTTAAATGAAAAAGGTGAGGCTATAGAATTTGTCGCCGAAGGTTATATGGCTAAATGCTTGCAACATGAAATTGACCATCTCAATGGTCTAACCTATCTAGACCGTTTATCGCCCTTAAAGCGTGAACGTATTGTGGATAAGATCCGTCGGTTGAAAAAGTAGTTATATACCCAATACACTTCAAGATGCAAGTTCAATGCTACAAGCAACTACAGACTAGAGTTGTGTCATCCTCGACCAGGCCGCGAGGCCGCAGTCGAGGATCCAGAAAAAACTGTGTTGAAACTGGATTCCCGCCTTCGGCGAGAATGACAACGTTTTAGTACTGCGTTTGTAAAAAGTATTGATCTCGCATCTTGAAGTGTAATCGCTATATACACTCTCTTTGTTTCCATATTAAATAAACTGCGGGAATAACCATCAAGGTCAATACTGTGGCGCTGATCATGCCACCTACCATGGGTGCGGCAATACGGCGCATGACTTCTGAGCCGGTACCACCTAAAAACATAATGGGCAATAACCCCCCTACAACTGCGCACACTGTCATGGCGATAGGCCTTAAGCGCAATAAAGCACCGTCGATGATCGCATTGGCAATATCTTCTTGTGTCAATGGACACCCTTTTTCTTCGGCGCGTTGTTGATATTTCTTGAATGCTTGATTTAGATAGACCAGCATTACCACGCCTATTTCAACCGCCACACCGGATAAAGCAATAAAACCAACCCCTACTGCTACGGATAGATGGTAGCCTAAAAGATAAAGCAACCAAGCACCACCTACTAATGCCAACGGCAAGGTGGCTAGAATGATCACCACTTCAGTAATGCGACGGAAATTCAGATACAGCAAGAAAATAATGATGGCCAGCGTAAATGGCGCCACCATTTCTAATCGAGCCTTAGCGCGTGCCAAATATTCATACTGACCAGACCAGCTCAGGGAATAGCCTGGTGGTAATTTAAGTTTTTGTGATACCTTTTGTTGTGCATCGGATACATAAGAGCCCAAGTCACGGCCCGCAATATCCAAATAGACCCACCCATTCAACTGCGCATTTTCGCTGCGGATCATATCAGGTCCTTCGGTTATATTAACCTTAGCGATGGTTTCCAAGGGAATACTGGCCCCTGCACTGGTCACAATCGGCAATAGGCGTAATTTTTCCAGTGAATCTCGGCTATAGTGTGGATAGCGTAGGTTAACAGGATAACGTTCCCTTCCCTCGATCGTTTGGGTAATATTCATACCGCCTACTGCCATTTCAACAATATCTTGAATATCTTTTATGTTAAGACCATAACGTGCTGCTTCCTGGCGATTGATATCTATAGTGACATAATGCGCACTCGCTGTACGTTCAGCATATACCGACACCGTGCCCGGTAGAGGCTGTAGAATAGTTTCTAGCTGTTGACCTATGCTTTGTATGATTTGCAAATCAGGTCCGGCAATTTTTATGCCCACAGGAGTTTTAATCCCCGTCGCCAACATATCGATACGCGTACTGATCGGCATTACCCATGCATTGGACACACCTGGCAATTGTAATTGTGTTGCCAGCTGTGCACGTAATTTTTCAGGCGTCATGCCTTTGGGCCATTTGTTTCTAGGTTTAAATTGAATCGTCGTTTCCATCATGGATAAGGGCGCGGGATCGGTCGCTGTATCCGCATGACCTACTTTACCAAATACAGTTTTAACCTCGGGAAATGCGTAAATTAATTTATCGGTTTGCTGCAAAATTTGTGCGGCTTTACCCGCGGATAATCCTGGGAAGGTCGTAGGCATATACATCAAATCGCCTTCATCCAGAGTCGGCATAAATTCAGAGCCCAAGTGTAAAGCAGGCCACGCACTCAACAAAACTATCCCTAAGGCAATAGCAAGCACAACCTTAGGTGCTTTTAATACAGCTCGAATGATTGGATAATATAGTTCATATAAAACACGGTTCAGAGGATTTTGCCGCTCTGGCTTAATATGGCCGCGAATTAAATAACCCATCAATACCGGTACCAACGTAATCGATAATCCCGCGGCAGCGGCCATGGCGTATGTTTTAGTATAAGCTAAAGGCGCGAACATTCTGCCTTCCTGAGCTTGCAAAGCAAAAATAGGTAAAAAGCTGAAAGTAATAATCAATAGAGAAAAGAATAAAGCGGGACCGACTTCTAACGTGGCCTCCTGTATCACTTGCCAACGATTTTCAGTGGTGATGGCATTATTCTCCATGTGTCTGTGCGTATTTTCTATCATCACAATAGCTGCATCCACCATGGCTCCAATGGCGATAGCGATACCACCTAGCGACATAATATTCGCATTGATACCCTGCAGATGCATGACAATAATGGCCGCTAGAATACCTAAAGGCAGACTTACAACGATAACCAAAGACGAGCGAAAATGGTATAAAAAAGCAATGCAAATCAGCGATACGATAATAAATTCTTCAATCAATTTATCGCTCAAGGTATCGATAGCTTTGTGAATCAGCGTGGCGCGATTATAGGTTTCAACAATATGTACACCAGAAGGTAAACTGGCTTTTAACTCAGCCAACCTTGCTTTCACACCTTCAATTGTTTTTAAAGCATTTTGTCCAGAACGCATCACAATAATGCCGCCGGTAACCTCACCCTGGCCATTTAGGTCTGCAATACCTCGACGCATTTGTGGTCCTAATTGTACAGTGGCAATGTCCTTCATTAAAATGGGAATACCATCCTTGCCTAATCCCACTGGAATTTGATCAATATCCTGAATCGATTTTAAATAGCCTTTAACATTGACCATATATTCTGCTTCACTCATTTCCAGCGCTGCACCACCGACTTCTTGATTCCCATTTTGAACCGCTTGTTTTACTTGCTCCAAGGTTAGATTAAAGGCACGTAAACGATTGGGGTCCAGTGTAATTTGATACTGACGCACCATACCACCTACGGTTGCAACTTCCGACACGCCCGGTATTTTTTGCAATTCATACTTTAAAAACCAGTTTTGTATGCTGGTTAATTGTGACAAATTGTATTGATTCGATTTGTCCGTTAAGGCATATTCATACACCCAACCAACACCGGTAGCATCAGGTCCTAAAGCCGTAGTCGCTTCAGGCGGTAAACGATTCGACATTTGACTTAAGTATTCCAACACTCTTGAACGCGCCCAATACAAATCGGTGCCATCTTTAAAAATAACATAGACATAGGATTCGCCAAACCCTGATTCGGCACGCACCGTCACAGAACCAGGCACCGCCAGCATTGCTGTAGTCAAAGGATAAGTGACTTGATCTTCAACTACCTGCGGCGTCTGGCCAGGATAGT
Source organism: Pseudomonadota bacterium (assembly GCA_021778015.1). Lineage (GTDB taxonomy): Bacteria > Pseudomonadota > Gammaproteobacteria > UBA1113 > UBA1113 > VFKP01. The sequence continues at coordinate 42,694 of JAJYCX010000007.1, forward strand.
CTGTTTTAATGATAACTTGCACATCCGATAAGTCAGGAATAGCGTCTACAGCGGTGTTTTTAATCGTATAAATACCCACTATCACGAGTAATCCTGCCAACAATAATACTAAAATACGATTGCGTAGTGACCAACGGATGACAGCGGCGATCATTTATTTTTCTCCGCACCCATTTGCATCGTATTAGTTGGCGTTTGTAACCGCTGTAATCCTGCGCTCAAATTAGCCTCTGAATCCAGCAAAAATTGTCCGGATGTCACTACTTTGTCCCCTACAGCAAGACCTGACAAAATCTCTACACGGTCTCCCGATTCCATACCTACTGTAACGGGTTGTACCTGAAAACGACCTTCACCTAAATAAAGGATAACGTGATTGTTCTGACTATTTTGGATTAATGCCGCTAAAGGCATATTCACAACAGGATTGCTTGACGCTACTAAGATGTCCACATCAGCATACATATTGGGTTTTAGTTCCAGATTAGGATTATCAAACTGTATACGCACCGGTAAGGTACGCGTGGTCGCATTGATGGTAGGATAGACATAAGCAACCCGACCTTGCCAGATTTTACCCGGAAAAGCCGTAAAGCGGGCTTCAACCGGCTCACCTACTTTTACCCAAGTTGCCTGGGCTTCATCCACTTCGGCCATCATCCATACATTGGCTAAATCCGAAAGACTCATAATGTCCATCTCCGGTGTCACCCGCATGCCCTCTCTCACATTCAAGGCAATAACAACGCCATTTTGTGGTGCGTATATATCCACTAATTGACTCACTTGATGGGTTTGTGTGAGTTGCTGAATTTGTTGTTCTGAGATTTGTAAAGCCAACAATTGCTTGTGTGCCGCGTTGATAAGCCCTGTATTGCCTGAATTTAACGTCAGCAAATAATCCGATTGCGCATTCACCAATGTAGGAGAATAGAGTTGAAATAACAATTGTCCAGTATGCACTGATTCACCAACCGCTTTCACCGCCAACTTTCTCAACCAACCATCGGCATAAGTGTGGATATGGCTGATATTATCTTCATTGGATTGGATATAACCCACAGTGTTGATGCGCTTGGATAAAGGCCCCTTTACCACTAACGCCGTTTGTATGCCTAGGTTCTGAACAACTGCGGACGAAATATGAATGGTCTTGGGATTGTCCGCTTTGGGATAAACTGGAACCAAATCCATTCCCATATGCGATTTGCCTGGACCAGGATAATGCACTTCTGGTTCCATCGGATCAATCCAGTATGAAGGCTTAGCTTGCTCCTTGTGTTGTGTAGAATGATTTCCTTTTAAATAATACGCAAGACCGATCGTTACGATAAGAATACAAGCGATGACGATAAAAAGCGGTAAACGTTGTTTCATTTCGTTGCCCCTTGCAGATAGAGTAAATCAACACGCGCTTTAGCGCGAGTAGTTTGAATTTGTAGTAATTCCATTTGTGCGGTCAATTCACTGCTATAAGCACGCAGTACCGCACTGAGATCGGTTTTTGCATCGCTATAAGACGCTAAGGCCGCTTTGGCATTTTGTGCTGATTCAGGGATCAGTTGTTTTTGATATAAGGCATCGCGCTCTGACAATCTTTGCCAAGTGGCATATTGTTGCTGTAGTTCTTGCGATAAATCTCTATAATGTGTTTGCTGATCCATCTCGGTTGCTAATAATTGTGAATTACTGGCAGCGAGTTCTTTACTCTGTCGTTTACCTGTAAAAAAAGGTAAATCCACCGTGGCCTGCATCGTCGCCATATTAGACCGCGGCATACCATTCTGCATCTCACCTTGGCGAACGCCATAGTCGGCTTCTAGCATCCACCCCGGTTTATATTGTTCTTTAGCATAATTGACGTCATCCTTGGCTGCATTGATATTCTCCGCATCAATTTTCAGCAAAGGATGTTGTTGTATTTGTGTGCTCAAAGCAGATAAAGGCGGAGGTGCTGGCCATTGTGGTAATGTAGGTGCTATAGACCAATTTGCATCGTCTAAGCGAATCCAACGACTTAAATTCGCACGTGCGACATCAATTTGTTGCAAAAATTGAATGCGTTGATCTTGCAGACGCGATAACTCTAATTGCACTTCTAATACATCAGATTGTGTCGCTTTACCTACACTGTATTGTGAAGTCACCGATTTCAATAAATATTGATATAATGCAATATTTTTATCAAAAATCTGTTTTGCATTGGTCCAATAATATAACTCAAGCCAGTTTTCTCGCACTTTACGCAGTAAGTCTAAGCTTTCAGCTTGTTGCTTTTTCCCCATCGCTTTCGATAAATCTTCTGTTTTTTGCGATTTATATTTCAAAGAATGCCCAGGTAAAAAGGTCTGTTGCAGCCCGAATTGCACCATGGTCATATCGTCTTGGCTAAAGCTAAAAGTATCCGTTGGCACATTGATTGCACCTACTGTGAGCTGTGGATCGGGTAATTGACCATCCGCCACGGCTTGTTGCTCCAAGGCTTCCTGGCTTGCTTGCAAGCTGCGTAGCTCGGGCGCATTGGTTAATGCCAAATGCTCCGCTTCGGGTAGGCTGAGTGTACTGGCGAAAATAGGCAGCGGCGCAATGAAAATGCTTACAAAAATGAAACTGCTGACTACTCGCCGCAACATTTAAAATACCGCTTCTAGGCCTAATAATAATAACTTGGTGACAGGACTACTCCCACCGTCCTGTATTATATCGGCGGTAGCGCCATAAGAACGTACATATTGGTATTCTAATTGTAGCTGTATGCTGGGAAATAGTTGATAGGCTGGTCCTATATTGTATTGCACACTGTTGAAGCCCTGCCCTATTTGTGCATAATCTAAAGTTTTCGTCGCCGCAATCATTTCTACGGAGGTAATAAGGGACAACTTACCTATTAACTTTGTATCGCGCAAGAAGGTTCCATCTATCTCACCGCTGCCATCGTGCCAGTAAGCACGAATGTCTGTATCGATATCGAATGGCAAAGTTCCTTCTACGCCCCCGCCCGGCCGCCAATATGCCGCTGGTAAATAGCTATAATCGGCACCACCCTTAATAGCCCAATTGTCACTGAGCTTGTGCCAACCAAAAATATCGAAGTAGGCAAAAGTCAATGTGCCGTTGGTAAATTGTGCTTGGTTGGTAAAAAGCTCTATTTTATTATCATCGGTACCAAACAAGACTCTTGCGGTGATGAGATCAATATCATCCGGAAAATCGTGGCCATATTGCCAATCATTGCTTAAAGATAAGCCTGATGATGACGGAGGAGCAACAACGGGTGCAGTAATATCGGGAGGATTCTTCGTATCCGCAGTAACATCCGCAAATGCGCTAGAAAGAATACAGTTTAGAACAATAAATAACCAAACTTTATGGGTAATACGCATTTATGCTTCCTTTCAGTGACTGGTATCCTTTTGTTTTTGGTGCGCCCGGAGAGATTCGAACTCCCGACCGCCTGGTTCGTAGCCAGGTACTCTATCCAACTGAGCTACGGGCGCACACCATCCATACTCTTCGCATTTGCTTCTTAGGCTTTGTTGCCTTCGCCCATCTCGCATCAGTCATGTAGGGTACTACACTCCTGATGCTCGAGGACTCGGCGCCTCGCCTAAAAACCAACTGCTATGAGCATATCACTCTAAACGTGGTGGAGAGAGAGGGATTCGAACCCTCGATGAGGCTATAAACCCCATACTCCCTTAGCAGGGGAGCGCCTTCGACCACTCGGCCATCTCTCCTCGTGAAGAGGGGGCCAGTATAACATTGTTATTTCATTAATAGAAAGGGATTTTATGGTGTTTGCAAAAAAAAATGCGCCGTACAGACGCATTATTATTTAATCTAGAAAGATGGCTTTTAGTTGTCTAAATCTTCACCTTCATCAGGGCCTTGTTTTTCTTGTTGGATCCTTAAATAGATCTCTTCACGATGCACAGAAACATCTTTGGGGGCATTGACACCGATCCGCACTTGATTGCCTTTAACGCCCAGTACGGTTACAGTGACGTCGTCACCAATGATGAGCGTCTCACCGACGCGTCTCGTTAAAATTAACATTCCAGAAACCTCCTTATCCGTGCCTTGCGGCACATTATACTTTAGAACTCTAATATGTTTATGAAGTATGCCCCATAAACACCCCATTATTATACATGAAAATCCTTAAGATATTCTTAAGAATTTAATAATAGCACAAAATTTAATTTTTGCTTTTAAAGCGGTTTTAATGACTTATTTATTAAAATCAATTGCTTATAAAATTTAAGAACTACGCCTACATCTTAGGATCAAATTCCTCATTTGCCTCTTTATCCAAGCCAAATGCGGCATGCAAAGCCCGTACACCCAATTCTAAATATTTTTCATCTACGATAACGGATATTTTGATTTCCGAAGTGGCAATAAGCTGAATATTGATACCCGCATCGCCTAGAACTTCGAACATTTTTTGAGCAACGCCGGAATGAGAACGCATTCCCACCCCCACTAAAGAAATCTTGGCTATTTTAGCATCGCTACTGATGCCCTTCGCACCCAGCGTTTTCGCCACTTGTTCTAATATAACCACCGCTTTTTGATAATCCTCACGCCCAACTGTAAAAGATAAATCGGTTAAATCATTATTGATCTTGTTCTGTACTATCATATCTACATCGATATTGCCGGCTCCTATAGGACCCAATATTTTAGCGGCAATACCCGCTTGATCAGGCACACCGATGATCGACAATTTTGCCTCACTGCGATTAAAAGCAATTCCAGACACCAATGGATGTTCCATAGCAACTTCCTCATAAGTTATTAAAGTTCCAGGGCCATCGTGGAAACTAGACAATACGCGCAATGGCACTTTATATTTACCGATTAATTCAACTGAGCGTTTTTGTAATACCTTGGCACCCAAACTGGCCAACTCTAACATTTCTTCAAAGGTAATATGCGTTAGCTGCCTGGCTTCAGGAACGACACGCGGATCGGCAGTATAAACGCCATCTACATCGGTATAAATCTGGCATTCATCTGCGGCTAAACTTGCCGCCAAGGCCACTGCTGTTGTGTCTGAACCACCGCGCCCTAAGGTGGTAATATTGCCGTAGCTATCCACCCCCTGAAAACCCGCCACAATGGGGATAATGCCTTCTTGTAAAGCTTGTTTTATGGGATGTGTCTCTATACGTTCGATGCGTGCCTTCATACATTTATTTTCAGTAAAAATTTGCGCTTGCGCACCGGTATAAGAACGGGCTGGAAAACCTTGTGCGCTTAAGCACATCGCTAATAATGCCATAGACACCATCTCACCAGTAGACACCACCACAGAATATTCACGCGGATCTGGATTATTGTCCACTAAAGATTCTATTAAGCCAACCAGACGATTCGTCTCGCCGCTCATAGCTGAAACGACTACGACTACATCGTGTCCATTTTGCCGCGTTTCTATGATTTTTTGTGCCACATGGTGAATACGATCTAAACTACCTACCGAAGTCCCACCATATTTTTGTACTAACAAACTCATGTAACTACTCACCTATTTTGCGGTACCTGTAGATGGAGAGTATTACACCCTACCCTACACTGGATTATCTATATCAATAAAATGATGTTTTAATTCGAAGCGTTGTGCCAAATGTTCGCCCAATGCCATTACCCCATAACGCTCCGTTGCATGATGCCCACAAGCGAAATAATGCACGCCTGTTTCGCGTGCGCTGTGTACAGTGCGTTCTGAGATTTCACCGCTTAAAAAAGCGTCTACACCTAAATCTGCAGCGATATCGATACTGTCTTGTGCCGCCCCGGTGCACCAAGCCACCGTAGAAATCAACGGCGATTGACCCGCAATGTGCAACGGTTTTTGACCTAATTTATCCTGCAAAAGATGTGTCAATGCCGCTGGGGTACACGGTGACTCTAAATGACCGTGGAAAACTAAACTGCCCGGTGCTACAGGCCCTAAACACGTTATATTTAAGAGCTGTGCTAAACGCACATTATTACCTAATTCTTCATGCGCATCTAAGGGCAAATGATAGGCCAATAAATTCATATCTTCTTTTAACAATAAGGCCAAACGCCGTTTCATCATACCCGTAATCACCGGAGTAGCACCGCGCCAAAAATAACCATGATGCACTAAAATCAAATCTGCTTTATGTTCTTTTGCGGCTTCCAATAAGGCCAAACTGGCGCTGACACCGGACACAATATTGCGAATCGTCTCGCGCCCTTCCACCTGCAAACCATTAGGACAATAATCGTTAAAAGGTCGCGTCAGTAACAATTCATTGCAATAGTTCACTAAGATTTGCCGCGATACTCCTATCATTTAGCTGTGATCCCGATAGATTTTAGCACCTAGCTGCGACAGTTTTTCTTCGATGACTTCATAGCCTCTATCGATATGATAAATACGCTCTATAACCGTCTCACCTTCTGCGACTAAACCCGCTAGCACTAAGCTGGCTGAAGCTCGTAGATCCGTGGCCATCACTGGCGCTCCCGTTAAACGTTCTTTACCGGTAACAATGGCGGTATTGCCCTCTAACACAATTTGTGCGCCCATGCGCTGCATTTCTTGCACATGTAAAAAACGATTTTCAAAAACGGTTTCCACCACATGGCCAACGCCGTCAGCAACGGTATTTAAGGCAATCATTTGCGCTTGCATGTCGGTAGGAAACCCAGGATACGGTGCAGTGCTTAAACGAATGGCCTTAGGGCGTTTACCCTTCATATCCAAACTAATCGTGTTATCATCCATTTGAATCTCGGCACCCGCTTCCGTTAGCTTATGAATAATTTGTAACATCGTTGTTGGTGCTACTTGCTTTAACTTGATTTTACCACGAGTGATCGCCGCAGCCGCTAAAAACGTACCGGCTTCAATTCTATCCGGCATCACTGAATACTGTCCGCCACCCAATTCTTTGACCCCAGTAATCACAATGGTATCGGTACCGGCACCACTAATTTTAGCGCCTAAGGTATTTAAATAGTTAGCCAAATCCACTACTTCTGGTTCGCGCGCTGCATGGTGTAAAGTGGTTACACCCTTAGCCAAAGTCGCTGCCATTATTAAGTTTTCAGTACCGGTTACCGTTACTGTATCAAAAGAGATATCAGCACCCCGTAATCCATTGGGCGCTTTAGCATGAATATAGCCGTTGTCTATAGTGATTTTAGCGCCTAATTTTTCCATACCTTTTAAGTGTAAATCCACAGGCCTTGCGCCTATAGCACAGCCCCCAGGAAAAGATACGCGTGCAGAGCCAAAACGTGTTAATAAAGGCCCTAAAACTAAGATAGAAGCACGCATGGTTTTAACTAAGTCATAAGGAGCTTCAAAGCGCTGAATGTCTTCAGCATAGACTTCCACACCCATTTGATCATCTAAAACAAAGCGTACGCCCATACCACCCGTAAGTTCCATCATTGTAGTAATATCGCGTAAATGTGGCATATTGGTAATTTTAACTGGCGCGGTGGCTAATAATGATCCGGCTAAAATCGGTAATGCCGCATTCTTAGCCCCAGATATACGCACTTCCCCTTGCAAAACGTGGCCGCCTTGAATGATTAATTTATCCATTTTTTAAATACTTTCCTGTGGTAAGTTTAAGATTTTATCCACCCGTGTCAAAGCAGCAATACGCGCTAATTGCGGGGGCACGGAACAAAACTGCAACACAATTCCTTTTTTCTTAGCTTTCTTAAAACAATTTATGAGTAAAGCCATGCCTGCACTATTGATATGAGTCACTTGAGACATATCCAAGGACAGTGCAGATTGTTTTGTGCGCAAAAAATGATCGAATTGCGTCGCCAAAGACGGCGCATTGTCATAATCCACAGCACCGACTAGACGCAATTGACCTTCAGCGGCCGAAATTAATTGTGCTTTGCTCATTTCTTTAGCTTAGCATTATGCTGATTAAGAGCAGCCAATAACTGGTCCATACCGCCTTGGCTCAACTGACTGGCAAATTGCGAGCGAAAACTTTGGATAAGGCTAACACCATCTACGGTAATATCGTAGACTTTCCATCCCTCGCCCTGCTGTAGTAAACGATAGTTAACGGGGATTGGCGGACCGCCATTTTGTAAAATTTCACTTTTAATTTGCACCCGATCACCATTCATATCCCCTGGACGCAAAGGAAAAAATTTCACCGTTTCATCGGTATAAGCTGAAAATGCGCTGGCATAAGTGCGTATCATGAGGGTGGTAAAAGAATTGGTAAATTCTGCACGTTGTTGGTCAGTAGCATTATTCCAACCATCGCGCCCTAAAGCTAATTTGGCCATTAATTCCACGTTGGCTTGCGGTAACAAAATATTTCGCGCTAGGCCTTCTACCATTGCCGGGTTGCTTTTAATGGCGGCTTTATTGCTTTTTAATGCCGAAATCATCTGATCCGCTGTTTGGCTTAATTGAGCCACTGGATCACTTGCAGCCAGAAGCACTCCCAAAAAGCACAGCCCTAAAAAAGCAGTAAAACCACACTGAATCCGTTTTGATACCGTCATTTCCCACCTCATTGATTGAACCTATAAATATGCGTCATAGTATGGCATAATTAAACCATAAAGTCATTATAGCCTCTCTGTAGAATTTTCAGATGACAACAGCCCCAATATATTAAAGAAGAGCTGTTTTTATTCCTAAAAAGGGACGTTTTGGCTTGATTTTTAGGTATATTTTCCTCTATACTGTTCGTTTAAAGGTCAGTCACTCGAACGTCATATTTGGGAAGGCAGAAGATACAGATGAAAGCGTTGAAATTAAGCAGGGAGATATCCATATGTTTCAAGTAGACAGAGTAGCTGCTGTTGTACGCCCCACAGAAAAAATGATGAATTTCTTAAAAAAACAAGCTGGATATCGTGAAACCAGCGGTGTGGGCCCGCAAAAAGATTGCACCATATTGCTGATCCCTCAATTCGAAGGTCCAGGTCAAGCCACGGCCTACATCAAAGGCATGGCACAAGCTATTTTCGAAGGCGAACTCGCCTCCTGGGATATAGATCCTAGTCTATGGCCTAAAGATCGCAGTTACGCCACCTTTAGTCAGTGGTTTTCTGTGGAATACCATTCCTTAATTTACGATTTGGTTTTATTAGAAGCACATTTGGCAGAAATGGGCTAATATTTCAAAAAGACACCCCCTCTTCTCCGCTTGCATTGCACCGAATAACCCGAATAGAATGAGACCATCTTTTTTGACTATGGATGGTTCTAACATTGAAAACTAAAATCTCCCTTTTTCTGTTAGGCTTAGGCCTAACGTGTGGTTCAATTTACGCTGCACATGGCGATGAAACACCCCTACCGGTATCCAACGATATTAACGTCACCGCACCAGAACAATCAGGCATATGGTCTTTTGGCGTAACGGCAGTCCTCATGCAACCCGCCAATACGGGCTACAATTACGCTGATAGAACCAATGCTACTGTTCAATTCGCCGGCGGAAACCCTGTAGCGGAGCCGAGTAATAGCACAAAACCCCTAGTGCTGGATGAAAGCTATTATTGGTGGTTTGGCGCCGATGTGAGCTATGCTTTTCCCGGCAATGGTAGAGATGTCACCTTAGCGTATGAAGGCTTACACGGCACTAGCACTGACAGTGCCAGTAATAATTATAATAATGACGTACCTCAGCTTAGTGAATACCATCTTTTACTGAGTGCAATGACTGTCTATCCAATAACCTCTATCCAAGCTGAAACAGACACGCAATACGATGCGGGCGATCTACTCTTTGGCCAAAAATTAGATGTAGGCCAGCGCATTCATCTACATCCCTTCATAGGTCTGCGTTATGCACATATCGATGTAAACAATAGCTTTAAGGATACTCTAGAACCTTTCCCTATTACCGATAATGGTTATAATGGTGGCAATGAGAGTGGTGAGATAGACTGCACATTTAATGGCATTGGCCCACGCTTAGGCAGCGATGCTAATGTCACTTTGGGCAATGGTTTCTCTGTACATGGGCGTTTGGGTTTATCTGCACTGATAGGAAGCCAAAAATACAATGAAAGTTATACGCAAACAATCTTAACCAATAACGCTTTTACTCCACCAACCGTGACCTATACCAAAAACCAGGATAGCGACGCAGAGACGCGGGTTATTCCTGAAATTGATGGTCGCTTAGGATTGAATTATAGCCATAGCACTGATTCCAATATGACCTTAGGTCTAGAAGCTGGTTGGCAAGTGACCGATTATTTTCAAGCAATTGCTAATCCAAGCCTAGTAAATGGCAATGGCAATTCCTTTACACCAGCCCGCCAAGGAAATACGGATTTCGGCCTACAAGGTCCTTATGCGCGCTTACAGTTAGATCTTGCATAGCTAGAATGTAACAATTTATGAATAGGGATGATTTTTAAAGATGAAAAATAAAATTTATTTAGCGCTATTGTGCGTGGCCTGCAGCTCAGCTTACGCCGCCCATGGTAATGAAGCTCCCCTACCAGTATCCAATGATGTGAATGTCACCGCACCAGAGCAATCCGGTGCTTGGTCTTTTGGTGTGACGGCCGTGTTGATGCAACCCACTAATAGCGGCTATGAATACGCAATTACCGATCAATTTAATGCAAACGATCCTATAGATCCTTCGGTTTATGGGGATACGATTAAAACTTCCATTCTGAATGAAAATTACTATTGGTGGTTTGGGGCCGACATAACGTACGCTTTTCCAGGCAATAGCCGCGATGTGACTTTAGCATATGAAGGACTACACGGCACTACTACCGACAATGCCAGCAATAATTTTAACAATGATGTCGCTCAAAGTTCTATTTACTACTCTTTAGTAAACCCTATTACAAATAACGATGTAGCTTCTATTCAAGCCGAAACAGATACGCGCTATGATGCAGGCGATCTGCTGTTTGGCCAAAAACTCACTATAGGACAACGTATCCAGCTACATCCTTTCATCGGTGTGCGCTATACACATATTGATGTGCAAGACAGTTTTAAAGATACCATGGAGTCGTTTCCTAGTGAAGGTGCTGAAGGAGGAAATGAGAGTGGTAACTTAGGCAGTACCTTCAACGGCATTGGCCCGCGCCTAGGCAGCGATGCGGGTATTATTTTAGGCAAAGGCTTTTCCATACGCGGTCGTTTAGGTTTGTCCGCTTTGATAGGTTCTGAGAAAAGCAATTATAACTATGTTTCTACCTATTTGTTTTCACCACCCAGCACTATCGTTCCCTTTACACAGACCGTAAATCGCGATATTTCATCAAAGACAATGGTCGTTCCTGAACTCGATGGCCGTTTAGGATTAAATTATAAACATAGCTTAAATTCTACTATGGACTTGGGTGTTGAAGCGGGTTGGCAGGCAACCAATTATTTTCAAGTGATCAATGATCCGATGCTCAGTTCTCCTGGCGGCACACCAGCCCACGATAAATATTCCGACTTTGGTCTGCAAGGGCCCTACGCACGCGTACAATTGGATATTGCATAAACAATAAATAAGGATGATTTCTAAAATGAAGACGAAACTTTTTGTAACGCTTTTAAGCTTAGGTTTGGTTTGCGGCTCAGCTTATGCTGCTGCGGGTAACGAAGCGCCCCTACCTATGTCCAACGATGTTAATATGACGGCACCGGATCAATCCGGCAGTTGGTCTTTAGGCGTGACAGGCGTTTTGATGAAACCCACTAATAGTTCCACTAATTATGCTACCCAATTTGATTACACTGTGGATAGTCATGGCAATCATACTAATACTACCACTACGCCCGAAACGGTAACAGCTGGCTATTATAAATGGTTTGGTGCCGATATCACCTACGCTTTTCCGGGTCATGGCCGCGATGTAACCTTAGCTTATGAAGGTTTGCATGGTAGTTCAGCGGATAGTACCACCAATAATTTTGATAATCAGATTCCGCCCCCTGCTACCTATCATTATTTAACAGGCAATATTACTAGCGCAGATCTTTCTTACATTAAAGCTACAATCGATACACAATACGATGCAGCAGATCTGGTTTTTGGTCAAAAACTCAATGTAGGACAGCGCGTTCAATTACACCCTTTTATGGGTTTACGTTATGCACGCATCGATATAGAACAAAAATTTAATGAAACTTTTGAAGCATTCCCCAACGATGGCAATTTTGGTGGTAATGCGGATGGTAAAGCTGACTCTACCTTCAGCGGCATCGGACCTCGCTTCGGCAGTGATGCGGGTCTTATACTGGGTCAAGGATTTTCTCTACGCGGTCGTTTAGGCTTGTCCGCATTGGTAGGTTCTCAACAATACACTGTAGCCTACAATCAAAACGTTATTGATAGAGATGTATTTAACTTACCTCCGACGTCGCATGAGTCCACCAAGACACTGGATGATGGCTCAGTCACTCGTATTATTCCAGAAATCGATGCCCGCTTGGGTTTAAATTATACCTATAATTTTGCCTCTAAAACGGCGCTGGGGTTTGAGGCAGGTTGGCAAGCAACAGATTATTTGCAAGCAGTCAGCAATAATTCAGTTTCCAATACATCTAAAGACGATTTTGGTGTCGAGCCGCCACATTATGAATATTCTAACTTTGGATTACAGGGACCCTATGCACGTATACAACTGGATGTGGCATGAGAATAAAACTAACGATTACGTAATTCCTTTCGTAAAATCTTACCCACTGAGGTCTTAGGCAGTTCATCACAAAACTCAATCACGTGAGGTACTTTATAGCGCGTTAAGTTTTTTCTGCAATGCTCAATCACACTTTCCACGGTTAAATTCGGATCCTTCTTCACGATAAAGGCTTTCACCTGTTCGCCGCTGCTATCGCTAGGAATACCAATGACACCACTTTCTAAAATACCCGGGTGCATCGCCAAAACCGCTTCAACTTCATTAGGATACACATTAAAACCCGACACTAAAATCATATCTTTGCTACGGTCCAATATATAAAGTTGCCCTTCTTCATCTATTTTGCCAATATCGCCCGTACGCAACCACTCTTCTGGCCAAAAAACCAGGCGTGTCTCCGCTTCATTGTGCCAATAACCTCTCATCACTTGCGGACCGCGTACGCACAATTCGCCTATAGCCCCTAAAGGCAATTCATTACCCTTATCATCGCGTACAGATATTTCGGTTGAAGATATGGGTAAACCCACAGAAGTATTATAGGCTTTCGCTGTAAGCGGTGTAATCGTCACCGCAGGGGATGTTTCCGTTAAACCATATGCGGCTAATAAGGGCACTCCTGTTTTAGCCACCCAGCGTTTTGCTACTTCTTCCTGTATGGCCGTCCCCCCCCCTAAACAAAATAGCAATGACGAAAAATCAATTTTTTCAAACCCGGGTGTGTTAATCAATGAGTTAAATAAGCTGTTAACTCCTGTGATGGCGTGAAATTCTTCTTTTTGCAGCCGTTTAACAAATTCTTTAAAATTTCTAGGATCTAAAATCAGCAAGTTTACCCCACCTAAATACATAAACAATAAGCCATTCGCAAGTAACGAAAAAATATGATATAGCGGTATTGCGGTAACGATAGTCTTTAGGGTTTTAGAATCCCGTTTATCTAAAGCGGGTTGTACCCAAGCCTTTGCCTGTAATAGGTTGGATATTAGATTAAAGTGAGTCAGCTCAGCACCTTTGGATACACCGGTGGTTCCACCCGTATATTGTAAAAAAGCCACATCGTATTTGTCGATGTTGACTGTATCCAAGGTTTTATCTTTTCCATAGGCTAAAGCATGTTGTAAACTTACATAATCCGGCAAATGCCATGTTGGGATTTTGCGCGTTACATATTTTAAAATTATTTGTAATAAGCTTGCTTTCCAAGGAGGGCAAAAATCGCCTAGATGTGCCACCATCGCTTTGACCATATGCGCTTCTTGCCAACTATCGGCCAACGTATGCGCGAACATATCTAAAACCAAGACATGGTGACAACCCGCATCTATTAGTTGATATGTTAATTCTCGTTGGGTATATAACGGATTGATATTGACGACTATTAAGCCTGCTCGCAATGCTCCCAACATGGCAATAGGATAAGCCAATAGATTGGGCAACATAAGACCAAAACGCATGCCTTTCTTTAAGCCCCATTCTTGCTGTAAAAAACAGGCAAAGGCTAAGCTCTTTGCATCTAATTCGGCATAAGTTAAATTACCAAACTCGCTTTTAAACGCAATCAAATCCGCATGCTCGCGGCATGAAGCCAATAGCACATCCACCAATGACCCTAGATTACTGGCATCAATCGTTTCAGGAACTCCTTGCGGGTAATTTTTAAGCCATATTTTTTCCATATGCATTCTCTCTGATTATAAAGCGGACTGGCTTTCTGCCTTATTTTTTAATACTATACACCATAATATACTAGTGTAGATGATTTTTAGAGCCATATTATGCTTTTGTATTATGAAAAGCCAATTTTGGTAAATAATACAGCTAGTTACGTACAAACGACCGCTATTCGAGGAATTCATTATGACCGTAGCCATGCTAGAATCGTTACAATTACGCGCTAGCTTGTTTCCATTGACTATATTGCCGTTAAAAGACAATAATTTAAACGCCTTGGAGCTAGCCCTAGATGCTAAGATCAATCAAGCACCACAATTCTTTAATGGCACACCCATTGTATTAGATCTACATTCCTACACCCTAGAAGCTTTACCCCCTTTTACGGATATCAAAGCCTTGCTAGATAGGAAGGGCTTAAAATTAGTAGGAGTTGCCACCAGCAACGAACTGTACAAAAAAGAGGCGTCTAACCAAGGTTTGGCTTTAATGGATCCTAAACAATCCTCTAGCAATACCCAAAATAGCAAAAAAATGGCCCCTAGTGTAGAAAATAATAGCTCGGCCGCACCCCAGTCCCAACCACCCAGCAAAATGATTCTACAATCCATACGTTCAGGCCAACAAATCTATGCAGAGAACGACTTAATCATCCTAGGCATGGTTAGCCCCGGAGCTGAAATCATTGCTGGCGGCAATATTCATGTCTATGGCAAGCTGTCGGGACGCGCATTGGCTGGTATTCAACAGCAATCACAAGCACGTATCTTCTGCCGTGAATTCGATGCAGAGCTCATTGCTATCGCGGGGGTCTACCAAGTCAAGGAAGACTTTGATTTGGCTAAATTAACTCGAGGGGCAACCCAGATTTATCTAGAAGATAATCACTTAAAAATAGTTCCCCTCTAGCCAAAAGCTCTTTTTTGCGCTAAAATAGGCCAAGGTAACCCCCATTAAATAGTATAGGTCTTTGAATAAATGGAACAAAAATTTCTTGCTGCGGCCAAATTAGTCATTGATTTAGAGTGTCAGTCTATACAAAGGCTAGTTGATTACATAGACAAAGACTTTATAACGGCTTGTAAGACCATACTTGCTTGCAAAGGACGTGTAGTCGTGCTCGGCATGGGTAAATCCGGGCATATAGCCGCCAAAATCGCCGCCACTCTAGCCAGTACCGGCACGCCCGCCTTTTGCGTGCATCCGGGCGATGCAAGCCATGGGGATTTAGGGATGATCACCCCGCAGGATGTGGTTTTGGCCATTTCTAACTCAGGTGAAACCAGCGAAATTCTAACCTTATTACCACTATTAAAAGAATTACAGGTAAAATTAATCGCCATTTGCGGCCATGATAAATCTACTCTAGCGCGTTTTGCCGATGCACTACTCAATACACATATAGATAAAGAAGCTTGTCCGCTAGGTTTAGCACCTACCACCAGCACCACCGCGGCCTTGGTCATGGGCGATGCCCTGGCTGTAGCCATATTAGAAGCGCGCGGTTTTACCAAAGAAGATTTTGCACGCTCACACCCCAGCGGCTCTTTAGGTCGACGTTTATTAACGCGCGTACGAGATATCATGCGCACGGGAGATAGAATTCCGCGCATACACAGCTCTGCCATGGTGAGTGCTGCCTTGTTAGAAATGACGCAAAAGTTATTAGGTATGACAGCTGCTATCGATAACCAAGGTAAGCTTGTAGGTATTTATACCGATGGCGATTTAAGGCGAACGCTGAATCAGGGCATTTCTATTCATGAGACACCACTCCATCAGGTGATGACTACAACGTATAAAACTATCACTCCCGATTTACTGGCCGCCGAAGCGCTGGAAATCATGGAAAATTTTAAAATTACATCATTGCTGATAGTCGATGAAGCTGCAACATTAGTAGGCGCCATTAATATCCACGATGTCATGCAGGCCGGACTATAAAATAACAGTAGAGGATTATCATGTCAAACACTTTATCAGACAGCGCAAAAAAAATTCGTTTAGCCATCTTTGATATGGATGGCGTGCTAACCGATGGTAAGCTGTATTTATTGGACGATGGCCAAAACCTAAAAGCGTTTCATTGCCATGATGGCTTAGGGATTAAATTATTGGCTAGAACCGGCATCATTACGGCCGTTATTACCACCCATCGCTCTGCGTTAATCGACAAGCGCATGGCACAATTACAAGTAGCGCACGTTTATCAAGGGGTTGAAAATAAAATCACCGCTTATGAAGAATTGATCGCTAAATTGAATATACGGGATGAAGAAGTTCTTTATATGGGTGATGATTTACCGGATATCGCTATCATTCGTCGTGTGGGATTGGGTATCGCTGTTGCTAATGCCGTTGATATGGTCAAACAATTTGCCCGTTATACTACAAATCGTAATGGAGGCGAAGGTGCGGTGCGCGAAGTATGTGAATTGATTCTACATGCACAAAATACGTTTAAAGATGTACATGAGGCTTTCTTATGATAGCGACTAAAAAATATTATTTTATAAATGCGTTGCTACTGCTGTTAGCCATTGTTTCTTTTTTGGGCTGGTATAACTACACAGGCAATCCTGGTAATGCTAAAACAACGGCTAAAATCGATGCTTTTGCCATTGATATAGACGGCATGCAATTTGACGTTTTGGGTCAGAAACAAGGTGAATTAAAAAGCCCTAAATTACTGCATTTTGCCAATGATGATTCCAGTCTATTAACGACCCCACGCCTCACTCTGTATTCAAAAGACAATAAAGCCCCTTGGTCCATTACATCCCAAACAGGAAAAACATTCAATGGTACAGAAAAAGTAGATTTAATAGATAATGTTGTCATTCATCAGCCCACAAGCGCACAGAATCAAGATACTACCATCAGCACATCTTTATTGCATATTTTTCCAAAACAACAATTGGCAAATACCGATAAATCTGTGACCCTGGTGCAATCTGGAGTTAAAATAACGTCTATAGGCATGAATGCGTATTTAGACCAAAAACATGTTACCCTATTATCACAAGCACGAGGTTTCTATGATCCAACTAAAGCGCAACCTACTCATTCTTTGTCTTAGCTGCCTTATTTCTGTAAGCTATGCTTTAGACAGTGATCAACAGCAACAACTGCTGATTTCTTCAGACACGGCCGATTTAAACAGCCAAACTGGCGTTGGGGTCTATACGGGTAATGTCACCATCGATCAAGGGACGACTCACGTGCGTGGCGATAAAGTCACTTCCTATAGCGCAAATAATAAAATCACTCAGGTTGTCGCGGAGGGGGGGCAAAAACAACAGGCACGTTATGAAAGCGTCATCGATCCAAACAAGCCGCCGTTAATCGCTACCGCTGATACCATCAAATTTTTTCCTGATAAAAACTATGCCATTTTGTTAGGCCATGCTTATGTGCAGCAAGGAGCAAATAGCATTGCAGGTGAGCATTTAGAATATGATTTGACTAATAAAATCTTAAAATCAATCACCGCTCCTAGTGCCAAAGCGGTACGTACCCGCATCGTCATTGATCCCAACAACCTACCTAAGATGGACCAAAAACCATGACCCAGAAAACATTACGCGCCGTTGCGTTAGAGAAAAGTTACAAGAAACGTACTGTGGTTAAGAATGTTTCTATGGAAATCAACAGCGGTGAAATCGTCGGCTTATTAGGTCCAAATGGTGCCGGTAAAACAACCAGTTTTTACATGATCGTCGGTTTAGTAAGGCCTGATCGCGGTCAAATTTTTATAGATGGAGAAGAAATTACCCATCTGCCTATACATGAACGAGCACATAAGGGTTTAAGCTATCTACCCCAAGAAGCCTCTGTATTTAGAAAACTAACGGTGTCACAAAATATTTTAGCTATATTAGAATTGCAAAAGCATTTAACAGACGAAGAACGGCAACATCGCCTCAAGGAATTATTGAATGAATTTCACATTTATCACATACGCGATAATTTAGGCATTAGCCTATCGGGAGGTGAAAGACGCCGTGTTGAAATTGCCCGTGCACTGGCAACCAGCCCTGCTTTTGTATTATTGGATGAACCTTTCGCTGGCGTGGATCCCATTTCCGTCGTCGACATTAAACGTATTATCACACATTTATGCAGTAAAAAAATCGGTATTTTAATTACAGATCACAACGTACGTGAAACTCTAGATATCTGCGAGCGCGCCTACATAGTCAATGAAGGCGAAATGATTTGCCAAGGCCCACCACAAGTGATTCTATCCGATCAAAAAGTACGCGAGGTGTATCTAGGTGATGAGTTTGACTTATAAAGCTTAATCACTGCTATGCTGATTATCAGCACTGGTAATATTGACTGAAATAATAAGTTCTGAAAGCTTCTTTAGATCTTTATCTAACAGATGAATACAAATATCCATAGCATGCCCCCGTAAGCTTTCTTTTTCCAAGATGCTTTTAGAAACATAAATATAAGGCGGACATTGCGTATATGGAAAATGAATATTATGATCCCCAAATTTCCACTGAATAAAGGCTACATTTTGCACGGATTTTTTTTCAAGCCATATCTTTAATTTTGCTTCCTTTGGCCACGACAGCTCTATTACATTTGCATCTAGCCCATTTTCAGCTATTATAACCATGGGTGGTTCAAGCAAAATATTGGCTAAACCGCTGCTAAAATAATGATTGAGATTTTTAATCCAACGAACACTATAGTCGCGATAAGATTCATTCTTTTTAATGTCTTGTGGGTAATAGTTTAAGAAGTTCGCTTTTTCTATAGGTAATGGGGGTAACCAATCTTCTGGATTCTGAGGCCACCCTGCGGCACAATAATAAGCATCCCTAAAGCTGTTTGGCGCAAGAAATTTAGCGATATTAAAATAACTACTCCATTCATCCAAGCCCATATTTAGACAATAGCTATAAGCAATTTCAACCAGTTTCTTGTTAAAAATCTGCGGCATATGAGAATTGTAAAGCTTGGTATCATAGCCTGAACTCTTTAAAAAGAGTCTGGTTTTCCAACAACATCTATCATAACTGGTTGGATTGCTATAATCTCCAAACCATATGTCTTTAGAATCACAGTGAAAATATCCAGTATGAACCCCATTATTTAAATAAAAAGAAACATCTATATCTTCAATCACAACATAATCATCATCAAAGGCAATAAAATTTTCCGCTATTATTTCAGAAGCATATAATTTTTGGCGCAGTAAAGAATTTCTTTTAGCATGATCTTGAGGCAAGATTGAATTATTCAATAGGGCAAGCTCATCCAGAATAGAGACTTTAATAGGCAATGTTTTTAACGTGTTTCGAAAACTCTCTTGCATGTCATTAGGACACGCAACTATTATATGGTCTATGAATTTCATATGTTCACAAGCGCTTTGGGCCGAAATAAAGCACTTTTCAATATTATTGCTAATATAGACTGCCTGTGTAGGAAGCAACATCATACTACTTCTGTCTTCTAACTCAAGAAAATATTTAAGATAACCATTCGCCGCACTATGCCAATTTAAAGCAGAGAAATATGAGATCTTTTCTTTTTCAACTCGATATTTTTCTGGATCACTCAACTCGTCTAAAGCTCGTACAACCGAATCAGCATCCATCTGATCAATAGGATAGTTTTTACTTTGCGAGACCTCTTTGAATACCTCAATAGGTGAAGTCACAGATATAGCCCCATAATACAATGACTCTACGATTGGAAGACCAAATCCTTCTTGCAAAGAAAGGTTAATAGTACAAAAGCAAAGCCTGTATAATGCTTGCAAAGAAACATCATTGGCATTATTAAGCATGAATAATTTTTTATTGAATAATGGATGATTTTTGATTCTTGATATTAAGTTAGAACTATTCCACCCAACCTTACCGACTATAACCAGGTTTAGATCAGGGATTTTTTCAAGCCATTGTTCAAAAGATTCTAACAGTAATGAAACATTTTTTCTAGGTTCAACTGTTCCCACAAATAATACAAATTTCCCTAAATGATTTAAAGTATAGGCTTCTTCATTATAGGTCGTGTCATCTATGGCCTCTTTAAAATCGGCACCTAATGGAAGCACTTCTACAATAGGTCTCTTAACAGCATATTGTTCGGCTAGAGCTAATAGATCTGAGCGCACAGCATGAGTTGTCGTTATCCAATAATCGGTATAAATAAGGGATGCCGAAAAGTTTTCATGCCACCGAATAGCAGAGTTAATTTGGCAATATTCCGGGAATTGAGCTGGAATTATGTCATGACATAAGCTGATGATTTTTACATTTAAGGATTTTAACTGTTCATATGTTCTTATACTGGAAGTACGATCAGACCATCTGGCATCTATTTCGAAAAAGGAATCGTTTGGCTGAAAATCGACTTGCCTATTTGATTTAAAATCAGACAGATTAACTTTATTGGCTTCAGAAAAAATGAAAAGTTGTTCCTCATTTAACTCATAGAATATACCTTTATGGTTATATATCAGTTTAAAACCTCCATGACGATATAGGTTCAAAGAAATATTACGTACAACACGCTGTATGCCTGTTTTTAGATTAAAGATAAAAGTATTGCTGACATTAATATAAATCATAATATTACCTTGATAAAACCGACATTTGAAAACTCAACGCTATTTTTTATCGCTAATATTGCAGGCATGTAATTTTTCCTTCTCTTACAAACATAGCCATAAAATCTCATATCTTCATCGCTTGGCAATCGCCTTAAATAAGCATAAAATATACACTTTATATTTTGATCTACATCGTCATTCTTATCCCAAGACAAATAATCTGTAGTTCGCAATTGTTCAACCTTTAAAACATCAAGCGAAACATCCATTTTTTTTAACATAGATTGAAGAATAGAATTATATAAAGCATCTTGCTCCACTGAAAATACCGTTGAATCTTCTGGTCTTTGCGAGTTATCTATAACAAAGGAATGCCTATCCAAAAAAGAAACATATTGCTTGAACAAACGATAGTATTTATATACGTTGGGTTGGTCTTTCAACTTCTTATAAAGAAATCCCCCCAATTTTGGATTGACAAAAATCAAGCGAACAAATAACCTCTGAAGTCTTAAGGTAAAACGCAAAATAGAAATAATAAAACCTTTAATTTTTGATTTTATCAAGAAAAGTGTTTTCTTTATTTTACGCATAATAAGCCCTTATCTTTTTCTTAAAGAGTTCTTCGTAAGCCAGTATCATATCAGAACTTTGAAAATAATCTAAAAACCTTTGTCTGGCCGCTTTTGAGAAAGCCTCGCATTTTGTAGCATCTTTATCTAAATCTAACATAGCCGAAAGCAGCGCATCAGAATCCCTTGCCGCCACAACCAAGCCCGTCACTCCAGCATCATTGACAAATGAAGTTCCTGTTCCAAGCTCAGTAGAAATAAGCGCTTTACCTGCACGCAAGCCCTCTACTAACGTTAGACAATATGCCTCTGAACGTTCTGATGCCGGAACAACGACTGCTT
The DNA here is from genome assembly GCA_021778015.1 of Pseudomonadota bacterium. Classification (GTDB taxonomy): domain Bacteria; phylum Pseudomonadota; class Gammaproteobacteria; order UBA1113; family UBA1113; genus VFKP01. The sequence goes on from JAJYCX010000007.1 coordinate 64,507, forward strand.
TACAAAGTGAAAACAAAGCAGTTTTATCTTTTTCACTGACAGAGCCTAGGAAAGTTACATTATGTAAATTATGTTGTTCAGCTAATTTCTTTAATTTTTCTTCCTCTGGACCGCTGCCAGCAATTACGATAGGTAACGATGTATTTTTAACCGCTTCTAACAAATAGCTAAGTCCTTTATAGTAACGAAGCACACCCAAAAACAAGAAAAAATTCTCTCCCACCTTAGCCTTCCAGAAGGTATGCTCTTGTAAACAGTCCTCAAATTTAGCCCCATCTTGCAATCCCAAAGAGATAACATAGGTCTTATCCAGATAGAGGTTTAAAACCTTACTGGATTGTCGATATTTTTCTGAGGTAGCAATGATTGCCGTTGCTCGGCGGAAGAAAAGATGCATCAACGGTTTATAAATTTTGTTGAGGTTTTTTTGACGGACAATGTCTGACTGATACGTTATTATATAAGGTTTATATAGACCTACCAAAAGAGAAGTTACGTCGGCCCAAGGCCAAGGGAAATGGAAGTTAATAATATCATGCTCCCTGCTTAATGCTTTAAATTTACGGACAAAATCTAAGCTGACAGGGCAAGAGGCAAAATTAGCATTTGCTGGACAGTAATGAATTACCGCTTCGTTCTCTTTACGGGTATATGCTTTTTTAGTGCTTGTCGTCACCAACAAAGTGCATTGATGTCCCATCTCAATAAGACCTGCCATCAACACACGTATTACTTCCTCCACACCACCGCGAGACTCTGGGTAATAACTCTTATAAATAAAGAGTATTTTCATTTATACCTCCATTTCTATTGTAGAAATTTTTTAATTTATTTTTTGAAAGCAACGCCCGTACACATCTTCATAACGCGTAATATCATCTTCACCCAAATAATGCCCTGTTTGTACTTCTACGAGTTCTACTATTTGTTTTGTATTATTGAAAAGTCTATGTTTAGTTTTAGCAGGTATATACGTGGACTGGCCTGTTTTTAGCTGCAATATCTGCTTATCATTGAGCACCTGAGCCATCCCTTTGGTAATCACCCAATGTTCTGCCCTGCATTCATGACTTTGTAAAGATAGTCTCTGACCAGGATAAACAGTAATACGTTTTACTTTAAACTCTACCGTTTCCATCAATACCTCATAAGTTCCCCATGGGCGTTTCACAGTTTTATGATTCAAAACCTCTTCTCGTTTTAAAGATTTTAACTTTGAAACCATTCTTTTAATCTCTTCGCTTTTCTCCTTATTAGCAACCAATACAGCATCAGCGGTTTCAATCACTACGCAATTCTCCATCCCGATTGCTACGACTAATCTGTTTTCTGAATGTATGTAAGAATCTCGTACATCGTCCAAAATAGCATCGCCAACTTTAACAGTACCATTTACATCCTGTACTTGTACCTTGGCTTTCCAAAGTGATGCCCATGACCCAACATCGCTCCACTGTGTTGAAAGTGGCACAACCACTGCTTTTTGTGTATGCTCCATAATTGCATAATCAATAGAATCACTGCGACAAGAATTAAAAATACCTTCTTCAAATCTCAAGAAGTCTTTGTCCTCCTGTGCACTTTGAAAAGTTTTTTGGCAAGACTCAAAAATATCTGGCGCAAAGCGTTTTAATTCGGCTAAGTACACTTCCGCTTTAAATAGAAAAATGCCACTATTCCACAGATAGTCTCCACTTTCATAAAATGCTCGTGCGCGCTGAATATCTGGTTTTTCAATAAAGGATTTTATTTGGTAACCCTGCCCTTCCGTTATCACTTTTCCCAACTCAATGTGTCCATAGGCAGTTTCTGGCTGATGTATAGTGATACCAAAAGTAACTATATGCCCTTTATTCGCAAAAGCTAATCCTTGTTCAATCGAATGGGCAAAAGCTTCACTATCCTCTAACAGATGATCTGAAGGCAATACAAGCAAAATGGCATCTTCATACTCTCGTTGCGCTGCCAAGGCAGCCAATGCGATAGCCGGTGCTGTATTTCGTCCTACTGATTCAAGAATAATCTTCTGCGGTTGAATAAACTGTTCTCGCAGCTGCTCCGCAGCCAAAAATCGATGTTCCTGGTTGCATACCACAATGGGAGGCAAAATGGATAACGCATTTAAGCGCTGTAAGGTTAGTTGAAAAAGACTGGGATCTGCTTCTATTTGTAAAAATTGTTTGGGCATTAACTCACGAGACATAGGCCATAAACGGGTGCCACTGCCTCCTGATAATAAAACAGGAACCATAGAACTTGCTTCTTTCATAATTGAGTTACCTTCAAGAAATTATAATTTTAAATTTAGAGCAAGTATTATACAAAATAGGCTCTTTTTTGTCAATCTTTTTTATAAAAAAAAACCTTTTGGGGTAATTATGGTCAAATATTGATCAATTTATCGTTGAAATAGGAGGCTTGCTCCCAGAGAACTCAAATGAGTTTGTGGATAATTTTATTAAATTGCTCGGCCGCATTGCCCCACACAAAAAAGCGCCCCCGTTCTAAGCCCTTTTCCTTTAATTTTTGCCGAATAGACTGATTTTCCAAAAGGGTTTGTAATCCGTCCCTAATGCTACCCACACTGTAGGGGTCTATTAGACAGGCTGCATCTTGAACTATCTCTGCCATAGCCCCAATATTAGAAGTAATAACAGGTGTTCCCATAGCCATGGCCTCAACAAGAGGTAAGCCAAAGCCTTCATATAACGAAGGAAAAGCCAGACAATATGCCGCCTGCAGCAAATAGCTTACAATTTCTTCTGGTAGATAATCATAGATTAAAACGAAATTCTCGAGTTTCTTCTCTTGAACAAAAGCTTGCAAATTAACATCCCCCCACCCTTTTTTACCAACAATAACCAATTTAAATTGTTCTCGTAATTCAATGGGTAAATTTCCATAGGCTTCAATGAGGCGTCGCTGATTTTTGCGTGGTTCTTGAGTGCCTAGAGACAAAATGAAAGATTTGTTTTGGTGCAAGTTGCTATACGCAGCGGATACCGTACTGCTAGAATTGATCATATGTACTGGAGCTAAATAGGTAACATGAATTTTATTTTCGGGTACCTTTAAAAAATGCATAAGATCTTGCTTAGTAGTTTGTGATACACAAATAATAGCATCCGCATTTTTAACTGAATGTGGCATCAACAATTTTTCATGGTAATAATTTCTTTTATCCATCGTTTCCGGACAGATTTTCCAAACTAAATCATGTATAGTCAACACATAGGGAATACCTGGGATTTTTGAATACGGTAGTATGTGCCGAGGTGACCAAAATACATCTAAATCCGTTTTCTGCAATTGTTTTGACAAAAAAAATGTCCGCCATAGATGTGGCCAAAGAGGGAGGTTTTGCATGGCTACGGGAGGAAATTTGACCGGAAACGGTAATGAAACAGTGGCCAGCGGTTTAGGTAAAAATCCTACAATGGAGGTTTCAGCTGGTTTCAATGATTCCAGCATTTTTTGCGTGTAAAAGCCAATACCCGTCAGTGGTTGCACCAATGAGGAAAGATCAACACCCAATTTAATTTTCGAATGCATAATATAGAACCTTTAATCAACAAAATCTCAATAACAGATAAACACAGTGTACACAAAAATAGCTCTATAGTGTTAATTTGGTCATAATTATGGTATTAGCATATCTTCAAAGCGGCTCATTCACTGAATGCCTAAATATGAGCATAGGCCCAAACAACTGGCATATTGGTAAAAAAAATGATATATTTAACTTAATATCATTCATTCGGAGGCTATTATGCAAATCACATTTACTGGCCATCATTTAGACATTACCCCCCCTCTAAAAGACTTTACCATGAAGAAATTGGACCGCTTGGAGCGCCATTTTAGCGACGTTATTAGCGTTGCTATCACCTTTAAAGTTGAAAATTTGAACCAAATTGCGGAAGCAACGGTACATGTTCCAGGCACACATATGCATGCCAGTGAAAAAACCGATGATATGTACAGTGCTGTAGATGGCTTAATCGATAAATTAATGCGTTTATTAAAAGAACATAAAGAAAGATCTTAGAGAATCAGCCCTCCGCTTCCTAACGGCCGCGGCTCACTTACAAACGGATGAACCGAGCCGCGACCGTTAGGGAGCGGAGAGGGAAAGTATAGTTACGCTTTTTTACTTTAGGGAATAAATGAAAGAAATGCGCGTTATTATTGTGACCGGACGGTCTGGATCTGGAAAAAGTATCACCCTACACCTATTAGAAGACCTAGGTTATTACTGCATTGATAATTTACCCGCAAGCTTGTTACAAAGCTTGACCGCACATGTGCAGAAAACATACCAAAAAATAGCCATTGGCATTGATGCCAGAAACCCTATTACCGATTTAGAAAGCTTTCACCATTGGATAGAAAGCTTTAGAACTTCCGGACTACGTTGTGAAATATTGTATCTAGACGCCAGTGATGATGTCTTAATCAAGCGTTTTAATGAAACTCGTAGGCGTCATCCTTTAAGTTCCGATCATCGCTCATTACAAGAAGCCATCGCTTATGAGAAAAAACTATTAGATCCCTTAGCCCATTTAGCCGATCTGGTCATAGATACAAGTTTATTGTCACAACATAAATTGCGGGATATTATTTCCAATCGCGTTGAGCCCAAAGCACATGCATTATCTTTATTGATACAATCTTTTGGCTTTAAATTTGGCGTGCCGGTAGACAGTGACTTCGTTTTTGATGTACGAGTACTTCCTAACCCTTATTGGCACAGCGAATTGCGCCCTTATTCAGGCTTGGAAGAACCTATACAAAAATTTTTAAATGAAAAACCAGAAACCCATGCTTTATTAATGGATATCGAGCATTTTCTAATGAATTGGTTACCCAAATTTGAAAACAATAATCGGGCTTACATGACAGTGTCCATAGGCTGCACCGGTGGGCAACATCGCTCTGTCTATATTGCAAAAATGCTGTATGATGCTCTTAAACAGAAACACGAAATGGTATTACTGCGCCACCGAGAGTTGATCTAGCCATGCTGATAGAAAATATTACGCTCGGCAATAAGTTAGGTCTACACACTCGAGCCGCTGCTAAATTGGTTGAATTATCCAGTCGATTTAATAGTCAGATTGAACTCAGTCTAGACTCTAAAAAAGTCAATGCCAAAAGCATTTTAAATGTTATGTTATTGTCTGCAGGCAGTGGTTCTCAATTGACAATCACCATAGAAGGTGCCGATGAGAATGAAGCCATGACAGCGTTGAAAGCTTTATTTCACAGTAATTTTGGTGAGGAATAGTATACTACCGCTTCTGTGAAGTAAGTTCTTCTAGCAAGAAAATAGCCGTCCCCGTCATTGCGAGCAAATGAGTGCTGGATACATAATAGAAAATATGTACTATAGCAACAGTAGAATGATTAAGTTGCACTAAGCTAAACGAGTGCAGCGCGGCAATCCATCGTTTGAATAATGAAAATGAACGCTATATACAGTAAAAATCATAAAACACTGTGAGTGTTATAAATTGAATATTTTACTGGATTGCCACGCCTGTTCGCTGCGCTCACTGGCTCGCAATGACGGACTCCGTTGCAAAGAATATACTAATCCTTTCCTGCTACCATCATCTCAGCGACTAACACCGAACCACTTTCTATATAACCACGATCATTCACATCGTTACCTATGGCGACAATATTGGCAAACATATCTTTTAAGTTACCGGCAATAGTCACCCCTTCAACGGGATATTGAATTTTGCCATGCTCTACCCAAAAACCACTCGCTCCTTGTGAGTAGTCCCCCGTAACTAAATTAACGCCCATGCCCATAACTTCTGTGACCAACAAGCCCCTATCCATTTTCTGCAATAGCGCTTGTTGATCTTCGCCGGTAGAATGCACCAAGATATTATGCGGGCCACCTGCATTGCCCGTTGTTTCTAGACCTAAACGACGTGCCGAATAGCTATTTAAAATATAACCTTGCAGCACACCTGCTTTTACTAAATCGCGTTTTTGCGTGGCCACCCCTTCTTTATCAAAATAACTGCTGGCCCAACCACGTTTTATATGTGGATTCTCAACTAGTGTAACGCACTTATTTAAAATGGATTTTCCTATCGTACCTTTTAAAAAAGAAGAATCTCTATATAAATTACCGCCACTAATCGCTGCTAATAATTCCCCCCACAGTCCTGACACCATCCGTTGGCTGAAAATAACTGGTATTTTTCCTGTAGAGATACTCTGTGCACCTAATCTTTGCACGGTATATTCAGCAGCACGTTTAGCAACTTGACTAAAATCATCTAAAGTTTTTGCATCGCGACTGTGTGTATATTCATAATCGCGTTGCATAGCGCCATTTTTATCCGAGGCCAATAAAACACAACTAAAAGAATGTGAGGTAGAACGTACTGTACCGCAAAATCCATGTGAATTGGCATAGACGTAATCGGATTGATGTGTATTGAGATTAACCCCTTCTGAATTGCTAATACGCTTATCACTGGCTATGGCCACTGCTTCAGCTTCTTTTAATAAGGGGATGGCTTCTTCGGGCGTGATTTGCCAAGGGTGATATAAATCCAACTCTATTGCTTTTTCTGCCATGCGTTCTTTAGGCGCTAAGCCTGCGGCGGGATCCTCATCCGTATATTGCGCAATGGCCCATGCTTTATCTAAGCACTGATTTAAAGCCGTTTCTGATAAGTCGGAGCTACTGACTACACCTTGCCGTTGGCCGCAATAAACCGTTAAAGTTAAACCTTTATCGCGATTAAATTCGACGGTATCGACTTCACCTTTACGCACGCTAACCGTAAAGCCTTCGCTAAACGAAGCATTGGCTTCTGCCGCACTAGCACCTTTTTGTTTAGCTTTATTCAATAAAGCTAAAATCGTAGATTCAATATGATCTCTCATAACCTCTCCAAAGGAAATTTGATCCTAATAAAGCATAAGGGCGGTTCACGAACCGCCCTACAAAAACCATCTGACAAACGCAATAACTTAGAAATAAGCGTCTAACTGTAAGAAGATACCATTTCCCGAACCGCCGTCCGAGTAAAAGACTACTCCATTATTACCGCCAGCCGTATCATTTGAGCTATAGTTGATATAATGTTGCAATTCTAAATTCAGAACTGTGTTTCTCAAAATAGAAGAACTGATTGTGGCCATGAATGCCCGTTTTGGCACACCCAAAGCCAAAGCCTGATTACTTTGATCATAGCCTAAACCGAAGGCAGAGGGTCTACTATAAATTTTAAAGTTATAGTCGCCTTCCAAGTGCGTAGCGGTTGGCTGAGCGCCTTCACCATTGTACATTAAATCCTGCGCACTAAAAGATCGTGTCGCCAGACCATGTTCACCGATAAACTCAAAATCATAAGAGGTAACATCGAAACGCAGATCTGCACCGGGTACGGCGTGTTTCAATATTTCAGTTTGAGACGATTCACCAAAACCTTGAAATTGATTGCTAGGAAGAGGCGTAGATTGCATACCACTACTATCGGCTATATTGCTTATACCACTCACAGATAAACCAACATTGGTATTGCTACTGAACGCAAAATGATATGTTAAATCTCCACCATAGGTGTTTAGAATTACATTATCGTTTGGCATCGTAGTAGTATCATCATCTGATGCGTTAAGATTTACATCTCCTGTTTGCACCGCTCCATTAAAACCATAAACCGATGCATCTAATCCTGTAGGTTGAGTAGAATTATAACCCAAGATCAAAGCTCTACCTTTAGTACGGAACAAAGTTTTTGTAAATGGATCGGTGACCCCATACGTTCTGTAAGAACCAAAAGGTACATACAACTGACCTACCGTACCGTAATAATGGGATCTATCAAAATTTCCAATATTAATAAAAGCATTGTCTAAAAAAAGATTAGAGTTACTTATTGGATTACCGCCACTAGATGGACCAGAATTATACGCAAACGACATAAAACCGGAAGTCCATGTGTTAATGCGTGCTTGCATATCTAATTCTGCGTTACTCAAGTTTAGATTCCCCGCACTATTAGGTCCACTTACACGCATACCTAATGCCTCTATATTGCCACTTAATTCTAACAATGGATAATTGGGGAGCGCTAAGCCCAGCGAGGTCATCTCATTTACAAAGTTTTTATCTTGCTGCATGATTGCAATGTTCTTTTTCACACTAGAATAGTTGACTATTAGATCATAGCCACCAAACTGCCGATCTGATTTTATGAATGGAGCGGTAATTACAGCTGTACCACCAATATTGGCTAAATCACCCCGTCCGCCATAGGGTTCAGCCGCTAAATTAGTACCTGATGGGGGCAATAACGCTTGTTTCGCATCGTCCGAAACTGGGGTCGTTGTCACCGAGGTTGTACCATCGGCAGCTACGACAGCGTTAACATTAGATTTAGGCGCTGGTTTAGAGGGAGGAGCTGCAAGCGCTGCGGATTTGCTATTCTTAGCTGTTGAGCTAGAAGAAGATTTTGTAGCAGGCACTGTTGCCGCCACTGGTGTTGCCACAGGAGCCGCTTTTGCAGTTTTTAATTCTGCAATTTGTTGTTGCAATTGCTGCACTTGTTGTTGTAACGCTGCAGTTTGTTGGCTTAATAATTCTACTTGTTTGTCTACATTGTCATTTGCAGAGGAAGCGGCCCAAGCATCAGAAGCCACACTGCCACCTAAGACAACTGCCAGTGCCATACTGATTTTTTTAATGCGCAAAAACTTTACCATAACAACCCCTATATTCAAACTTACAGCAGCGAATTAGTTTGGCTAAAAATAAGTCAAACTATTATTTTTTTATGATTTAAAAATCGTCGAGGAAAAATCATATCACAGCTACTTTAGGAAATGCCAGTCGTTTTAGCCTCATTTAAAAAATATTTTTAACTATTGTTAACGACAATGATATTATCCTGATCTGTGAAATCAAAAATGCGCTATAATTGGTTATCAGCGATACAACAGGCTATTTTAACAATGCAGACCCTGAATATTATTCGGCCAGACGATTGGCATATACACTTGCGCGATAATGCATCCTTAAAATTAACAGTATCTTTAGCCGAGCGCACATTTGCGCGCGTATTGGCCATGCCTAATTTAACACCACCCTTAACCACAGTGCAGGCCATCTTGAATTACAGGCAACGTATTTTAGCCGTTGCTAAAACCGGCTATTTCACACCCTATTTTGCTCTATATTTTACAAATGATTTAAAGGCCAGCACGTTACGCGAGGCCAAAGAATGTCCATGGATCTTAGGTGTTAAATTATATCCACAAGGTGCAACCACACATTCAGATTGGGGTATAGACGATATCAACAAACAATTTGAAAATTTATCAGTTATGGAAGAGTTAGCGCTACCGCTGTTGGTGCATGGCGAAGTTACCGACAATGCGATCGATATCTTTGATCGCGAAGCGCGTTTTATCGATACCGTTTTAACGCCATTACAACAACGTTTTCCCAAATTACCAATTGTATTAGAACACATTAGCACCACCGAAGCCGTAGATTGGGTACAGAGCATGCCTGCACATATTGCTGCAACCATTACCGTGCATCATTTAGCCTTTAATCGTAATCATTTGTTGGCGGGTAGCCTTAGGCCCGATTATTATTGTTTACCTATTTTAAAACAGCACCCGCATCAGCAAAAATTGCAACAAGCTGTCATAAGTAAAAATCAAAGTAAATTTTTCTTGGGTACAGACAGTGCACCGCATGTGCAAGATAGAAAATACAGCGCCTGTGGTTGTGCCGGTTGTTTTACCAGTTCGATTGCCCTCCCCTTATTGGCTGAATTATTTGCTGCGCACGAGGCGTTACCTTTATTAGAAAATTTTACCAGCATCAATGGCGCACGCTTTTATCAATTGCCTCTCAATACAGAGCGCTTGAGTTTAATACAAAGCCCGTGGGTAGTACCGCAACAATACACTACAGATGATTTAACTTTTACTCCGTTATTAGCCGGACAAACCTTATCCTGGCAATGTCAACCTACAGAAGACCAACTCAATGAATGACAATATAAACGATTCTTTGGCAAAACGCTTCCGCGGTTTTTTCCCGGTCATCATCGATGTTGAGACCAGTGGTTTTGATGCCAAAACAAACGCGTTATTAGAAATTGCTGCCGTGACCGTAGAAATGAATAAACATGGTTTCTTGCAACCCAAACAATCTTTGTTTTACGCTACGCTGCCCTTTGAAGGCGCCAAGCTTGATCCAGCCTCACTGGCTTTTACGGGGATTATTCCCGATCACCCTTTTCGCATGGCCATCGATGAAAAGAAAGCATTGACTGAATTGTTTTCGGCCTTAAAAAAAGAGATGAAATTAGCACATTGTAAGCGCTGCGTCTTAGTTGGTCACAACGCCGCTTTTGATCTGAGTTTTGTAGCGGCTGCTTGCGAACGCAATCACATTAAAAGTGTTTTTCATCCTTTCACTACTTTTGATACAGCGGCTTTGAGTGCACTTGCCTTAGGCGAAACAGTGCTGGCCACTGCTTTGGAACGTGCCAATTTAGCTTTTGATAATAAACAAGCTCATTCTGCTTTATACGATGCCGAACGCACTGCGGAATTGTTTTGCTTCATTGTGAATCGTTGGCAAGAATTGGGTGGATGGAAAGAGGTATAGCGGCACGGTTTTTATTCTGCTCTATACTTTTTATAATTTCTACGTTCGGTTATATCCAGGGCTGTGCCGTTTGAGTTCAATGCTGGCCGGGCCCGGTCACACGACACCCTGCCATCACTATTGCGCTTTGTCTTAAGTGGTCATATCCATTTTATATTCAGAGCGCGGGGTTAGGTCCAAAGCTATACTCACAGCGATTTGGTTTTAGGCGAAGCGCCAAAGCCCCGAGCACCAGGAATACTTCACAAGTATATAGGTTCTGGGGCAGATGGACTAAGGCAACAACGCCTATAATCAAAGCGCGAAGAGTATATTACAATACGTCTGCGTTATCAGACAGATAAGTGCTTACACCTTCAGAGGTAGGTTTCATCGCTTTTTCGCCTTTTTGCCAGCCTGCAGGGCATACTTCACCGTGTTTGTTGGCAAATTGAATGGCATCGATCAAACGTAATATTTCATCTATATCGCGACCAATAGGTAAATCATTGATGATTTCGCTACGTACCAATCCAGTAGCATCCACCAAAACTGCTGCACGGAATGCAACGCTGGCCGTAGGATGTTCTATGCCGTAGGCCTGGCAAATGCTGTGGTTCACATCCGCTACCATCGTATATTTTACCGCACCAATACCGCCCTTGTTGATAGGGGTATTGCGCCACGCAGCATGTGTAAATTGTGAGTCTATAGAAACCGCTATCACTTCTACATTACGCGCTTGAAATTCAGCCATACGTTTATCCAAAGCAATCAGCTCCGTAGGACAAACAAAAGTAAAATCTAAAGGATAAAAGAAAACTAAGGCTTCCTTACCCTTGGTGCGCTCAGCAAAATGGTAATCGCTGATGATTTCCCCATTAGCCAACACCGCACTGGCTTTAAAATCTGGCGCATTGCGCCCTACTAATACAGTCATAATAAACTCCTAAATGTACTCTTCGCATTTGCGCTTAGGCTTTGTTGCCTTTGCCTAAAAACCAACTGCTGTGAGTATGATTAAAGAAACACAGGGTAAAATTACCCTAACTTTTTGTCAAACAAAGCTTTTAACTCACCGCTTTCGTACAGTGACAACAAGATATCGCAACCGCCGATGAGTTCGCCTTTGACGAAAATCTGTGGAAATGTTGGCCAGCTGGAGACTTGAGGCAAAGTTGCTCGTACTTCTGGATCGGCCAAAATATCAACAAAAGCAAAGGGTTGGCCCATGGCCTTTAATACCGATACCGCCTGTGCAGAAAATCCACACTTAGGCGCATCTGGGGTCCCTTTCATATAAATTAACACGTCATGTTCCGCTATTTGTGCTTTTAAACGTTCTACTAAGTTCATTTTTAGCTCCATATTACATATGGCCTATATTTTAACATACACTTGCTAAAATAGCACCAGAGCCTTACACTATAGGTTTATATTCATAACCTTACACGGAGAACCATGATGATTGAGTTACCGCCCTTACCCTATGCTATGGATGCCTTAGCACCTTATATTTCCAAGGAAACTCTGGAATATCACTATGGTAAGCATCACCGTGCTTATGTAGACAATCTCAATAAACTGCTTGTGGACAATCCTCTGGCTCATGAAGAGTTAGAAACCATAATTAAAAAATCTTCTGGTGGCATTTTTAACAATGCAGCGCAAATATGGAACCATACTTTTTATTGGCATTCTTTAACGCCTAAGGCTAGACCCGCTCCAGAAGGTGCTTTGGCCGCTGCGATTAACGCTAAGTTCGGTTCTTTTGAAAAGTTTAAAGAAGAATTTACCAAAGCAGCTGTCACCTTGTTTGGCTCAGGTTGGGCTTGGTTAGTTAAAAATCCCCAGGGCGAAATCGAAATTCTGCAAACGCAAAATGCAGCGACCCCAATCACCCAGAATGGCTTTATACCCTTATTAACCTGCGATGTTTGGGAACACGCCTATTACATAGATACCCGTAATGCAAGGCCTAAATATCTAGAAAATTTTTGGGCAGTAGTCAATTGGGATTTTGCCGAAAATAATTTCAAACGTGGGTAATTACTATCATGGCATCACCTTTAATGTCAGCTTATAAAGCTTTACCGATTTCTTTTAGTTACGGTAAAGGTGCATGGTTATACGATAATACTGGAGATGCCTATTTAGATGCATTAACAGGCATTGCGGTTTGTGGTTTAGGTCATGCCCACCCCAAAGTTACCGCCACCATCACTACACAAGCACAAAAATTGTTGCACACCAGCAATGGGTACCATATCGAAAATCAAGAACGTTTAGCGGCTTGTTTAACGAAGTTATCCGGCATGGACAATGCATTTTTTGTCAATTCTGGTGCTGAGGCAAATGAAACGGCTTTAAAATTGTGTAGATTATGGGGTCGTGAAAAAAACATCAATTTACCGCATGTCATTGTTACAGAGCGCGCTTTCCACGGTCGTACTTTGGCTACTTTGAGCGCTTCGGGTTCACGTGAAATTCAAGCGGGCTTTGAACCTTTAGTGCAAGGCTTTATACGCGTGCCGTTCAACGATGTTGCCGCTATACGCACTGTTCTAGAAAATCGTAACGACGTGGTTGCCATTATGGTTGAGCCTATACAAGGCAATGGTGGCATTCGCATCCCCGATGAAGATTATTTAGTACAATTACGAAAGTTATGTGATGCTCACGATTGCCTGTTGATATTAGATGAAATCCAAACTGGCATAGGCCGTACCGGAAAATGGTTTGCGTATCAACACACGCCTATCATGCCCGATGTACTCACTTCGGCTAAAGCCTTAGGCAATGGTATTCCAATCGGCGCTTGTCTAGCCAAAGGGCGTGCTGCTGAATTATTCCACCCAGGGCAACACGGCTCTACCTTTGGTGGCAATCCTTTTGTCTCTGCAGTGGCTTTAACTGTATTGGAAACTATTCAGGAAGAAAACTTATTACCCCATATCGTTAAAATGGGACAATTGTTGCAACAAGGTTTAAGCGAAACGTTACAGGATCACCCTAAGGTCAAGACCATACGCAGCAAAGGCTTAATGTTAGCTGTAGAACTATCTGCTCCGTGCGGCACTTTACCAGCCATAGGTTTAAGAGAACGGCTGTTGTTTAATGTTACCGCTGAAAATGTGATTCGCCTATTGCCACCCTACATCATCAACGCGGATGAAGTAGGGCAAATTGTGTCTAGATTGCAAAAGGTGATTGCGCAGTTTTGATTACAGCTCAAGACACCTTTAACACATAAGTACGCCAATACAGGATCCCGGGTAACATGTCGACTTTACCAATAATAGTAAAACCCGCATCAGCAAACTCTTTTTCCAATAACGCTGGATTCAAGCAACGCGATGCTATACCCTTTCTTTTTGCGTACAGGTGTTCTCTATAACTCTTATAGTTTCCCTCTGACCAATTGGATATGCAAACCGTATCGCGAGCAACCCGTTGTAACTCTTTATAAATTGCGAGCCTGTGCTGTGGATCGTGAATATGATGCATAAAGCGCATACATAATATGCTGTCTACACTTTTGTCAGGTAAATTGATATCGGCAAGATCTAATTCTAGTAACTCTAGCTTATTGAGTATTTCGGGTGGAAATCTATCTTTTATAACTTGCAACATACCAGGGGAGCTATCACCTGCTACGACGCGTTCACAACCCATATTCAGTATGGTTTGAAAAAACCTTCCCGCACCACAAGGCAAATCCAAAACAGATTTAGGAAAACCGGCCATCTTTAAGGCTTTGGCGGCCATATTCTGCTCTAGTATGTTAGAGAACTTCTTTAAAATCCCTTTTTTATGTCTTTCGTAATATTTATTTGAGTATTCGTGTGTATATCTATCTGCAAAAGAAAATTTAAGTTTACTGTTATTCATTTGTTCCCTCATAATGGTTTAACCGGATAGCGATTAGTAGTATAACAGATTTCCCCGTAAAAAACTTCTTGAAGATTATATTTCAAATCCATAAGTTAAGCGTGTTTTGCCGCGACGGTAATGTGTTTTATGCCAATCGACAATATCATGCAATAAATCAGAGCCACTGTTATTAACATCGGCGAATTGTGCCATGCTGGTCACGGGAGTGGCTGTTAATGCGTTGCCATGATAGCTGATTAATACTTTTAATTCGACGCCATTGAAATAAACCGCAATATCCACCTCATCGCGCACAAGATTTTCTTTCATAACAGAAATTAAAGCACTTTTAACGGCCAAGCTGGCGTTATAGATCATTTCTCTAGGAATATCGTTTGCTACAATAAAATCGTGAATTGCTTTGTCTATAGTGATAAACTGTTCCTGCGAGGGATGAATACTAAATTGTAATTTCTTACGTGCACCCAATTGAAAACAAGCATTCAAAAATATACCGCTTAACGCCGCAATGGTGTAAGAAGAGCCTGTAACTTTACTGACCCAATGAGGTAATTGAGCATAATATTCTGGATGCAGAGGAAAACATAAGCCCAATAAAAATGACAACCCAACTAAAATCGACATGCGATTTGTTAATTCTTTTAAGCTTAACATCTGTTGACCACTCATAAATACAGTGACACCCGTAAACACCAACATTGCACCAATAATACTATCCGGTATAGCAAGAAATACGGTGACAAATTTGGGGCAAAATGCTAAAACACCAAAAATAGCAGCAAAACTATAGGCAATGCTACGACAAGTCACTCCTGTTTGCACCGGAACACCCACACTGCTGGATGAAATATTTTGCCCCATAGAGCCAAATAAACCGGAGATAAAACAACCCACGCCGTCAGCAATATTCCCTTTGCAGATATTATCCATGTCGGGTTTGCGCCAATTAGCGTCATTGGCTTTTTGCGCAGCCGTAATTAAACTCGTCGATTTAACCGCTGAAATAAGACCCGCCATAAAAAAGGGTATAATTAATGCGGCCTGAAAATGATAACCAGAAATAGCAAACTGTGGAATACCAAACCACGGGGCGTCAGTTAATAAACTCAACTTTAGACTATCTTTAGGATGACTCAAGAATAAAGTTAACACATAACCGAACGCAATACCGATTAAGACGCAATAGCGGCCTAATGTCTTTTTAAAGCCCAGCGTACAAACCAACATAATAGCTAACGTTAATGCACCAATAAATTCTGTAGTGACCCCCGGTATGGGATCAGGACCTTTTTGTTCGAACATTTCATCCAAACCCATGGTCCCTAACTGAATACCTATTAATAACAATACCACAGCACCAATTTCAGGTGGCAACCACCGCCTGATGTGCTGCAATATGCGCGCTAATGCCGCATGACATAAGCCACCAAACAGCGTCATACCGGCCATAAGCGCTAAACCACCACTCTGTGCCGCTAAAATAGAAGGTGCCAAATACGTGCCCGAGTTATTGGGTATGGCTAAATAGCCCGAGCCCAATTTAGGATAAGCTTGAATAATCGCACCTATTGCCCAAGCTAACATCGATACAGCGACCAGGCTAATCGCTACGTGATTGGAGGCACCAGCAGCACGGGCAATAACCACTGGCATAACTAAAGATCCTGCCGAACATGAGGCCATTTGTAAGCCATAAAAAAATAATGGAATAGGCGATAATTTATCATTAACGCCGTAAATAATATTCTGTGGTTTGGTTGCCATTTTGTTATGCCTCCGTGAAATATTAAGACTTATTTCCTATAATGTCGCATCATCCGTTGTCGTTTTTGTTGCTGGCCTGGCGTTAAAACATTCTTTTTACCTTCGTAAGGATTGCTATCGGTTTTAAATTGTAAGCGTATAGGCGTACCGACAATTTTGAGCGCCTTATGATACACGTGCATTAAATAACGCTTATAAGTTTCTGGCAACGCTTCGGTTTGTTTGCCATGAATGACGATAATTGGCGGTTGATGACCACCCGCATGTGCCAAACGCAACTTAATGCGTCGCCCATGTACCATGGGTGGTTCATGGCGCGTGGTTGCATCTTGCAAAATTGTCGTTAAACGGCCCGTAGTGAGTTCCATGCGCGATGATCGATACGCTTGTTTGATATAGGTGTATAAACTGCCTACGCCCGTGCCATGCAAAGCTGAAATACACTGAATTTTGACATAATCTATAAAATGAAATGAATCTATCAGTGCACCACGCACATTCTTTTTGGTTTCAGTGTCCAGGCCATCCCATTTATTAACCGCAATGACCACTGCACGACCAGCATCGATAATATAATTAAATAAACGTTGATCTTGCCCCGAAATTTCTTCACGCGCATTTAGCACGAGAATAGACACATCAGCAGCTTCAATAGCTTGCAAGGCTTTGATCACGGAGAAGGTTTCCACTGTTTCAGTCACGTGAGATCGTCGTCTGACACCCGCAGTATCGATAAAAGTATACTCTACACCTTGGTGTTCATGTGGAATATAAATGCTGCTGCGTGTAGTTCCAGGCATATCATAAACAATGGTACGTTCTTCTCCCAATAAACGATTGGTCAAAGTGGACTTGCCCACATTAGGCCGACCTACTATAGCGACTTTAATGCCGCTGTGTTTAACTTCTTCTTCTAGCGCTTCTTCCGGTTTAGGCAACTCGCTTAAAACGG
Organism: Pseudomonadota bacterium; assembly: GCA_021778015.1. Taxonomy (GTDB): domain Bacteria; phylum Pseudomonadota; class Gammaproteobacteria; order UBA1113; family UBA1113; genus VFKP01. The sequence goes on from JAJYCX010000007.1 coordinate 81,759, forward strand.
TTTCCAATAAAACATTGACACCGCGACCATGGCTAGCGGCGATGGCATGCACCTCAGTAAAACCCAACTGATAAAAGTCGGCTACAACCTCATCGATGACTTTACCATCGACTTTATTCACCACTAGATATACTTTTTTATTCAAGCGCCGTAATTCATTGGCCACGTCCACATCAGCACTGGTAACACCTGATTTGGCATCGACCATAAACAATAGTATATCGGCTTCTTGCATCGCTAATCGGGATTGCGCTTCCGTTAGATGTTCAATATCCAACGCCGCCTCGCCTATACCGCCGGTATCGATAACGATAAAGCGTTGCCCGTCTATACAGCCCTCACCGTATTGGCGATCACGCGTCACGCCCGGTTCATCCACAATTAAAGCATCGCGCGTACGCGTCAAACGATTAAACAAGGTGGATTTGCCCACATTGGGTCGACCCACAATAGCAATAACAGGTAACATGGTAACTACTCGCCTCTTTTTAAGAAAAGCCCTTATTGGGCGCATCTTGCACGTAAACTTTCCGTGAAAAATGCTCATTTATGATGTATATTCATTTCCATTGCCGATGCGAGATCTAAACATTACGCTGATTTTTAACTAAAGCTGTGTCATCCTCAGTCGAAGGTCGGGGCTCCAGTTTCAAATCAAGTTTTTTCCTGGACCCCCGACTGCGGCCTCGCGGCCTAGTCGAGGATGACAACGCTTTGATTTGAAATCACAAAATCCACTCGATCTCACATCTTCAAGTACGGTAGCTATATAAACTCCGTTCCCTATTTCTACAAACTATAAGCAGCCACAACGCCTTTGCTGGACATAACAAAAACAGTATTTTCATTGGCAACTGGGTTTGACGCTATACCTTTTTTATCCATCTGTACACGTGCAACAAAATGGCCATCGGTTTGACTCAACCAATGCACATCACCCTTATTATCAGCAACAACTATATTATCGCCCACAATCACCGGTGCAGTTAAAGTGCGGTTAAATAATTTATTTTGGCGCCACAACACTTTGCCCGTAGCGGGATTAAAAGCCCACACTCGGCCTTTAGTATCAGTAACAAACAGCGCATTGGCAGACATGGCCAAACCACTGCGTGTAGAAAGACGATGCTCCCAGATAACCGCGGCTTTAAATTTATCTAATGCAACTAGGCTACCTTGGTAACTGCCTACATAGATTACATTGTTCCTGATCAACGGATTGGCATCGATGTCTACCATACGCGAAATGTCAGAAACACCATTAGGCTCTACCGCTGCACGCTGCCATAATAGCTGACCCTTGTCTAAAGTGACTAAAGTAACTTTGCCGTCGGCGCTACCTTGAACGACA
>JAJYCX010000027.1 GCA_021778015.1 Pseudomonadota bacterium
CGATCTAAGGGGTTCCTATGCGCATATTCTGTACTTTAGCGACGATGAGATTCTTATACTTCCCCACATGGTTAGATCTAGAGTGAGATCGTTATGGTGCATCGCTGGCTGGGTCCTGGCAACGTGACATCCTCATCGTGTTCGTGCCTGCGCGCGACGAGGGCTCCTGTCACGTGCCACCCAGCCATAACTATTGTGCTTTGTATGGACTATTTACTAACCTGTGAACACTTGAGATTCACCTTGACAGCCTCAAAAGGGGGGCATATCATTAGACACTATTTTTAATAACGAGGATTCTGTTATGACACTCCGTACCCGTCTGATGATAACTGCCGCCAGTGCGTTACTGGCTACTGCCACGGTCTCTTTAGCGGCCGCCCCAGCTGCATCCGCTCCTGCGGCACCAACGGCTGCTACGCCTAAACCAGCTGCGACCACAACGGCGACTGGGGTACAAGATAGCTATAAGAACTTAGTACAAAAAGTGACTCAAGGGCAAATTCAAGTGCTCAAACAATTTACAGGTCCTGGGGATTTAGTGGGCTTAGTCGTGAAGTCACCGCAAGGACAGAAAGCAGTTATCTATGTAAATAAGAATGCGCAATATATTATAGTGGGTAATGTCATCACTGCCGATGGCCAAAGTCAAACCGCTACCGATACCGAAAAATATGTGAACACTGAAATCGCTCAAAAAGCGTGGACAAATGCTGCTAATACGGCTTGGGTTTTAGATGGTTCAGCCAAGGCTAAGCACGTTATTTATGCCATAGGCGATCCAAATTGCTCCGCTTGCCACAAATTTTATAGCGATACCCGCCCTTATGTAGAAAAAGGCGATTTGGCTATACGTTGGATTTTAGTGGGCTTTTTGCGTCCATCGAGCCAAGGCATGGCCATGGCAATTATCAATGCTAAGGATCCGAGCGCATTGCTAAAACAAAATGAAAGCCAGTTTAATATGGATAAAGAACAAGGCGGAATTAAGCCTATAGACAATCCATCAGCCGATCTGAAAGCTAAATTTGCAGGCAATATGAAATTTATGTCGGATCACCAATTTACAGTAACGCCAACCATTATTTATCTAGATGCACAAGGTAAGGCACATACTGTAATGGGTGCATTGCCAGAGCCGCAATTAAAAGACATGGTGAATAGTGCTGTTAAACCTTAGGGTTTATGCGGTTGAATAAAGTAATATTCTCTATCCATCGTCAATGAAGAAGCAAGATTTGAATCAACCTATTGGATTTGAATTGAAGCTTCGTCATTCCCCGACGCAGTAGAGGATCCAGCACATTGTCATCCTCGACCGAAGGTCGGGGATCCAGGATCATATAGGGTTTTCCTGGATCCCCGACTGAGGCCTCGCGGCCAGGTCGAGGATAACACAGCGCAGTGTAATGGCTTAGATCTCGTATCTTGAAGTGTAATGAATCAATAAGTAGAGGTGCATATTGAAAAAGCGTAATAAAAATTATGTCAGTGAACTTGATATTTTTTTAGAAGAGTTAAGACTTTTCGTTCCTGAATCGGAAAGTCAAGCCAAAGAGCGCAAGCAATATGAACATCTTGATCGCTTACGCGATACCGCTAAATCAGAAACTGCATGAAAGAAGACGGATCATTTAACCTAGTCAATCATTTTCTCATTGCCACACCGGAGCTGGATGATTCGCATTTTCACCGCACCGTAGTGTACGTATGCGCTCACGGTGAAGAAGGCGCTATGGGCTTAGTGATCAATCGCCCTTTGCTGGATATGAAGCTAGCAGATGTTTTTGAAGAAATGCAGATCAAAGTCGATAATAATCTACAAATACCTTCCATCGTATTATTAGGTGGACCACTGCAACCGGATCGTGGTTTTGTATTGCATAAACCGCAACAACCTTGGCAATCTACGCTCATGGTATGTGATACGGTAGCGGTTACCTCTTCGCAAGATATTTTACAAGCTATGGCACGCAATGAAGGTCCTAAAGACGCATTGATGATTTTGGGCTATTCTGGTTGGACTAGCGAGATGTTAGAAAAAGAAATTGCGGACAATGATTGGTTGGTGGCGCCTGCAAACATCGATATTATTTTTGGTATGCCTTTTGCTGACCGATGGCAACGTGCTATTAAAAGTTTAGGTTTTAATCCAGATAATTTGTCGGATGATATGGGCCATGCCTGATACACCATCATTACCTAGCCACTGGCAAGAGCCAGTCAAACCGCAAGGAGTTGCATTGGGCTTTGATTATGGTACTAAAAAAATAGGTGTAGCGGTAGGGCAGTTATTAACGCGCAGCGCATCGCCGCTATCAGTATTGTATCGTGTTAAAAATGAAATCGATTGGACAAGTATAGGCACTTTAATTAAGCAGTGGCGTCCGTTTGCCTTGGTTGTGGGTATTCCATTACACATGGATGGTAAAACACAGTGGATCACAGAGGAAGCAACAGCCTTTGCCTTGGCATTAAAAGAACGTTTTCAGTTGCCTGTCTATATTGCCGATGAACGTTTGACTTCAGCAGAGGCTCGTTCGCAAGTGTTTGAAAGTGGTGGTTATAAGGCCTTAAAAAAAACGGCCATAGACAGCTTGGCGGCTAAACTAATTTTAGAACAATGGTTAGCGCAATTTGAGGAAGACTAATATGGAACAAATTGATAAAAATGGTCGGCTAAAACATTTGCTTACGCTAGATGGCTTACCACAAGACTATATCAATAAACTATTGTCGCTCACCGATACATTTATAGATAAGAATAATCGTTTGCGTCACACAGATGATTTAAAAGATAAAACCGTAGTCAATGTTTTTTTTGAAGCCAGCACGCGTACGCGCACTACTTTTGAAATTGCAGCTAAACGATTAAGCGCGGATGTCATCAGTGTCAATGTAGCTACCGCTGCAACGGCAAAAGGTGAATCTTTACGAGATACTATTTTAAACTTGCAAGCCATGCAAGCGGATCTATTTGTTTGTAGACATGGCGATTCGGGTGCGGCGCATTTTATTGCGAAACAAGTAAAACCTGGTGTGGCCGTTATCAATGCAGGCGATGGTTGTCACGAACATCCAACTCAAGCTTTATTAGACTTGTATACGATACGCCATGCTAAAAAAGATTTTTCAAATTTAACAATTGCCATTGTAGGCGATATTTTGCATTCACGTGTGGCGCGCTCGGAAATCATGGCTTTAAAAACCATGGGCGTTAAACACATACGCTTAATTGCCCCTAAAACGCTGTTGCCTGCACAAATAGACGCGAGTGGAGTGACTTGTTATAGCAACATGGAAGAGGGTATTCAAGGTGCGGATGTGATTATCATGTTGCGCTTGCAAAAAGAGCGCATGGATCAAGGCTTATTACCAAGCCTGCGCGAGTATCATCGTTGTTATGGTTTAACCGCTGAACGATTAAAGTTAGCCAAAAAAGATGTGATAGTGATGCATCCGGGCCCTATGGACAGAGGTATTGAAATCGATTCGATAGTCGCCGATGGTCCACATTCTATGATTTTACAACAAGTACATTTTGGCATTGCGGTGCGTATGGCGGTGATGGTTGAATTAACGGCGAGAAAATAAAATGACGAACAAAATAGTATTTCGTAATGGTTGTTTAATTAATCCAGAAAAACACAATGAAACTATAGCCGATTTGTTTGTTGTTGATGGTAAAATAGTAGCACTAGATAATGCCCCTGAAGGCTTTGTTGCAGACGAGGAAATGGATTGCCATGACTGTTTAATAGCACCAGGATTTATAGATCTCTCTACTACATTACACCATCCTATTCATTCTGAATTGTTGGCAGCAGTGAAAGGTGGCTTTACGCACTTATGCATATCACCTGATAGCGAACCGTTGTTAGATACGCCTAGTGTCGTCGAATCCTTGCATAGTCAGGCTCAGCGCATTGCTAAGGCGCAAGTGTTGCCTATAGGCGCATTCACACAGAATTTAGCCGGTAAACAATTGGCAGAAATGGCGGCATTAAAAGAAGCGGGTTGTATTGCCGTGGGTCAAGCGTATCATCCTATTTTCAATACACAATTATTGTATAGAGCTTTGCAATATGCAGCCACTAACAATTTATTAGTTATTCATTGTCCACTCGATCCGTGGTGGCAGGACAAAAACTATGTACATGCGGGCAAAGAAAATCTAATTTTAGGATTACCGGCAATGCCTGTTTGTGCCGAGGTGAGTGAGATTGCCAGAGTGATTGCTTTATTACCGGAAACAGGGGCACGAGTTCATTTTAGCCGTTTATCCAGTGCACGTGCAGTGGAGCTAATTGCTGAGGCCAAAGCGCGCGGCTTAGCAGTGAGCGCTGATGTATCTATACACCATCTATGGTTTACGGAAACGATGCATCTCCATTTTGAAGGCTATATAATGCAACCACCTTTGCGCAGCGATGTGGATCGCGCGGCTTTGCGTCAGGGGGTGATCGACGGCACCATCGATGCGATTTGTTCAGCACATACGCCACATGAAGCGGATGCATTATTAGTTCCATTTTTAGAAACACCCCCAGGGATGTCTACATTGGAACTGATGTGGCCAATGTTGATTATGTTACACCGCGAATTGAATTTATCATGGTGCCAATGTTTACGTCTAGTCACGGCTGCACCCGCACGTATATTAGGTTTGAATCGCGGTACATTGGATATAGGCAAAAATGCAGATTTAACAGTATTATCGCCTACAGCAAAATGGGAAGTTAGCGCGGATACTTTAGTTTCGCACGGCAAAAACACGCCATTTTTAGGGGATACACTCAGTGGTCTAGTATTGGCGACCTATGTGCATGGTCGTAGAGTGTATTAGAGGCTAAGTAGGCCCTAGGTATCTTAGGTCCGCGACAATACTCGAACGTTGTCATCCTCGACGCGGCCGCGAGGCTGCAGTCGGGGATCCAGAAAAAACTTGATTTGAAACTGGATTCCCGACTTCGTCGAGAATGACACAAATTTGCAGCAATAAGCCCTTTAGGCCATAAAAAAATCTATTATTTCAATAGCATATTCATTTACATTTACCAACTAAAATTCACAGATAGAATGTTCACGTAAATTATCCTGGATTCAATGCAAACTGTTTAAATGTATAATTTTCATATTAAACGTTGACATTATTGTTGACATAGTATAAAACGTTAAAAAGATCTAAACGGTCGTATATGGAGGTTTATTGTGCAACTTTTTGCTGATATTTATAGTACCGAAGACGAAAACAAAGGATTAGTGCGTTTATCTTGGGTCACCGTACGCGAACGAGTACGTGCGGTTAATCCTGAGTTTTGCGCTTTAGTCGATGAAGTCAGTCCAGGCGAAGAATTCGCTTTTTATATCGCATATTATCCTTTTGGCGCTACTTTGGGGGATAATGAAACTGCTTTTCTGCCCACCATGCAAGGTGGTTTTGTGCCATTAAATAAATCCAATGTTAGATTAGATCGCAATTTTTCTAATGATTTAGGGTATGGTGCTCATTCCTCACCATTGACGATGATTTTAGACAAAGCGGTGGAGTTATTCGTTGATCATAAGCACTATAATTTAACGGTACCACATCGTCTTTTACATGCTGGAGATTTTGTTTCAGCACAGCGTGTCATCAATGAAGTGGAAAGCAGCTCTATTTTAAAGAGTGTGGCGGGGTGTAGATCCACAATGATGCTGCCTCCCATCAGTTGTTCACGTCATTTTGGTAATATTCGTCATAAATTCGGCAAGCGGATGCGCAAACCAGATAACCTGTATGAACATGCACAATTATTTTCTGATTTAGCGCAGCATCCTACAGCAGGCTGCGACTGGATTATGAGTACGCTTTTGTTCTCGAATAATTTTGTTGAAAAAATAAAATATGATCCCGCCTGGTATAAAATTTACGTTTATTTCTATCGTTACGCGATGAAATTTCATTTTGGAATGATAGATTTAAATTCACAAATGAACCTAATTGCTGAAGTTCAAAGACAACAGAGTTTAAAAGTAGATCCATATCTTGCAGATACTGCACATCATCTCTATAAAATTGCTGCAGGTTTTGCACCTGGGTTTGTGCCAGCCAGCGATGAAACATATGTGCCGCGCACTTTTTTGCAAAACATTTTTTTAGAGGTGTATGGTTTAACGCAATATTATCCTACTATTTTACATCCCAGTTATTTTAATTTAAACAGTGCAAATGCAGAAGCAGTGTATTATAGTCGACAATATCCTACCAATTTTGTTGCTACCTGTAAAACACGCAACTCTTACAGCATCACTTATGCGTTGAGTGAGCAGCAGCATTTGTTAGATGAATTGTGTCTAGGCTTAGCAAAGATCACGCCTAGTTTAGATAACGCGCTGTGGTTGCAAATTGGTAAGAGCGTTGAGTTTTGCACGTATCATAGTTATAAGAATAATCAAGAGAATATTAAATTAAGCAGCGCATTGCAGCATGTGGATCCTCGTTTTGGCGCTGCCGGTTGTGGCATAAAATTAAAAAAGCGGGGTTTGAGTGAAGATGGTGCTTTTATGCGGGGTTGTATTGCGATTCGTTTAAAGACACAGCATCCAGTGACAACGAATGCTGTAGTTGCAAACAATATAGAAAGTGAGGCGATGAAAGAGACGTAAATACTCATCGCCAAGGAAGATACGAGATCTTGGTGAATACTATAGATTTGAATGAAGCTCTGTCTGTCATCCCCGACTGCGGCCTCGCGGCCTGGTCGAGGATGACAACGTTCTAGTACTGTGCGCGTAGAAAGTATTGCGCTCGCATATTGAAGTGAAATGGATAAAGATTATAGAGATTTGCGCATAATTTAAGCTAACCTAAACCGCTTGCTTTCCATTAAAATTCCTGTAAGAATATAACGTTATTGTTTTTACATTTTTAATAAAAACAAGACTCCCTTTTCATAGGGGGAAAGTCATTTTTGTCTTTAAGGAGTTTGTTATGCGAGAAGCTATGAAAAACACAGCTACATTTGTAATTGCTTATGTTATTTGTATGATCCCCACCTATATTTTACCGTATTTCGGCTCTAATTCCGCCGTAGTGGGTGTGGTTGCGGCCAGCGCTCATCTTATTAATCCCTTGATGCTCATCCATTTAGCCTTTATGGCCGGATTGATTGCCATAGCTCGATTTAGAGGTAATGCCATAGACAAAAAATGGCTGATAATTTTCCCTATTCTGGCGACTGTTTTTGATTTTGTGCCTTTTTTAAGTTGGATCCCATTAGTGCCTACGGTTATGCATTTACTCGCTATTATTTTAGGCGTAATTAGTGTAAAAGAAAGTTCACCTAGCCAAGTGGCATAGAAAGTTATCACCCCTCATGACGATTGAATAATGAGGGGTGATTTTGATTTAAATTTTGCTATCGTTTAACAGATGTGCATTAAAAAATAAAACCGCTTCTTCTACTTGCTCTTCATTAAATACTTTAAAGCCATGTTGCGTTAATAATGCTGCGGTCACGCCCATTCCGGGAACCAGACTTTTTGAAAAACTACCATCGTAGATAACGCTATTACCACAAGATGGGCTGCGTGCTTTGAGGATTGCCATTACCACAGAATGTTTTTGAGCCAATTGTAATGCTTTATGCGCGCCTTGTAGATAATTTGCGGTTGAATCTATCCCTTCTGCAGAAAGAACTCTTGCCTTAGCTTGTAACACAGCGGCGCCGCCACCATCTCCTACAATTTGACTAGCGGGTCGTGGCGTCGGTAAGCCACCCGCCATTTCAGGGCATATAACAACCAGCCTATCTTCTTGTTGCCAGTGCTGTAACACAGGATGCTCGCAAAAAGAATCTTTGCCATCATAGCGGACCTTCTCGCCTAATAAACAAGCACTGATCAATATCTTTTGTTTTTCCATGAGGGTATGACTATTCTCCCACAAATTTTGCTGCGCGTTTTTCTAAAAATGCAGCCACTCCTTCTTTTTTATCTTTAGTCGCAGCACTTTGTGCGAATAATAATGCTTCTAATTGCAACGCATCGGCTAGAGGCAAATCATAGCCCTGATGAATGGCTTCGATGGTGCGTTGTAAGGCTATGGGTGCTAAGTGTCGCAATTGTCGTAAATATTCTTTAGCGGACGATAACAAAGTATCTGCAGAGTGTAAGGTATTGACCAAACCCCAAGCGTGCGCTTCTTCAGCCGTTATAGTGCGGCCAGATAAACACATATCTAAAGCGCGACCTTTACCCACTAAACGCGGTAAGCGTTGTGTGCCGCCGAAACCCGGTATAACGCCTAACTTAACCTCGGGCTGTGCAAAGCGTGCTTCAAAACTCGCAAAACGGAGTGTGGCTGACATCGCCAATTCACAACCCCCACCAAAACAAAAACCATTGACGGCTGCTAATGAGGGTTTACCTAAGTGTTCTAAGCGGTCAAAAATGTGTTGCCCGTGACGTGCAAAGTGATACGCACTGTTGGCATCTAATTCCGCTAAGCGGCGTATGTCTGCGCCAGCACAAAAGGCTTTGCCTGCACCCGTTATCAACACGCTATAGGTTTGGCTATCTTTTTGTGCTTGATCGATGACGTGTAACAATTCTTCTAATAGTTCAGCGCTTAACGCATTTAATTTGTCGGCGCGGTTTAAGGTAATGCTTAAAATCCCATCTTGATCTAATTCGGTTAATAAATTTTGATATGACATTGTTTACTCCATCTCACGTAATAGACTTTTAGCAATAATAACGCGCATGATTTCGTTGGTGCCTTCTAAAATTTGATGCACACGCAGATCACGCAGGTAACGTTCTATAGGATAATCGCGTAAATAACCGTAACCGCCATGTAACTGTAGTGCCTCATTACACACATTAAAACCAGTATCCGTGGCCAGTTGTTTGGCCATAGCCACATGGATAGGCGCTTTGCTGTCTTTGGCATCTAAAGAACAGGCGGCGCGATAAACGGCTAAGCGTGCCACGTCTAATTGTGTGTACATATCCGCCAGCCTAAACTGAATACTTTGCAGATCACTTAAGCGTTGTTTGAATTGTATGCGTTCATAAGTATAGCGACGTGCTAAATCAAAACAGTGTGTCGCACCGCCTAGAGAACAAGCCGCTATACCTAAGCGGCCACTGTTTAAAGCGGATAAAGCCATATGAAAGCCTTGACCTTCATCACCTATACGGTTTTCTATGGGTACACGACAGTTTTCAAAAAACAACATGGCCGTGGGTTGACTGTGCCAACCTAGTTTCACTTCTTTTTTACCGATTGAAAATCCAGGGGTATCTTTTTCTACGACGATGCAGCTAATTCCTTTGGCGCCTTCTTCTCCAGTACGCACCATGCAAAGATAGATGTCACTTTCTCCAGCGCCTGATATAAAAGCTTTGCTGCCATTTAAAATATAATGATCACCATTGCGAGTAGCGGTGGTTTGCAAATTGGCGGCATCGGATCCCGTGGAAGGTTCGGTTAAACAATAACTTGAAAAATATTCCAATGACGTTAGCTTGGGGACAAAACGATGACGTTGTTCTTGAGATCCAAAACGATCAATTAAACTTGTTACCATGTTGTGTATAGACAAATAAGCCGCTGTGGATGGACAGGCCTTAGATAAGATTTCGAAAATCAATACATAATCTAAGCGTGTTAATTCACTGCCGCCTACATCGCTGGCAACACAGATACCAGCTAAGCCCAATTGTGCTGCATGGCGTAACACTTCTTTGGGAAAAATGTGTTCTTCATCCCAAGCAGCGGCCTTTGGCATCATTTGTTCCTGCATGAAATCAAAGACCATGTCTTGCATGGCGATTTGCTCGGCATTTAAGTGAAAATCCATAATTCAAAACCTTATAAACTATAGCGATAGTCCATTGTAGCGGGATTGGAGATAAAATGCGACAGGGCATGTACTTCTATCCTAGAGACCTTATTTAAATAAACTATTTTTAGGTTAAAAAAACCGTAAGGGGTTACATTGACAAATTTAAGAAAACAGGGATAATAGCAATGGTAAATTATGGATGTAAAAAATCGCGGTAGTAATATATTTTATTCCGAACGACAGTTTAAATAAAGGGGTTATTTTAATGAGAAGAGCGTTACAAATTGGATTAGTTTTAAGCACAGCCTTGGCGCTGACCGCCTGTGGTAAAGAAGGTGGATTTAAATCCGCTATCAACCAAGAGTTGGAAGGTAAATATCAATGTTTGGGATCAGTGGGTTCTGACGTATCGGTATTTTCTTCCCTGCGAGTTGCGGATATGGACTCATTGCGCCAGAATATGGCCGTTATTGCTCAAACCAAGACGAATGGGCAATTGGAACCGCTTTCGGCTAAAGAAATAAAAGAGGCCGCGGCTTTGAATTCTTTGGTCAAAGTGGGCCTTTTGAAAAAAACACAAGAAACTCAGCAAGCAACCAATTGGAATTCTCAACCCGTTGATGGCAAATTCTACGTGATGGATTTATATAATTTAACCGATGCAGGTAAAAAGACTGTAAAAGGGAAAAACTTTTTAGGGAATCCACGTAATTTTTGTTATGCACATCCACAAGTGGATAAAATTTTAAATTATATAGAGCAAGATTCCGGTGGTCGCAAAGTAGCTGCAGTAAAATATAGCTATAAATATGTAGACGTGGCATCTTGGGCAAAAGATGATGCGGTAAAAGCAGCCTTCCCCGAAATAGAAGAAACTTTGAATGCAACCGATAATACAGATGAAATGGTTCTTACCAAAGGGGATAAGGGCTGGGATACAGGTTTGTAGGAACGCTGTCATTTTTACGCAGGCGAGGATCCTTGTTATCCTCGCCGCCTGATCGAAGCTTTGTCATCCGCGACGAAGTCGGGGATCCAGGAGCAAATCAAGTTTTTTCTGGATCCCCGACTGCGGCCTCGCGGCCTGGTCGAGGATGACATAACTCTAGTCTGTAGTTGCTTGTAGAATTGAACTCGCATCTTGAAGTGTGTTGGGTATATAATGCGTGCTAATCTTTAAAATTGGAAAACAAAATGCCTATTGCAAAAATAAACGATATTAATCTGTATTACGAAGTCCATGGCGAGGGATTTCCCATAGTTTGTATAGCGGGTTTCAGTGCTGATCACATGACGTGGATTACGCTTATTGATTCTTTAGCACAAAAATATAAGGTTATTTTATTAGACAATCGTGGCGCAGGTCAAAGTGATGTACCGTCAGGACCTTATAACATACAACAAATGAGCAACGATGTTTATGGCTTATGCCAATACTTAGGTATAGAACAAGCGTTAGTGATGGGTAGTTCTATGGGCGGTTTTATTGCACAACAACTGATGCGACAATATCCACAATTTGTACGCGCAGGGATTATCGTGAATTCAACGCAAAAAAGTCGTGCCAGTTGTAATCTCTTCTTTGAAGGGTTATTAGAATTAATAAAAGCCAAAGCTCCTGCGGAGAGCTGTATTAAACTAAGTCTTAGTTTAATCTATTCATCGGATTTTTTATCTATTCCTGGGAAAGTGGATCAATTGATGGATCTAATGCTCAATTATCCCTATCCTACAACAGAAGCGGGGCTGCAAGCACAACTCGCAGCTTTAAAAAACTTTGACAGCAGCGCTTGGGTTGATGAAATCAATACGCCAACCTTAGTGATCGGCAGCGACCAAGACTTAATTTTTGATGAGGAATCGATTAAAGCTTTAGCACAGGCTATACCTAAGGCACAATATCATTCTTTTTCACATATAGGCCATTTACCACATCAAGAAGTGCCACAAGAATTTATGCGCGTGATAGATAGGTTTCTACAACCGTTGTTGGCTTAAACCTTTCAAGTCTCTACTCCCGTGTAAATTATGTCCTGACGCTGTTTAATAATAATTAAGAGAGGAAATGAATAGGGCTGCGACAGAAATAGGGGCGTGTCCTCATTTTAAAGCCCTATATCCGCGAGAAACAGATCATTTTTTAACCACGCCTTGTGCTGGACCCTAGCTTTGCAGTACGATGGTTCTATTCAACTTAATAACATGAAATAACTACATGGCTATCATCGACCGGCGTGGTTTTCGCTCGAATGTGGGCATTATTATCGTTAATGCGGATAAAAAAGTATTGTGGGCGAAAAGGCGCGGGCAAGAGGCGTGGCAATTCCCGCAAGGAGGTATGCACCCCGGGGAAACACTAGAACAAACCTTGTTTCGTGAATTAGAAGAGGAAGTGGGGCTTAAGACAGCGGATGTGGAAATCATCAGTGTTACCGAGCGCTGGCTTTACTACCGCCTGCCACAGGACTTAATCCGTTATCATTCTAGGCCTTTGTGCATAGGCCAAAAGCAGAAATGGTTTTTGCTGAAACTATTGGCTGATGACACGCATATCTGTCTAGAGCAACCCGGCCATAAGGCTGAATTTGATGATTGGTGCTGGGTACCCTATTGGTATCCTATTAAGCATGTCATAGCCTTTAAAAAGAATGTCTACATTAAAGCTCTTAAAAATTTTGCGCCATTTGTGTTGGATGAACCATCATGTTAACTGTATTGCGGCACATTGCTCAAGAAATCGATTTAGCGGGTGATTTACCCAGCGCGTTGGGCATCGTCGCTCGCTGTGTGCGCGAAGCCATGCAAGTGCATTTGTGTAGAATTTATTTGATCGATCATAAGCGCAAAAAATATGTATTGATGGCTTTTGATAACAACGATATATTGCCTATACCGTCGCAATCTGTCGCATTGGACGATGGCTTATTGGGTTTAGTCACCGAACGTGTGGCACCGGTAGCACATTTAAATTTAACGGTGCCTGAAGAAAACAATAAGCTTGCTTTTTTAGGTGTGCCTATAGTCTATCATCGCCAAGTGTTGGGGGTGATTGCCGTAGAAGAAGCCAATCACCGTATTTTCAGTGAAGATGAAGAAGCTTTTTTAGTGACTTTAGCGGCGCAGATAGCTGGAACAGTCATGCATGCTAAAGATATGGGTTTTATTTTTCATGCAGAAGTAACGCCTTTAGAAAGCACATGTTTGCAGGGAATTCCTGCAGTGGCGGGTGTGGCCATAGGTGAAGCTAAGATCATCTATCCTATTGCGGATTTAGATGCCATTCCCGAACGTCACATTACGGATGTGGATGCTGAGATAAAACGATTTACGATTGCTTTGGATGCGGCACGCTCAGATATCACGCAATTGCAACAACGCTTAGCATCCACTTTGCCTAAAGAAGAGCAAGTTCTTTTCTCTGCTTACTTACAAATTTTAAATAGCACGGATTTAAAAGTAGGGATTTGTACTGAGATTGAAAAAGGGCAGTGGGCTGAAGGTGCATTAAGACGCGTGATCAAAACACATATGATGCAATTTGCCTCCATGACGGATCATTATTTAAAAGAACGTGCTGAAGATATCTTGGCTTTGGGACAACGAATTTTATATCATTTACAAGAAAAGAAGAAAGAGCCATTAGATTATCCGCAAAAAACCATTTTAATCGGTGAAAAATTAACGGCGGCAGACATAGCCAATGTACCCGTAGGGTTGTTGTGTGGCGTGGTATCTTACAGTGGCTCGGGGAATTCACATGTGGCTATTCTAGCACGAGCACTCAACATACCGACCATCATGAGTGCAGCTGGTTTAGCGGTAACTGAGTTAGATGGCAAACTGGTGGTGATAGATGGTTATCATGGTTGCTTATATGTAGACCCTTCCCCTAAATTATTGCAAAAGTATACACTGTGGATTGCAGAAGAAAAAGAATTGGATAAAGAGTTGCAAGCACTACGGTCCTTACCTTGTCAAACATCGGATGGGCACGAGGTGCCCTTATTATTAAATGCGGGTTTAGAAACAGATACGGCCTTAGCTTTAACGGTAGCGGCCTCAGGGGTGGGCTTGTTTCGTACTGAAATGTCTTTTATGAATAAAGCGCAATTTCCTACTGAAACTGAGCAACGAAATTTATATGGAAAAATATTACGGGCTTTTTCTCCACGGCCAGTGACAATGCGTACCTTGGATATAGGTGGCGATAAACCGTTACCTTATTTACCCATACACGAAGAGAATCCTTTTCTAGGGTGGCGCGGTGTTCGTTTTACGCTGGATCACCCGGATATTTTTTTGATGCAATTGCGTGCGCTGTTAAGCGCCAGTGAGGGTTTGGATAATTTACAAATTATGTTGCCCATGGTTACCAGTGTAGAAGAAGTCGATGAGGCCTTACAGTTATTGCGACGTGCTCATGAAGATGTTACTGCACAAGGATTTAAGATTGTAGCGCCTAAAGTAGGGGTGATGTTGGAAGTGCCAGCAGCCATTTATCAAATAGAAGCAATGGCCGAACGAGTCGATTTCTTTTCCGTAGGATCTAACGATCTCGTGCAATATATTTTGGCCATAGATAGAAATAATGCACGTGTGTGCGACCGCTTTGATAGTTTACATCCTGCTGTATTGCGGACTTTGTCTCATGCAGTAGAAAAAGCGCATGCTTGCCATAAACCAATTAGTTTATGTGGTGAGATTGCCAGCGATGCAGTGACTGCGGTATTATTATTAGGCCTGGGTTTTGACCAATTGAGTATGAATGCAGGTATTTTGTTGCGTATTAAGTGGATTATACGTACTATATCCTATGAACACGCTAAGGCGTTAGTGCAACGCGTATTAGTGTTTAATGATGCCGCCCTGATCCGCATGGAAGTTGAAAAAATGTTGGATGAAGCGGGGCTAGGTGGATTAATTCGGGCAGGAAAACGATGATAAAAAAAAATATAGAGCACAGCCATCAAGCAGAAGATATTGAAAAGCGTTTATCGATAAAACCAAAGCGTAATTATTTACGCGATTGGATTTATGGGGGTATAGATGGTGCTGTGACGACCTTTGCCATAATCTCTGGTGTGAAAGGCGCGCATTTAGCAACCAGTGTTATTCTTATCTTAGGCTTTGCCAATGTAATTGCCGATGGTTTTTCCATGGCGGCAGCAAATTATCTGGGGACACGTTCAGAAAAAGATGAATATGATTTCTATGAACGCTATGAACGAAAACAAGTCAGACGTATTCCAGAAGGAGAAGCAGAAGAAGTTCGACAAATCTATAAGCAAAAAGGGTTTTCTGGTATCGCTTTAGACAAAACAGTAGAATTGATCACTGCCGATGAAGATCGCTGGGTGGAAACAATGATGCAAGAGGAATATGGACTAAGCCCTGTATTACGTTCTCCTTGGAAATCCGCTTGGGCAACCTTTTTATCCTTTATGCTGTGCGGTTTGTGCCCCTTAGTGCCATTTTTATTTGCTGTGTCTAATCCATTTCTTTGGTCAACGATATCTGTAGGCATCGTTTTTCTAGTGGTGGGTGCGCTGAAAAGCTTAGTTTCCATTGAACCCATGTATAAATCTGCTTTGGCAACCTTGGCTATAGGTTCTGTAGCAGCTGTGCTGGCTTATGGTGTAGGCGTATTGTTACGTGGGCTGGGGGCCTCATGATCGTACATTTTATTGCGCTGTATGCAGTAGCCGGTGCTTTGGTGGGTGTGATAGCCGGATTATTAGGTTTGGGTGGCGCCATTATAGTTGTTCCTTTTTTAGTGTGGCAATTGCCTGAAGTGGGGGTTTCTCCACATGTACTCATGCATGTTGCAGTGGCAACTTCTTTAGGCTTGGTAGTGTGTTCATCGTTAGTATCGGGTTTAAATCACCATCGTTATGGTAATGTGCAATGGTCCTTGGTATTCAAAATGTTAATAGGGCTTATAATTGGCGCATTGTTAGGTACTTTTATTGCTAAACATATTCCCAGCAAAGTATTACAATTATTTTTTGGTTTTTTTGTGTTATTCGTTTCTTGGTCCATGGCTTTTCCCAAAGAACAAGTTCAAAGTAGAAGCATGCCGGAAGGGATGCAATTGAACCTAGTCAGCACTATTATAGGTATTTTGTGTATTTTACTGGGCGTGTCGGGTGGTAGTTTATTGGTACCTTACTTTAACCGTTGTAATATACCTTTACGCCAAGCCATTGCTACGGCATCGGTTTGTACTTTTCCGGTGGCCTTAACAGGCGTAACCTTATTGATGTTATCTACGCCCAGCAATCTGGCTATGCCGAACCATAGTATTGGCTATGTATACTGGCCTGCCTTATTAGGTTTGGTGTTACCGTGCATTCTTTTAGTGCCTGTAGGTGTGCGTTTGGCGATGCGTTTAGAGGTAATACTTATACGACGTATTTTTGCTGCCCTTTTATTTCTGATTGGTAGCGATATGATCTATGAAGCGAGTATGACACTAAGACCTTTTTTTGCAAGGATACTATAAATGATTCAATATCCACAGATTGATCCCATCGCATTGCATCTAGGGCCTCTAGCAGTGCGTTGGTATGGCTTAATGTATTTGCTAGGCATTTCCTTGGGCTGGTGGTTATTGCATAGGCGCTGTCGTGATAAGGATTATGGCTTT
Source organism: Pseudomonadota bacterium (assembly GCA_021778015.1). GTDB lineage: Bacteria > Pseudomonadota > Gammaproteobacteria > UBA1113 > UBA1113 > VFKP01. The sequence continues at coordinate 16,480 of JAJYCX010000027.1, forward strand.
TCTAAAGAAGAAGTATCAGATCTTATTTTTTATGCGGCTTTAGGTGTAGTCATTGGTGGACGTTTAGGCTACATTTTATTTTACGACACAGCACTCATTTGGCAAGCACCCTTGAATATATTAAAAGTGTGGGAAGGGGGGATGTCATTTCACGGCGGTCTCTTAGGTGTATTAGTAGCTTGTAGCTTATTTTGTCGTAAATACCATAAGCCCTTTATGGCTGTGATGGATTTTATTGCACCGGTGGTGCCTATAGGCTTGGCTTTTGGACGCTTAGGTAATTTTATCAATGGAGAATTATGGGGTAGAGTGACTAATGTACCATGGGGCATGATTTTTCCTACAGGCGGTCCTTTTGTACGCCACCCATCGCAATTATATGAATTTCTATTAGAAGGGGTCGCCTTATTTTGTTTATTGTGGTGGTATTCTAGTCGTAAGCCACCGCGCATGGCCGTGTCTGCATTGTTTTTATTAGGTTATGGTGTGGCGCGTATTTTTTGTGAATTCTTCCGCATGCCAGATGTGCAACTAGGCTTTATCGCTTTTCATTGGCTGACTATGGGACAAATATTAACATTCCCTATGATTATTCTGGGTGTTATTTTATGGGTTTATGCGCATAAGAAAAGGGGTTAAAATAATATGAAACAATATTTAGATTTTTTACGTCATATCTTAAAATACGGGGCCGTGCGTACAGATCGCACTGGAGTCGGCACACAAAGTGTTTTTTCCTATCAAATGCGTTTTGATTTAAACGAAGGCTTTCCTTTGGTGACAACGAAGAAGGTGCATTTACGCAGCATCATCCATGAATTGTTTTGGTTTTTACAAGGACAAACTAATATCCAATATTTGCATGACAACAAAGTTACTATTTGGGATGAATGGGCCGATGACAATGGCGATTTGGGTCCAGTTTATGGTAAGCAATGGCGCTCGTGGCAATCTAGCGATGGTCGTGTTATCGACCAAATCGCCAATGTAATGAATAATATACGACAGGATCCGCATTCACGACGTTTAATTGTCAGCGCATGGAATGTAGGGGATCTGCCTTATATGCGTTTACAACCGTGCCATATTTTATTTCAATTTTACGTTCAGGATAACCGTTTGTCTTGTTGTTTATATCAACGTTCTGCTGATGCTTTTTTAGGGGTGCCGTTTAATATTGCTTCTTATGCCTTATTAACGCATTTAATGGCGGCGCAATGCGATTTAGATGTAGGAGAATTTATTTGGACTGGAGGTGATTGTCACATTTATCAAAATCACATGGAACAAGTGGAATTGCAATTGTCGCGTACACCTTATCCGTTGCCTAAATTGATCTTAGCAAGACGCCCCGAGTCTATAGACGATTATGTCTATGACGATATTATTATAACCGATTATATTTGTCATCCAGGAATTAAAGCACCTGTAGCGGTATAATAGAGTATGTAACCTTAACGATTTATTAAGACTGCAATTTAACCTGCAAATTATAGGAAAAAAGCATTGAAGTTCTTTTGTTAATCATCGTACAATAGCGACGAATCCAATTTGTTTTAAACCACATTGGAAGGAACATTAAGTAATTTATATTGCGAGGTTCTAAATGAAGAATAGTATGAAGAAAATTTTAGCCGTGTCTACATTAAGTTTGGGTCTATTAGGTTTAGCACAAGTTGGTTTTGCAACACCTAAAGCAGCGCCAGCAGTTGCACCCGCTGCCCCAGCCGTAGTCGCTGTAAGTCATCCGATCGCAGCCCCAGCAGTAACCGCTAAACCAGCCGCACACCCTGCTCCAGCAGTAATGCCTGCCGCATACGCTGCTCCAGCAGTAATGCCTGCTGCACATGCTGCTCCATCGGCTGCATACGCTGCTCCAGCAGTAATGCCTGCCGCATACGCTGCTCCAGCAGTAATGCCTGCTGCACATGCTGCTCCATCGGCTGCATACGCTGCTCCAGCAGTAATGCCTGCTGCACATGCTGCCCCATCGGCTGCATATGCTGCTCCAGCAGTAATGCCTGCCGCAGTAGCTGCTTAACAGCAATAAATCTAACAAAGCCGGCTTCATATCTTTTGATTGGAGCCAGCTTTGTATGGATATGAATTGCTAAATACAACGCGCGATAGTAATGGACGGGTGGCACGTGACAGAGGCCTCCGGCGCGCGCAGGTACGAGCACGACGGAGAGGTCGCGTGACCGGGCCCGGCCAGCGGTGAATTATAATGTTGACCCCTGGATATAACCGAGCTGAGAAGGTCATTCATGGATATGAATGACTAAAAACAAAGCGCATGGGAAGTTAGAAGCCATTAGTCTAAAGATTTTATAAACATGCATTCAATACTCCATAATCCTCCCACATTGATCCCACCCATCATTTATGGGATAATTCGTTCTTCCCCATCTGAAGTTACATTAAAATCATGACAGTAAAAGAACGTACGCAAAAAAGCTATGACACTAAAAGATCTAATAAATTAGATGATTTAAAAGTGCCACCGCATTCTATAGAAGCAGAACAATCGGTATTGGGCGGTTTATTGCTCGATAATAGCGCTTGGGAAGGTGTATCAGAACTATTGACTGAACGCGACTTTTATCGCACTGAACACAAGACTATTTTTCAAGCAGCGGCGAATTTATTAGCACAAGGCAAAGCCTTAGACGTATTAACGCTGGCAGAAACTTTAAAAAGCAATAATGATTTGGATGGCATAGGTGGCGACATTTACCTGTTTGAGTTGTCAAAAAATACGCCTAGTATCGCCAATATTGCCGCTTATGCGGAAATTGTGCGCGAACGTTCTATCTTAAGACAAATGATAGGTGCTGCTTCGGAAATTGCTAATATGGCATATCAACCCGAAGGACGTGTGGCTACAGAGTTATTAGACCAAGCAGAACAAAAAGTATTTCAAATTGCTGAACAAACTAGTCGTGGTCAGGGACCGCAACCGATACGGCCATTGGCGATACAAGCTTTAAAAAATATAGATGAACGGTATCGTAATCCATCGGCCGTCACAGGTACGCCTACTGGATTTCTGGATTTAGATCAGTTAACTGCGGGTTTACAGCCTGCCGATTTAGTGATCCTTGCTGGTCGTCCTAGTATGGGTAAAACGATGTTAGGCATTAACATTGCCGAGCATGTAGCTTTAGATACCAAAAAACCCGTCTTGATTTTCAGTATGGAAATGCCTTCAGATGCCATCGTTATGCGTATGATCTCGTCCCTAGGGCGCATTGATCAACAAGCGGTACGCAGTGGCCAATTGACTAAAGAAGATTGGCCGCGTATAGGTTCTACCATTAATTTAATTGCTGAAGCTCCTATTTTTATAGACGATACCCCTGCTTTGACACCTGGAGAATTGCGTTCACGAGCACGACGGGTTGCGCGCGAACAGAAAGGTTTGCAATTGATCGTGGTTGATTATCTACAATTAATGCGCGTCAGTGATGACCCCGAAAATCGTACTGCCGAAATATCTGAAATTTCACGAGCTTTAAAAGCGTTGGCTAAAGAATTGCATGTGCCTATCATCGCGCTATCTCAATTAAATCGTAGCTTAGAACAACGCGCGGATAAACGACCGATGATGTCGGATTTACGTGAATCGGGCGCTATTGAACAAGACGCAGATCTCATTATCTTTATTTATCGCGATGAAGTATATCATCCCAATACGAGCGATGCTAAAAACATTGCTGAAATTATTCTTGCCAAACATCGTAATGGACCTATAGGCAAAATTCGCTTGAATTTTTGCGGTCCTTATGTACGCTTTGATAACTTAGCACAACGCTATGCGGCGGAATCCCTAGAATGAAGTCGGATGCAATGATGACGTTGGATGTGGCTGCCTTGCACCACAATCTTTTAACAGTTCGGCAAACAGCACCGCAAAGTCGCATCATGGCAGTGGTGAAAGCCGATGCCTATGGTCATGGATTACAATATCTTTGGCCTTATTTAGCGCGTGATGTAGAGGGCATGGCGGTAGCACGCGTGAGTGAAGCGGTTGAATTGCGCGAGTTTGGTTATAAAGGAACTGCATTGGTTTTATCGGGTTTTGATGATGCTGATGATTTGCGTGCTATAGATGAACATCATCTACAAACCGTCATTCATCATCCACGACAAGTGGCTTTGTTGGCTAAAACCACCTTAAAACACCCTTTAACGGTGTGGTTAAAAATAGAAACGGGCATGCATCGTTTAGGCTTAGCGGCAGCAGAAGTCGATATGGCATATCATCAAGTGAAAGCACATCCACAAATAGCAGATGTTATTTTGATGACGCATTTTGCCAGTTCTGAAAGTAAAGACATGGCCATCACTCAAAAGCAAATAGATGCTTTTCAACATATTATTAAGCCTTATTCCGAGTCTTGTAGCTTGAGCAATTCCGCGGGTATTTTGGCTTTTCCTGAGGCGCGGCAACAATGGGTGCGGCCTGGATTGATGATGTATGGCGGTTCGCCCTTTCTTCCTGCGGAAGAAAAACCATCATTGAAGCCCGTTATGCGGCTGACGGCGCCTATTAAGGCCATACGCACTATTCAAGCGGGTGATGCCGTAGGTTATGGCGGTACCTTCATTGCCAAAGAAAGTATGGACATTGCCGTCGTTGGTATAGGTTATGGTGATGGTTATCCACGCTTATTACCCAATGGTACACCAGTGTGGTTAAATGGTAAGATAGCTAAGATGGTCGGTCGAGTGTCCATGGATAGTGTGATGATCGACATTAGCGATTATAGCGATGTAGCCGTAGGTCAACGCGCCGTATTGTGGGGACCTGAATTGACGGTTGAAACAGTGGCGGACTATGCCAAAACCGATCCGCGAGAATTGTTATGCAAAATGGGAATACACAGAGTACAACGTAAAATAATAGGGGACAATAATGGCACAAACGATAGATGATTTAACCATCGAGTATGTAGATGAAGGCGTTACTACGATCAAGCAATTGGATAAAATTGTTTTAACCAAAGGCGCTTGGTCTACCATCGTCTACAAATACCAAGATTGGGAAAAAGCAAAACAAAGGTATAGCCCACCTAAATATTCCATACGTCGTTATCAAAAGCGCAATGATCAATATAATTTAAAATCAAAATTCAATATTTCTAGTACCGATCAAGCACAAAAACTAATTGAAATTTTAAATCACTGGATTGCTGAGGATGGTAAAGAATAATTTAGGTGGTTTTTGTACCTCGTCTAATACTACTTGTTGAGTCGGCATATTGCGAATAAAAGCAATAGAGTCGGATTTAGCCAATATTTATCAAAAGGTTAAATTAATTTTAACATCGGTTATCTGGATAAGGAATAGCCCAAATATTTATGACTTGGGCGATGGCGCCTATTCTTCCCACTAGTGCCGCGTGCATGGTTTGCGGTAACTTGTCTAGAATTCGTGATGGCATCGGATAGTTGTCTTGTTACAAAAGATACATCCGAAGACATGTTTGTTCCCTGGCTCACAGGGAGAGAGAACTCAGATGAATTACTCTGAAACATATCTGCTGGTGTGTGTGGGGGGGGGATGGCAAGGTATGCTGAGACAGGTTTGCTCAGGAATGATAGTGAATAAGGCTGCTATCGCTATTTTAGTTTTCTCGCGGCTTAAGAAAAGATTGGAAAATAGGCAATTATTTTTCTGTAGGAGCTCCTGGAATACATCGTAGTATATTTCAGAAATATAAAATAACTCGTCTTCTTCGCTGAAATAGTTCCCCAGGCTTTCAAAAAGAAAACAAGATAATGCTTTTGCAGCAGCTATGGCTCGATCTTTGTCTCCAGACAGCCTATTTATTGCAGCCAAATCAATTATTAAGTCTATAGCATTTTTATAGCCATCAATTTCTGGAGGAAGCTGTTCTTGCTCTAGGCAATACTTGAAAAAAACGGGTTGTAGTACATTAGAAGAAGCATTACTTTTTTGTGGTAATTTTCCACCTTTTCTAGCAGAAAAGAATGAGACTAAATTTCCCACTGTATTGATATCCTATATTGCATTAGCACGGTAATTAGATAATAGATGCATTAACTGCTCGTTCAATATTAACTTAAGTAATAGAATATGGCAAGTGACCTTACAAAAAATAAGATTCTATTTTAAAGATATGATATAGTTGTGTTCATAAAATCGGTGACAGGAATTGGCTATGCGCACAGCCTATAAAATTTGCTTCTTTTTAATGCTTTTCTGGATTGTGCCTAGCCTATACGCGCAAACTAAAACCGTGGACCTCACTGT
>JAJYCX010000028.1 GCA_021778015.1 Pseudomonadota bacterium
GAAATTGCGTGTATTCGCTTACATCGCTTATCGGTAAATGCTGTGCACGTAAATAAGCCGCTGTGCCGCCGGTAGAAAGTATTTCTACACCATTGTCGACTAGCACTTTGGCTAATTCAACTAAACCCGTTTTATCTGAAACACTGATTAGAGCTCTTTTTGTCATGAATTTTAACCTCTAGAATAACGACGATACAATACATATACGCTTTGCGCCAACACTGTGGTGATGAGTAACAATAAAGCTAAGCCTATCTGTGTTTTTTGCTGCAAATGAGAAGCGGTGACTGTGATGATAAAGACAATTGTCAATTGACATAAAGTATAAAGTCCAGCGGCACTACCTTTAGCGTGATTAAATTCACTGATGGCTGAAATCATGGCATTGGGCATAACTAATCCTGAACCTAACATAAAGATCATATAGGGAAATAAGATAACGCCAATATTAAATTGATGGAATAAAGCGAATACACTCATGATGACGGGGCCTAGCCACATACTAAACAAACCTATTTTCAAGCGGGCCGGTATAGCCCAACGCTTTGCTAAGATTATATTTAAACCGCGACTAATGACTAACACCACGGCTGTTACTAAAGCCAACCAACCATATTGCACCGCACTTAATCCCAATTGAGTTTGATATAAGAAAGGGCTGATGGCGTAATAGGCCAAAATACCGCCAAAGGAAACGCCGCTTAACAGCGTAAAGACTAAAAAAGAAGGTGTGCATAACATCTTTTTATACAAGGTCCATAATTTGCGTAAATGCAAAGCGTGTGGATTGCGTGTTAAATGTGTTTCTGGAAACAGGAAAAAAAACAAAGAGCCTATTATACTGAGATAAACACAAAAAACGATAAAGACGCTGTGCCAACCCCAATATTGTTGTAAATAGCCGCCGAATACCGGTGCAATGATAGGTGCAATGCTAAAAGCCATCATTAAAGAAGAAATGGCTTTAGAGAGTCTTTCTGAATCATCTTGATAGAGATCTTGCACTATGCTGCGGCCCAAAGTAGCGCCGGCACCTACGCCCATGCCTTGGATCAAACGGCCTAATAGTAATAAGAAAATGTTCGTGGCAATGGCACACAAAAAACTGCCTAAAAAACCGATGGCAAAGCCTAGCAGGAAAACAGGCTTACGGCCGAAGCGATCGGATAATGGCCCGTAAACCAGTTGTAAGCTGGCAAAACCCAAAAGATATATGGATAGGGTCCATTTAACGGCTGAGGCTGGAACCTGTAGCTTTAGGGCAATAGCTGGTAGTGAAGGCACATACATATCTGATGCCATCGTTCCTGCCGCAATAGCAGCCAGCAGCAATAGACGAATTGTCCATTTTTTTTGCTCTAATAGGTTTTGTAGTGCTGTGGGTGTAGTATTCATGTGGCGACCTTAACCGTGAAGGAGAGTATAGGGACTACCCCTACCTGTACTTCATTAATAGAGAGGAATAGTACCTGAAAAACGACTCTAACATCAATAAAAAAGACAAAAAATAAACAAAAAAACAAATATAGCATTAACTTTAAACAAAATATTGTTTTTCAAACTCTAGGTCAATAGTGTATACTGCCAGTTCCATTTTTAACGAAATTTAAGGGGAGAAAAGATGAAGAGGATACAAAATAAAAGTTTATTGCTGGCTGGCGCTTTAATAGCGGGCCTTATGAGTGTAAGCAGTGCGTTTGCGGAAGCAACCATTACCGTGCCCACTCCTAGTGTCAATGTTTTGAACAACAATAATAATTGGCATTGTACTGCTACAGACTATGATGGTAAACGCTGGCGTTCCGATGGCCGCGATTACAGTGATGCGCGTCAAAATGCTTTGAATCGCTGTGACGATCACAGTAATCGTCCTCGTAGTTGTAAAGTGGAAAGAGGCGACTGTTCTCATTAGAGTCAGAACCTTGGAGTTACAAAATGACATTTGTCGTTTTGTAACTCCAAAATACGTTGATCATGCCGAAATCTTATCTGGATCCAACCAACGAAGATAAGAATCAATAACCAATTCTTTTTTTTCGGTAGCCGCAGTAAGATGAATATAAAGATTATCAACGACCTCGATTAGAAGCAAATCATCTACAGGCAAGTTATCATCACAATGCTGTTCATGTAAACCCAAACATAATTCTTCACGTGCACGCAACAACGCTTCTGCTTTAGTTTTGGCGACATAAAATTGTACTTGATGTATCTCGCCAAAGACTCCTGGTTTATAGCCACCAAAATTTACAAAAAATAAGTTCAAGCTATTTTCGGTGGGTTTTCCTAGACTTAAGCTAATATCGTAGCCATCTACTTGATTTAACTCAACTGTAGAATCAATATGTAAACGATGGCGGCTGCCAAACCACTTTGCGACTAATTGTGGATAACAGGATTCTAAGGATTCTCCAACTACAAAGACCGTGTCATGTAATTCAGTATTGCAGCCCGGAGCTCGTCCGCCTAATAATACGGCAAAAAGCTTATTCATAAAATATCTCTCTTTATTCTGGGACAAACATAAAGCGGCATTATAGAGCACTTTACTAAAGCCATCAATGTTTGTGCATTTTAGGTATAATCAGTTAAAATAGCGGCCATTAGAATACAAGTTAGAGATTTCAAAATATGAGTCGCTCTCTTAATGACGGCATCGAGCTCGTTCCTTATGATCCACAATGGCCAGAAATGGCCAAAACTGAGATCAAAATACTACGGGCCGCATTGCCGCCAAGCAGTATTTTAGACATTCAACACGTGGGTAGTACCGCTATTCCAGGTATTTTAGCAAAGCCTATAATTGATATTCAAATTGCAGTTGCATCTCTACCCGCTATAAAGCAAATTGCGATTGATATTCTAAGAACGCTAGATTACCAATATTGGGCAGAGAATCCAGATCCAGAACGCCTGTTTTTTGTAAAAGGAATGCCTCCCTTTGGCAAAAAACGTACGCACCATGTACATATCGTTGAGCCTAGTTCAAAACATTGGTTAGGGAAGATCCGTTTTAGAGATTATTTAATAGCCCATTCTGAAATAGCGCATGAATATGAAGAATTAAAAAAGAAATTAGCGCTGAAATATATGCAAGATCGTGAAAAATATACTGAAGAAAAATCAGATTTTGTGAATAGAATATTAGCATTGTGTTCGAATTAGGCTAAGGCTTTTTCTTCTTCTATCTCTAAGATGTTATTTTCTTCATAAAATTCCTGTAATTTTACTTGCAATATTGCTCTGCTAGGTAAGAGTGCTTTACATGTCGCAATATGCTCCGGGGTGAATGATTTATTAAATGTATATTTTATAAAATTATTTTTTTGGTTTGTGCAAACTAGTAGACCAATGCTGGGTTGCTCATGTATTTTCTTAATAGTGTTATCCAATATTTCCAGATAGAATGATAATTGGCCCAAATGACTTGTTTCAAATTCGCCTAATTTTAAATCAATAGCTACCAAAGCATTCAAGCCACGGTGAAAAAATAACAAGTCTAGTGTAAAATCCCATTCTGAAATTTGCAAGGGAAATTCTAAACCGATAAAACAAAAATCACTGCATAAATCAATGAAAAAAGATTTTAGTTTGTTGATCAGTGTACGACGTATATTGGTTTTAGCGCGTTGGGTAGGGATTCCTAAAAACTCTAGTATATAAGCGTCGCTCAATGGGGCCATGATGCCTGGATGATTATATAGCATCATAGGAACTACTTTACGCGGCAATAAAACAACTCGTTCAAATAAGTTTGATTTGGCTTGGCGCTCTAGTTCGCGGCTGCTCCAACCTTCTTGTAATGCCATACGCAAATAGAATTCTCTTTCTTCAGCACTTTTACTTTGATTCAGAATAATCAAATTATGGGCCCAAGGTAAAAGTTTTATTAGTATCGCAACTTTTTTATGTTCTTTATAAGTGTCATAAAACTGCCGCATTCTAAACAAATTTTCAAAAGTAAAGCTGCGTAAACTGGGCTGTGTTTGTGCGAGATGTAGGGCTAATTTTTTTATCGAATCTTCAGTCCATTCGGCGTCTGCTATTTTACGGCTGATGTATTCGCCGATTTGCCAGTAAAGATCGAGCAAGACAGTATTGGCTGATTGTAAGGCATTTTGCTTAGCGGCAATAACCCGTTGTGTGATCTCGATAAGCTGATCTTTAAAAAGGGGATCTTGTTTCATGATGTCGCTCCTTCTAGATTTAATGCATACTCTTCGCATTTGCTTCTTAGGCTTAAAGCTTACGTCCATCTCACACTAGTATATGACAGAGTACGTCATTCCTGGTGCTCGAGGGCTAGGCACCTCGCCTAAAAATCAACTGCTATGAGTATATGTCCAGAATCTGCTCCAGTCCTGTCCTAGAATTAGGCGCACATTATTGGGTAGATTATAAAGGAAAATAGTATAAAAAGCAGCATTTCTAAATTTTATCTTGCTTTTATTCTATGAGAGAAATTTATTATCTTTTAAATAGAGCCGATTATAAAAAAATTATATCAATAGACTGAATAACATAAGATTGGATCTGTAAAGGAGAGCAAGTTAATTACAATTCGGATCGATCGATCGAGAGATCTAAATGACTATATTTTGCGCTGTTTTAATGTAGAGAATTTAGCGAGAAGGTCAATAGAGTATATTCTGAACAAACAGTTAAAGTTTAAAAAGTGGTGCATATGTTAGGTCAATCATCGAAAAATGTTCGCCATTAAAAAAGGGTGCATTCTTTACTTGCTCTTGAAGCGTCATATCATAAACAGCAAGAATCAGTGTGCTTCCCCATTCTATCCATGATTTATTGAGATGTTTTTTTCATTCAATAAAATTCTTACCTTTTCTACATAAGGATAGATACGAAAGCCATATAGAGTTAAATGCATGTTGAACCTAAAGCGAGATTTTGTTTATGCTGTTATCTTACTATCTGAGCATTTCTTTTTCCAGTCATAAAAAGCTTAAGATGAATAAGGGCCTTTATTTAACTCATTGATCTACAATGAAATATAAAGTAGCTTTTCATCCTCTCTCTGACAAACTTGTAAAAAGTGTAGTAATATAACCATTATTACTTGTAAAAAATGTATAAAAATAACAATTTCTACTTGTAAAAAGTGTTGATCTGGAATATAATAGCTCAATATAGTGTGAATTTTGGACTTGTATGAAACGACTCTTGATGAAACAATTAATTGCATGGAAGAATAACCCGAAACGTAAGCCATTGATACTGCAAGGAGTGCGGCAAACGGGTAAAACTTTCTTATTGACGGAATTTGGGCAAACTGAATTCAATAGAGTGCATCTTATTAATTTCGAAAAACAAAACACATTTATTAAATTATTCCAAGCCGATCTTAATCCCAAACGGATCTTGGAAGATCTGAGTTTTCAGTTACAAACGAATATTGATCTACGCCAAGATCTACTTATATTCGATGAAATTCAAGCCTGCCCTAATGCTATAACCAGTTTAAAATATTTTTGTGAAGATTTGCCAGAGCTTGCCGTATGCAGCGCTGGATCTTTATTGGGGTTGCATTTGAATGAAAGTTCTTTTCCCGTCGGTAAAGTGGATATGATGCAGCTTTACCCGATGACATTTTTAGAATTTTTAGCGGGTATATCAGATGAACAAGCTTTTGATTTTATTCTTCATTATAAAAATGGAGATAGCATTTCTGATATTAAACACGATTATCTATGGCAACGGCTAAAACACTATTTTATAACAGGCGGGTTACCTGAAGTAGTAGATATATTTAGAAATACACAAAACAATCTTTTTGATGCAACACAACTGGTGCGTTCTAAGCAAGAAGAGTTGGTTACTGCATATTATGCCGACATGGCGAAACATTCAGGTAAAATAAATGCCATGCAACTTGATCGCACTTGGCGTGCAGTCCCGATGCAATTAGCAGGTCACTATGAAGGCAGTATCAATCGGTTTAAATTCAAAGATATTATTCCGAACATTTGTCGTTATGGTCAATTAGCTGGTGTCATTGATTGGTTAGAAGCTGCAAAACTGGTATTTCGCTTACCTATTGTTGGTTCTTTTGAGCAACCAGTAAAAGCTTACACAAAAGAAAATATTTTTAAACTCATGATGTTTGATGTAGGTCTTCTAGGTGCCATGGTAGCCATTGATCCAAGTACTATCTTGCAATATGATTATGGAACTTATAAAGGGTATTTTGCTGAAAATTTTGTGGGGCAGCAGTTAATAGCTCGACAATCAGCACCCTTGTTCAACTGGCAAGAAGATCGATCGGAAATTGAATTTTTGCTATCTTGCCAGGGCAATATTGTTCCTATAGAAGTAAAAGCAGGCAATATAACCAGAGCAAAAAGTTTAGAGAAATATAAAGCTAAATATAAACCAAAACACAGCCTTATTTTATCTGCAAAACCACCATATACCAATCAACAGCAAGATCTAATCTATTTGCCGCTATATTTGGCCGAGAAGATTCCAGAGTTATTGCATGGTATTGAATAGTCGTATTGAATTTTAGTCGAAGTTTTTTGCAGATAAGTCATAACTACTTGCGCCGCATGAATAATTTCAATAACGAGATCGGCGATTACGATAAATCAAATAAAAGAAATTCTGCAGTTTCAATACAACGAATATGACACAACTTTTCATGTTGAATTGCGGCGCCATCACCTGCAGATAATAGTTGTCCATTGAGATCGCAGCGGCCTTTGATCAATTGTAACCAACCATTACGACCTGTTTCGAAGGTATAATCAATGGAATGTTGTGGTGTTAAATAGGCTACATATAAATTGACATCTTGCTGAATCGTGACGGATCCATTTTTCCCGTTTGGTGAGCCGATCAGAATGAGTGAATTTTCAGTTTTCGAGATAGTGTTCTGTTGATAGGTTGGCTTTAGTCCAGATGATTTAGGAATGATCCAGATTTGTAAAAAATGCAGTAGATTCGAAGGAGAGTGATTAAACTCACTATGTTCAATGCCAGTTCCCGCCGACATAATCTGAATTTCACCAGGAGTGATAACGGACCCTGTGCCCATGCTGTCTTTATGTTCTAACGATCCGTCTACAACATATGAAATGATTTCCATATTATTATGTGGATGTTTGCCGAAACCTTTTCCTGGTTGAACGGTGTCTTCATTGATGACGCGTAGATTACCGAAACCCATAAATTGTGGGTCGTAATAGTCCGAAAAAGAAAAGGTATGATAGCTACTCAGCCAGCCAATTTGACTATGTCCACGATCACTGCTTTTGCGTAAATGAATCATGTAAGTCACCCACTCTGTAAACTAACACTGTATAAGCTTCCAATGCTAAGTATAGCTGATCTGAGTAGCGTGTGTGGCTAAGCACGTGTAATTGTTTGAATTTATGTAATTTTTTAGTTCTGTTTTTCGAGACACCCCAAAGCGATTGTTGCAAAGCTCAATAGTTTAAATCTTTCTTAAGAAAATCAGTTTTTATTTTAGGCCGCCATAGTAATTGAAGTGCGTTTATGATGGCAGCAATATCAATTATTTCTTGAAGTATTGCACCTGCAACTGGACTAATAAATCCCGCGGCTGCAAAACCCATTCCAATTAAACTTAAGAGCATGCCACCTACCGCACTTTGTAATACAATTTTACGAGTGGCCAAGCTGATATGTATCAAACCATCAACTTTTTGTAAGGTACTTTCCATGATGACTGCGCCTGCAGCAGCAGCTGTCACATTACTATATTGTCCAAAGGCAATTCCAACCGTAGCTGCCGTTAATGCGGGTGCATCATTAATACCGTCTCCCATAAATAGCGTGGCGGCTTTTTTCATCTCAGATCTAACGATGGATAATTTTTGTTGAGGAGTTTGCGAAGCATATATTTCAGTTAAATTAAGTAGTTTCCCCAAATAATTCACTTCTGATTCGCGATCTCCGGAGACCAGCATTATTTTATTAAATTGGTGTATATGACCCAAATGACTGATAAATGATTTGCTTTCTTCACGAGGCATATCGCGAAAACGTATTGTAGCAGCATATTTGTCATTATACAGGATAACGCATTCTAAACCTGTAGCTGTAGGGGGAAGTTGGTCAATAATTTGGGGATGAGATTCCATTAACTTTTTCCGATGTGTTACGGATATAACATTTCCAGCAATAACACCACTTAATCCTTTTCCGGGCTGTTCAGAAACGCTGTTTGCATTTAAAAGTTTTAATTTATTTTTTTCAGCAGCTTGAAGAATAGCTCCGGACAAAGGGTGTTTAGAATAACGTTCTAAACCGGCAACATTTTGTAGTATAAAATTAGGATCGATGTTTTCAGCAGTTAATATTTCAGTTAACACTGGCTTGCCGTAAGTGAGCGTTCCTGTTTTGTCGAAAATAGCTGTGCGACAAGTCGGTAATTTTTCTAAAACAGTTGGGTCTTTAATAATAATGGCTTGTCTGGCAGCCATTGAAATAGCACTAATTAAAGTGATTGGAATCGCGATCAACAAGGGGCAAGGAGTTGCAATCACTAATACGGCAAGAAAACGGATTGATTCACCGGTGAAATACCAAGCTGCTAACGCAAGTACCAGAGCTATGGGCGCAAAAATAGCGCCAATTTGATCGCCAATTCTGCGAATCGTTGGTCGCTTTTGTTCAGCTTCTTGCAGCACTGCAACAATGGATGCATAACGTGAATCAGAAGGTAATTTTTGAGTTCGTATAATGAATACGGTCTCGCCATTAATGGCACCCGATAATACCGCGGTTCCAGGTGCTTTTGAAATTTGATAGGGCTCACCGGTTAAATAGGATTCATCCATTGAACCGCATCCTTCAATAACAATACCATCGACTGGGCAAGTTTCATGGGGGTAAACAACGATTTCATCATCAATATGGATGTCAGCGAGTGGAATATCCTTAATATCACCATGAGTTCGACGATGTACAAAAGCAGGCATGCGTTCAGAGAGCGCTAGCAAAACAGAGGATGCTTTTCGCATGGCATAAACTTCAAGGGTCTGACCACTGGCTAACATTAAAATAATGATAACACCCGCTAAATATTGATTTAAAATAAATGCCGTTATCAATGCAATCACAGCTAATGAATCTGCGCCGAGATTCCCTTTAAATAATTTTGTTAAGATTTGAATAGTAGAAGGTATGCCACCTAAAATTATGGCAATCAAAAGGGGCAAATTTGGAGAGGCGATGGATGTGATCTTAAATATTAGAGAAAAAACAAGTGCTATGAATGAAATGCCAACGACGATTAATTGCCATCGAGATTTTACCGGAATGGGGGGTAATGATTTTTGATTCAAGTACATATCCTTTTGTATTGGGGCGGCAGCTATCAAATTTGCGATGTATCTTGTTGAATTATATTAACTTTTTATGTTGGTTAAAAAGAAATACCCCCAAATATACCCCCATTGTGAAATAACTTAAACAGTTATCTCGAAAGCTATAGTAGCTGAAGGTGTGCAAAATGTAAATCATAGGGAAAAAAGTATGAATCTTTGTCCTGTATCTTATTTGTACGAAATCTCTTAAAGAAAACAGCTGGAATGGATACATAAATAGCTCTTTTCATGTGCAAGTAACTGACGCAAAAGGCTATTTCTGATCTAAATATGCTCTAATTAATAATTCTAGTATCTTGCAATAGAGGCTAAATTGTTCTATTATGTGCCAACTGTTCATGTTGTGTGCATGCCTCCAAGAAAATAAGTGAGGGATCTTTAAAATGGAGTTGTATACGTAGTTACAAGTGCTTAATGAACTCGTGGGGTGTAGAGTGAATAAAATATCAGGCAGTAAGCAGGCAAAGCCAGAATGTGAAGAAAGTAAATTTCTTATTAGGTGACATACTCTGGTACTACAAGAACAATTGAAAGAGTTGTTTTACAAGATTGGAATGTATGTTAGATATTTTAAGTGCTATTACTAGATTAGTAACGGGGATATTGCACTAAAAAGAATAAGAAGCAATCATGTTTGATTAAAACAATATTAAGAACGATCATTCAAGTGCAAGACGCTACATAAATATAGTCAGTACAGATGTTTTTGGCTATTTGTGTTGCAATGTGAAACTGGTTGTTCTATTCTAAGCATCTGCATAAATATAGCTATTTGTAAAATGGGTAAAGAAGTCTACGAATAAAAAATAGAATATAGATGTTTAGTTTAACGGAAGGATAAAAAATGATCCAACAAGTTATAGATTATAATAAGAAAATATGTAAGGTGTAATGTATGTCAAGAAAGTTAAAATTAAAAATGGTTTTTAATGAAAGAAGTCTAGAAGATTGTAAGGATAGCTCTTGTTTACTGACCATTAGCGTAGGGCAAGACTATCATGAGGGTGAAAGATTTATTTCAACAATCTCGCTGGTTAATGAGAGTTTTAAATCATGTAAAATATTGGTTGTAGATACATTACAGCGTTATACAATGTCTCTTAATAGTGAAATGATGCCAGATTATTTTTATAATTTTTCCTTAAAAGAAGGGGATTCATGGCTATCACGTAATGAGAAATACTATTCCATATTGAATTGTCTTGATGAGATTGTTCGTTGGGACTTTTGGTTACAACATCCAAAATATCAGTATTTCTACGATCTGTTGAGCGTTGAACTAGAGAAAGATGAAACTTACAAGGCTCTTTTTGATAAAACAATAAATTCGTATCTTGATAGATATAGGTTACGCTTACATACTCCAACAGAATTTAATCGAGATCGAGCATACAAAATTTGTTTTTCATATATTCTTGAAGAATGCGCTGCCTATTGCATATGGCCTGAAGTTGACTGTGATTTTGAGTTATATCCTGTGCGCAGAAATGCCGCAATGATTGAAACATATAAGCGATTTATTTTGAAAGATGCGAAAAAACTATATCCAATGGATGTTCAATTTGGAAAGAGTGGTTTGGCAAAACCACAGCAATTTAATTTTACTGAATAAAGGTGTCTTAGATTGAGAGGGAATTGATGAGAAAGAGCAAATAGGGAAGAATGATGACCAAAAATGAAAACAAAAATAACTTAGAGCGACTTGAGACA
Source organism: Pseudomonadota bacterium (assembly GCA_021778015.1). Classification (GTDB taxonomy): domain Bacteria; phylum Pseudomonadota; class Gammaproteobacteria; order UBA1113; family UBA1113; genus VFKP01. The sequence continues at coordinate 11,082 of JAJYCX010000028.1, forward strand.
ATCATATCTATTGCTCCTGGTCATGTTTACTGGAAAGATAGCAAAGGTTCTTTTTTGGGATGCAATGATGAACAGGCGAGAACTTTCAATTTGCCGAGTGCTAAAGATGTTCTCGGAAAAACAGATTATGACTTTTATGAGAAAGAACAAGCAGAAGCTATCGTTAAAGCCGATCAAAGAATTATGCTATCTGGAGAAACAACGATCTTAGAAGAGCCTGTTACATTATTAGACGGTAGAAGTGCAGTTTTCTTATCTAAAAAAGTACCTCTGCGCAACAAAAAAAATGAAATAATAGGTATTATTGGTGTATCTGTTGATATTACAGAGCGGAAAGTTATGGAAGCTGAGCTTGCCTCTGCAAAAGAGCGTATTGAAAGTATGCGCTTGGTCAGCGCCAGTATTGCCCATGAATTGAGAACACCCTTAAATTCAATTAAATCGTTTGTTGCAGGCTTCAAGGCGTATCTACCGGACTTAATGCAAGGCTATGAACTTGCTAAAAATGCGAGTTTGGATGTCCCTCCTATTCGTGCTGCACATATAGACATCTTGAAAAAAGGAATTGATGGAATCAACGTACAGGTTGATCATGCCTCCTTAGTGATTGATATGCTGTTAACCAACTTGTCTTTTAGAAAAATTGACAAGCAAAAATTTGAACAATATTCCATTGTTGAGTGTGTAGAGGAGGCTTTAGCGATATATCCTTTTACTGCGCAGGAAAGAAATTTAATACATTGGTCTTGCGATATTGATTTTCAGTTCTTAGGTTCAAAGGTACTCATTATTCAAGTTTTACTGAATATTCTCAAAAATGCAGTTTATGCAATCGCGGCAGCGCGCCGTGGAGAAATAAAGCTGTGGGTAGAAAATGGAATTGAGAGTAATAGACTCTATATTGAAGATACTGCTCGAGGGATTAGCCCGGATGCTATTCCTCATATTTTCGATAAATTCTTTACTAAGGATACAGAGCATGATACTGGAATTGGGTTAGCGTTTTGCAAGATGTGTATGCAGGAACATGGCGGAGATATTGATTGTGAATCTGAACAGGGAGTGTATGCGAGATTTATTCTCACTTTCCCTAACAGGCAGGAAAAATCTATTTAAATGTAAAAATTAAGTAAAACAATGGGTTATGTAGCCCATCATTTTTTCGATATGATTTAAGTTTGTTTATTGAATCTAATATACTTGATTTGTCAAGCAATTAAGATGATAATCAGTAATTCTAGACGTGTATTCAGGATTTTATTTATAGCTAAGGAGTAGATTATGATGTTTAAAGAAAGTATCCCTTGTTGTTATTTCCCAACAAAAGTTATCATGATTGATGATAATGCCGATTTTTCCAATAACTTGTCATTGGCATTTGGAAAGGAATTCCATTCAGAAAGTTTTGTCTCACCCAATGAAGCATTAACGTATCTTAAAAATAACGGCGAATTTATGAAAACGCTGCTGACTAAATATATCTCAGTTTCAGAGCATTATATTCCTTCGGCTGTAACCGTTGATGTGAATGTAGCCTCATTGTGTAAAGAAATATATAATCAACACGTTAGATTTGATCGTCCTGTTGTTCTTATAGTCGATTACGCTATGCCAGAGATGAACGGGCTTAAATTTTGTGAGGAATTATCTGGGTTACCTTATAAAAAAATAGTGCTTACGGGTGAAGCAGACAATGACTTTGCTGTGGAAGCATTTAATCTCGGGCAAATAGATCGATTTGTCAAAAAAGGCGAAGCAGATTACATCGCAAAAATAAAGAGCTATGTTCAAGAACTCAATATTCAATATTTCAGCCAATTGTCGCAAAGTGTATTTGATTTGCTGAGTAAAAATGGACATGATGTTTTACACAGTGAAGTATTTATTAAAAAGTTCAATGAAATCCTAGCGAAGCATAACATAGTCGAATTCTATCTAGCGGACGATACTGGCAGCTACATGCTGTTGGATGAGAAAGGCAATGCGATGGAGCTTGTAGTCAGAACAGAAGAGGATATGTTCTTTTTTGCAGAACTCGCTGAAAATGATGGTATGCAATCCATGGCGGAGGCGATTACGGCCAGAAAGAAAATGCCTCGTCTACTGGTCGGGGGTGATAGATCCGCATTAGCCGAAAGTTGGGAACTGTGTGATGCAAATGCACTGCATGACGGTGATACAACTTATTATTATTCGGTCATTGGCGGTAGCTGTTCAGACAAACAGGCTAAAGAGAAACCGCTTTCTTATCATCAATACCTATATGGTGATACTAATAGCTCAGAGCATAAAGCACTGTGGTGGGACGTAGATCAGACTTTGGCCTGCTCAATGGAACATTCCTCGTCCAAAAGAAACCTGCAAAGTGAAATTTTTCGCTGAGCAGTATAAATAGAGTTAGATGCGACGTGAATTGCCTCGCCGCATTCGACAGCAAAGGAAATTATTGCCAAAATGATACCGATATCGGGTAAAAAAACAAGTTTAAAAATAGACGAGCTAAAGGCGCTATTCAAACGTTTACCGCAACTTGAGAAGGAAGATCAAAAAATGTTTGAGAAAGATATAGAACAAATTCATCTTGAGATGAAATCAGCGCATAACCCAAGGGATTAGTTTTAGATATTTTCGTTCGCGCTGGAAGAGAAGGAAAGATAAGCCATTTTTGGCAAATGGCAAAGTTCTGAAGAAGAAGCTTACATCAGTATGGTCACGCGGCTGAATTATTAACAGCTGTTTGTCGTGCTAATACAGAAACGCGGCGATTAAAATATTCTGCTTTTATAGAAATTATACGGAATCATATGTGTTAAAAAAGATGCATTTACTCAGAATGTTTTAAAAAGATCAATCATCAATAAGTCGAAATGGTTATGAGTTTAAATAACTTATATTGTTGCTATAATTCTTTCGCTGATGCTTTCTACCATTAGTAGGGCATCTTCATAATCAGGCAAGTTCGTTTTATCATATACCATAGAATCAATAAACTTTTTATAACGGTCCTTCCAAATCACATTGTTCTTTAGAGCTTTTAATGAATGCTGAATTTCAGTACTAGGGTTACCAAAATATTCAGGATGTTGATTTTTAAACTGTTTAGCATCGTAGTTAATGATTGCTTTTGCTAGGGTAAAAAAAGTATCGCCAATCCTATCAGCCTGTTTGATAGCATTAAGGTCATAAATGTGGCGTACCAGTGTTGGATCGTCATAATGGTATTTGCGTTCAATAGCTGCAATGCGGCGAGTAAGGCCAACCCATTTTTCAATAGCGGTTTCATCGGCTGAGATACAGCTAATAGTTGAAGGTGAAAACAGTGTATCCATTTCTATCACATCTTCAATTATTGTATTAATAGTTAAATCTTCTGTTGTAAGGCGAATATTGGACAGCGTAAATTCCAGCAAAAGATGTGGCCTTAGTGAATCATTTCCAGTAAACAAGGCAGGGTAAGTTAATTCAGCTCGTAAATATTGTCCTTCATTTCGAACGACTATATCGCTGATAGTTAAATCAGGAAGCGCCAATGAGAACATGATTTGGGAACGAAATTTTTTTAGTTCTTTTAATAAGCGACTTCTCGTAAAAAGCACACCATTATTCTTAAAGACAATTTTAAAGTCTATATCTTCAGACATGCGCTTAACTATTCTATGTGCCTTTGCTAAGCATGTTCCACCAGCAAATATTAGCCGGAAATACTCGTTTTCAATATGAGCCAGAGAATGAATGATGCTTGTAACATGGTAATCTTTCTCAATGATAGACGGGTATTTAATGTTTAATCTTTCGGCAGTAATGGAGACCAGTTCTTTTAACTGTTCTTGTTTAAGCGGTTTATCCACGAATTAATTCCATATTACGATAGCGTAGTTGTCTACGAAATCTATCTATTAATTTTGTTGTTGGATTAACCGGGATCTGAGTTGATCTTCCTGCTTGATAATCCAGTTCTTCGGGAGAAGGAATCCAGCGGATGTTAAGCCTGTTTAGAGCGGCACGCATAGTTGGGAGCACACCTTCTTTGAGGTAAGTCGTTTGAGCAATCTCGGAACGCGCTAATTTGGCATATACACCATATCCTAATTTTGTTAATCGACCGCTTTGTACAAGGCGGTTTAGAGCACGGCTAATTTGGCGTGGATCTGCAAGTTCAGCAATGTCTGAACGCAAGACAATATCGCCCGAGAGCGCTTCAATACGCTTTAAGACCTCGAATGTTATGCTTTTTTTATACTCTACTTTCATGGCCAACCCCATGCCAACAATGGACATATAAATTATAGCACTTTTGTGAAGGCATTTCAAAGAATTAGCGGCTGTTGGATAGAATGAAAAAAGAAACCACGGTAGTTTATTGATTTTTATGGAATTTTTAGACAAGCTAGAACTTTCAATTTGGTGGAGGCGGCGGGAATTGAACCCGCGTCCGTAAATTCTCCGCCCTTAGCACTACATGTTTAGCCGTATTGTTTAATTTGACCACTTAGGCTCCAATCGGCAGGATCCTAAGCAGCGATGCCCTAAATTTGACTGACTCAGTAGGGCCTACTTTCGTCAGCGGTCCTGTATTGTATTACCCTCACCGTAAGCCCACAGGCGGACTAGGGTGCTGGCGTCGTGCTGTAGTTTAAGCAGCAGGACAGTGAAAACTAAGCAGCTTCTGCTAAAAGTTCACCGTTTGCGACGTATAAGTTATCATTTGCGATTACTTGTGTGTAACGTGATTTACGAGGTAAGCTACATCCTCGACATGCGCCTTAGGTTTTGCAACCCACGTCGAAACCAGGTCGCCCCCTATACAATTATAAGTATACCATGTTTTGTATTATTTTTCCAATACCAGAAGCACTTCATTCATGGTTTTTAGAAAACCGCATAAAGCATAATAATCTAGCCAAGCTTGGCGGCTATAAGCCGGATTTTTTTCTAAAGTAGCCGCTTTTTGTTGTAAAATACCGTATCGCATTGAAAATTTTGGACTAAATAAGATGTCCTTTTCCTTTATAAGCGCTGTGTTGATGTCGCTTAAATCTTCTAGCGAAGCGTCTAGCAGAGCGCGCAATTCGTCTTTTAACGCTAAAAACAAAGACCTATCCTGTAGGTGCAATAACCAAGAAGCAGCGCCACTGAGATAATGGTAAAAATGGCTCAAAGCCTTGAGCGTGTATTTGATTTCTTTCTTGCTGTGATGTCTACCTACTTCATAGCCTAAGTGCGCATATTCTTGATCCAGTTCAGACAACAATACCAGGCAGGCATTGGCCTTTTTCAGCATGGCCTTGGGGTTTGCCTTAGGCGATAGCAAGGTTTCTAATATTTGATCCGACAAGGCACGGGCATCTCTTATAAACAGGGGGATTTTAGTCAGAAGATTCTCTTCCGTTTTGATGGGGAAAATTAAAAAGCTACAAAATAAAGTAATGGCTGCACCTAATATAGTTTCTAGTATACGCACCATCAGCAAATGTACGCTCCACGATTGAATTAGAGCAAAAAAGAAAACAATAAACACAGCCGCGAAAAACGCAGATCCTAAATAAAATCGCTGCATAAAACAAATTTGAAAAAATACGCTGCATAGAATAATGGTTACAATGGGTAGTTCTGTAGTAGGGAGTATATAATAAAGTCCGGTAGCGAGGCTGCCGCCCAGTATAGTCATGGCGACACGTTCGAATGACTTCTTAATGCTGCTACCCAAGGTTTGTGAAAACAAAATCATGCTGGTAAACACAGACCAATAGGAGCGCTCGAAATGATAAAAGTGCTGTATGCTGAGAGCAATGGCCATGGCTACGGCTGCTTGTAGGCCTAAGCGAAGATTTGGATTATTGAGCATAAACAGGCTCCTCCGCGTCTACGGTGGGTTCGTCTGTAAAAGCGCATAAGCAATCGCACAATTCATTCAAGCTATTGATGAATTGATACAAAGGAACTAAATCAGCAATATTTAAAGGAGATTTTTCTAATAACTCTTTTAAGGTATGAATGCTTTTAGGATAAGCAAGGGATTTATCTTTTAGAACAATTTTAAGCGCGCGGGAATCTACATATATATTCTGCGTGAAAGCGCTCATCTCTTTTAAGCTTTGACGTAGAGTCGTTTTAATCTCAATTTCTTCAATTAAAGGGCTGTGCGCTAAGGCAATGAGGTTATCTTGCAACATCAACAAGGCTTTCCCTGCTAAATAGTGGGTTGCTAATAAAGATGAAAAGAGATTCTTGCGGGTAGAGTTGGCAATTTCAAATGATTCCAAAAGGGTCTGATTGTGCAAATAATACTTTCTTAAAGAGCGACGTAATTGTAAAGGATACTTTCCTTTCATTTTAAAAGGATTAGGTTGTTGTAGCTGCTGTTCTAAGGTTAAGCTGCGTGAATGAACTAAGATTATAAAATAGCGTATATTTTTGAAAAAATAAGATAAAGGACGTGGTGGTAACAGATAGAAATAAACTAAAAAAGAAATGCCGCAACCCAGTGCGATGCAGCCTAGACGCATTATAAATGCAAAACCAGTGACGCTCGGGAAAATGCTGGTTATAAACCCCATAATCCAAATAAACAAAGGAAAGAGTGCATAGCGTGGGCCTAGGTTACGCAACGCAAATACAGCGAAGCTTGCACAAATGATGATAATAGCCATTGCCAACGGGTAGGGATTAGCATAAGAGACTAGTGCAAAATTAGCGAGTAAGGCTACCGCTGCTATGGCAAAAGTGGTTTTTTGCGAGCTTATTTTTGCATCGCTGATGCCCTGACAGACAAGCCCAGCCGCAAAGCAAGCCAATACGCGTGTATAAAGATCGGGCCAAAAACAAACTAACAGTGTGGTCAGTGCCGCGATCAGGGTGCGGCCACCTTGCCGTAGGTGCAGGTACCCGGGATCAGTCTCCCAGAGAGTATGTGTGATACGTTGTTTTAAATGGCGAAAAAAGGGAATGCTATCAAACATCTCTACGTGTTAACCCTAACTGTGTTACAATCGTAGTAGATATTTCTTCTACAGAACGCACTGTGGCGTCTATAAAAGGTATCTTTTCCCGCAACAACAAATCTTTCATGTTTTTTAATTCATGTTGACAACGTGCCAAGGAAGCATAGTCGGTATTGGGTTTGCGTTTACTTCTAATCTCATGCAAATGATCGGGGGAAATGATCAAGCCAAATAATTTATGACGTTGTGCTTTTAATACGGGGGGTAATTCGAAGTATTGCCCATCGTCATCAGTGTAAGCATAATTTGCAGCATAAATACCAAAATGCATTGCCAGATAAAGACAGGTAGGAGTTTTTCCTGAGCGGGAAACACCCACTAAAATGACGTCGGCTTCGGGGTATAATTGATATCCTAAACCATCGTCGGTGCTGAGCGTATAATTAAGGGCGTCTATACGCATATTATAAGCAGGATTATTTTCTAAACCGTGCGCACCGCCTATGCGCGTATTCGAGTCTATTTTCCAGTGGTGTTCCAGTTGTTCTATAAAACCATGGAAAAAATCCAGCATAACGGCCTGACTTTGATGGATTTCATTACGTAGGGTGTCATCAACAATGGTGGTAAATAATACCGGTTTTTCACCCGTTTTTTCATAGATGCTATTGATTTCGGCTACAATAGCGCGTGCCTTTTCCAGCGAATCTATAAAAGGTCGAAATTGCTTGATTAATTGCACATCCGGAAATTGCGTTAACAGGCTATGGCCTACATTTGCCGCCGTGATGCCGGTGCCGTCAGAGATAAAAAAAATGGTTTTAGAAATGGACATGGTACTACTTATAGATAGTGGCTATTTAGAAGGAAGTGTACCCTACAATAAGCTAGTACTCAATCCAAGAATGATGATAGAATGACGCGTTGTGCAAAAGAGAAAGTGGCGCACAGCACAAATTGTTTATTTTTAAGACAGAATTCAGTGAGTGGAGTAAGTCATGGCTTGGAATCAACCTGGCAATCAAAAGAACAACGACCCGTGGGGCAAGAAACCGGCCAACGGCAATGATACCGCAGATATCGATAAGCTACTTAAAGACATGCAAGATAAATTGCGCCGTGTGTTTGGCAAAACCAAGCCGAATGGCTCAGGTTCTGACGATGGCCCGGGTAAAGGTTTGCCATGGCGTTGGATTGTGGGCGTTATCGTTGGGCTGTGGGTACTCACAGGCTTTTATATAGTTAAACCAGCTGAAAAAGCAGTTGTGTTGCGTATGGGCAAATATGTCAAAACGGTAGGCGACGGGCCACATTGGGCGCCTAGCTTATTAGACCGCATTTATAAAGTAGATGAGCAACACGTTTTCTCTTATTCTTACAACGCAGACATGCTGACTAAAGATGAAAATATAGTCAATGTTGATATCGCAATACAATATAGAATCAGCGATGCGCGTGATTTTTTATTCAATGTTGTTGATCCAGTTGCTACTTTGCAAGAATCCACCGCTAGTGCTTTGCGACAAGTTATAGGTAATACCACTTTAGATCAGGTGTTAACCAGTGGCCGTGAAGATGTGCGTGCGGGCGTACAAACACAATTAAGTTATATCCTAAAAAGTTATGGTGTAGGCATGCAAGTGGTTGATGTTGCTTTACAGCCTGCAAAACCGCCGGAAGAAGTCAAAGATGCTTTTGATAATGCTATCAAAGCTGAACAAGAACGGGAACAAATTGTGAACCAGGCGCGTGGTTATCAAGAAAAAGTTATTCCCGAGGCTTTGGGCCAAGCGCAACGTTTGTTAGCGGGTGCTAGAGCCTATAAAGAACAAGTGGTGTTAAATTCACAAGGTGAAACGGCGCGCTTTTTAGCGATGTTACCAGAATATCGTCATTCACCAGGTGTCATGCGCGAACGCCTTTATTTGGGTACGGTGGAAGCTGTGTTGTCTAAAACCAATAAGTTGTTTATAGATGTAAATAAAGGGAATCAATTGTTCTTGAATGTGCCACTAGATAAAATGTTGGGCGATGGTGGCGAGGTTGATAACCCAGTGGATAGTGCGACGGAGGTGAGCGGCGATGATAAGCAAACCACAACAATCGCAGCTGCGGCAGCCAGTACGGCCAATAATAGCAACAACAGCTATTTAGATTCGTCTACATCTGGTAATAGCTACCTTAGTTCTAGCGAGGGAGGCCAATAATGAAAATGAATCAGCATAAGAAACTCATAGTCATTGTCGCTGTCATTGTGATTGTGTTAGCAAGCATGTCTTTGTATACAGTACGTGCCGATCAAAAAGCTATGATTCAACGCTTAGGTGCTTTGAAAGGGGCGAGCGATGGCAGTACCTATATTGCTGAGCCGGGGTTGCACGCTAAATGGCCTGTGATAGAACATGTTTTGATGTTTAGTACCAAATTGCAAAATTTAGATATTAAATCGTCACCTATAGTCACTGTGGAGAAAAAACGCGTTATTGCCGATTATTTCGTTAAATGGCGCATTCGTGATGTCCCGCAGTTTTACAAGACAACCGGTGGCAGCATTCAAAGCACCGATCAACTACTGGAGCAGCAGTTAAATGATGCTTTGCGTGCTGAGTTTGGTCGTCGTACTATCAATGAAGTTGTGTCAGACGATAGAGCAAGCATCATGCAAGCATTGAATCAAAAAGCCAATGAGGGTGCACAAAAACTGGGAATAGATGTCGTTGATGTACGTATCAAAGGTATTGATTTACCGCCTGAAGTCAGCGGTTCTGTGTTTGCACGTATGCGCGCTGAACGCGAAAAAGTAGCTACCGAATTGCGTGCTAAAGGTCATGCTGAAGGTGAGGCTATACGCGCTAAGGCCGATGAACAAGCAACGGTGATCGTCGCAACGGCTAGAAAAGAAGCGAATGATATACGTGCTGAAGGCGATGGTCGTGCCGCTAAAATTTATGCGGATGCTTATACGCAAGATGAATCGTTTTACAGTTTGTATCGTAGTTTAGAAGCGTATAGAAAAACGTTTTCAAATCCTAAGGATATCATCGTAGTAACGCCTCAAAGTCAATTTTTTGATTATTTTAATCAATCAACTAAAGGTGCGGTGAAGTAGGAATATCGTAGGGTAACCCATAATAGGTGGGGGCTAGAATTTTGTCATCCTCGACCGAAGGTCGGGGATCCAGATTGCGTAACGCTTTAAGCATTTGTTCCCTGGATCCCCGACTGCAGCCTTGCGGCCTTGTCGAGGATGACAAAAAATAAGTATAAGAAAATTTTAGTTTGTATCTGATAATGTAAAGAATGTATAAAATTAAGAGAGAATAACATGGCTAAAAATATAGTGATTCTAGGCAGTCAATGGGGTGATGAAGGTAAGGGTAAAATTGTTGATTTACTCACCGAGCGAGTACAAGGCGTGGTGCGTTTTCAAGGTGGCCATAATGCAGGGCACACTTTAGTTGTCAATGGTGAAAAAACCATTCTTCATTTATTACCTTCAGGAATTTTACATCCTGGGGTAGAATGCATGATAGGCAATGGCGTTGTATTGTCCTTATCAGAATTGAAAAAAGAAATCGAATTACTGGAACAACAAGGCGTTGCCGTTAGATCGCAACTCAAAATCAGTGGCGCTTGTCCATTGGTAATGCCTTATCATGTGGCCCTAGATTTAGCTCGTGAAACCAAGCGAGGGTTACGTTTAATTGGCACGACTGGCCGCGGCATAGGTCCTGCCTATGAAGACAAAATTGCTAGACGCAGCATACGGTTTGCCGATCTTTTGGATACGGCACATTTTTCAGAATTGTTGCAAGAAAATTTAGAGTATCATAACTTTATATTGCAAAATTATTTT
>JAJYCX010000029.1 GCA_021778015.1 Pseudomonadota bacterium
GTTTTTTCTGTATGAATTCATACAAATGCTGTGCTTAAATTCTATGAATGGTGAAGTCATGACGGCTTTTCACATCAGCGCTACACAATTGGGTTGGCTGTCTTCCGTTTACTTTATGTCTAATGTGTTGTTTTTATTTCCTGCAGGACAATTAATCGATCGCTATTCAGTGAAACGTTTAATTTTAATCTTCATGGCTTTGTGCATCACCGGCACGGTATTATTTTCTCAGACTACAGACTTTGGCTTAGCCTTATTTTTTAGATTTATTACCGGTATAGGCAGCGCCTTTTGCTTTTTATGCAGTATGCGTTTAGCCTCGCGTTGGTTTTTACCGCATCGCATGGCTTTGATCAGCGGCAGCATTGTTACCATGGCCATGTTAGGCGGCTGGATAGCGCAAGCCCCTTTTGCTACTTTAGTTTCTTTCGTAGGCTGGCGCCACGCCTTGTTGTTCGATGCCGCATTCGGTGTATTATTATGGCTTAGCATTGTCTTGATCGTACGCGAATACCCACCCGAAGAGCTACGTACGTATGAAAATGATCATAACCAATTACACCGTTTAGGTTGGGTCAGCAGCATGAAAAAAGCCTATGGTCGCAAACAAAATTGGTTGTGTGGCATCTACACCGACTTTATGAACTTACCGATCTTTTTATTGGGTGGATTGTGGGGTGGTTTGTATTTAATGCAAATTCAACATTTACCCAAAATTATGGCTACACACGTCGCAGGTATGTTATTTTTTGGCACGATTATCGGCGCGCCTTTGGTGGGTTATATTTCCGATAAATTGTCTTCACGCAAATTACCTATGTGGATTGGAGCAATTGTCTCCTTAATATTGATACTGATGCTCATTTACCTGAAATTAGATGCCACCACATTAAGTGTCATTTTCTTTTTATTAGGCTTCAGCACCAGTACGCAAGTATTGAGTTATCCTACTGTGACTGAAAGCAACCCACATGCTTTAACGGCTATGTCGGTGAGTGTGGTTTCTTTTTGTGTGATCAGCGGCGGAGCCATGTTTGAGCCTTTGTTCGGCTGGTTAATGGATTTAAGATGGGATCAGACGATTGCCAACGGGGTACGACTATACAGCAATACCGATTTATATCGCGGTTTGTTGATCATGCCAATTGCTTTTATATTGGCCGGTTTAATGTTGCTGGGAATACGCGAGACCTTTTGTAAAATGTTTAATGAAGAGAAAATATAGGGTAACCTGTATGAAACTCGTTATCCAGTGAATCCGTCTGCGCTTTGTAGCGCTCTGTGCTTATGAAACAGATTTCGATAGCGTGATGCTACCCGTACCGTCATTGCTGTAAAAGTTAAGTAATTCGTTGATAAAATAGTAAGAATATCGTTGAAAACAATATAGATCTTATTGAGTAGTCTAATCGAGTTCAATTGTGCTAAATCTCGTCATTGCGAGCAAATGAGTGCTGGATATATAATAAAGGCTTTGTACGGTAACAATAGTAGAATAACTAAACTGCACGGAGCCAAACGAATGCAGCGCGGCGTTCGCTGCGCTCACTGGCTCGCAATGATGGTACGGGAAATTTTTTGCTGTAAAAACTTGTTTCACAGATACCGATACATCAAAAATCTAGCTTGACTAAAAAAGATTTAATAACCATTTTTCTTATTACTCTGCATTTAATATTTCCTTAAGCCTCCTCTGTTATGCTAATACTGTAATCGTATATACCCATTACACTTTAAGGTGCGATAATAGGGCCTCTATAAACACAGCTCTAAAACGTTGTCATCCTCGACAAGGCCGCAGTCGGGGATCCATACGATGGGTATATAATGCGGATGCACCTATTTCTATAATAAAAGCGAGATAAAATATTATGAGCATTTCGTCAGAGATGGCAGTTCGAAAAACAAACAATTATAAGCTGCTTAACGAAAAATTGGCTGAAATTAAAAAAGAGGATGCTGCTGGATTAATTTATGCATTAAACAAGCTCTGCAAACGGGCTGATACTATTGATAAAAATGGCGAAGCTGCTGAAGCTATTCTAACTTTTCTTGATTTTGTGCCTCATAAATCTGAATTAAGATTACGGTGTTATAATGCATTATATGATAGACTTCATCAGTTTCTATCTAAGAATAGCGCACTAGAAAGAATAGACGAAGCAGATAAAAAAAAAGCGTTAGCAGTATTTATTCGAGAGTGCGCTAACTATAGAAGAAATTTTGATTATACCCCAACTTTACCGCTGTATTATCAACATGTTAAAGAGTTCTTAACCGAGAAAGTAGCTGATCCGGATATTAAAGAAGCGATTAGCGAATTTATAGATACTAAATACCATGAAATAGCCGACAAAGAAAATCTTTTTTCAACGTTACTGTCTCGGGTGATAGATTTTAACATAGGGAATATTTCAAAAGAAGTATTTATTAAAATATTGAAGTCGCCCACAATTTCGCAAGATAACTTTACCAAAAGGCGTATAATAGCAGAAACTATAGACATTACAACACCGGAAATCACAACATCGGAAATTACAGCACTGGAAATCACAGCACCGGAAATTACAACACCGGAAACTACAACACCAGAAATCACAACATCGGAAATCACAACACCGGAAATTACAACACCGGAAACTATAACGCCCATAGCTGCACCTGTAAATAAATATGTGTCAGAGGGAGATAGAGCAACCTATCATTCATATCCTGAAGAGATTGTATTTTCTCCCGCAAAAAAAGAAAAAGAATCTAATGGAATGCAAGAATCAAAATTCACTGAATATACCGATAGCTCAAAAGAAACAGGCGAAATTAAATTTCTTAATACCGGTAAAGACTGGGTTAGAAACTGTAAAAATATACACCTTATTATAGACAACGAAGAGAAAACTTTCTTAGATTGGATTCAGTTGCTTAAGCCAAATTTTCAATCAAGCAAATATAAGCCTAAAGTTGAATCTTCTATTGATGATCTTTATGTATCGATGGCTGATATGACTGATAACGAAAAATCTATTTTTATGCTGGACTTTATAGCTGCTATGAAAATACGCCTTGCAAATAAGCTGAGATTAACTGAGTTAACACAAGAACAGACTAATTTTATTGAAAATGCTATTGCTCTTGTACATCAACAAGCTTTTGGTTACAAAATGCAGACAGAGTTATATGCTACGTTGATGAAGAGCAACAGAGCTATTGCAGAAAATGGTAAGAATCATGATGTTACTGTCCATATAGAATTAGAGCATAATGAAATAATTATTATTGAAAAAGGATTCTTTGTACTTAAAGACGCTAATAAAGTTTCATATATGGAAAAGACAAAGCTTGAACCTAATATAGATGGTGTTAAAGCAACCAGTTTTATTAGAAGCCTCTCGGATACAGACAAAATTTCATATGTACGTCATATAGAACCCGCGGTAGTGCTTATGTCTCCAAGGGAAACGATAAAGAAACAACAGAGTTTAATTCATAATCCTAGATTTAGTTCAGAAAGGAAAGATATCTTATCTGTTCTAGATTCTTTTTTGAACGAACTAAACGGTAACTCTGAGCAAAAGAATAAAGCCGAAATAGCTTCCAAGAAAAACTGGCTTAAAAAAAAATTATATAAAATGAAAAATGCATTACTGTTTATTAGCGAACAGAAAAACGATGATTTTTCCAGTCAGATAGCTTTAGTTTTGGAAGAAATAGACACTCCAAAAAAGTTAGAAGATCTAGAAACGTTCGATACGTTTTTTAGTGCGCTGTATACAGATCTTGGTGGAACCGTAATCGATTATCCTTCTTATCAATCTATAGCAGAACAAGTATCTAAAATAAAGGCTAGCCTAGAAAGCGATTCAATTTCAGAGCATGACCTATTAATAGCACGAAAAGAAGTTATGGAGTTTGAGCGATATATTTTCCCCAACAAAAGCGTAGCACTTGAAACATTAATTTCTTCTCTTGAAACATTTAGAAAAAGACATTTCGAACCCAAGCATTATTTGAGAACTGAGGCTCGCAAACCTATCCCTTTACAAGAGAATGAAGATAGCACTAAACAAGGCCAACCCATTTCAAAACAGAGGTCTATGCCTGCGGTATATTCCGAAGCTAGCTCTAGTATTATCAGGCGGAGAAAGGATACTGTTTCAATGTTCTCGCCAGAACGTAATACTATAAGAGGAGATAATCGAGATGAGGCATCATCTACGCTGCCTATTTCAACACCCCAACAAAAACGTAAATCTAGAGAAAAAGAGGTACCACCATCGGATCTTTATACGTTTCGTTCCTTTATGGGATAGACTACGCACTAGTGGGGACCCAGAATTAAATCAGGGGAAAACTTGAATTGAAACTGGATCCCCGGCTGCGGCCTCGCGGCCTTGCCGAGGATGACACAGTTCAGTGAACCTTCTCAAACGTTGTCATTTTTGACCAAACCTTGGCGCGCTGTTGTTCTCATTCTCTTTTTCGTCGTCTCGCTTGCCTCCACCACCTGATGATGGCACTCTCGCCTCTGCTGTCTTCTTATCCTCCTCCGCCCCTTTCATGTGTGCGCTTGAACGCATCAGATTTTCATCTTTATGAACCTTTTTAGGACCTGAACCTGTACTCACCGTGTGAGCAGAGGCGCCGCCCTCCGAAGAAAGTGCTTCAACACCTTCGGCCGCAGCTCCAACATCTTCGGCTGTAGCTCCAACACCTTCGGCTGTAGCTTCAGCACCTTCGGCTGTAGATCCAACACCTTCGGCTGTAGCTCCAACATCTTCGGCTGTAGATCCAACACCTTCGGCTGTAGATCCAACACCTTCGGCTGTAGATCCAACACCTTCGGCTGTAGCTCCAACACCTTCGGCTGTGGCGTCAGCACTTTGCTGCCCAGATTCTGGTTTAGGTCCACCAGCATTCAGCTCAGCTTCAGTCTTCAGATCAGTTTCAATTTGAGGCTCAGGTCCAGGTCCAAGTTCAGGTCCAGCTCCAGTATTCAGTGGAGCCCCAGTATCCACGCTATTATCAAGTTCAGTATCCATATCCAGCGCAGGCCCAGTATCCTCTGTATCATAAGACGCAGGTTCAGGCTTAGGCTCCATTTTAGCTTGAACTTCAGCTACAGATTTAGGCATTTTCTCAAAAGCTTTGTTAGCTAACTCTTCAGGGGTCTTGTCTGCTAGTTCTTGTTGAGATCCCATGCCATTTTCTGCCATCTCCTTAATCATTTGTTGACGCAATTCGTCGTTGCTAGCCATTCTTTCAAGATAGCCTCTAGTCGCTGCTTCATTGGCAGCGGTATCATCAGGGTTTACCTTCTGCGCCCCATCAGCAAACGCTTTCGCCGATTCAAGAACACTCTTGTCAGCTAAAGTTGCAGTTATGCCTATTTTCCCAGCCTCATTAATAGCCTTATATGCCACTTCGCTGCTTTCAAAGGTGGGCCCACTGAGCTCTACAGTAGTAATGCCTGCGTCTTTAAATTGTTGTAATACATCCTTTACGCCTTGATCAAAATTCGGGCCCGTAATGGTAGCCGTAGTGCCGCCATTTTCATCGAAAGTAAAACGTGCACTATAAGAAGGATCTGTTTCGCCAGTTTTTAACTCGGGTGTTAAAACACCACTTTTGCCATCTGTGCTCTTAGTATATTGTAAACCTCGCGCTTCCAGTTTGCTCTCTTTTGCAAGCTCTTCTTGCATACGTGTATCACTTTTTGAAGCACTAGCCGAGAGCGTCTCTGATTTAGCTTTAGCCTCAGATTGCTCAGCTGCTGCAGCCGTAGCCTCAGCAGTAGCCTTAGGTTCAGATATCACAGATTCGAAAGCCCTATCCGCTAACGCTTCAGCACTCATGCTTTCAAGTTCTGCTCTATCCCCAAGCTCCGCTTCTACCATCTCATCAATCATTTTTCCACACAAGTCTTTATTTTTGGCAACTTGGTCAAAGTAACTTTTAGTATCCTCTTTATAGGTGTCTGGGCTCCGCTGCGCGCCCTCTTCAGCAAATAATTTTGCTGATCCCAAAATGCCCTTGTTTTCTAAAATTGGTGTTACACCAGCGTCAGTGCCTATTTTAATAACTTTATATGCCTCTGAATTATTTAGGGGTGTGCCAGTAATATTTGCATGCTTAACACCCGAACCTGCTTCTTTATGTAGTTCTAGTGCCGCTCTAAAGCCTTCGCTAAAATTCCCTGTAATCCGCATCTGGCCATCTTTTGGAGTGTAATAGACAACAAAAGGAGAATGGCTACCATCCTCTGAACGACGCGTTATCGTGTAAAAAGAGTTAGGTGCGTTAGAAAAACCTTTTGCTAATAAATAACTATTAATAGCGTCGGCACCAGTATTAGCAGCTGTACTCTTAGTTTGCTGTAAACCGAGTTTGCTCAGTTTTTCTTCCTTAAGCACCCCTTGCAGCGCATCGCCTTCTCCCATAACCACGGTTGGGGACGAGAACAACTTTGCTAGCTCTGCCGCCATACTAAGCAAACTACGTGATTCCTTGCCATTTTGCTGTGCTTGTAAATATTCTGAAAATATTTTGAAAAGCGCAACTAGATATCCTGCATATCCCTCGTCTTTTTCCGAATCTTCATTGCTTTCGCTGCTTTCACTGCCTTTATCGCTTTTACTACCTTTATCGCTTTTACCGCCTTTATCGCTTTTACCGCCTTTATCGCTTTTACCGCCTTCACTGCCTTTCTTGCTTTCCTCGCCACTAGAATTTTCTAGACCCTTCATCGCATTCGTAGTAGCCTTTCCCATCGTGTCCTTGTCTGATTGAGGAACATCAGGTTTGCTATTGATCGTTGATGTAACTACACCCACAGCTTTTTTTACTGCCCCTGTATCGAGTTTTCCGGTTGTAGCATAGGTTACAAGGCTCTCTATAGCGTACTTTACAGTGTCAATTAAAACGCTTAGGCTTGAAGACGACATCATTCACCTCTTAAAAATAAGTAATTTCATTATAAAACATAGATGTATATATTATACGCTAAACAAAGTTTAGAAATGTTAAGGTTTTCTTAAGACTCGCATTACATCCCATCCAACTCAGCCTTACACTGCTCTAGCTGAAATTGATACAATGTTGCGCGCGATTGCACTCGTTGCGAATAATGAATCAGCCAAGTCTGGCTATTGTATGAACCTCTAGCATAACCACCCCAACCTTCATGGTACGCCAAATACTGCGCATAAGCATCGTCATACGCAATACCCAATTTACGGTGTGATTGATAACAATACCAACCTACAAAATCTGATGCATCACCAAAGTTATTGCGTTGGGCTCGCCAGTTACCGCTACTCTTCTTATAATCTGCCCACGCGCCATCTAAAGCTTGTGAATAACTATAGGCTGAGGTTGGGCGCGGCCCTGGAAAAATCCACAAAAAGCGTTTACGTGGTGGTTTGGCTTCTTTCTTAAAAGCCGATTCATGGTACATAATGGCCATTTGCACCGCGATAGGCACACCCCATTTATTTTCTGTTTCTTGCGTGGCTTTATACCAATCTGGAAATTCGCGAAAGATAGTGCACATATCATTAGGATGAGACGGCACTCTGGCCGCACAAGCAGCCAGCAATAATAAGACGGCAAATGTCAGGGCATGCTTGAAAATCCTTTTCATATTACTCCACGGTTACGGATTTCGCCAAATTACGCGGTTGATCCACATCAGTGCCTTTGATTACCGCTACATGATATGCCAGCAACTGCATAGGAATGGTATAAATGATTGGTGCAATAATGGGATGTACTGTGGGTAAATGAAACACCGTAATCCCTTCTTCAGTTTTAATATTATTCCCTTTCTCAGAAAAGACATATAACTGTCCACCTCGAGCACGCACTTCTTGTAAATTAGATGACAATTTCTCCAACAGTTGATCACTAGGCGCCACCGCAAATACCGGCATCGTTTTATCGACTAAAGCCAATGGTCCATGTTTTAATTCGCCGGCCGCATATGATTCGGCATGTATATAAGAGATTTCTTTTAATTTTAAGGCCCCTTCCATGGCAATAGGATAGGATGCACCTCGTCCTAAAAACAAGGCATGTTCTTTATCCGCCAATGCGGGTGCGAATTGTTGAATCGCCAAATCTATCTTCAGGGTTTCTAACATTAACTTGGGTAAGTGCAAAATCGCTTGTATTAAACTTTGTTCCGTAGCCACATCTAAACCGCGTTTCTTAGCCAACACCATCGTTAATAACAATAATCCCAACAATTGAGTGGTAAAAGCTTTAGTGGAGGCTACACCGACTTCTATGCCTGCACGCGTCATAAACACCAAGTCGGCTTCGCGCACCATAGTACTTTCCGCCACATTGCAGATAGCCAATGTCGCCAAATACCCCAAGCCTTTTGCTTGAGTTAATGCCGCTAAAGTATCCGCTGTTTCGCCCGATTGCGAGATGACTATAAATAAAGTATTAGGCGCTATCACTTTTTTGCGATACCTAAATTCACTGGCCACTTCCACCTGACAAGCAATACCGGCCCATTCTTCTAGCCAATAACGCGCCACTAAACCCGCATGGTAACTGGTGCCACAAGCAACGATTTGAATGTTCTCTACTTTATCAAAAATGGCATTGGCATTATCGCCAAAAGCTTCAGCATAAACATGTTGACTGGAAATTCTACCTTCTAGCGTAGCGCTCAAGGCTTGTGGTTGTTCATAAATTTCTTTTAACATAAAGTGTCTATAATGGCCACGAGAAATCGCTTCTGCGGCTAATTGAATCGTTCTCACCGATCTTTCTACTTTCTTGCCTGTTACATCGTAAATGCTAACACCTTCTGGAGTGATATCGGCGATATCGCCTTCTTCTAAGAAAATAAAGCGATCCACCACGCCATTTAAGGCCATGGTATCGGAAGCTAGAAAGGTTTCACCATCACCCAAACCGACGACTAAAGGGCAGCCACAACGCACGCCGATCAAACGCTTAGGTTCACGTGCACTCATAATTACCAAGGCATAAGCACCCGTTAATTGCGCCACCACGGTCGTGACAGCGGCTAAGAGATCTTTCCCGGTGGATAATTCCTGATGCACTAAATGCACCGCCGTTTCAGAATCCGTTTCAGATTGGGGCTCGTAGCCCAAAGCCATAATTTTTTCACGCAATTCAGTATAGTTTTCAATGATACCATTATGCACCAAGGCTACATCTTCTGACATATGTGGATGCGCATTATTTTCGCTGGGTTTGCCGTGGGTTGCCCAACGCGTGTGCGCAATACCTGTGTTTCCCACTACAGGTTCTTGCAATAACAAAGAAGATAACTGTGACACTTTGCCTAGTGCGCGTACACGATGAATCTCGCCATTTTCAATAACGGCCACACCTGCGGAATCATAACCACGATATTCTAAACGTCTTAAACCTTCTAATAAGATCGGCGTTATATTGCGTTTTGCAACTCCGGCGACTATACCACACATTTAATTTTCCTCTTCTTAAAATCTAACTGAGAGAATCATTTCCAAATATTCTCCTATTTACTATTTTGCTCCGTATACTAACGTCGTCATCCTCAGCCGAAGGCCAGGGATCCAGTTTCAAATCAAGTTTTCCCTGGATCCCCGACTGCGGCCTCGCGGCCGCGTCGAGGATGACAAAACGCTAGATCGTTGCCCACAGCTCTTAACATAGTTATTCTTCTTTTTGCGGTCGTTCCCAATTCTCAATAAAGATTTGTTGTTTACGGCAAAATGATAATTGATTGGCTGGCACATCTTTAGTGATGGTAGAGCCCGCGCCTATAGTAGCGCCTTCCCCTACCGTGACAGGTGCTACCAGTTGCGTATCGGAGCCTATGAAAGCACGATCGCCAATAATGGTTTGATGTTTATTAACACCATCGTAATTGCAGGTAATAGTCCCTGCGCCTATGTTCACATCATCCCCTATAGTAGCATCGCCTATGTAGGTTAAATGATTTACTTTTGAAGCCGAACCTATAGTAGATTTTTTTACTTCTACAAAATTGCCTATACCGGCTTTTTCTTTTAGTACGGTTCCAGGACGCAGCCTCGCGAAAGGGCCTACAGTACAATTATTGCCAATGACGCTGTCTTCTAAAATACAATTTTCCTTGACGATCACATCATCGCCTATAATACAATTGCGTATCACGGTATTGGCGCCTATCTGTACTCTATCGCCCATTTGTACTTTGCCTTCTAAGATCACATTGATATCGATGACCACATCCATGCCGAATTCAACGACACCGCGCAAATCAAAACGATTCGGATCGCGTAGGATCAAACCCTGTAATAACAATGCCTCGGCTTGGCAGCTTTGAAAATAACGTTCTTGTTGCGCTAATTGTTTTTTGTCATTAATGCCTTGTGCTTGTTGTGGATGTTGTAAGCGCACGGTAGTCACCGCGCAACCATCTGCTAAAGCCAATGCGGGCAATTCTGTTAAATAATATTCACCCTGGGCATTATCGTTGCTCAAGCGTTGCAACCACTGTGTCATTTGTGTGGTAGGAGCGCACAATATTCCGGTAAAAATTTCGTTTAAATGCAACTCTTCGGCGCGGGCATCTTTTTCTTCTACTATACGTAAAAATAAACCATTATTATCGCGCACCACTCGGCCTAAACCGCGCGGATCAGCAAACTCTGCTACCAATAAAGCCATGCCACTTTTAGGCGTGCTGTGTATGACGGCTTGCAAACTGTCGCTGGCAATCAATGGGCCATCACCAAATAGAATTAAGGTTTTGCTGTCATTGTGTAAATGCGGCATCGCTTGTAAGGCAGCGTGCCCTGTGCCTAATTGTGCTTCTTGCACCACCCATTGCACTGGTAAATGCGATAAAGTAGATTGAACGACCTCACGCTCATGGCCACAAATGACTATAATTTTTTGAGGGTTTAAGGTTAAGGCGGTATTAACGACGCGTTCTAGTAAGCTCACATTGGCGATAGTATGCAAAACCTTGGGTAGTGCTGAATGCATACGTTTGCCTTGACCCGCAGCGAGGATAACAACGTTCAAGTGTGTCTGTGTCATAGTGTGACCTCTATAATATTCACTGCGTCGATCTAGAACATTGTCATCTTCGCTACAGGAGAAGATCCAGCACATTGTCATCCTCGACCGAAGGTCGGGGATCCAGGATCATATAGGCTTTTCCCTGGATCCCCGACTGAGGCCTCGCGGCCGCGTCGAGGATGACAAATCTGCTGTAAATGGAGCTCCTTTCATTACTAAACATTTTCCTGGTTTGCTTCGCAAGCTCGCAATGACGAACATCAACACTTGCTACACTTCTCCATAATGAATGACGTGTTACTTCTGCCGCCTCAAGCGCTGTATCACTTCCAAACGCGCAGTTGCTTCGGCCAACTCTGCCAATACTTCGGCATAACTGACATCGGTTTTCTTATCTTTCAATAATTGTTCGGCATGTTGTTTTGCTTCTATCGCTAAGCTTTCATCTAAATCGGCCGCTCTTTCTGCAATATCCGCTAACACAGTTACCTTAAAGGGCTGAACCTCGACAAAACCGCCTGAAACATAATAAATTTCTTGTTCATCACCATTCACGATACGCACGGGCCCAGGTTTTAATGCCGTCAACAGTTGCGCATGACCAGAGGTAATGCCCAATTCACCCATCATTCCTGGCACAGCGATAAGTTCGCCCTTGCCCGAAAATAATTTGGCTTCTTGGCTAACGATGTCTACGTCTATGGTAAATGCCATGGGTCACCTACACCTTAAATTAAATTGTTTTTGCCTTAGCAATGGCTTCATCCAAAGTACCAACCATGTAGAAAGCTTGTTCTGGCAAGTGATCTACATCGCCGTTGATGATCGCTTTAAAACCACGAATGGTTTCTTTTAGCGGCACATACACGCCTGGAGAGCCGGTAAATACTTCGGCTACGAAGAACGGTTGGGATAAGAAGCGTTGAATTTTACGCGCACGCATTACCACCAATTTATCTTCTTCCGATAATTCATCCATTCCCAAAATAGCAATGATGTCTTTTAATTCTTTAAAGCGTTGCAATATGCTTTGTACCGCACGAGTGACATCGTAATGTTCTTGGCCGACGATCAGGGGATCCAATTGACGGCTGGTAGAATCCAACGGATCAATAGCTGGATAAATACCCATCTCAGCGATTTGTCGTGACAACACCACTGTTGCATCCAAGTGCGCAAACGTGGTTGCAGGAGAAGGATCGGTTAAATCGTCTGCAGGTACATATACTGCTTGTATAGAAGTAATAGAGCCTGTCTTAGTGGAGGTAATGCGTTCTTGCAATACACCCATTTCTTCGGCCAAAGTAGGTTGATAACCTACCGCTGACGGCATACGACCCAACAAGGCCGATACTTCCGTTCCTGCCAAGGTGTAACGATAAATATTGTCGATAAACAACAATACATCGCTGCCTTCATCGCGGAATTGTTCCGCCACGGTTAAACCCGTTAAAGCAACGCGCAAACGGTTGCCTGGAGGTTCATTCATTTGTCCATAGACCAAAGCCACTTTATCCAATACTTGTGATTCTTTCATTTCTAGATAGAAGTCGTTCCCTTCACGAGTACGTTCACCCACACCCGCAAACACGGAATAACCGCTGTGTTCGGTAGCGATATTGCGGATCAATTCCATCATGTTGACGGTTTTACCCACACCCGCACCACCGAATAAACCAACTTTACCACCCTTAGCAAAAGGACAGATTAAATCAATAACCTTAATACCTGTTTCCAATAATTCTTCATTCACCGCTTGTTCTGCAAAAGTAGGCGGTTTACGGTGTATAGGCATACGATGTTTTTCGCCTATGGCGCCTTTACCATCTATAGGTTTACCCAGCACATCCATAATGCGGCCCAAAGTTTCGCTGCCTACGGGAACGCGTATGCAATCGCCGGTATTTTCCACGTCTAAACCGCGGCATAGCCCATCGGAAGGACCCATGGCAATCGCGCGCACAGTACCATCGCCCAATTGTTGTTGTACTTCTAGCGTTAATCCCGTTTTAGGAATAAACAATGCATCATACGTCTTAGGCACATGGTTTTCTGGAAATTCCACGTCGATCACCGCACCGATGACCTGCACTATTTTTCCAGTTGTTTGCGTTGTTGCCGTCATTTCACACCTCTTTTAAATAATCTATACCATTTCAGTTTAAGATACGCGATCCAAAACTAAAACCATCATGAAACTTAAACCTTGTCATCCTCGACAAGGCCGCGAGGCCGCAGTCGGGGATCCAGAAAAAACCTGAATCGAAACTGGATCCCCGACCTTCGGTCGAGGATGACAATGCTCTAATTCTAGGCCTTTTGTTATCTTCCTCACACTGCTGCTGCACCCGAGACTATTTCGGAGATTTCTTGCGTAATCGCCGCTTGTCTGGCCTTGTTGTACACTAATTTTAAATCATCTATCAAACCGCCTGCATTATCGGTAGCGCTTTTCATCGCGACCATTCTAGACGCTTGTTCGCAGGCTAGATTTTCAATCACCGCTTCATACACTTGCGATTCAATATAACGTTGTAATAATGAATCGATCAATTCACGTGGATCGGGTTCATAAATATAGTCCCAATGTTTCATCTTACTCTTATCGTCGCTGTGTACCAAAGGCAATAGTTGTTGTGCCTCAGGTTTTTGCGTCATGGTATTCACAAATTCATTGCGAAACACCACCAATTTATCTAGCTTTCCTTCACGGTAAGCCGATAGCATCACTTCTATCACACCTATCAGTTGTTGCACTTGTGGTGCATCACCTAAGTGATTGGCGCTGGCTACCACATTGGCATTGAGACGACGAAAGAAACTAGCGGCCTTAGTGCCGATTAAGCATAGATCGACTTCTATACCTTCAGCATGAGCCTCTCGCATTTTCTGTACGGCCAGTTTTAATAAATTATTATTCAAACCACCGCACAAACCTCTATCGCTGGTGACGATGATAAACCCTATGCGCTTAAGAGGTCGCTCTTCAAAATACACATGCCTATACTCAGGATGGGCATTGGCTAAATGGCCTATCACGTCTAATATTTTAGTCGCGTAGGGCTTAGACAAATTCATGCGTTCCTGCGCCTTGCGCATTTTACTCGCTGCCACTAATTCCATAGCTTTGGTAATCTTTTGCGTTTTTTTAACGCTGTCGATCTTAACCCGTGTTTCCTTCAAACTCGCCATATTCTTTCTACCAGGTTTGTGTATCTTTAAATTTAGTCACTATCTCTTGGAAAGTGGCAGCTGTTTTATCATCGAAAGAAGGATTTTGCGTTAACTCTTTCATAAAATCGGCATGATAGTTACGCACATAATCTACCAATTCTACGCCAAAAGGCACAACTTGATTCACAGCCACATCATCCAAATAACCCTTATCGACCACAAATAAGCACAAGGCCATTTCAGATACGGATAAAGGTGAATATTGTTTTTGCTTTAGCATTTCAGTAACGCGTTGACCGCGTTCTAATTGCTTACGTGTGCTTTCATCTAGATCAGAGGCAAATTGCGCAAAGGCTTCTAGATCGCGGTATTGTGCTTGTGCCAAACGAATACCACCAGCAATTTTACGTATTAATTTGGTTTGTGCAGCACCACCTACGCGCGACACGGACAAACCGGAGTTCATGGCTGGACGTATACCCGCATTAAACAAACTGGTTTCTAGATAAATCTGGCCATCGGTGATGGAAATCACGTTAGTAGGCACGAACGCCGACACGTCGCCTGCTTGTGTTTCGATAATAGGCAAAGCCGTTAAAGAACCTGTTTTGTCTTTAACTGCGCCCTTCGTCATTTCTTCTACATAAATACTATTGACGCGTGAAGCACGTTCCAACAAACGCGAATGCAAATAGAATACGTCCCCAGGATACGCTTCGCGTCCAGGAGGTCTGCGCAACAACAAAGACATCTGTCTATATGCCCAAGCGTGTTTGGTGAGATCGTCATAAATGATCAACGCATCTTCGCCTCTGTCGCGGAAATATTCGCCCATGGTACAGCCGGAGTAAGGTGCTAAAAATTGTAGTGAGGCCGCGTCTGAAGCGGTAGCCGCAACAACGATAGTATTTTTCATAGCGCCATGTTCTTCTAATTTACGCACAATACTGGCGATAGAAGACGCTTTTTGACCTATGGCTACATAAATACATTTCACGCCACTATGACGTTGGTTGATGATTGTATCGATGGCTATAGCGGTTTTACCTGTTTGTCTGTCGCCAATAATCAATTCGCGTTGACCACGACCTACTGGCACCAAAGCATCGATGGATTTTAAACCGGTTTGCAGTGGTTGCGACACGGGTTCTCTATAAATAACCCCTGGCGCTACTTTTTCCACTATAGACATTTCAGTAGTTTCTATAGGACCTTTGCCATCTATAGGTTGTCCTAGTGGATTGACCACACGGCCTAACAATGCAGACCCTACGGGAATTTCTAAAATACGGCCCGTACATTTAACCGTTAAACCTTCTCTAAGATGCGTATAATCACCCAGCACTACAGCGCCTACGGAATCACGCTCTAAATTTAGCACCAAGCCATATGTATTGCCCGGCAATTCCAATACTTCTTGGAATTGTGCATCTTCCAAACCATGGATACGCAAAATACCATCTTGCAGGCTGATAATAGTACCTTCGGAACGACTTTGTGTCGTAGGCACAAATGATTCTATGCGTTTTAAAATAAGCGAGCTAATTTCTCTTGCTTCTATTGCCATAATCGTTCCTCTAAGCGTATTCGTTGATTGATTGACTAAGCTGATGCAGTTGGCTTTTAATAGAGCCATCTATCACCTTGTCTCCACAGCGCAACACTAAGCCGCCCAATAGGCTACTATCTACATGATAGGTTAAATCTACTGGCCCTTTGTGTTTTTGCTCTAGGTTTTTTTGCAGCGCTAAACGCTGTGCCTCTGTTAAAGGCTTGCTGCTGGTTATTTCTACTGCCACTTTGTTGAGTTGTGCCAATTGCAATTGTTGGTACAACGCTAAAATAGCAGGCAATAATTCCAGCCGTTTATTTTCTGCCAATAAGTGCAAAAAGTTTTTATCGCTCGTGGTTAATTTATCGCCCAAGGTAGGTATACAAGCATCGATTATTTTATCTTCCCCCACATGCGGATCAGATAATAAACTCGCGGTTGTTTTATTCACAACTACCAAAGCCATTGCCTCTAACCACAGCAAAACAGCCGCGAGGCGATTGTCTTTCTTGGCTTTGATAAACAAAGCCTTGGCATAAGGTCTTGCGCTATTGACGTTACTCACTGACACCCACCTCTGCAATTAAATCGGAGATCATGCGATCGTTGATATCGCTGGTGATGTTTTGCTTTAAGATGCGCTCCGCACCCTTCACCACCATCATACCTAACTCTTGTTGCAGCGCCATTTTCGCGGCATGTTTGGCTTGTACAATTTCTTCTTCAGCCAATTGTGCCATGCGTTCAGCCAAAGCCCGTGCTTCCGCACGCGCTTCTTCTAAAATATGTGTAGCTTGCTTGTGCGCTTGATCCACTACATCTACAGCTTTGGCTTTAGCGTCGTGCAACAATTCCTTGGCGCGTTCTTGTGATAAATCCAATTCATGATGACCACGCTCGGCCGCCGCTAAACCATCGGCAATTTTAGCTTCACGATCGTTGATGGCTTTGATGAGCACCGGCCACACAAAACGTTTGGTAAACCAAACGAATAATGCGAAGGTGATCATTTGCCCAAATAAAGTAAGATTGAGATTCACTTATGAATACTCCGTAGTGTTAGCTAATAACTTTCATTAAGCCTTGCTCTACCAATATATTGGTGAGGCGGGCAACAAAAGGGTTGGCGAAAATAAAGATGATGGCTAGACCCACACCAATAATCGCGACCATGTCTACTAAGCCTGCTACCAAGAACATATTTTTCAACAAAGTAGGTAACAATTCAGGTTGTCTAGCTCCGCCTTCTAGGAATTTACCACCTAAAAGTCCCATGCCTATACCAGCACCCACAGCACCTAAACCAATCAAGATAGCTACGGCAATCGCCGACATACCTTGTACACTAGCAATTAAAGCAATCGCGTCCATTTTGTCTCCTCGCGTAAACACCACAAAAAGAGGTAATAATTCACCTCTGACCTAAACGCCATCCTCACTAATGTGATTCGTGCGCCAAACTCAAATATACAATTGTTAATATTGTAAAAATAAACGCTTGTATACCAATAATTAATATATGGAAAATAGCCCAGGGAAAGCCCAGGACCCATTGTAACCACCAGATGGGGAACAGTGCAATCAATATGAAAATCACTTCCCCGGAAAATAAATTACCAAATAACCGCAATGCCAATGAAACTGGCTTAGCCAGTTCATGAATAATGCTTAAGGGCAGATTGATAGGCGCCATCCAAACATAAGGAAAAGGATGCAGCAATAATTCTTTAGCAAAACCTACAGCACCTTTTTCTTTGACACTGTAATAGAGGATCAAGAAAAACACCGTTAAAGACATAGCAAAAGTAACATTCAAATCCGTGGTTGGCACCATGCGCCAATAGGGTATACCCGCTGTTTTATTCAAGAGCATAGGGAATAAATCGATGGGAATTAAGTCCATTAGATTCATCAATAGAATCCACACAAATATCGTTAATGCCAAAGGTGCGATCAGCGGGTTATTGCCATGAAAGGTTTCTTTGACTTGTTTTTGGATGAATTCGAACAGTATTTCAACAAAGTTCTGTAATTTAGACGGCACCCCGGAAGTGGCGCGACGCGCTAAAAAATAAAATAGCAGCAATATCGCACTGCCCAATATAAAAGAGACGATCAAGCTGTCTAAGTTTATTACCCCAAAATCACCCAACTTTTTCTGCAGAAAAGTATGCGTCCACGGCAAGTTGGTTAGATGATGGTGTACATACTGGGTAGTGTCTAGTGCTTCACTGCTCATAAGTCTCATCTCTCAGGGTTACGAAACATCCTCTACGCCTTTGACCTTTAGGCTTTGAGTATACACAACGGTGCAAAACTGCTTATGCACTGCACCATCACAAAAGTTATAAATACTATCCACAAATTCAACGAAAATAAACTCAAAAACAGTGCCAATAAACTCAACATTAAGGCTATTTTTAATAATTCGCTGCGATAAAAATAACGCAACGCCGCCTTAGGTGCTAAAACACGCTTTGGCCCACGCATTTTGAGCAAAAAATATACTTGTCCGATGCCGTTGGCGCCGCCACCCGCTAGGGCCGACCAGGCTGCTTTAGAGCCCATAAAAACGTAGAAGCCACAAAAAATGACCACTAATACCCCCAAAAGGAGGCCTAAAGCACGTATGCTCTTTTTTTGCTGCTGCATTCTGCTCTCATTATGGTCTATTTGTGCCTCTCACCTAGCAAGAGACGGCACAGTATACTGGCTTTTAGGGGTTACGCGCAAGGGGGTATGGTTGAGGAAGCCAGGAACTATACGATGGTATCGTATAGAAACAGGCGAAATTATACGATGGCATCGTATAGCCCTAAAATTGTTTCATACTCACTACTCCCAAAATGCGCGACATTTATGGAATATACTCCTTAAATAAACAAGTAGCGCTTGCTATAACGACATTTATGGAGTATATTCCATAAATGTCGCGCATTTTAGGAGTAAGCTCATGTATCCACGCCTTTTAACCCTCCCTAAAAAACACCATTTTTTCTTATTTGGGGCTCGTAATACAGGCAAAAGCACCTTAATCAGAGCAGTATTCAATCCTGAAAAAAGCCGTTATATTGATCTCCTGAACAGTGCGATAGAAGATCATTATCGGCGTGATCCAACCATATTAGCCAATGAAGTCTTAGCTTTGCCGAAGCATATACAACACGTGATTGTCGATGAGGTGCAAAAAGTACCTCGCTTATTAGACACCATACAAATGCTGATGAATGACAGTGACAAACTATTTATTATGTCCGGCTCCAGTGCACGTAAATTAAAAAGCGGTGGTGCAAACCTATTAGCGGGTAGGGCCTTTGTTTATAATTTATATCCTCTATCTGCCCGTGAGCTAGGCACAGACTTTGAATTGGATCATGCATTGCGCTGGGGAACCTTACCTCAAATACTACAATGCGATTCCGACCTAGAGCGACAAGAATTTTTAATGGCCTATGCACACACTTATCTTAAAGAAGAAATTGTGAACGAACAAATCATTCGCAAATTGGATCCTTTCCATAAATTTTTAGAAGTTGCGGCACAAAGCAATGGTAAAATTATCAACTACAGCAATATCGCCCGCGATGTGGGCGTAGACAGCAAAACCATTCAATCCTATTACAGCATTTTAGAAGATACTTTAATAGGATTTATGTTACCACCTTATCAAGGTTCATTTAGAAAACGATTAGGCCAAAAGCCAAAATTTTATTTTTTCGATACGGGGATTACTCGTGCTCTAGCAAGATTAAGCACGGTACCACTAATAGAGCGTACACATGCCTATGGCAACGCTTTCGAACATTTTGTTATCTTAGAATGTATGAAATTAAGCGATTATTATCGCAAAGATTATCGATTTAACTATTTACGCACTTCCAGTGATGTGGAGATAGATTTAGTCGTGGAACGACCTGGTTTGCCGTTATTATGTATAGAAATAAAAAGTAGCCGCGATGTCAATGCAGCCGATATTTCTAGTTTTAAACAACTCACTGCTGATATCCCTGATTGTGTGGCCATTGTTTTAAGTCAGGATAAATATGCCAAAAAATTCGATCATGTCACGGTTTTACCTTGGCGACAAGCGGTGGCGGAGTTGTTTGCTGATGCCGGTTCTATGTAGAGCGGCTCTAGAGCCGCCCTTCTAGATTAGCGGTAGCTACAAGAAAATCTTACTGTGACGGCCGCCTTAACTGAATATTACCCACATTCTCGCTCTCAGCCACAACCGGTAATGCTCGCCATTCGTTTTTCAGCCTATAAAGAATATTGGGGTGCCGATTTACTTTTTCTCCCAAAGTGTCCGTCTCAAGCGCCTCTATTTCTTCTTGAGAAAATTTTCTCGTTGGCTCTTCACCTGTTAGCTTAGCCACAAGACCTCTTGCCGCATCTACTTTAACTCTGCCTGGTTTCCCACCAAAAGCTTCGTCCCATTGACCATATCCTTTAGCAGCTCTGTTATCTGCATACGTTTTTAACTCTTGGATTAAGGCATCCATTTGTGGTTTGGGTATTTGAGCTGCCCAGGCCGCTTCGTTAAAAATTTCTTTTACACCCGCTCCAGTCGCTACAGAACATTCAAAAAAAGCAGCGGCGCCAATTTCTTTTGCCCGTTGCGCGCCCTCTTCATAAGTAACAGAATGAGCAGGTTCATCATTATCACAACCCACTAATATATATTGAGCATCACGACAAAGAGATTTTATTTCTTCAACCCATCTGCCGATATTCTCATAACTCTCTTTATTTGTAACGGAATAAAGTAGTATGACAATATCAGTGTTGTCATACGATGCGCGTCTAGTATGATCCATATCCTCCATACCTTCAGTACTCCATAAATGCATAACAACTGTCTTTTCAGGAACTATATTAAGCTTTACGTTATGACCATAACTTCCTTCTCCAATAGACTCCGACGGAAACATCTCTATATATTTTCCGCGTAGTTTAGTCTTAAGTCTATCCATCTCATCGCCAACTACCATCAATTTTATATCCTGAAATTTAGGTTGAATTTCTACCGTCTTGTCATTACCAAATAGACTACTGAAGAAAGAGAAAGGGAACGAAGACTTTTTGGCAGATGATGGGGCGGGCGCTATCGCTTGTTCTTCGCCTTTTCCTTTTTCATCTCCGTTGTCGATATTGTCTAATGACAGTTCCTCAAAAATTGGGGTATCTTCTGCTTTTTGCTCTGTCCTTTCTCCTTCTGTTTCATCTACACTTTCATTCTCATTTTCACCTACTTCCATGTCCTTCAAATCTGAGACAACGGCTGTTTTTTGTTCTTTCTCGCCCTCTTTTTCATCGCCACTTCTGCCTGATCCCAGGTTCTCTAAATCTGAGTGCCCCTCTGCTTCTAATTTTTTCTCTTGTTCTTTTCCGTTTCTGTCTACATCATGTTCCATCGTATTTTCCTATTAAGTTTTACTTTTCATTGAAGACTGCTTCCCTTTCAAGCCTAGACATTCTCTATCCTAAGAAAAGCAACTCAACTGCGATGATAAATGAATCTATCATACAGCCAGGAGGATCTTAACAAATAGATTTTGAAAATACAAATGTAATATGACATGTAAAAAGTCTAGATGATTTGTTTCGCAGCTTATATACTCATTGTACTTGAAGATGCGAGAGCAGCACTTTCTACGAATACAGTGCTAAAACGTTGTCATCCTCGACCAGGCCGCTAAGCCGCAGTCGGGGATCCAGTAAAAACTGGATTTGAAACTGGATCTCCGACTTCGTCGAGGAGGACAACTCTCTAGTACGTGACTGCTTTCAGCATTACTCTCGCATCTTCAAGTAGAATGGGGATATAACACAAGGAAAACGCTAGGCACGATTCTATCTTTATCACGCTAGCGTTTATATTTCTGTGCAATTCGGTTGTTATAGTAATATTAGTGAACCATGGTCGTTGCGGGCTGTGGTGATACAGTTTCTTCTTTTTCTTTACGCACAGATGCTGCACAACTGCCTCTCTTATCTGCAAATACACCATAAATTTTTGAATCTTCAGCAACATGACCAGGTGTTAATGCATGCTGTGCAAATTCAATTAAATGTGCGACAAATAAGCCATCATCACGCTTACCATCAGGATGGTCC
>JAJYCX010000030.1 GCA_021778015.1 Pseudomonadota bacterium
GACTTTTCAAAATGAATATATTCCTCATCAATAAAGATGCGAGATTTTGATAAATACTATAGATTTGAATCGAAGCTTTGTCATTCCCCAGAGCATCGAGAACGGGCTTTAGCCGAAGTCGGGGAGCACATTGTCATCCTCGACCGAAGGTCGGGGATCCAGGATCAGATAAGCTTTTTCTGGATCCCCGACTGCGGCCTCGCGGCCTGGTCGAGGATGACAAAGCTTTAGTTTGTAACTACTTTTGGCGCGAATTGCGTATCTTTAAATGAGTTGATTCTCGGGGTGATAGGATTTGAACCTACGGCCCCTGCCTCCCGAAGGCAGTGCTCTACCAAACTGAGCTACACCCCGCTCGATGAAATTATACTGAAAATCGTATTTTAGTTACAACGCGATACGGTAAAATCGGCTAGAGCGCGTAAGGCTGATTTGTAAGGTGAATCCGGTAATGCTTCTAAAGTTTTGCAAGCTAAAGCAACTTCTGCATGCGCGCGTTGTTGTGTATATTCTATGGCTTTATTGCGCGCTAAGGCTTGTAGTATTTCGGGCAAAAGAGCGCTACCATCGGATTCTATGGCTTGATGAATTAAAGCTCTTTCCGCTTCATTCCCTACTGCCAGCGTGTAGATCAAAGGTAGGGTAGGTTTGCCTTCAGCCAAATCATCACCTATGTTTTTACCCATTTCGTTGACATCGCCTTGATAATCCAGCGCATCATCTACCAATTGAAAGGCTAAACCCAAATGATGGCCGAAAGCTGTCATCTGTTGTTCTATTTCTGTAGATTGATTGCTGATAACGGCGGCTAATTGGGTTGCTGCAGAGAATAACTTAGCCGTTTTGGCGGAAATAACGTCAAAATAACGGGCCTCACTGGTGGCTGTATTGTGCCTATTGATGAGCTGTAATACCTCGCCCTTGGCAATAGTATTGGAAGCGGTCGACAGAATAGAGATAACTCTTAAGCTATTGACCTCAGCCATCAATTGAAAAGCACGTGAAAATAAAAAGTCGCCTACTAAGACACTCGCTTCGTTGCCCCAAATGCTGTTGGCAGTGCTTTGACCACGACGCAGGGAGGAATCGTCTACCACGTCGTCATGTAACAGCGTTGCCGTGTGGATAAATTCAATAATGGCAGCCAGAAGTATATGGCTATCGCCTTGATAATTAAGGGCTTTTGCGGTTAATAACAATAACATAGGCCGTATGCGCTTGCCGCCACTGGCGACGATATGCTGGCTTAGGGTGTCTATCAGGGGGATATCTGCTGCTAATTTGGACAAGATCAAGCGGTTGACGCGTTCCATATCATCGCTAACATGGCTGCGTATGGCATCCAATGACATAATAAACCCCTTAATAATATAATAGGGCCATAATACCATAAAAAAAATGTCGCTCATACCTTGCATCTAAGCAGATAATATCGTATTATGGGCGACTATTTTAGACCTATGTCTATACTCACAGCAGTTGGTTTTTAGGGTAGGCGCCGAGTCCTCGAGCAGCAGGAGTGTAGTACTCTACATGACTGGTGCGAGATGGATGAAGGCAACACCCCCTAAAAAGCAAATGCGAAGAGTATATTTTCGCCAAATTTTGGAGTATGTAACAATGTATGCGGTTATTATTACGGGTGGCAAGCAGTACCCAGTCACCAAAGATCAAGTGCTTTCTGTTGAAAAATTGCCCGTAGCAGAAGGGGGCTCAGTCGAATTTAATGAAGTTCTGTTGGTCAATACCGGCCAAGAAGTGAAAGTGGGTACGCCTTTGCTGAAGGGTAGCCGCGTTTTAGCCACCGTGGTCGAACATGGCCGTGGCAAAAAAATAAACATTATTAAGTTTAAACGTCGTACGACCTACTTGAGAAGGCAAGGTCATAGACAAAGTTACACTAAAGTAAAAATAACCGATATCGTTATTTAAGTTTGGAGATAGACAATGGCACACAAAAAAGCAGGCGGTAGTACCCGTAACGGCCGCGATTCACAACCCAAATACCTAGGTCTTAAAAAGACCGGTGGTCAGCAAGTTTTGGCAGGCAATATTTTGATTCGTCAACGTGGTACTAAATACCACGCTGG
This sequence comes from Pseudomonadota bacterium, assembly GCA_021778015.1. GTDB lineage: Bacteria > Pseudomonadota > Gammaproteobacteria > UBA1113 > UBA1113 > VFKP01. Next base: position 2,091 of record JAJYCX010000030.1, read on the forward strand.
TTGGAACGTAGGTTTAGGCAAGGATTACACCTTGTATGCATTGGTAGAAGGTCACGTTAAATTTGAACGTCGCGGTTTATTGCAACGTCAATACGTAGACGTTATTCCGCTAGCAAAAGAAGAAGCAGCAGCTTAGTTTCAAGATAGGGCGGTTTATACCGCCCTTTTTCATTGTCCTCATTTCTCTTGTATGATTCAACTATTTAATTAACATGAATAATTTTTTGCGCGCTCATTATTCCGAGCCGCGACCGTCAGAGAGCGGAGAATGAAAGGATAACAGGAGTAACCCGGCTCAATTCAGAGAATAATGGCACATTTGTCATCCTCGACGCGGCCGCTAGACCGCCGTCGGGGATCCAGTTTTAAATTAAGGTTTATACTTTTCATGCCAATCACAACTCACTAGATGATCGTTCACCATTCCAGTAGCCTGCATAAAAGCATATACAGTAGTAGGGCCTAAAAATTGAAAGCCTGCTTTTTTTAAATTGAGCGCTAATGTTTCGGCAATGGGTGTGTGCACGGGAATTTCTTCAACACGTTGCCAGTGATTTTTCTGTGGCGTGCCGTCTACATGTGACCATAACCATTCCGCAAAAGAGCTTTGTTGTTGTAACTGCACATAAACGCGAGCATTGTTGATAGTGGCTAAGATCTTACGTTGATTGCGTATGATGCCGGCATCGGCCAATAAGGATTGAATTTTAGCGTCATCGTAAGCGGCGATCTTCTTTGCAGCAAAGCCATCGAAAGCGGCACGAAAAGCTTCGCGTTTATGTAAAATGGTACGCCAACTCAATCCCGCCTGAAAGCTTTCTAAAATCAAGAATTCAAATAAAAGCTGTTCATCATGCAAAGGCCGACCCCATTCCTCGTCGTGATAACGTATGTATAAAGGATCGTCGCCACACCAGGGACAACGTGAGGGGATAGATAGATTTTGATGATTCATAAAGTTCTTTCCTTTTGCTTAAAATGACTGACTGGTATTCAGGATAAATACCATACACACCTATTCTACCTCAAGATGCGAGAACAATACTTTCTGCGAACGCAGTACTAAAACGTTGTCATCCTCGACGCGGCCGCGAGGCCGCAGTCGGGGATCCAGGAAAAACTTGATTTGAAACTGGATTCCCGATCGGAGCCTGTACTCGGTACTCCGGGTATCGAGAATGACAAAGCTTGGATTAAAGTTAAATACGTTTATTCAAATCTCGCATCTTTATTGGCGATAGGTATATACCCAATACACTTCAAGATGCGAGTTCAATGCTACAAGCAACTATAGACTAGAGTTGTGTCATCCTCGACCAGGCCGCGAGGCCGCAGTCGGGGATCCAGGAAAAACTTGATTTGAAACTGGATCCCCGACTTCGTCGAGGATGACAAAGCTTCGATTAAAGTTAAATACATTTATTCAAATCTCGCATCTTCATTGGCGATAGGTATAGATATATTGATTCGGGAAATAAAACTTTTCAAGCGACAGGGTTTATGTGTTATCAATTAGTTGAACCGAAGAAGTGATTTTTCTAAAGCCATAATCTTTGGTAAAACCTAGAATAAACAAGCTTTATTTTGTGAACATACGAGCAATCATTGCTCAACCACACTATTTTTGTTAAACTTCGTCCCACAAGCCTTACCACAGAAGAAGGACCTAAAATGCTGGACATCAAACATAAAATAGCAAGCCATAATAAAACGAATCTCCAGCAGGATACTCAAAAAGCACCTTTTAACAATGCGCTTTGGCGTGAAATACTCAACTCAACCACAAATGAGGTGAATTCTTTTTTCAATTTAGATATTGAAACTATCTCTCCGTTTGGCTTTGAAGTTTTAATGGATAAACGATTTTTGTATGGGATCTTGCGGAGATTTTATTGTTACATTGGGACTAAAATAAGTATTTCTGAGGATATACAATTAAATATTATTCAATATTTTTATGAAATACTCATGAAAAAATTATCGTTTAAATATACCACCGTATTTTCTTCGATTGTTCTTGTTGTCATGAAGGATGATTTTCTTTATTTAGTGGATGACCACTATATCTGTAAGCCAACGGATAAGCTCATTGACATTCAATTTAGAAAAGTGAAAACAAATATATTAGATGACTATAGCAACTATGTTATTGCTTCTCTTGATGGCTTAGTCATGGAAAAGGGGGAGGTCAAAGGCTATAGAGATAGGGCAATAAATAGATGGCGATTTTATCAACTCTATATTATGCAAGAAGCGCTTTATAGGCAATATTCACCATGCATGACTACACACGAAATACAAATTTTTAAAAATATACCTAGTCTTGCAAGCAATATGATAAAAGTATTTTTTAATAGTGAATCGGTTAAGCAGAAGATCTCTACTTATGAAGAATCCTTATTTGAAGAATTAATTTTACCTAGAGTAAATATCTTATATAAGGTAGCTGGTGGTAATGGCGAAAACATAATGGAGGTCAATAGTTCTGCCTACCATGTCAAAGATGATTTATCGTTAAGTATAGATAAAAAAATGCATCAAGACATTATGCTAAAGATTAAAAATACGTATAACCAGTATTTATAGAGGTCATATGAAAAAGTCTATACCTTTATTAATCGTTGCTTTATTTCCATTTTTTTGCTTCTTGCAGATGAATGCGCTTAATTCAATCAGCCATTTCCTAGATAATACTAATAGCCTTTATTTAGGAGAGTTATCTTCGGCGTATATTTTTGGCGATGCTCTGTTGCTCATTCCAGCAGGGTTAATTTTAGATAAAATAAACCCCTTAAAAGTGGTATTAGCTGCTTTTCTAGGTTATTTAGCGGCGCTACTCCTGTTTTCCTATTTTAACAACCATGACGCACTTATTTTCTCTAGATTTTTGATGGGTTGCTTTCATGCTTTTTCTTTATTAGCCTGTTTAAAACTTATCAGCTACAATACTTCAATCCAAAAAAGAACATTATTGATCAGTTTAGCTGTAACTATAGCATTGCTTGGTGGATTGGTTGCGCAAACACCATTATTTTACCTAATAGAGCATTTTGGGTTATCTACAGCCCTAACAATAAACTGGTTTTTTGGTCTAGCTATCTTTGTTATTATTTTTGCGTTCTACAAATTCGCATTTTCAGATAATTATCTAAATATAGATAGAGATGCTGAGAATACGAAAATCATTCATAAAGTTCACTATGCTCTTAAAAAGAAAAATATTTGGTATGCTGCGGCTTATGTCACGATCTTAAGTCTGCCTTTGATGATACTCGGTTCAGTTTGGGGGATAGAATATTTGGTTTCTATAAACCATATTTCAGCCACACACGCCTCTTATGTGTCTAGCATGATATTTATGGGCATTATTATAGGTGGACCTTTAATTGGCCTAATCAACTGTAAAATTACAGTCGAAACATTGCTACGCTTTGGTGCGGTGGGAACTTTTCTAGTATTACTATTGGTTATTTTATCTGCAAAATTGCCCGCTATGTTTTTAGGGCCCTTATTCTTCCTCTTGGGGCTCATTTCTTCTTGTCAAGTTTTGGGTTATACCGTAATGAGTCAAGCATCAAATCAAGCATTATCGGGTATATCCATTGGTGTTGCCAATGCCTTGGTTATGCTTTTCACGGCTTTGTGCCAAATGATCTTTGGCTTATTAGTTCATGCGCAATTTGCCGCAAGCATGTTTTATTTGAGAAACTATTTCTCTGGGCTTCTGTTCATTGGGTGTCTGTTTATGTTTATAGTATGGTTTACTTTAAAACGTACAAAATCCATAGCCAACTCAGCTTAATTTTGTCTTATCTTATCTATACTAATACAGCCCTTAAAAAAAGGGCTCTTTTCTGGAAATTTCCTGCCAGGATATTTTGAAGCGTGCCAAGTTGATTTAGATGCAAGCTCTATAATTTTTGACGATGGTAGTATTTTATCATATGAGTTATCATCACAATGGAAAAATTCACATTTTATAGATGAGATTCCCATTTCTAGTAACAGATCAGCCATACGCTTTACTTCTATTAGGTTATTGACAATAGTTGGATTCTTTCTGCCTTTGTGTAAATGTTCCAGTTGTGTAGGCATAGATAGCGAAAAATAATAAGTTTTATCTATAGTTCCTATATGCTCTGGCTGCATGATAATTGGGTCTTGCTCTTTTAATGAATAACCATTGATTATACAGTCCTGCAAAAACGTGATGGGAGCAGCATTGTCGTTATAAGCGGGAACGAAGGCAGGATAGGTTCCATCTCCAACAGCCAAAAGATGTTTTACGATTGCTAAATTATATGGCTTAGGTTTCCAGTTTCTTTCTATTACTTCTTCGTTAAAATTCTCCCAGGCAATATCATAATCCATTTTAGTACGCCAATTGTAAGATTGAGCCCAGGCTTGTTTTAATAGGTAATTTTCAAAAGCTTTAAAATCTTCTTGCGAACTTAACCATTCTTTACCAAAGAATAGAATCTCGCAGAACCATTCCTGATTATATTCGTCTATATGGCGGCTTAACTCAGTAAACAGTTTATGATGCATGATGAGTTTATTAGGTGGTCCGGAGTCTTTCAAATTAAATTTTTGCTGTAATTTCTTGTATAAAACTGCATCCGATATGCTAGGAAGCATACAAATGCTTCTAGCCCCAGCAGTTAAGTTCCACACATTAACTAAAGATTCAGGAGGATCGGGGTCAAAGGCTTCCCATAAACCAAAGAGCTTACCAGCGCCCATTATTTTTGAAGGAACAACATAATTCTTGTTTTCAAAAAAGACTTCTACCGATTTATTCAGGATCAATCCCATAGGTATGGCTTTATATCCCAACTCTTTTTGCAATACAGTGGATGCAGTTCCATCCTTTAGTGTAATAGTCCCACCGCCAGTGACGGGTAACCCAAAAACACCGCGAGTGAAAAGCGTGTCGCCAAAACGGTAACGTGCTTTATACAATTTATGTTTTTTACTGAGAGGTAATTGCTCGATCATTTTATAAAGCGGCATACTGATTGTTTTCACCGCTTCCTTTATCTCTTGCCAAGAAACTTCCTCTATTTCTAACCCTATCTTACCACCTAAAAGTGACATCTTACCTTTCTAGCCTCCCTATTGATAGCATAGTGTAACCGATTGTCTAACAATTTTGGCCTATCATTTTTAGACCCTGAAATTGCTTGCAAAAATAGTATTTGAACATTTATGCTTTATGGTATTAACTATAGTATAGCACGCTCTGAAATATTTCAGAGAATTATTTTGGCTAATAAGGAGATAGATATATGAATATAGACATAGATGCAGTAGAGGAATTGTGCTTAACTAACTACACAGCCATTTCAATTCTAGAACGTTTAGGCCTTAGCCCAAGTCTAGAACAAGTAAACCTTATGGAATCCGTGCTATTGATGGCAACTTATCCCAAGAAAGTAAATCCTGCAACCATCAAACACTGTGTGGGTGAGGATAATCTTGCCTATCTTTTTTTACATCTAAGAAATCAAGATCTGCGCGTATAAGAAATAATAGGGAAATACACATTATGGTTATCAAAATAATTCAACTGATTTTTTGCCCTGCCCTGGGACCCAATAATACCCCTTCACGGTTATGGAGGGGTTTAACGGGTATAGATTCAATTTTTATAAGCAACCGAGTTCTGAGCGACGCATTTAAAATATTTAGCAAGACTATTCTTGCTAGAAGTTTAGTGCGTTATTTTTTATTTATTACAAAGAAGGAGATAGTGTATGTTGATATTAAGTAGACGAGTTGGCGAAACAATTATGATTGGTGACAATATCACCGTAACGGTTTTAGGAGTGCAGGGCAATCAAATCAGAATAGGCATTAATGCCCCCAGCGATGTGTCAGTTCATAGAGAAGAGATCTACAAAAGGATCAAAGCAGAGGAGGCGGCTTTAGTACCTAGTAATGAAGAAACGCCCGCTTAAACTGTTGATTAATGTATGTAACAAGCTTGGCTATTTAGACTGAGCTTGTTAGCAGATTATGGTGGTCAATGATGTGCCTAAGCATATGTACTTGAAGCTGGATAGTATTATTGACTTGGACAATATTAGTTATGGGTAGGCTCCCAAGCAAAGAAAATACATTCGCTTCTAAACGGTGTAAAATACGCTCAGAACGGCATGGACCAAACTGTCTTTTTTCTTAGCAAACCATTCACAGGTAACCACTTCAAAAGTTTCGCTATCGGCAATAATTGTCAATATTTTGACCCATTGATCATGATTTCGAGGTAGGGTGCTTTTTCATTTGCTAGCTCGTAAGGCTCATCTTTAGGCTCGGTTTTAACATGCGATTGCGCCCTTGCTGGACTATCTGGAGACATCTCTTGCCCTCAAATAGCTCTATGTCTCCCAATCTGCCCCCAATTGAGCTCAAATAGTGACAAACTGACTTTTATGGGATGTTATCAAACGTGGACATGGTGGCTATGGGTGGACTCGAACCACCGACCTCAGCATTATGAGTGCCGCGCTCTAACCGGCTGAGCTACATAGCCATTGAGAAGGGCAGATTGTTGCTGATTTTGGGGTCTTTGTCAATAGAGTCTGGGCATTTTTACTCTAGAGCTTTGGACTTTAGTCGGGGCTAGCACAACCTGTACTCTGGAAAACCAAGCCCGCCCTTGCTAGTGCAAGAGCGGGTAGGTAGAAGGTTAGCCACGAGGAGATTGAGGCGTACTGGATACGAGTGCGGCGTTAGGATGAGTAAACTTTTCTGTCGTGATCTGCTGTTTGCGGGGAGAAGACGGGGGAGGAAGGAACGCTACCGGAGAAGCTAGCGGAGAAGCTGCTAGAGTGGCTTTAGGAGATTCCTCACCATCTTCTAGTTCTTTCTTCTTATCATCAGTTACACAATCTTTATCTTTAGCTGCCGCATCTGAGAGATCCAAACTTGCTGCTTTCTCATTTACAGTAGAAGAACTGCTAGGCAGAGAAGAGCTGCTAGGCAGAGAAGAGCTGCTAGACGAAGAAGAGCTGCTGTCAATATTTTCTACTGTAGGTGTAGGTGTATCACGTAATAATGCAGCGGGGGGCGAATTGCTTGTATGCGCCGGCTCTAGTGGTATCGTTGTATTTATCGAGTCCTGTTTTTGCGATTTTTGCATTTGCTGCTTTTTCAGTTCTTCCATGAGGTTGTTACCACTACTCTTTTTCTTTTCTGAACTTACTTTCATTTCGTTTGGTTTGGATGCAGACTTACTACTATTTACAGCTGCTAATGTAGAATTTTGTTTAAGTGACTCTTGTTCCATCCTATAAGCCCCGCGCTGTGACGGTGGTGGTGGTGGTGGTGGTGGTGGCGCAGATGAGTTGGGTGTTGGCGCAGATGAGTTGGGTGTTGGCGCAGATGGCGGTGGTGTTGGCGCAGATGAGTTGGGTGTTGGCGCAGATGTGTTGAGCGGTGGCGCAGATGAGCTGGGTGTTTGCGCAGATGAGTTGGGTGTTGGCGCAGATGGCGGTGGTGTTGGCGCAGATGAGTTGGGTGTTGGCGCAGATGGCAGTGGTGTTGGCGCAGATGGCAGTGGTGTTGGCGCAGGTGCACTAAACGTTGACGAAGAAGAACTGTTAGATGGGTAAACGCTTTGTGGTCGAGGGGGGGCAGGAGCTCTATTTCTTGCATCTACTAATGTAGACAGCGGTCTACTGGCGGGGAGCGCGTTACTCGATGGCACTGAACTGCTGCTACTGGCAGGAGGCACGTTACTCGATGACATTGAACTGCTGCCGCTTTCTTTCTCAGATTCCTCAGGTATCATAGAATCATGAACTGAGCGAGATACTGTGGGTAGAGGTATCTTTTCTAGTGGTTGGGCCAATTTATTCAAATCAACGATTAAATTACCTATTCCTTGCAAAAACTCTACTTGGCGTTGAGCATGCGCATTCGAGTTCTTTTTCGAGAACGAGTCAATGAAACCTATTTCGGCTGTAGTCTTTTGAATTGTGGCTAGCTGTGCTCTAATATTTTCCAGAATCTCAGCAAATTCTTTCTCAAAGGCCACAATTTTACCAAATAAAAACCATCTATATTTCCCTATAAATGTTAAGTAAGAGGTAATCTTTATTTTTAGATCCGCTATCTTAGCGCGCATATCCTCAGATAGGGATTGTTTTTGATTTCTTGCATATTCAAGAACTTTTACTTTTTCTTCTAGGCTGGTTAAAAATCTAGAAAAGCTATCAACGTTTACGTTAAAAGTATATTCATTTGTATCCTTTTTATTTGCTATTCTCTCTTGATGATCCATCAAGCAAGCTATAACTGCGGAAATTGTTTCATTTGCCGTAGGGCTAGAAATTCTTTCCCGTATCGTTATCATCATTGTGATAATTTTAGGATTAATCATACTGCTACCTGGAAGCAAATAGTCGAGTGCTGTAATCTGTTTTATCAGTTCATCAACTGCTTGGTGTTCTTCTAGAGTGAGCAGTGCATTAAACCCAGCAAAAAAGCGGTGTAGATAATTACCATCAAGATTTACATCATCGTTCTGAGGAGTCGTTAACGCCGTTAATTTTTGCGTTTGATTGCTTTGTAAAAGCCACATAACGATACGAATAGTATCCATCGCCTCAGGACTGGAGACTTCCTGACTAAGGTCTTTCATGGTTGTGATAACCTGAGGGCGAATGATTGTGCTATTTGGAAATAATAAGTTTGGTATCACCGGGCGGCTTGCTATTAACTGAGCAACTTTACTACGTTCTTCTTTAGAGAACATTTTATTAAGCTTAACAATAAATGTATCTAAGAAAGTTTCCAGTGTATCTTGATCCCGAGCTACATCTTCTGTCAGAGGGGTGGTTATTGTCTTTATATTTTCAGCATATTCAGCTCGCATTTTATCCGAAATATGGTGACTGACATCAGGTAGAAATGATGTATTTTGTGTGATGAGGGAAGAGCTTTCTGAGCTCGAAGAAGAACTTTCTGAGCTCGAAGAAGAACTTTCTGAGCTCGAAGAAGAACTTGCTGCGCTAGAGGATACGCTATCGGTATCTTTAGGAATACTGGGAGCTAATTTTAGAGAAGATTTTTTTGGAGCATAGATAGCTATTTGTTCGAAAGCCGATACTATACTTTTTTTAATGACAGTACCTGAACGAATAGCGGGTAATCCTGACTCTGAAGGTAGCGGATCTTCGCATAATAGCTTCATTAAAACAGCTAAGCTTTGTTTTATTGTTGTTCTATCTACAGCTTCTAAGAAATCACTATCTCTTTTTGATATTTTATCTAGAGCTTTTATTAGTAAATTATCTTGTTCCAGCTGAGTTGATGGTTTCACTAATGACCCTTGAATAGGAGTATTATCGTGCGGGTCCATAACAAGAAACTTAATTTTGTTTCTCTCTGGTATAAAGTATACCGTATTTTTTTCTGGTGATTTGGGCAGCGCTTGTATAAACACAGCAGTATAGCCATTTATTTTTTCTAGTTTTACTAGATTTGCGAGCGCTTCTGTGATTTTTATCAGCTGCAGTCTTAAAGTAGTATCATCATCCCAGCGCATAGCTTCAATTGTTTCATGAATCTGCTTTAAATAGAGTTGCAACAGTGTATTACGCATGGTTAATAGGGGATTTATTGTTGGGGATTCATTTTCTTCAGCGGCATCTATTCTTTCAATATCGGATGCTATTTCATCTAATAATAGAATAACCTCAAAATTAATTTGGCCATCTTGGTTTAGATATTTAACTTCTTCTAAAAGGGCTATCTTAGCAACTAATTTCTTCCATGATTCTAGTGTTGTTTTTTCTTGCGATGGGTTTTCGCTAGAATGAGCAGATTGTGATCTCGATAGTTGTTCTTGTTTTCTTACATAGGCGTCTGCTTTTGACTTATTTTTGCTGTTTATAATTTCTTTGCAAATATAAATAAGCAGATCTAGAGCCGTCTTAGGATCTTGTATTGCTTCTACACCGATAAGCAGTATGAACTGAGTGTGAAATTGTTGTATTAGCGGAATTAAATTTGTCTCAATGTTAAAGTCATTAATAATGACATGTTTATTACTGGCTTTACAATGGATTCGTAATTCATTAGCTTTAACATCGATTAAGAAATTATAAGGTTTTGGGGTTTTTGCGTCTAGGCTATTCTCTATAACAAACCCATCGGAATAAGCAAACTGAGTGAAAGATTGGGCGTTCATATAATAGAACTGATAAGCTTGAGCCACTGTTTCTACAGGGGTTGCAATTACTCTGGAATTGATTAACATAGCGATTTGCCTCATAGGTTCAGGGCTGCTATTAATCGCATCTAAGTCATCGGTATTGAAAATGATATCGCCATTTCCCGGTTGATGTAATGTTATACCCGTTAATTTGCTAGAAGATTGCAAATAATAGAGGGTGATATAAGATTGTATTTCTGCGTTGCCATTGTGTTCTTCAACCTTCCTAACGATAACGTCACCGTTAACTGATTCCATAAAAGGTAGATCTGTTTTTTCAATGGTGGCTATGTCTGATTGTTTTTTCTCATCGGAACCTTTCTGAAAATCCTTGGGTGAAGTCCAAATTCTATGACCGGCAGGAAATATTTTAACTTCTACCTTGGGTTGAGCTTGTTGATAACCTGACCTTGCAAATGTTTTTGCTAGCTGCTGCTTTATAGGGGATGATAAATCCTGTACCCAATAATCCACACATCCTTCTGTAACCACTGATATACGTTCACAGATATTATCCGCGTTAACGCGAACTCGAATATATAAGCTGGCATTTTCTGGTTTTTCTGCTGAAACTTCAAAGGTATAATTTTGATCTTTTTTAAAGACCAATGGCGTCCCAAGTAATTCTGTGTCAAAAATATAATTTTTTTTATTTGGAGCTAGTTTAAAAATAGCGCCTTGATCGTTACCCATAGACATCAATGCATTTAGCATGTCTTTGATCTCGGGGCGTTCTTTATGGGAAATATTTTCGTTACCGTTCTTCTTTAAAATTAGATAGTATTCAACGGGGGAATTAGCAGCCATAACTTACCTCTCTTAAAAATTCAATTTATGTTTATCCTTGTAGAAGAGATCTTATCCATAAGAGTTCCTTACCTTCAACTATGATTTTTTAATTATGGTTACGCCAACGATACTAACACAAAACTATAAGAGGCGGAAGTATTTTTTAAAGATAAATTTTAAACATTTCAAGTGGAGATAAAAAAATACGTCAGGGAATCATTTGATTTTCAGAATAGAAACATACGCTTCTGAATCATACAATGTTGGAGTCAGCAAGGTGTAATTTGTTTACTTTTGGCGCTGCAGAATGCCAATTTAATTTAATTTGGAGACACATTTGTTAGAGGGGAAGAAGAGTAGAGCTTTCGTGAATATGACTATGTGCTTGCGTATTGCATGGTAATGTTTTGTTCTGTAGTGATAGAAGTCGGTTAAGCGAGTGGAAGGCTTGCGCTAGGCCCCCTCTTGTATTGAGTTGTAATAATCTGTACAATGGGCCACTTTCGTTAATATGTGTCTTTTTAGACCACTATAATAACGATATCCTTGCCTTAAAGCACGGTGTTTTAAGGCTGTAAGCCCCACAACGGGGTATGCAACCATAAGGGGAACGCTTTTATGCGACATTATGAAATTGTTTTTTTAGTCAATCCTAACCAGAGCGAGCAAGTTCCGGGGATGATCGAACGCTACCGGGGTGTGATTACCCGCGACGGTGGTGTGGTACATCGCTTGGAAGATTGGGGTCGCCGTCAATTAGCCTATCAAATCAACAAGGTACACAAAGCGCATTATGTGTTAATGAACATAGAATGTACAGAAGCAGCCTTGGAAGAATTAACCCATACTTTCCGTTTTAACGATGCTATTTTGCGTAACCTAGTGATACGTAAAGATAAAGCCATAACGGAACCTTCTGTCATGATGGGGGGTGAATCCCACGCGGCTTCTGCACCCATGCCTGAATTAGACGAAAGCGAAAACGAATAGGAGACTAAAACATGAGAAGAATTCAAAAATCTGCTGTCAGCGCTATAGATTACAAAGAGCTGCACGTGTTACGCCGCTATATTACCGAAACTGGCAAAATAGTGCCTAGCCGTATTACGGGTGCTTCCGCTAAGTTTCAACGTAAATTAGCGTTGGCCATTAAGCGCGCACGTTTCTTGGCGTTAATGCCTTATACCGATCAACACGAATAACAGGGGTGCACAATGGAAATCATTTTGCTTGAAAAAGTACATAAATTAGGTAGTCTGGGCGATAAGGTAAAGGTGCGTAGAGGTTACGGCCGTAATTTCTTGATCCCTTATGGCAAAGCAGTTAGAGCAACCGATAAAGCTTTGGCCGATTTCGAACAAAGACGTGCTGAGTTTGAAGCCGCTGCCGCAAAAGCATTGGCTCATGCCGAAGAACGTGCTAAGTCTTTAGCTGAATTAGTAGTGACCATCGCCGCTCGTGCCAGTGAAGGCAAGCTGTATGGCTCTTTGACTGAACGTGATATTGCTCGCGCTATTTCTGATGCCGGTATAGCGGTTAAGAAACAAGAAGTGCAGCTAGTCGATGGTGCGATACGCGCTGTAGGCGAATACGATATTCCATTACATTTACATGTAGATGTAACAGCAGCCGTGAAGGTTGTAGTAGTGGAAGAGAAGAAGTAGCTTTGTGTATGCAATGGCGGTTGTGAGACCGTCATTGCTGCGCTGGGTGAGCCCTTACCTTTCTGCGCCCGTTTAGTTCTCTGTCATTCAATCCTTTCTTTACTGCCATTACACACAATATTTTTTAGTGTAGTATAAATTTTTTTTGTTTTTCCAACACACTCCATTTGCGTTAAAAAAAGCATCGATTATAAAAACTTGATCTTCTCAGGAAAAATGGTTAAAATTTCTTCCACATCCTAAAGGATGGCACTATAATATATTTAAAGAAGGTAACCACTATGTTAAAAAGACCTAATGGCCGTTCGCAAGTTAGTAGTAGTAAAAGACGCCGTATATTCGAGTATAGCTCGGCCCTTATTCCCCTTTCTATTGAAGCTCATGTTGAGTTTGCAAAGAGCATGTCTCAAAAAAAAATAGACGCCGATGAAGCAGACATAACATATCATTTATTACAAATTTACGCTTACTTATTTGATTCTGAAAATTTTGAAAAAAGTAAACAATGGGTAAAAGCTAAGCTAGCAAGCAATAAAATTCATGAAGTGATTTTTTTTATTGGTAATATTGGCCGTTTATTAAATAACGAAAATAGCGTTAATCTTGTGGCTATAAAAGACAAACAGAATGTTACGTTTTTAAAATGGATGTTACAAAACATAGCAGGGTGCTTAGGGAGTGAAACTCGTGGTGGTCTGAGAACTCTATCCATAGCAGCCGTTCAAAATATTCTATATAACTTATCTGTTTTTGTAGAGAAAAATTTTATCTCAAAAGACACTGTTGAAGAAATTCATGACAACATTCTAGAATTGTTGCAAAGGGCTCTTGATGATGTGGATAAGACTGATCCTAAAACAATCAGTAATATGTTGTGTAATCTAAAGGAACTGGAACGAAGTCAGTCTTTAAAAGATCCGATAAGCATACAAACCATAAATGTTTTATTAAAAGCATTTGTTAACAAAAAAGATGAAGCAACGTCAAAAGACATCAGTAATATAGTATTCACTTTAGGGGAATGTGCTAAGAGAAATTATTTAATTTCTGAAGCGGGCATGGAAATGCAAATAAATATAGACGATATTAATTCTTTATTGAAAACCTTGATTATGCGGAAGAGTCAATTAGGACAGACAGTAAAGGCACGTGATATTGGGTCTGTAATATATGGCTTGGCTAATTTAGCACAGAGCAAATTTTTAAGCGGTTCGGTTGATATAGAATACGCTAATTCATTCTTGGAAATATTATGTACACTAGGGGATGCTGTGGACATTATAGACATTATTAATACAGTGTACGGGTTAGGTCGCTTGTCAAAAGAAAAGCGTTTAGAAAGTAGGTCTGTCCCAGCTGTCCGGCTCAAGACAGACTATATTAATTATCTTTTAGATCTATTGGTTAAGAAAGCTTATGAGCTAAAGCCTTCCGATATTAGCAGTGTCTTATATTGGTTGGGGGAATTGGCAATAAATGAACAGTTAGAAGGCCGGATAAAGATAGAGCCTATCAACTCTATGTTAAAAAGATTATTTAAACAGAAGGCACCGGTTAAATTAAAAGACATTAGGGATACAATAAATGGTTTAGTAAAATTGGCGCAGAAAGGATATTTAAAAGGGCAAATAGAAACAAGCGTTATTGACTTTTTATCAGAGATAGTTGAAAAAGACGGAAAGCATATTGTTAGTTTCCGAGTAAATATAAATGAATTAAAAATAGCGGGTGTTTTGCAAGATAATGTAGAAAATATAACGTCGATATCATTGCAGCCAACGATAGCCCCTGTAGCATCACAACGAAGCCAGTCATCATTGCGACATGAGCAAGATCTATTTTCTCTTTTAGTTTCAGATGCAGATAAAGATAAAGACATGTATGATCCATTCGCGGATAAAGATATGCATGTTCCATTCGCGGATAAAGATATGCATGTTCCATTTGCGGATAAAGATATGCATGTTCCATTTGCGGATAAAGATATGCATGTTCCATTTGCGAATAAAGATATGTATGATCCATTTGCAGAAGAGGAAGATTCATTGGTTGAATTTCAGGAAGAGCAAGCAGGAACAGAGATAGACGTTATCAATGCTCAAACAAAAGAAGAGACTAATGAAAAGAGCGAAGTGGAAGAAGATATGCAAATTGACGAAGAATCAGAGATGGGGTTTGTGGATGAAGCAAGATTAACGACTGAAGTGCAAACAACTGAAAACAGTGACGAGGAAGAAACAGAAATTCCAGGTAACAACGAAGATGAGATAGCTTTTGTAGGTGCTGTCAGGAATATACCTCAAGAATATAGTGACGGAGAAGAAATGACTGAGGAAGAGTCTGAATCTGAAATAGAAGAAGCCGCACAGATAGAGGAAGAAACAACGGCTGTTGTGGAGCAGCCAGCAGAAGCAGGCATGTTAGGCGCGATTCTAAAATTTATTCGAGAAAGAGATATTGATGGATTAAATGGCTACTTAAACTTGCCTAGACACCACTGTAATGAACGAGCACTATCTGTAAATATTCAGAAGATTTACTATGGTAGCCACGAACAAACTGCAACAGCAGCACCCCCTGAGAATAGATATTATGAAGCAATAAAGGAATTTTTTGATAAGCATTGTAATGCAGAATTAGTTAAAAGAACGCCTCATGGGTATTTTATTTCGCTATTAAAGGCAGGGGCAAAGGCAGGCTCACGGATACAGTTTTATGATTTATGTCGCGAAAATAAATTGACGCCCCTTATTCTTCATTTGCCAGATGAAGAATTACATTCATTTATTGCGGAATGTATTAACCCTCTTCGGTTACAGCAAGATCCTAAGTCGCTGTTAGCAGTGATAGATGCATTGTGCCAACGCTATGAAGCTAAATGTTCTGATGAACGATTTCGTATTGAAAAATTAATAAAATCTTTAATTAAAATAGCATTAAACTCACATAAATTACATCGTTTTGTGTTTCCGGTCATAGATACAAATGTTAAAAATAGCACTATGTCCAGATTAAAACAGGCGTGTCTAGAGACTATAGAAAATGAACTAAGGCGGCTACAAAGTAATGCTAATACAGTAGGTGAGCGAAGCCAAGAACCCAGAGATCAACTAGAGGCTATTAGCACATTGCTATGTGACTTGATTAAACCCATGAAAGAACTGATTGATAACAATCTTGATGTGAATAAACAAGAGCAACTGGGCGAAGGCACTCATTTTTATAATATCAATATTACTTGGGTATTGACGATGGCGTGTGTTTACCTGCAACTTGAAAAGCAAGTTGCTGACTATCTAAGAAATAACGGTCACCGTAATGTGGGGATAACAGCGCAATGTGCTTTTTTTGCGACTAATGCGCCTACAAGAGCGCTCGAAATGCAGGCAATAAATGATACCCTATCTAGATTAGGGCGCTATGTGCAAATATATAGACGTAACTGTGAAGAAATAACAGAGCATGGGATTACTAGTATAGATAGACTCGGGGGCCGTATTAGTCAGTGCTATCGTGATTATGAAAATACAGTAGCAAGAATAGAGTTACAAAGAGTTAATCCTGGGTTAAACATGAGAGCGAGCGCGTAATGTGATCGCGCTCTTTTTCTCAAAACATCCATAAAGAAGCACGCATAATCGGCGTAGCAACCGTAATATTTATCAATTGTAAAACTAACCACACTGGAATCGGACTTAAATCTAGACCGCCAATCGGTGGTAGAAATCGGCGCACCAAATTCAACAACGGTGCAGTTAAAACGTATAATACATCGCTCAACGCATTAGGCGCGGGATTAACCCAGCTCAGCACCGCTTGGGCAATGATAGCAATGCTGTACAATTGCAACATGAATTGCAAAAATTGACCGCAAGAAAAAATAAGTATACTCAACAGAGGCAGTGATTCATCCAGTTTAATCCAACCGAAAATATATACCTTAGCCATGATCAGCAATAGACAGATTAAAAATGCAGCGCTATCGAAACCCTTCCAAACGCGAAAGACGTATCGTACGAGTTTTATCACAGGATTCGTGATTTTACCTATCCATTGCGTGATGATATTACGCGGCGTTGGTCCCGAAAGTTGCAAACAAAAACGGAATAGAAATACGATGATAAGCAGTGTAAAAATAGCCTGAGATAAGAACAGTAAAGCCGCTTGTAATATCAACATAATAACCCCTATAAAATGTAACTACTTTTCTCTCCGCGAACGTTAGGGAACGGGAGGTTGAGATAAACTCTAATGCATATAATATGCGCTTTTCTTAATGATTAACTATAAATTATCATAACTTTGAGACAACACTTTTGCTTGTTTGCAAGCACTTTCTATGGCGAGTGCGAACAAAGCCTTCAAATTACCTTGTTCAAAAACTTCTAAGGCTTTTTCAGTGGTGCCGCCGGGGGAGGTGACTTGTTTGCGTAATTCAGCCAATGGGTGCATCGTTTCTAAAGCCACGCGGCTTGCGCCTAATACGGTTTGAATGCTAAAACTTTTGGCGAGGTTTTCATCTAAACCTAAAGCCATGGCTGCTTCTTGCATCGCTTCCATCACTAAAAATATATATGCAGGTCCACTACCGGACAAAGCAGTAATAGCATCCAAGGCGCTTTCTTTATCACACCAATGTACTATGCCTACAGCACGGAACAAGGATTCTGCCCATTCGCGCTCTGCGTGATCGGCATTTGCATTGGCATATAATCCGGTGGCGCCGCAACTGATCAATGCAGGCATATTAGGCATGCTGCGTACCATGGCCAAGGCATCGTCTTCTAAGAAACGAGCGATGGTAGCTAATTGCACGCCAGCGGCAACGGAAATAATGCAGGGTTTATGGTGTAGATGATCTTTTAACGTCTGGCAAGCGACGCGAATCCCATTGGGTTTAACCGCCAGTACAATAATGGCCGCGTTTTTAACGGCCAGAGCAGGGTCGGCTTCATGGCGTATGCCTAATTCAGTTGCCAGGGCCCGTGACTTGTCAGGATTTAAATCATGCGCAGTGATGCACTGACTAGGATAGTGAGCGCCGATTAAACCGCGTATTAGGGCAGCGGCCATATTGCCAGTGCCTATAAAAGTAATATTCCTATGTTGCATAACTATTCGTTCCTTGCCTTATAATCGTTCCCCAAAAATAGCAGTGCCTATGCGCACTATGGTTGCTCCTTCGGCTATAGCCGCTTCACAATCTTGGGACATGCCCATAGACAAAGTATCTACCGGCAAACCCGCCTGTTGCAAGTCTAGCAGAAGACGCGCCAATTGCCTAAAGGGCTGACGTTGTGCTTCAAAGTTCGCGCTGGGTTCGGGTAGAGTCATTAAACCACGCAAATGCAACTTGGGCAAAGTCATAACCAACTGGGCTAATGCCAACACTTCGTTAGGAGCAATACCGGCCTTGTTGCTGCTTCCGTCTAAATTGACTTGTATACAAATGTTCAACGGCGGGGCATCAATGGGTCTGGCTTTGTTTAAGCGTTGTGCAATAGCAGCGCTGCCGAGTGCATGCACCCAAGAAAAATGTTCGGCAATGAGAGCGCATTTGTTACTTTGTATGGCGCCTATGAAATGCCATTCTAAATGTGGCAGGGCTTCTATTTTAGGCAGCGCTTCTTGCACATAATTTTCACCAAAAGCAAGCAAACCCGCGGCTGCGGCCAGTTTTATTTTTTCTACAGATTGTTTTTTACTTACGGCCAATAGCGTGATAGTCTCTGCTGTTCTCGCAAACTTTTTCTCTGCAGCTTGAATGCGTTGTTGTACGATTTTTATATTAGCAGCAATGTCACTCATAACTTAGTATCACTATTTTAAAGGAGGTATAGCATGCATGTAAACGAATTATTAGCGCTTTGTATAGAGCACAATGCATCCGATCTACATTTATCCGCTGGCTTAGCGCCGTTGCTACGCGTGGATGGTGAATTAAAAACGCTAGACTATCCGCCGTTAACGACACTGGAACTAAACCAATTATTACAGGATATCATGAATGAAGAACAACGTACATCTTTTATCAAAGATTTGGAAATAGATTTTTCATTTGCCATAGCTGCATTGGCGCGATTTAGGGTCAATGTATTTCAACAGCAACGCGGTCCGGCGGCGGTATTTCGCGTTATTCCAACGACAATACTGTCTATGCAACAATTAGGCTTACCCGAGATTATCAACACCTTGACCGATAAACCCAGTGGCTTGGTGTTGGTGACCGGTCCTACAGGCTCTGGTAAAACAACGACCCTAGCCGCTATGATCGATCATATCAACGAGCAGCGTTACCAGCATATTTTGACTATAGAAGATCCGATTGAATTTGTACACCATAGCAAAAGATCTTTAATCAATCAACGCGAAGTAGGTAGAGATACGCGTGGTTTTAATGAGGCGCTGCGCTCCGCCTTGCGTGAAGATCCGGATATTATTTTAGTCGGTGAGTTGCGCGATTTGGAAACGATGCGTTTAGCCATGACGGCCGCCGAAACAGGTCATTTGGTATTGGCAACTTTACATACTAATTCTGCAACCAAAGCAGTTAATCGCATCATCGATGTTTTTCCCGCGGCAGAAAAAGCAATGATACGCACGATGCTGTCTGAATCTTTAAATGCGGTCATCGCGCAAAGCTTATTAAAAAAAGAAGGGGGAGGACGCGTGGCAGCATTGGAAATTATGGTGTGCAATGCGGCGTTGAAACATATGATCCGCGAAGATAAAATCGCACAGATGGTATCGGTATTACAAACTGGGCGCGAAGAAGGAATGTTTACCTTAGATCAACACCTAGCTGAATTGGTGCAAAACCAAGTAGTAACGGTAGAAACTGCGCGTGGTTATGCGGTGGATAAGAGTAAGTTTGTGTGATCATGCTGTCATTGAGTCTTGTATTCATTTGTGCTTCTGAGTTTGGATAAACCCAGGGTTCAGCATTATAATTTCTCGCTGGCCGGGCCCCGTCACGCGCCCCCCGTCCATGATTACTGCGCTTTGTATTAATTGAATTCATATCAGCACAATATCCTGAG
>JAJYCX010000008.1 GCA_021778015.1 Pseudomonadota bacterium
AGAACTACAGTCTTCAGATAAAAGAATACTCTTATTTGCTGAAGAGGGCAATCTACACAAAAAGGGCAATCTATACTGTAAAATGTGTCTTCCTAATGGCAATACGATCTCGATTACGCTAGAAAAGATGCCTTATAGCATAAATAATTTGCCCCTCATCAAGAAGGCAGTCCTTACTCAAATAAAAGAGAATAACTTACTTTCCCCCATTGATTTAACTTCTAGTGAAGTATCTAGTTTAATCACTGCCAACACGACTAAAGCTAGTCATGAACAGCGAATAAAGATTTCAAAATTAGCAAAACCTAATCCATCCTCTTTCCAAGCCGAAGATGCGGGAATAAGGGCGAGAAACTCATTACCACAGCTGTCGGCATCACTTCCTGCTTCCTCTTCTGCTTTTCATAAGTTTTAGCAGTTTGTTAGGGGCGCGAACCGCCCCTAAAGGCTCCATGGCTCGATTAGATTTAATCGTACTCAATCGCACTATTTTTAAACATGCTTGTGGCCAGGGAATGACACGGTTATAATGCCTCTAGAACCAAGGAGGCTTTGACATGGATAATAGTGTTACCACTCTGCTAAAACGGCATCGTTTACACTACTTCGAGCTAGGCCATAGCAGATACTTATATCTATTAAGCAATCTACTGCCCGTCGCGGCAACGGCCCTTATCTTCTTTTTACCCTACTATTTTGTCAGTGCATTGCACTTTAGCTTATTACAAGCGGGCTTTCTGATGTCTTGTTATGGCATAGGCATTTTCATGGCCATACTCTTAACGCCTTATTTAAGCCTACAGTATGCTCCTAGAAAAATTATTTTCTTTGCGCTACTTACAAACTGCATTGCCCTAAGCCCTTTGTTGTATGCAAAGACGTCTCTGCTTTTAAGTTTTAGCTTAGCGTTGCTGGGTTTTGCAGGTTATCTATTTAAAAACAACCACCCTCATTTGCTGTTACAACAAGCTGAAGATGAATCTAATACACAGACAAAGATCTTGCAACAATCTTATATAGCATCGAATATAGGTTTAGGTTTGGCAATGTTGATCCTAGCCATTTTTGCTATCAACAATTTTATGGCCTTGTTTATTACTGCCATCGGTTTAAATGCGTTGCCTTTGTTTTTTCTGCCTAGAGACGTCAATACGCCTAAGCCTATCCGTTTAAACGTCCACCCCACCCCTACACTTTTTTCGTTGCTACTATTATTTTTAGGTGGCTTACTATTAAGCCAATTCACCGCCACCTATGGCATTTATTTATGCTTACAATACCCTCATGTGGGGTTAACATCCATGGCAACTTTTATGCTGACGAATGTGTTTATAGTCAGCTGGCTACAAAGGCCCATGCAGGCTGTTTTTAATCGCGGCAGCAAAGTCGTTTATGCAGGCTGCGGCGCATTATTAATAGGCTTAGGGGGCTATATCATTAGTCTGGCGCATATATTTTCATTAGTGATTTTGAGTGCCATGATCGTAAGTTTAGGCGAGCTATTTTTCATCAGCAGTTTACAGGGATTATGTCGCAAATTTTTTCAGGGCACGTTGGCCGTGAGTTTAATCGTAGGTGCGAGCCTAGGTACTTATCTGTATCAATTCTTTGGCGCTAATGCTTTATGGCAAAGTTACGCTTATATCGGTATTTTGTGTTTTATATTGGTGTTGACAAGAATTGTTATCAAAAACCTGCTGCCGTTGCTATAAGGGTTAAGTAATTCATTGATAGTTTTCGATAGCGTAGAGCTCGCCGTTCTGTCATTGCGAGCCAGCGAGTACTGAATATATAATAAAAGATCTGATCGATGGCAACAGTAGAATGATTAAGTTGCACGAAACTAGACGAGTTCGGCGCGGCAATCCAGTAAAATACTCAATCTATATACCTCACAGAGTTTTATAATTTTCACTGTATATAGCGGTCATTTTCATTGTTAAAACGATGGATTGCCACGCCGAACTCGTCTAGTTTCGTGCATTTTAATTATTCCATCGTTATTATCATTCACAGCTTCATTATATATCCAGTACTCGTCGGCTCGCAATGACGAGCTTCGCGTGTAACACACCGTGCCGTGAAATTTCAGAGTTCGTTGTGACTCTTCTACTATTCTATCAACGAATTACTTAACCTTTACAGTTGCGACTTTCTTAGAAAACTGTCTATAGAGCGCTATAATGCGCTCTATAGACAGATTTTTGCATTTGACTATTCAGAGTCAGAACCATAGATTAAAGCAATCGAATATAGCTTTGGAGCGTCATTCGGAAATACTTTCTTCCAAACACCGTTAATACCAACTGTCATCGTCATTGCACCTTCAAGAGCAAATTTCAATTCATCCATATCTTTTGCTTTTTTTACCTTATCCTTGACCTCTTCCATTATAGAATTAGAGTTAAAAAAATTAATTCCTTTATCTTGAAGCTTCGCTTTGGCTAACTCTTTCAATGCTACTTTTTTAGCCTCATTAAAAGCTTTATTTTCGTTCTCTGTCATAATTTACCTCACTATTTTTTGTTTACTATTCGGGGTATCCAATATATACCCGAACGGCAGTATAACACCCCCGGCAAAAAAGAGCAATATTTGTACTGATTTAAGAGGCTGGCTTATAGAGAGAAAAAAGCTTGACACCTCATTTGTAATGGTGTACCATTACAAAATTACAACTGAGAGGTGCTATGACAGACGATAACTGGTTGAAATTTGTAGAATTTTGTGCAAAAGAGCAGGATGTAAACCGTTTGGCACAATTTCTAGACGTGTTTTTAACTCACGAAGAGCGGCAAAGCATAGCCACGCGTTTGTGTATTGTAAAGGCTCTACTGGCAGAAGAATTGACGCAACGAGAGATAGCGCAACAATTCAATGTCAGTATCGCCAAGATCACCCGCGGCTCTAATGAATTGAAACGTTTGACGGCAGAACAGCGGCAAGCATTGAAGATATTGTTGAAAAAATAGAGGAAACACAACATGAAACGCATATTCACTTACTTAAGCTTAATCAGCCTATTATTGCTCACGGCATGCGGTAACAAACAGACTACCGCCAACAATAATGCGCCTAAACCCATTCAAATCGGTATCATTATTCCTATAGAACACCCCGCCATGGATGAAATCACGCGTGGTTTTGAAGAAACCCTGACGGCTGATCTGAAACAACCCATAGAATTTCAAGTGATGCGCGCCCAAGGTGATGTGAATTTACAACGTTCCATGATCTTACAATTGCAAAATAAAGGCATCGATCTCTACGCGCCCATCGCCACACAACCTACGGAAATGACAGCGGCAATGATTCATGATCGCCCCATCGTGGGACTAGCCGCCTTATTGCCAGAGAGCACCCGAGCAAAGAGCCAATTAGCTTTGGTAGACGATGAAATTACCCCTACGCAAATCATTCAATTTATACACGCCATTTATCCGACAAAAACACAATTGACTTTGGTTTATAGCAACAACGATAAAATGGCGCCACAAGTAGAGGAAGCCATTGCCGCAGGAAAAACCGTAGGCATACAGGTCGATAAACGCATGATCACCGCGTTGCCCGATCTTTACAGTATCGCGCAATCCTTATCGCCACAAACTCAAGGAATTTTGGTATTAAAAGATGTATTGGTGGTCAGCGGTATCGCTACCCTATCGCAAACCGCAAGCCAAAAACACATTCCTTTGATCAGCGCCGATGACGGTTCGGTGCAAAATGGTTCAGGCTTTGCCTTGGGTGTGAAAGAATATCAAATCGGTGTAGAAGGCGCTAAGGTAGCCGAGCAAATTTTACAAGGCACGCCTGCGGCAACGATTCCCACGGTGAAAATGACGAAACTCTCCGTATTCATCAATACCAAAGCGCTAACAGCCCAAGGGCAAGATCTCGCTGCTATTGAAAAAGAAGCGGCTAAAGACAACTACGCCATTGTCGATGTGACAAATCAACCTGTAGGAGATCTTAAATGATCTCCATCTATATCCAATGCCCTTCAAAGCACGAGCTAAATGACTATAATAGTCACGAAACAAAAACGTTGTCATCCTCGACCAGGCCGCGAGGCCGTAGTCGCGGATCCAGTGAACGGCCCTATCAGAGTATTCATCATAGTTCACATCTTCATGGAAGGAGCGAATGCAAATGATCGCTTTATTGCTGGCAACACTGACTCAGTCTTTAACTTTAATCCCCTTGGCCTTGGGTATTAATTTAAGTTATACCTTATTACGCGCCACCGACATGACCATCGATGGCAGCTTTGTCTTAGGCGCAGGCGTGTTTGCACAATTGGTTACAATGGGGATATCACCTATACTCGCTTTTTTAGTGGCCTTAAGTTGCGGTGCGATCGCAGGGGCTTTTACCGCCTTTCTACAGAATGGCGGCAAGGTAGATCCCTTATTAGCCGGTATTCTAACTTCATTTATTTTATACAGTGTGAATATGGCGGTTATGGGCCGCCCCAATATTAATTTACTCAGCACGCCCACTTTATTCAGCGGCGCTTTTGCACATAGCACCACCCTAGGTTGGTTCAGTGTGGCTTTGGTGGTAGGCTTATTGGTCGTTGCTTTTTATATTTTATTACAAAGTCGTTTAGGCTTATGTTTACGCGCCTTTGGCGATAACCCGGCATTGTTATCGCGTCAGGGCTATAATGTAACCTACTTGCGCGTTACTGGTTTTAGTTTAAATAATCTATTAGCAGCAGCCTCCGGCGCCATCACGGCACAAATCATCGGTTATGCCGACATAGGGATGGGCGTAGGGATGACCTTAATCGGCATAGGTGCCATCGTTTTAGGGCAACACCTTATTTTACCTTTCATTAAAAAACATTATTTACGCGCAGGCAGCGAATTATTGGCTGCCTTCATCGGCATTGCCCTGTATTTCTTTATTTTAAATGGCTTGTTGCGTTTTAATATTAACCCTATTTATTTAAAATTACTGTTAGGCGTTTTATTAGCCTTGTTCTTACGTACTGCCACGCGAAAAGTGAGTTTATCATGAGTCCATTGTTGCAATTTGAACATATCACCCTAAGACATCCGTCATTGGAACGCCCCATCCTCGACAACATTAATTATACGGTGCAAAAAGGCGATTGCGTGGTGGTGTTGGGTGCGAATGGTTCAGGAAAAAGCTCATTGTTAAAATTATTAGATGGCCGTTACAGAGCCAATGACGGGAAGATCATCTTAAAAAATAAAAACATTCTGTCTTTATCCTCACAAAAACGCGCGCATTGCATACATACCTTAACGCAGAGCGCAAAAGACAATCTTTTTCTAGACTTAACCATTTCTGAAAATTATCAACTCATACAGAAAAGAAATAAGGCCGACGCAATAGACTCTTTGGCCGATTACTTACAAGCTTTTAACGTTAATTTAGCCACTAAACTCGATGTGTTGGTAGCGCGTTTATCTGGTGGGGAACAACAAGCCTTGGCTTTGGCTTTAGCGGTGTTGTATCCGCCGGAAATTTTATTATTGGACGAACACACGAGTGCATTAGATCCTAAAACCGCCGAGCATTTAATGGCATTAACGGCGCGCATCATTCACGAGCGTCATATTACAGCCCTATTAACAACACATAATGTGAATCATGCTTTAGCGTATGGTGATCGCATTTTAGCGCTCAAAGAAGGATGCGTGCACGATTGTATTGAACGCAGTGATAAACAGAATTTGACAGCAGAAATGTTGATGGCACGATGTTATTAAAACCCCGCATCCCCCAAACCCTGGCGCACTAAAACTGGTGTAGACTGAGTTGTGTCGATCACTGTGGTTGCCGTTAATGAACCCGGGCCGCCGTCTATAATCAAATCCACATGATGTTGCAATTTTTCCCGCATATCTTCTGCATCCGTCAACGGCAAATCTTCTCCAGGTAAAATTAATGTCGTTACCAATAAAGGTTCTGCTAACAAAGACAATAGATGCTGGCAAATAGCAGAATCGGGAATACGCAAGCCTATGGTTTTACGTTTAGGATGCAATAAGCGATTAGGCACTTCGCTCCTCGCCGTTAAAATAAAGGTAAAAGGGCCTGGAGTTAGTTTTTTTAATAAACGAAAAGTGCTGTTTTCAATTTTGGCATAACTGCCAACGGAAGATAAGTCTTTGCACAACAGAGTCATTAAATGGCTAGGGTCTAAACGGCGTATAGCGCGTATGCGATCTAACGCCGCCTTATCGCCTAAATGGCAAGCCAGTACATAACTAGCATCGGTAGGCAAAGCGATGACCGCACCTTCGTGGATCATCTCTACGGCTTGCTTTAATAAGCGGTCTTGTGGGTTATCTGGGTGTACAGTAAAAAATTGTGTCATATATAATATTTTTCAAGATGAAAGATTTGCCCATACACTCATTTCTAATCAACGCTGTGTCATCCTCGACCAGGCCGCGAGGCCGCAGTCGGGGATCCAGGAAAATCCTATATGATCCTGGATCCCCGACCTTCGGTCGAGGATGACAATGTGCTGGATCTTCGACCGGAGCATGTACTCGGTACTCCGGGGAATGATAGAGCTTCGATTAAAGTTCAATCCGTTTATTCAACTCTCGCATTTTCCTTAGCGATTGGTATATTTCTATTTCACTCGCAATACATAAGTACGCCATGGCGATATATAAGGCAGCATATCGATATGCCCTATAATCTCAAAGCCGCCTTCAATAAATTCTGCTTCCATTTCCTGTACATTAAAGAAATAGCGATCGCCTTTACGAACACCTGAATCGACTATTTTGTCTTTACGGTTGTTATGGTGATAACGCGCACTGTTCTGGCTCCATAACGATATCATAACCGTATCGCGCGCTACACGCTGAAAAGAGTGATATATGGCTAAGCGGTAATTTTTATCATTGATGTGGTGTAATAAGCGCATACAAAAAACACCATCTACTGATTTGTCTGCTAATTCAATTTCAGTTGCTGTAGAAGGAATACACGTCACACGCGACAAAATCTTGGTTGGGGTCATTTCCTTGGCCACTTGCAACATACCGGCTGATTTATCCGCTGCTATAATTTTCGTGGCCCCAGTTGCAATCATGGCTGGCCATAGACGGCCAAAGCCACACGGTAGATCTAAAATAATCTTAGGGTTTCCAGCCATACGCGCAGCGCGCTTTATCATCAAGCCCTCGAACCAGGTTGTAAGATGTCTTCTAGAGGATTGATGTTTGATGTAGTAGCTTTTCGCGTGTTCGTAAGAATATTTGTTTTCAAAAGGTAATTCGTGTTTTTCCATTTTTTATCCGTTTTGCAGCTATCGAATAAAAAAACGCCCTAGTTCACTTAAGCAAACTAGGGCATTTCAGAATATACTCTTCGCATTTGATTCTTAGGCTTTGTTGCCTTCGCTCATCTCACACCAGTCATGTAGGATACTACACTCCTGGTGCTCGCGAGCTAGTCTTCTCGCCTAAAAATCAACTGCTATGAGTATAATATACAGTACTATTCAGCAGAATTGTCGCTGTTATTGTTACTGTTATCGGTGCTATTGCTGTTGTCACCGCTGTTGTCACTACCGTTCATGTTGCTGTTATCAGCACCACTGTTATCGGTTGTGCTTTGATCAGCGGAAGGAGCTGGTGCAGGAGCTACAGGTGCTGGAGCAGCAGGTGCGGCTGCAGCTGCAGTCGTATCGCTGTTTGAAGCATCAGAACTCATGGATTGATCAGCTTGCGTTGATTGATCCGTTTGCACTGCATTTGAATCAGTACCGTTTTGGCCATCGGTGCCACTGCTACCGCTGCCGCCACAAGCTGCTAATCCAAGACCCACTACCAAGGCTAACACACCTAAGCCTAGTTTTTTCATTAATTAAATCTCCATCGATGTTGACTAAACCACTGCACCTAAAGCGTCACACCCTTTTTCAAAAATGAATAAAATATACTCATTTTTAAGGATCTAGATTCCAAGGGTAACCCCTTATGCACAGCATGATATTTTCTCCCAAGAAAAAAACCCTACAGACCAAAAAATCCACAAGATCATTTCCTTTGGAAGCATTCCTGAATTGTATGCAAACACGCCACTTAAACGACGCCTCGATAAATTCAAAGCACAAAATTAGCATATCCTAAGATAAGCTACAAGCATTTACTCCTCTAGTCTTTCAGAAATTATAGCTTTTTTGAAAAATAGTTTAAAAAGAATACGGTTCTTGGCATGGCCCCGCCCCCTTTTACTCTGTTTACAGAATATGTTAGATTGGATACATTATTTTCTCTCGTACAGCCCGTTCAAACTTAAGGATAAACGATGACAATTCGCTCATATTTTAAACTAAACTCCATTGCCTTCGTCGCAGCTTTATTGCTGCCTATAGCCAGTTTTGCTGCCGATAGTACTACGGCCAATGCCGATAATACCGTTAATGCCGTAAACCTGCCTGTAGGCCCTAATAATGGCCATCCACAAGCACCTCTTGTCATTCCTCCTGCACCAACTATAGATGCAAAAGCGTATATCCTCCTTGACGCCAGCAGCGGTAAAATTCTAGGTGCCAATAATGCCGATGCAAAATTACCACCCGCTAGCTTAACGAAATTAATGACCCTATATATCACTTTTAACGCTTTGGCCCATGGACAAATTCATTTAGATGATAAAGTCCCTGTCAGTAATAAAGCGTGGCAGACCGGTGGTTCACGTATGTTTATCAAACCCACTGATACCGTTACTGTGCGCGAGCTGATACAAGGCATCATCGTTGATTCCGGTAATGATGCTTGTGTAGCCATGGCAGAGTTTATCGGCGGCAGCGAAGATGCTTTCACCGATCTTATGAACCAACAAGCAGCGCGTTTGGGCATGAACAATTCTCATTTCACTGATTGCAATGGCTTACCAGATCCAAACCATTATTCCTCGGCGCACGATATGGCCATTTTAGCACGCGCCATCATTATGCAATTTCCGGAGTATTACAAAGGCTTTTCACAAAAAGAATTTACTTATGCAGGCATTACCCAACAAAATCGTAATCGTTTGTTGTGGCGTTACCCTAACACGGATGGCTTGAAAACAGGTCATACCGATGAAGCGGGCTATTGTTTAGTGAGTTCTGCTAAACAAGGCGATACTCGTTTTATCGCTGCAGTATTTGGTGCGCCTTCCGATAATGCGCGCGCTGAAGACAGTCAAGCTTTGTTAACGTACGCCGCACGTTTTTATGAAACGAAAAAACTCTACAGCGCCAATCAAGTACTAGGTCAAGTACGTGTGTGGCAAGGCAGCGATAAAATAGTGGATGTAGGCCTGAGCGCAGATACCTACTTAACGATCCCTGCTGGACGCATCGATAAGATCAGCACACAAACTATGCTGCCTAGTAAAGTGAATGCACCCATACAAAAAGGACAAGTATTGGGTAAGGTTTCTGTTTTACTCGACAACAACACGCTGGCTGAATATCCTTTGGTCGCATTAAAAGCTGATCCTTTAGGAAGCTGGTGGACACGTATGGTTGATAGAGTCGGTGCTACCGTACACGGTTGGTGGGCGAAGAAGGAACAAGAACTTTAACATATGAGTATAAACGGTATGGATGAAAAACCGCTGCTCACATTTCCCTGCCGCTATGTGCTGAAAATTACAGCCATAGCGGCTGAGATTACGCTAGAAGCATTATTAGCTATCGTGAAACCCCATGTGCCCTCAATAACGGCAGCTGATGTTGCTGTGAAAAACAGCAGCCAGGGAAAGTATGTATCCTTTTCCGTTAGTTTTATTGCGCAAAGCCAGGAACAACTGGATGCGCTTTACCGCGATCTGACATCACGCAAAGAGATTGTTTTTGTATTGTGAGTCGTTGATAGCTCTCTCCATATCTATGCGTAGATTTCGATAGCGTAGATCTCACTGTTCCGTCATTGCTGTAAAGGTTAAATAATTCGTTGACAAATTTCAGCAAACTTTTCGAATGGTGCACCTCTGAGTAAGTTACGATAGTGTAGAGCTACCCATCGCCAATGAAGATGCGAGATCTAGCTGAATACTATAGATTTAAATCGAAGCTTTGTCATCCTCGACGAAGTCGGGGATCCAGCACATTGTCATCCTCGACCGAAGGTCGGGGATCCAGGATCATATAGGCTTTTTCCTGGATCCCCGACTGCGGCCTCGCGGCCGCGTCGAGGATGACACAACTCTAGTCTGTAGTTGCTTGTAGCATTGAACTCGCATCTTGAAGTGTATTGGGTAGATACGGAAAAAGCTATCAACGAATTACTTAACCTTTACAGCAATGACGAGTCCCGCGTATAGTAACCGTACCGTGAAATTTTAGAACTTGAATTTGTGAAGCTTTCTCCAGATTGCAAAGCAATGACAAAATCAGCGAGAGTAAGTAATTACTAGTTACTTTTAACAGAGTTTTCTACATACCGCGTAGGATCTGCCACTGCCGCTTCTGCAAAACCCCGTTTTCTCAACTCACAACTGCCGCAATGACCACAAGCTAAACCTTCATCCGTAGCCTTATAACAAGTAACCGTCATACTATAATCCACACCTAACGATAAACCTAAATTTAAAGTTTCGGCTTTACTCAAATGAATCAACGGCGCTTCAATGTGGATGGGTTTTTCTTCCACGCCTGTTTTAGTGGCTAAAGTAGCCATCGTTTGAAAAGCTTCTAAATATTCGGGTCTACAGTCAGGATAACCGGAATAATCTACAGCACTGATACCTATAAAAATCTTTTGCGCTTGCAATATTTCTGCCCAGCCTAGCGCTATAGATAAAAAGATGGTATTTCTAGCGGGCACATAAGTAACCGGAATACTATTTCCTTCAAGATATTCAGGAATCGTTATTTTTGGATCCGTCAAGGCTGAACCGCCGCCATCTAATCCTCTCAAATTCAAATCAACGATCTCATGTTTGACCACACCAAAATGGCGCGCAATATTTTGTGCCGCCAATAATTCTGCGTTATGTTTTTGTCCATAAGAAAAACTTAAAGCATAGCAAGCAAAGCCTTGCTTTTTCGCTAATGCTAAACAGGTGGTGGAATCCAGTCCCCCAGATAATAAAACAACGGCTTTTTTCATACGGTCTCCAGCTGAATTGTTATGTGTTTAAGAGCTATTTGAAATAAAATATTTCTATGTAAAATCGCTTGTTCCAGATCTACATGTTCTTTTGCATCTTTCTTTTTCAGGTTGATATTTAATTACACCCGAAAACTTTTGAATGATTTGAGCAAACATTTATAGGAACAACTTTCTTTTCATTAACAATTGAGTATATCATACTTTGCTCTTCTTTTGTAAGTTTCTTTATAAGTTCTTTACTTTTACTTATATCTATGACGCTAAATTTTTTTACAAATGTAAAACCGTCGAATGTAGCAGAGATTGTAAATAGAATACCGTTTTCCAACGTTATATCTACTAGACGATAAGAGCATAGACCAGATGAAAATACAATGTCACTTTTATCGTTAAATGAAAACCTGTTTAGCAAAGATTTGTTTTTTGCTATATCACAGGCTTTCATTTTTAATGTTAATTTTGAACCTAATATATCAAATTTAAAATAACTTTCGCCTTTCTCATTTCTAGAAGGTGCTTCTGTTACTATGCACAAAGATGGGGCGGTATTTATCCTTTTAATCTCGTTAAAAGCAGCCAAAATTGATTTAAATAGATTTAATAAATTCATCTTACAAAACTAACCGATTCTTTTTCTGCGCCAAAATCATCTCGTTTAATGGCTTCGTCTCTTGAATATTTTAATATTTGAGTAGTGTGTTGTGGGTATTGTTTAATCAAATATTCTTTTTTGCCAAGTTGCCAATCTCGATAATCAAATCCTGGTGTTACCTCACATTCTACATAGGAATAAGTTTGTTGGTTATTGATGAAAGCAGCAAACCATTGTTCTTTTTCTACAGTGTATTCGAGTAAAGCATCAGCCTCCTTTTCTGGATCGCCTATCTTTATGGAGGTCATTTTACCATCTTTTCCTATAATCAGGAGTGTTAGAGACTCGCCTTCCTTAAATCTCCAGGTTTCATTTGATTTTATTCTATGCCAACCGGAAAAATCATCATGCGCTAAAAGATAATTTATTTTTGTTGAACTCGCTCTTTCGCCACCTTCATATCTGGGCGAAACCGCTATTATATCTGGCGATACATAGGTAACCTTGAAATAACCACCTTCTTCATGTTTAATTAAAGCATCTCGGTCAATTAGTTCTTGAACATCTTTACTATTGAACATATTTTCTATCTCCATTGAATTTAAAAGGGTTAAATTTAACATCATAATCGTAAACATCAATTTTTTCATATTTTTTAAGAAGCCCACATACCACCCAAGATGGGAAGGCTAAAGAAGCAGTGTAAAGAAACTCAAAAGTATATATGTAGGCAAATAATGCCAATGATTTTTTATAACCAACCTCCGGCAAGTAGACAGAAGAAACAATAACAAAAACCAAGATAAAACCACCAATGGATGTTGAAAGGATGTTCCTTAAGAAAAAATATTTTCCGTTTAAAAGTATTTTGCTTTTCGCTATGAGGTATACATTAACAAAACTACTTGATAAAACCGCTAAAGTTCCAGATATAACAAAAAAATGTATTTTCCCAAAAACTATATTGTATGCATATTCTATTACGTTATTTCCGTGTGATGGTATTCGGATTATTAAGGCAACACTTAATGCATATATTAATTGGCAGGTTAATGTTAGCCATATTATTTTTTTAGATATACTGCTTCCATATACCTCTGAAATTATTGCGCCGATCACGTAGGATAATGGAAATATAAATGGTGGTCCGGGCAGTGTGAATTTTGTGAAGTTAATTATTTTAAATGCAACAGAATCTGCACTCAGATATATAGTAAGATATAGCAATGATAATGGAAGTATAAATCTCAAATTCAATTGTGCGGGAACCAGCATTTTGATTTCAGACATGTTATATGTATACCCTCTCAAGTCTAGCCTGAATTAATGTGCCTTTAAAATCGTAAATATCTTTATCATATGGTACTGTTTTGTAATCAACGTGAGGGGGTTTTAGATAATAGGCGCCATCAAATGTAAGTAATTGATAGAAAAATGGTGCCGCAAGTAGTTTATTAAAAACAATTATGTAACTTTTATGTTTTGGCTCTTTTTCTGGATCAATAATAAGATTAATGCCCTTCGGAAAAGTAATCCAATTATCTTCACTGACAACTAGAGCAAACGCCGTAGAACTAAGCTCTACATCTGTTGTAATATGATCGTTCAATATACAAGAATTTTTATTTTCAAGCCACTCTAAGATTGATTCCCAGCCTATGAGTGGCACCCTTGTCCATAAGGCTTTATTTTCTTGATAGACACCGAGAGACCTTTCTTTAGGAAAGGGTTCTAAACCAATGAGTTGGTTAACGGTTAAAGAAAAAAAATTAGCTATAGGTAAAAGAGAATTTATTGTTGGATTTGGATCTTTACTGTATTTTATTCGTTTTATTGTGGTAACTGGTACCCCAGTATTTTTGGATAATTGTACTATAGATAATTTATTTTCTGTGAGGAGGTTGTCTAAAATAGACTTCAATCGATCGAACGGTAATAATTCATTTCCTTCTTCCTCTCTTTTATTATTATTTTTTATCAAATCATTCTCCAAATTTAATAATGAAAACCTCCATAAATGGACACTAAGTATTGCATAGTATTAAAAAGCATGTCAATATGTATCATATAATGTATCTTGTTTTCGTATTTAGCATATTATATAGAACGATTGTATGGACGTATTAAAAATTCGTTTGCAGTAAAGAGGGTCTTACTCTACGAGTAAATGTCTATGTTTTAGAGGTCCATTCACTTCTCCAAATGAAAGCATTGATATGAGGGCAATTCCCTAGCCCTTTGTCAGGTTTAGACGGTTAAGTATAAGAAGTACGATTGGTGATTAGGTAAGGAAAATCCTTATGGTTTGTTTGCTTGTTTAAAAGCGAGATAGACTTTAGAGAGCCATTGTTTTTAACTTTAATTCTGTTTAAGGAGAAAATTCTATGAAAAGCGAAGCGGTTAGCGCACCCTATTTCGAACATGCCCGCATGATGCGTCGTTTGGTTGGGTTAACACACTTTCACCCTATTCAGTATTTAGCGCTTATGCTTCTTGAAGAAACAGGCCATTTAACTCCTAGTAGAGCAGAAATAGAAACGATAGAAGCTCGGATTAGAGCAAACCTGGCTGTTAAAATGTCCTCGTTAAAAAGTAACGTCCCTACAGAATGTTTAGCTGAACTACCCCATTTTTGCCCCATTAATTATTTAGCCATTATACTGCTGGAAGAAGCGGATAATGTAGATCCAAGTATGGCAGAAATAGAAACCATGGAAATTCGCATCAAAATAAGCCTGGCTAGAATTAAAGACACCCTTCTACAAAAAGCAGCGGCTTTTTCTATAGTAAAAAGCATTTAATTTTAAAATAGACTATACGGCTATCACAAACCAGAACGTTGTCAGCCCCCGGAGTACCGAGTACAGGCGCGAGGCCGCAGCCGGGGATGACAAAGCTTCGATTTAAATCTATAGTATTCATCAAGATCTCGCATCTTCATTGGCGATTGGTATATACTCTCTCCATCCTGCCAATGAAAATGGCCGGATCAATTTCAACGAGGAGGATATACTATGTTTTACGGGATCATCATTGCCATTGTGGCCTTACTGCTATTTTCCATGTTCAATATATTAATGGAATACGAACGCGGCGTTATCTTCATGCTGGGCCGTTTTTGGAAAGTCAAAGGTCCTGGGCTCATTATCATCATTCCCGGTATACAACGCATGGTAAAAATAGGTCTACGTACCGTCGTCATGGATGTACCCAGTCAAGATGTCATTTCCCGCGATAATGTGTCGGTCAAAGTCAACGCGGTGGTTTATTTCCGTGTCGTTGAACCCGACAGAGCCCTCATTCAAGTAGAAAATTATTATGAAGCCATCAGTCAATTAGCACAAACTACTTTGCGCTCCGTTTTGGGGCAACATGAATTAGATGAAATGCTGTCGGAACGTGAGAAGTTAAATGCCGATGTGCAAAAAATATTAGATGGACAAGCCAATGCTTGGGGCATTAAGGTCGCGAATGTAGAAATCAAACACGTAGACTTAGACGAAAGCATGATCCGCGCCATTGCCAAACAAGCAGAAGCCGAGCGAGAACGTCGCGCCAAGGTCATTCATGCCGAAGGTGAATTTCAAGCTTCAGCACAATTAACCAAAGCTGCGGAAGTATTGGCAGCACAACCTCAAGCCATACAATTGCGTTATCTGCAAACCTTATCGGATATAGGTCAAACCAATAGCACTATGATTGTGTTTCCGATCCCGATGGAAATGCTCAAAGCCTATCAAGCGGCTCTTCCGACTACGCCGCAGAAATAGTTCTTTATAGACCTAAGGCACTTCAAGAGGCGAGAACAGACGTTCTACGAATAAAGTACTAAAACGTTGTCATCCTCGACCAGGCCGCAGTCGGGGTCCAGAAAAAACTGATTTGATCCTGGATCCCCGACTACGGCTAGAGCCGTACTCGGTACTCCGGGTAATGACAAAACTTCAATTTAAATCTACAGCATTCATCAAGATCTCGCCTCTTCAAGTACGATGGGTATAGATCTCATCATACATGATATTCATTCTCATTTATGAACATCGCGTTGCACTCATCTTGTACGTATATTTTTTAATTCGATCATTCGCCCTATTGCAATAACTAAATTTTTCTCATATGATCGCCACAATAAATTGAATGCTAACAAAATGGAGTAAAACTATGCGACTTTATACACTATTCAGTACTGCGTCTCGAGCTATCAGTACTGCATCTCGAGCTACAATGCAACCTTATGGAGACATCCATCCTGATTTACAAACAGGGTTCCAAAATTATCTACAAAAAACTTTTGGCCAAGGTCAATTATATATGTTCGCGTCTAACACGTTAACCGTCCGAGTCGATGCGCGTTGTTTTTCTCCCGAGAAGCATAATAAGGAACTAATCAATGTAATGGAGGGGCTACAGGAGAACAATATAATTTCGTCTAACAAAAGATACCAAAATCTTGACACAGCGAATGGCAAATGGTTTAGCTGCGCTGTCATAACTATTGATAAAGTAGACCCTCAAGCTATAACGCAACTAATTGCAGAAGAAAGTTGCGAGCAAACAATTACGACACTGCGTAATAAGTAACAATTTTTAATAACCTAAGGGCAATCCACTGTGATTGCCCTATAAAAAGTCTATACGTATTGAATTTTAATCGAAGCGTTGTCATCCTCGACCGAAGGTCAAAGATGACAACATCGTGATTCGTGAAAGCTTCCAGCACTCATTTGGCATTCAGCACAATACCTACAAATGTTCCCTAGTCGCTGCAAACTGGATCTGCGGCCAGCGCTCTATAGTTAAGGATAGGTTCACCGAGGAAGGCGCTAGATAGGTTAAATTATCGGCGCCGTCTAGCGCTAAATTCATATGCGCTTTTTCTTTGAATTGTTGTAAGATCTTGTCATCGTCACAATGTACCCAACGCGCTGTGTAGACGGTAATGGGTTCGTAACTGCAATCTACATTGTATTCATGCTGCAATCTATATGCCACTACATCAAATTGTAAAATACCGACCGCGCCTAAGATTAAATCGTTGGTATGCAAAGGTCTAAACACTTGAGTGGCGCCCTCTTCCGACAATTGCAATAAACCTTTTTGCAAGGCTTTCATCTTCAACGGATCACGCAAGCGCACGCGCTTAAATAATTCCGGCGCAAAATACGGAATGCCCGTAAATTGCAAGGCTTCGCCGCTAGTAAAGGTATCGCCTATTTGAATGGTACCGTGATTGTAAATACCGATGATATCACCTGCATAAGCGGTATCAGCCTGGCTACGCTCGCCTGCCATAAAGGTTAAGGCATTGCGCAAGGGTAACATTTTTTGCGTGCGCGCTTGATAGACTTTCATGCCATTTTCATACTGACCTGAACAGATACGCAGAAAAGCGATACGATCGCGATGTTGTGGATCCATATTGGCTTGGATCTTAAACACAAAGCCCGAAAAAGTTTCTTCATCGGCTGCGACCAAGCGCGTCGTTGTTTCGCGCCATTGCGGTGGCGGTGCCCACTCCACAAAGGCATCTAATAGTTGCTGTATACCAAAATTGTTGATCCCCGAGCCGAAAAACACCGGCGTTTGTTTGCCGCTTAAATAGGCTTCTTTGTCAAAGGCATGGCTTGCGCCTTGCACCAAGTCCATTTCTTCCCTAAAACGTGCCGCATCTTGCTCACCTATGACTTCGTCTAATAAAGGACTGTCTAAACCATCGACTATGGCCATCTCTTGAATGCGATCGCCTTTGGTGCTTTGATATAAATAAATTTTGTCTTCTAATAAATGATAAATACCGCGAAAGGCACGGCCCATGCCTATAGGCCAAGTAATGGGCGCACATTCGATTTGCAAGGTTTGTTCAATTTCGTCTAATAAGGCAATGGGCTCTAAGCATTCTCTGTCGAGTTTGTTGATAAAGGTAAAAATAGGCGTTTGTCGCAGCCTGCAAATTTCTAATAACTTCACCGTGCGCTCTTCCACACCCTTGGCGCCATCGATGACCATAAACGCTGAATCGACCGCCGTTAGGGTACGATAAGTATCTTCAGAGAAATCCTCATGTCCCGGCGTATCCAACAGATTGATGATGGCTTCTTTATACGGAAATTGCATCACCGAAGAGGTCACAGAAATACCGCGCTCTTGCTCTAGCTTCATCCAATCGGAAGTGGCGTGACGCGCTGATTTGCGTCCCTTAACAGTACCAGCTAATTGAATCGCACCCCCGAACAACAATAGTTTTTCAGTTAAAGTGGTTTTACCCGCATCCGGGTGAGAAATGATGGCAAAGGTTTTACGCTTTTTGACTTGGTCTTGTAGTGTCATTTCTTCTTAATCCACAAACCATATACCAGTGCATCTTCAAACACACCGTCGCCATCGTCGTAATATTTATCTTTGATGCTGATTTGCGTAAATCCAAATTTTTTATACAAAGCCTGTCCCGCTACATTGTTAGGCCGCACTTCCAACACCATCCACGCCACGCCTTCTTTTAAGGTCTCATCTAAACAATGTTGCAAAAATAAACTGCCATAGCCTTGTCCATGTAAAGCGATATCTAGCCGAAAATTTAATAAATGGCATTGGTGTAAAGACAAGACATAAATGGCATATCCCATCACCTCGCCATTGACCAGTAGGCTCCAACATTTAAAACCTACATTGATACAATCGTGCATGATCTTTTCAGACCAGGGTGTAGGATTGGTGCTGTTTTCTATACGCATCACGGCAGGTATGTCTTCAGGGATCATAGGCCGTATTATTACATCGCTTTCTTTTATCATTGCTATCACTCAATAAAATTTTGTTGACGCATCCATGCGTCGTCTACAAATTTAGTCATATAATTACGGATACCATCCGGGAATAGCACTAAACAACGGCTCCCTTTAGGTAAGTGTGGTGCTACTTGCAACGCCGCCCATAATGCCCCACCCGAAGATCCGCCTGCCAAGATGCCTTCTTCGCGGATCAAACGTCGCGCCATCAAGAAAGAATCTTTATCATTGATTTTAACATATTCATCGATTAAATTATTATCCAGCACATCGGGGAAAAAGTCATAGCCTATGCCTTCTACTAAATAGGATTTAACTTCCGTGCCACCGCCTAGTATAGAACCATAGGGATCAACGCCTATAATCTTGATATGCGGATACTGTTTTTTTAAACGTCGCGCCACACCCGTCACCGTGCCACCTGTGCCGACTCCCATGACCACCATTGCTAAATTGTCACCAAAATCATCGATGATTTCCTGAGCCGTAAAGCGCTCATGTACATCTGGATTTGCGGGATTAGAATATTGATCTAAGATATGTGCATTGGGAATTTCTTTCTGCAATCGTTTGGCTAAAGAAATATGACTATC
This sequence comes from Pseudomonadota bacterium, assembly GCA_021778015.1. Taxonomy (GTDB): domain Bacteria; phylum Pseudomonadota; class Gammaproteobacteria; order UBA1113; family UBA1113; genus VFKP01. The sequence goes on from JAJYCX010000008.1 coordinate 19,073, forward strand.
CGGTGCATCCCAAGCGGCTTCCGTAGGCGTTCTATAAATCTTTGCGCCTAAGGCCTCTAAAGTAACTTGTTTTTCGTGACTCATCTTTTCTGGCATGGTGATAACGACATTATAGCCTTTAACGGCTCCCGCTAAAGCGATACCTATACCGGTATTGCCCGAAGTGGGTTCAATGAGCGTATCGCCAGGCTTAATGCGTCCTGCTTTTTCCGCTTCTTCTACCATGTAATAGCCTATGCGATCTTTGACAGAGCCGCCCGGATTAAAAAATTCGCATTTGCCATACAATTCACAGTTTAAGTCTGAACCTATGTGATTCAAACGCACAGTGGGCGTACGCCCTATCGTTTCTAAAATATTATTGTACAACATAGCCTACCTCTGTCTTTCCAACTTTTTATCCACAATGTGATACACTTTTTCCAAGCGTTCTGCCAAGCGCATATCGTGGGTCACCATGATCAAACTGGTTTTATACGTGCGATTTAATTCTACAAAAAGTTCATACACTTTTTCGGCAGTGTATTGGTCTAAATTACCCGTAGGTTCATCCGCTAAAACACAGGCCGGTCTTTTAACCAAAGCACGCGCGATGGCAGTGCGTTGGCGTTCACCGCCCGATAATTCGCCTATACGATGACGCAATCTATGTGCTAAGCCTACTTTTTCCAGTATCTCTGTCGCTTTTTCTGCGGCGGCTGGTAGCTTTTCACCCGCGATCAATAAAGGCATACACACGTTTTCTAATACATTAAATTCCGGCAGTAAATGATGCAGCTGATACACAAAACCTACTTTTTCATTGCGCAAGTGACAACGCTGTACTTCCGTTTGTAGCTTCCACTCGTGGCCTTGTATGCGCACTTCGCCCGCCGTGTATTTATCCAAACCGCCTAATAAATGCAATAAGGTACTTTTGCCTATGCCGGAAGCGCCTATCACCGCTATTAATTCTCCCGCGGCCAGCGTCAAATCTACGTCTTTTAAAACTTCTACCTTAATCTGCCCGTCTTGATATGTTTTTCCCAAGCCACGCGCTTCCAGCACAACGCCCATATTGGGCGCATCTTGCATCTCATGGAAATGCGAACTATGATGAATGCTCTGATTTTGAATTGAAGCTTTGTCATTCTCGACCGAAGGTCGGGAATCCAGTGAACGGCTCTTAAAGCTTGAATTAAAACTGGACCCCCGACCTTCGGTCGAGGATGACAACGTTTTTGTTTCATGGTTACTACTCATAACGCAATGCCTCCACCGGATGGGTTCTAGACGCGCGCCATGCCGGATATAAATTCGCCAAGAAACTCATGATGATGGCAGCCACACAAATGCGCAGCACATCGCTCATCATAATTTGCGACGGTAAATAATCTACATAAAACACGCCGGATGTCAGCAATTGCAGATGAAACACATGCTTCACCAGTAAATACAATTGCGTCACATGCATAGAGAGAAAAATACCACCCAATAAACCTATGAACGTACCACCCAAACCAATGATGCTCCCTTGTACCATAAAGATAGCCATGATCTGCCGCGGCGTTGCCCCTAAAGTACGCAAGATAGCGATGTCACTGGCTTTGTCGGTAACCGTCATTACCAAACTAGAGACTAAATTAAAAATGGCAACGGCAATAATGAAAAATAAAATAACCGCCATCATCGTTTTCTGCAGCGCTAAGCCCTCGAAGAATGAACCATAGGTCGTAGTCCAATCGGCAAACACATAATTTTCAGGAAACGCATTGACCAGCTGATTTTCCACCCACGGCGCTTGATACACATCTTTTAACTTAAAGCGTAAACCACTCACCGCATCACCAGTGTTGTAAAAGGTTTTCGCGTCATCTAGATGTATATACGCAAATTTATCGTTGAAACCAAAACCGCTGCCCGCATCAAAAATACCGACCACGGTAAAACGTTTAGAGCGTGGAATAATACCGAAAGGCGTCATTGAAGCCACCGGTGCAATGAATAACACCTTGTCTCCAGGCATCACTCCCAAATTAGCGGCCAGCTCCGAACCTAAAATAACGCCAAAACCCTGCGCTTTCAAATCATTGAGATGTCCTACTACCATTTTGTCGCTCAACTCCGATACCTTGGCTTCTAGCTCCGGTAATACACCAGAGACAAAGGCGCCGGACACCTGACCATTGGCTGTCAACATGCTTTGGCCGCTGACATAAGGAGCGCTCGCGACTATATTGGGGTTGGTATCGGCAATGCTGGCGGCTTGTTGCCAATCGGGTAAGAAATTGCTCTCGGTGCTCATGCTCAATTGTGTTGCCATGGACAGGACGCGGTTTTTGATTTGGCCGTTAAAACCATTTAACACCGATAACACGGTGATCAGCACGGTAATGCCCAAAGCGATGCCTATGGTCGAGCTAATGGAGATAAATGAAATAAAATGGTTGCGCCTTTTGGCACGTATATAGCGCAAACCGATAAAAAATGGTAATGATTTGTACATAGGTGCTTTCTGGACCTTTAAAAAGGCTTATCTTACCTCATTTGGGGGTAAAATTCAAAAAATGGGCAGTTTGAAGGCAATGCCTCTAATACACTCGTGTTATAGGGAGCTCGCAAGTAGCCCTCAACCCCTCTGGTAAAACACAATCCCCACACGTTTAATGTGATCAATCAAATCAGGATTTTCTATTTGCTGCAATAACGACAAATCAAAAGTATAAGGTAACAACAGTTCGTCTAGCTCATTGTCGATTCGCCCTAGCTCAGTATCAGTCAGCGCAGAGCCCGTTAAAGTTAAATCAATATCAGAGCCTTCACGGTAATTTCCTTTAGCGCGTGAACCATACAATATAGCTTGCTCTAGATTAGGATGTGCAGACAATACTTTTATAATCCGCTCTATGATAGCTACACTTAAGCCAGAATGCTGGCTCAATACATTAACTTTCATCTTTTAAACGTTGTAATGTATTTTCCAAGGCCTCAAACATTGGAAAAAAGCGTAGTTTGATATTAGAAGCAACGGACTTTGCCGTGTCTGGATTGTAGGTATGTACACTTCTATTCCTATCCTGAATCATCTCCATCCACACGTCTCCATCCGTAATTAAACTCAGTTTAAAGGCTTCACGGGTTGCATCTTTAGAACCAAAAATGGCCATATGACCGCGATATTCCAAAAAGTCTTTGAGGGTACTCCAGGCAAGCTCATGGGTGTATTCAAAACATTGAATCAAGCCTTGTTCTTCCAACTCATTGAAAGTGCCTTTGGAAATGAACCTACGTAATTGCGCCAAGGCTTTTTGATAGTTAGAAAATCGCTGTTGCCAACGTATATCTTTTGCTTTATCGTCTACAGGCATTTATTTTTCCTCACAATGAATCTGAAAATTATAGGCTGTTTACCCTAAAAAAACAAACTTTATCCTGAGTAACCTTCCGCTCCCTAACAGTTGCGGTTCGGTTATTTTATTTATATCCGAGCCGCAACTGTTAGGGAGCGGAAGGTTATTTATGATATATTCCCTCTAAGCCATCACAAGGAATCTATTATGTCTGGATTTGATAAACGCGTTTACAACTACGAAGATGCCCTAGCGGGCTTAAAAGACAGTATGACCATCATGGTGGGTGGTTTTGGCTTATGCGGTATACCAGAGGGCTTAATTGCCACAGTGCACAAAATGGGCGTCAGCGGCCTAACCTGTATTTCCAATAATGCTGGCGTCGATGGCTTTGGCCTAGGCCTATGGCTGGAAAAACGGCAAATCAAGACCATGATCGCTTCTTATGTAGGCGAAAACGCCTTATTCGAACAATTGTTGTTGTCGGGCGAAATGCAGGTCATCTTAACCCCACAAGGCACTTTGGCCGAAAAAATCCGTGCGGGCGGTGCCGGTATTCCCGCTTTTTATACTGCAACCGGTTATGGCACCCCCGTAGCCGAAGGCAAGGAAACGCGCGAATTTGCGGGTCGTCATTATGTGATGGAAGAAGCCTTACACGCCGATGTCGCATTAATTCGAGCTTGGAAGGCCGATACCATGGGTAACCTCATTTATCGTAAAACAGCTATGAATTTTAATCCCATGATGGCCACCGCCGCTAAGCTCACTATCGCCGAAGTGGAAGAAATTGTTCCCGTGGGCAGCCTAGATCCCGAACACATACATACACCTGGCATTTATGTTAATCGCATTATCCAAGGTAAATTTGAAAAACGCATTGAGCGACGCACGCTGCGCGCTGATCACAAGGAGTAAACCATGCCCTTAAACCGCGACCAAATCGCCAAACGCATTGCGCTAGAATTAAAAGATGGTTACTACGTTAACCTAGGCATAGGCATTCCCACCCTGGTGGCGAATTACATCCCGAAGGACATTAACGTCATGCTGCAATCGGAAAATGGCTTATTGGGTTTGGGACCTTATCCTAATGAAAATGAAGTAGACCCGGATTTAATTAACGCCGGTAAAGAAACCGTCACTGCTATAAAAGGCGCTGCCTTTTTCTCTTCCGCCGATAGCTTTGCCATGATCCGCGGCGGCCATATCGATTTAACTGTATTGGGCGCTTTTGAAGTAGATGTGAATGGTAATATTGCTTCGTGGATGATTCCCGGCAAATTGGTTAAAGGCATGGGCGGTGCTATGGATTTAGTGGCTGCGGCCAAAAACATCGTCGTCGCCATGATGCACACTAGCCCCAAGGGAGAATCTAAATTATTGCAGCATTGTACTTTGCCCTTAACCGGCGTGAATTGCGTACATAAAATTGTGACTGACCTAGGCGTGTTGAGTGTAGAGAACGGATGTTTTCGTTTGTTGGAACGCGCTCATGATATGAGCATAGAAGAGATCAAAGCTAAAACCGCCGCCCCGCTGATTGTAGAAGGGGAAATAGGCGTGTTGGTATAACGCTTAAACGAGACGGTTCACTGAACCGTGCCATCCTCGGCAAGGCCGCGAGGCCGCAGCCGGGGATCCAGTTTCAATTCAAGTTTTCCCCTGATTTAATTCTGGATCCCCGGCCTTCGGCCGAGGATGACGATGTGGCTTTATTTATTATAGGCAGTGAGCGTAGGTGTTGTGCTAGAAGATTCTTTGTTATCTGCTCCACCTTTTTTATCTGCTTCACTTTTTTTCCTATCTTCTTGCCTCTTTTCTGCCAGCATCCGACCAATTTTTTCTCCAAGCTCCGGCGGTAAACCTAATGACATTGCTACCATACCGCCTATCATCCCAGCAGCTTCCTTCTCTGCCTCATCCTTAGCCTCATTCGTAGCCTCACCACCAGTATCGCCTTCTTTATTCATGGTGCTTAAACCCAAATTAAATCCAGCGTAAAGCTGAAGCTCTTCGTTTTGACTCGCAGCGCTTAATAAAGAAGTATCACTGGGTTGCTCAGACATTTTTACGCCTCGTTAAATTGGTCCGCCGCGGCCGGGACCACGAGCAGCAGCAAGAGGAGTGCCGCCTACAGTACCCGCACTGCCGCCCGCTGGGCTAGGAGTGGGTGTGAATGATGAGCCCAGCTTCTTATTCTTGCTATCGTCGCTTGTCGATTTAGACTTACCTACTGGTGCGATCAATGGATCAAGGGCTGCCATCAATCCTGACGACTTGGCGGTGAGCACCGTTCCATTTCCAGCAGCTAGCGGATTAAACAGTCCAGCGACATGCCTACCAAGGTTGCTCACATAGCTCTTCGGCTCATCTTTTTTACCGTCAACTTTCTCTGCCAACGTATCATCCCAAGGTGCAAGATCCTTAATAACCTTTGGAAGGAGGCCATTAAGACCATCCAGACCAGCGCCGGCAGCACCACGGAGAAGGTCCAAAGGAACACCGGTAACCGGATTGTTAAGAAGGAGGCATTTTCCCGCTTTTGTCAGCATGCCATCATCCGACTTGTGTTCGGCTAAAGGACGCCATAGTTCTTTCTGTTTGTCTTTCGTATCTGTCATATCTGTAGGACTAGCCATTTTCGCACCCCATCTGATTACTTAATAGGCTTGAATTGTACCAATTTTAAACAAAAAAGTCAAGCCTTTTCAACTTTCTTGCTATTTCTCAATGACCTAGCTTCCTTAAGCTTTGGTCACCCCTTAGACTAAACATGCTATAATTTTACACTGTTTTAACCCGGAAAATCAAGGGTTTGTGGCCATAAATTGGCCAGCATTAGCCTCCCTCTCCTCCGCCGCTTATTCCTTTTTTAATTTCATTCCCAGCCGCAGCATAGGATTCCATTGATTTTCTTCTAGCATCCATTTGCTTCTCAGCCGCGGCGTGACCGGTTTCGGCACCTTTCTCTACGCCGCCCTTGACTTGACTCATCATGCCTTCAATTTCAGTACGTTCTTCAGCAATACCAATCCAACGCATAATATGATCTGGTATATGGTAAATCAGTGAAAAAGACTTGTTCAGCACAACCATCAACGTGTTTACGTATATGCCCCATAGGATCAACAGGCTAAACATACCGGAGGTATCGCCGTTAGTCGTAGTGCCGCCCTTCCAGCCCTGCCAGCCATTTCTAATGATACCTATACCCGTAATCTGCGGCCCATTGTGATAAGTCACACCGCCCCCATTGACCAACAGACCCGCAACCATGAAAAAACCACCATTGACGATCAGAACAGTTACATAACTCATAACCGTAGCGGCAAAAAAGCCGATGATCATTAAAGAAGGCCGCAAGAATACGCTGGCTAAGATACCCACACCGGCACTACTCTGGCCAAAGGCTTCATGCGTACCTTCTGGATTTAAAATACCTAAAGACAACATGGGTGCTGCCGCCATCGCCTCAATGGTCAATACTAACCATTGTATGAAGGCAAAAGTAAACACCAGATAAGGGATCATAGGGAAATAATACGCCATAAGGGCGCCCATGGTCATCATGATACCCAACAAAGCCGAATACATGGCCATTCCCCAGGTCATCGCGGTCATCATGGCACTAGCAATCCCCGATATATTCGAGAAAACGAAAGAGACCAAGCCCGCTTTCCACATGTAGACGAAACCCATATGGTAAAGTTTTGATGTTTCGCCCAGTAAACGCAAACCCGACGAGCGCAGCAAGAACAGAGGATTAACCAACTGCCCTCCTGTGCCGAATGTCGACAGAGGCGCCATGGCCTGTGAAAAATTGTACATAATCATGCCATTAACATACTTATACCAGTTTAAAGGATTGATTATCATTTTGGGAAATTTTGGTTTTCCAAAATTGTTGGGATTAGCCGCACCTAGATTAGAGGTACCACTATAAATACCACAACTTTGCACCGGTTTGCCGCTACTATCCAAAATGACATTACCATTACTATCCGTTAGCGGCGTACAGTTTGATGTAGATCCACCACCATTTCCAGAATTGTTGTCGCTGCTACTGTAACTATCAGTATTCGACAAGGCCTGCATAGTAATACCTTCTGCTCCTATTAATACCTTGCCTAAACTATTGCCTGTACTACGGCCATAGGCATGGTACTTATTCTTATGGCCTTGGTGAGCCCCGCCATTAATATCAGCAGAAGTACGCGCATCTTGGCAACGCCTAGTACCATTGGGATCCTCGGTCGAACTGGTAATCCCTATGCCGTCTTGGCAGGCTAAAGCAGGATAACTATAATCATATGCATAGGCCGAAAAAGTTGTAGTTGAAGTATTTAACATTTGCGCCATATTTAAGAAAAAGACACCGGCACTCGCCCAGCCATTGTATTTTGCCGCAGCAACCAATGTCTCTTTCTTCCCTGCGCAAGGCGTGCTAGGGTCGTCCGGATTGCATTGTGCAAGTATAGTTCCATTACTATCTGGGTTGCCTGGGTTTGTTCCCTGATTTGCTTGCGCTTGCAGCGCGGCTTCAGCAGCTTGATAAGTCTGATAATTTTGCAGCGTTGCCGCTTGATATTGCATAGCTACCTGTTGCAGTTGATCCGTAATCCAGGAACTTGCATCGCTGCTAGGGGTAGCCTCAGTACAAGGGATTTCATTACCATCGGGATCATACGTTATGGTACAGGAAGACGGGCCACTATCTGCGCCTGTATTAGCGACATTCTGTGTACCGCCTGGAGCAACGGGTACAGCACCCGTATCTTCGTAAACCAAATAAGAATCCGCTAAAAATGCTAGTGTCGGCAGTACCGTTGTTGTGGTCGTTGTTGTCCCATCTGCGTTTTGCGTAGTGATTGTCGTTTTAAAAGCATGGCTACCGTTAGGGCCCCCATAAGCGCTTTGGGTCTTAGGATCACTCTGTGGGTTTTGACCCGTACTAGGATAAATGCCATACCAATTACCGCCATATATCCCATAGGCCGTATTATTGTTCCTAAGATCATAACCAATCATGTTATTAATAAGATCCCTCTGACTGGTATAATAATTTTGTAGTGGTACATCTCCACTAGGACCACTGCCAGTAGGCATGGTCACATAACCACAAATTGAGCTGCGAGACCAATCATTTGGACTTGCAACACCAAAGGCCCAAACATAGGTATTCGGCAGATTTGCGCTTGTAACTTGATCGGTATCTTGATATAAAATATAAGGCGTTGTTTGCAGATAAATCTGTGCATAGTTATTTTTCTTTTTCTTAGTAGTCGTATCGATAGTAGCGGAAACATTCCCATTATTATTATATTCTTGTGTCCAATAATATCTGAGATTTTGTGCTTCTGTAAAAGCAATAGAACAGGTTAAATATTGAAAGATACTGGTTGCCGTTTCCACATCAGAGGTAGACGCACTATTGACTACAATCTTCGCGTTACCTGAAGCAACCTGATCCACCATATTATTCCAAATATAATCGGCGGCCCCTACGCCTTGCACAATCACCCACATCACAAAAACTTGGATAACAGCATAGCCTTGTACCGCCATGTCTTTCATGCCCAATGAGGAGGTCGTCGTTGGCAATAACAGTGCAAAACCCATAGCGGAACGCAGCGGGATCCACACGGAATTCCACTTGCTGCCCAGCATTTCGCCCTGATGAGAGGTGTTGATGGTGGATACCACTAAACTATAGAGTATAAGAATACAGCCTAAGACTATAACCGCATTGTTAAAGTACAAAAACGCAAATTTTAATAAAGTAGACTCCTTACCCCCTGACCATTGTGTTAATACATTACCTACATTGCCAAAAATGGTGGCCAGATAATACATAGATTGATCATTGGGTGAAGGCGTAAAAAAGTTAGGCGCAGCAAACACGGCCGGCGCCAATAGACACAAAGCGATTAGTGATAAAATACGTTTCATGATTTATCCTCGCCGTTCTTCGGTTCTACAGGGTCCTCTATTTTCGAATGCCACCACTCGTGTACACTGCAGCCTAACTTCTTATGTTTAATCTGAAATATCCAAAAATGAAAGCGAAAAGCCAACGCAAAAGCTAATGAAGCGACTACAATGGCCAATAACCCGCCCATAAAGTCCATCATATAAAAAAGGTAAAGGCTATAGATAACGATAGCTACCCCTATAGCGCCATAAACTAAAAATAAACGCATAAATTCTTTTTGGCGCAGTTTCATATCTTCTGCGCTTAAATTAAGGCGTGTCAATGCTTCCTGAAATGTTTCTGTATATTCAGCCTTTTGAGGCACAAAAAGTCCTTTGCCTAAATTATACACATAGCGGCTGGAAGATTTGATGATATCCCAACCTATCCACGCTTTAACATTAATAGCGGGCTTATATGCCCATGCTATTCCATGACCTACTTTTTTAAACATGCCCATATCTGTAGTCTCTTTGGTTAACATCCTAACAATTGAGGCCATTGTATCAAATTTTGCACAAGCACGACAGCATTTATCCTGAATTAATTCATCGTGTTAATCTTTTGTTAAGCTTTCCTGAATAACCAGTATTTGCCATTAATACAAACCCTATCATACCGTAGTTGAGGCGTAAATGTTCTAGATCTGATATAGTATTTTTTACTTGCTTAAGAAAACCTTAAGCTCAATGGGGCTAAAAAAGAGCAAACTTACGGCAAGTTAATGAAGATGCGGGATTTGAATAAACGTATTGAACTTTAATCGAAGCGTTGTCATCCTCGACGAAGTCGGGGATCCAGTTTCAAATCAAGTTTTTTACTGGATCCCCGACTGCGGCCTCGCGGCCTGGTCGAGGATGACACAACTCTAGTCTGTAGTTGCTTGTAGCATTAAACTCGCATCAGAAAGTATATTGGGTATATACTAATGAAAAAATATGAGGAACAAACACTATGCCTGATTTAAGCCACGACGGCGTACACCAGTTTTGGAAAGATTACCCCGACGGCATGATCTATCGCGTCGTTTCTTTCATGGAAGGCGTAGAGCATTGGACGGTAGACGAAGATCCTGAGTTCGAAACGGCAATACAAGGCTTAGCCGACTCATTAGAAACGATCGGTAACTATGAACTAGGACACCAACAGTCTTTTATCACGCTTTGTACCTACATTAAAATGGCGCGCATGTTGCGTTTGTTACAAACCATAGATACCGCTCATCCTGGCGGTGCTTCGAAGATACTGATGTACGCCGAAGAAAACAGTACCAGCAGTGAGGATGTTCCAGGCATCTTCTTACGCCGCAATATTGTCTTTGAACGTTTGCGTTTATTAGGCCGTGTCTTTGCCAATGAACGCATAGAAATAGTCATGAAAGCCTTGGGAAGTGAACAGTGATGAAATGGCTGTATAGTTATTATATCTCAATTCGTAGAGACAGACTCCTGTGTCTACCCAACAAAGGCCACCACAGGAGGTTGCCCCTACGTTCATTGCTTAGTTTAGCTGTGCTGTGTTGCAGCACAGTCATTTATGCAGACTCTGTAGGAGTCATTAATCAGGCTAATAGCAATGCCGATCGCATTGCTGCACAATCACAAGCAAACATAACACAACAACAACAAATACTGACGCAAAGATTGCAAGCTTTGGCCGCGGCGATGCAAGCGCAAAGTCCGGATACACCTATAGTGATACAAACTGTACCTACTCCGGTGCAACCAGCACCGTCTGCCCCGGTAACTCCTCCCGTGACAAAAGCAGCACCACCGGTAGCAACTACACCCAATGCCACGGGCTTTACCCCACCATCGCAAAATAATAACAGTAACAGTCGCAATCAATGGAATTATGGTTTTTAATTGAATAGATTAACATTTGAGGTAACTATACTATGAAAAAAGGCTTTTTAAAATGTGCTGTCACACTCATCTCTTTAGCAACGGCCTCTGCTGTGATTGCCGCAACGAATACTAATCCTAACAATAGCGCTGGCAGTGTAGGCGGCACCATAAATCAGGGCGTAAACAACACCTTAGGTAATATAGGCGGCGCTGTGGGTACTAATGTCAGCGCTGATCTTGCTAATACCAAAGCAACCCTGAAAAGCCAAGGCGTTAACATGCAAAATGCCACCAATAGCCTCATTGCTTGGCTAAACGCCAATCTTGTTAACGGTATTCCGCCAGGATTTTCAAAAAGCATGAAAGGCAATTGGCAAATCATTCTGGCTAATTACAGTTTAAGTGATTTAAACTGGTTACTCACTCAAAAATTTACTTTCGCTTTATTGTCCGGAGTGGATATCAGTACCGTTGATGATGATGTTCCCACTACAACCATGACACTCAGTGAGATCAAATCCAAGGTGGGGCATTTCAACATAGGCTCTCTACTCAGTACTACGACTATATCACCGAAATCTGACGAAGAGAAAAATGCGCAGGTTTTATTGCAATTTGTGTCTGGTTTAAATAACGCGGTAAGTGCATTACCCTCCAAAATAGTTTCCCGTGGTTTAGGATCTGTGAACCAATTTCAAAACCAATTTGGCACCTATCTGGCGCAACAATCCGTAGGATTAAATGCGTTGTATAATTTATTAAATGAGCGCCTAGTGAAAAAAGGCTTAGGTGCACAATTGGGCGGTTCTCAAACTGACATGAGTCCTTTGGGCTTAGACGAATACATGGCTACGCGTCGTTTGGATGTCAATGATCCAAATGGCTGGTTGTCGCAATTGTCGACGGCAACCCCAGCACAGATGTCCAAAGAACAATTGATGTTGTTAGCCGAAATGCGTTACGAAATGTTCTTAACGCGCCAAACTTTAGAGCAAATGACCACGTTAATGGCAGTGCAGCAGTTACAACTTAATAGTGCAGATGCAGTGAAATTACAACAGATAAAGAATAATATCTTGTCGGCTAGCACTTCGAGTGTATTACAATAATAGGCGGTTTGTAGAAGGGCGATTCACAAATCGCCCTAATCGAGAACATTCACTGAACTGTGTCATTTAATTCCAGGTCTCAGAACTACTCCCCCTCTATCCCCATAATGGGCTTTATCGTATTCCAATGTTTACAGCCGGGGCAATACCAATGCAAAATTTTACTAGAATAGCCGCATTGTAAACAACGATAAATGGGTTTGTCTTTCAATAAGGCTTCGGTCAGCGTTTGCAATAAAGCCAAGTTCCTCTGCTCCAAACCTTGATGCTCACTTTGTGCTTGTTGCAGATCAATCAGACGATGCAAACCACGTATAGAGGGTTTTTGTAACAATTGTTCGGCTAAGAAATCAACCGCTGCTGTCGCCCCTTGTGTTTTTTGCAAACGATCTGCCAAAATTAAAATCAAAGAAATACGCGGGTATTGCGTTAACAATTGCTTTAATTCCGTCATCAATGCCGCTTCATCGTGTAAATCTTCATAACACGCAACCATAGCGGGCAATACTTCCGGTAAAAAGTCTGCGTCTTCACTTAAGGCTTGGCGATAATAACGCAATGCAATTTTAGTGTGCCCGGCTTCTTTTTCCCAATCGCCTTGCAACCAACTGGCACGCACACAGTATTTATCGTATTGATAGGCCTTTTTTAAATAACGGAATGCTGTTTCGCGTCCCGACTTCTTTTGCGTTTCCAGCGCTAGTTCACAATAATAATGTGCGACCTGACGCCCCACATTATCGTGACTCAAGGTACTTAACTTTTCCGCTGCTTGAATGGCCTTTTCCCATTCTTTTTCTTGTTGATAAATGTCGATTAGATAACGGTAACTTTCTTGTGCGTACAACTTACCGTCTATTACTTCTAGGAATAATCGCTCGGCACGATCGTAAACGCCTGCGCGTAGATAATCTTGTCCCAAGGCTAATAAAGCTAGCATCCGTTCATTTTTGGATAAGCTCGGCCTTGCAATAAGGTTTTGATGTATGCGTATGGCTCTATCCACTTCACCACGACGGCGAAATAAATGTCCTAAGGCTAAATAAGTCTCTATAGTATCGCTGTCTACTTGCAGCGTTTTAATCAGGATTTCAACCGCTTTGTCGGGTTCTTCGTTTAATAAATAATTTAAACCGACTAAGTAATCTTTAGGAACACCGGTAGAGGTTAGAGATTGTTTTGGATTTTTGCGCCAATATATCCATAAGAAAGCGGCAATAACGGCTAAAGCAATAATAGCGTTAATCACGATCAACACCCGTCATTGCGAGCAAGCGACGCAATCCAGGGGTTAAAATCCTGGTTATATAAGTACTACGTTGTTTTATTAGTCCTACTGTAACAGGATGATTCTTTTCATTGCCTAACATTTTTCCTGGATTGCCACGCTCACTCGCTGCGCTCGCGAGCTCGCAATGACGAGGCTTGTGCAATTGAATAGATTCACAGTGTTGACAATCTTCAGTAGGCATCATGGCTTTTCCACGTGTTTTGCTTGACGTCGCCACTGGCTGCGCTCTTTGCGCAATTTAAGCAAAGGCCCCAAACTCAGTAACAAACCTAAAAAACAGCCTAGAAACAATACGAAGAATATGAGCAACGATAAGGGCAATACCCATTCCCCCCAGTAATAATGTAAAGTCACCACTTGCGAATTGACTGCTGCTAAAGCTAATAGCACCGCAACGATCAGTAGATAAAAGAAATAACGTACTATTTTCATGTTATTCATCCTTATTAAATACAAAAGGAGGCCAAGCCTCCTTTCATATTTCCTAAAACTTCCGTAAAGTCCTATTTTTCATCCGCTTCCTTATCGGAATCAATGCTATCTTTCAGCAAATCACCTAAAGTCGAATTTGCAGCAACATCGCGATTTAGATCGCGCATCACTTGAGCTTCTTCTTGAGAATCTTTTGCTTTGATAGACAAGCTGATCATGCGTGTTTTACGATCGATGCTCATATATTTAGCTTCGACCTTATCACCTACATGCAGATGTTCAGCGGCATTCATTACTTTATCTCTAGAGATGTCGGAAGCGCGTACATAACCTTCCACTTCATCACCCAAATCGATAACAGCCCCTTTCTCATCTACGCTTTTGACTGTACCAACAACAATACTGCCCTTGGTAAAGCGATCTGTGAAGGAACCTACAGGATCTTGTTCTAACTGTTTAATCCCTAAAGAGATGCGTTCACGTTCTGGATCAACAGCTAAGATCATTGCTTCAACTTCTTGACCTTTCTTGTAATTGCGTATGGCTTTTTCGCCTGGCTCATTCCAAGAAATATCATTCAAATGCACTAGGCCATCGATACCGCCTTCCAAGCCAATGAACACACCAAAATCGGTAATGGATTTGATGGCGCCTTTAACACGATCATTCTTTTCGTGCGTGGTTGCAAAGTGTTCCCAAGGATTCATCGTGCATTGCTTAATACCTAAAGAAATACGACGACGGGATTCATCTACTTCCAACACGACTACTTCAATTTCATCCCCTAATTGCACCACTTTGCTAGGATGAATATTTTTGTTGGTCCAAGACATTTCGGAAACGTGTACCAAGCCTTCCACGCCTTTGTCTAATTCTACAAAGCAACCGTAATCAGCGATATTGGTTACGCGGCCTTTCAAACGTGAACCCACCGGATAACGGTTCACTGTATTGAAGAAAGGATCGTCACCCAATTGTTTCATGCCTAAGGATACGCGTGAACGTTCTTTGTCAAACTTCAACACGGTTACAGACACTTCTTGGCCTACGGATAATAATTCGCCAGGATGTTTGACGCGAGTCCATGACATATCGGTGATGTGCAACAAGCCATCTATGCCGCCTAAGTCCACAAACGCGCCATAATCGGTTAAGTTCTTCACTACACCCAAGACCACTTGGCCTTCGTATAAACCTTCTAGCAACGCTTGACGCTCAGTGCTGCCTTCAGATTCCACCACAGCGCGACGTGATACCACGACGTTATTACGCTTGGCGTCCATTTTAATAACTTTGAATTCTAACTCTTTGCCTTCTAAGACCACAGAATCGCGTACTGGACGTACATCAACTAATGAACCCGGCAAGAATGCGCGTACGGATTGAATATCGACAGTAAAACCGCCTTTAACCTTGCCGCTGATCACACCCACGACAGTGGCTTGTGAATGATATGCTTTGTCTAGATCTATCCATGCTTCTAGGCGTTTGGCTTTTTCACGAGATAAACGTGTTTCGCCAAAACCATCTTCTAAGGCTTCTAGCACTACGTCTACGTTATCGCCTTCAACAATTTCTAATTCGCCTTTATCATTTAAGAATTGTTCACGCGGTATAACACCTTCGGATTTAAAACCTGCATCGACGGTGACGTAGTCTTTATCAATACGAACGACTCGCCCCTGGCAAATAGCACCGATTTCTAATTTTTCTTTGGCAAAACTTTGTTCCAATAAAGAAGCAAATTCACCTTGTTTTACATTAATCATGTAGATAGTTTCCTAGACTTTACAGTCTGTTTGGTTAATGTATTAAGTGAGACACTTAATACGGTTTCAACTACGATCCCGATATTAAAGAATATCCAGACCAACCATTTTGGGCGCCGATTACTTTCCGCGCCCTTTCGGTCGCGGCTCGGTTATAACCCAATTATTTGTGCTGACGCAAATCCCATTGCAATACCACCTGCGCAAAGACCTCATCCACCGATAACGTTGTCGTATCGATAATAATGGCATCTTCGGCGGGCTTTAGGGGCGCAACAGCACGCGTACGATCGCGCTCGTCTCTTTCGATGATCTGCGCAAAAACGTCCTTTAGAGTAACATTTATTGCTTGCGCAAGCAACTGCCTATGGCGACGTATGGCCCTTGCTTCGGGGGAAGCATCTAAAAAAACCTTCAATTGTGCGTCAGGAAAGACCACAGTACCCATATCCCGGCCATCGGCAACCAAACCTTTGGGTTTACGAAATTGACGCTGACAGTCCAATAAAGCGGCTCGTATAGACGGATGCACCGATAATTGGGAGGCGGCTATGCCTATATGTGGATCTCTAATGCGCGCCGTAATATCTTCTTTATTTAAAAAAACATGCATTATGCCTTCATCGTCCGTTGAAAACGTCGGTTTTAACGCATTGATAAGACTTAATAAATTATCGCAATCATCTACAGAAATGCCTGCTTTTTCGGCCGCAAAAGCCACCACGCGGTAAATAGCACCGCTGTCTAACAGATGCCAGCTTAGCTTTTTGGATAATAAATGCGCTACTGTTCCCTTACCTACCCCTCCTGGTCCATCTATAGTAATCACCGGCGTTGCCGTATTTTGCATAACAATGTCTCCTGAAGCTGCTTTTATGCTTGTAATAGGGGGGCATTCTAGCATAAAGTATCTGCATCCTGTCATCCTCGACAAGGCCGCGAGGTCGTGGTCGGGGATCCAGGAAAAAACTTGATTTGAAACTGGATCCCCGATCGGAGCCTGTACTCGGTACTCCGGGTATCGAGGATGACAGCGCTTTGATGCAAAGCTACAGTATTTATTAGATCTCATATCTTTAAATACAAGCAGTATAGATATATACTTTGACAGTCATAATTTAGGAAACCGACTAGACCATGAAAAAAACCTTATCCATAGCAGCCCTTATCATCGCTATTATCGCTTGTTTACCCTTGGTTTCAGGCTTAATTGCTAAAAATCGCTTTGAAGCTTTGACTGCCGAGTTACAAGCGAAAAATCCTAATGTACAAATCCAAAGCCAATATCATTTGGGCTGGTTGTCATCCACGGCTAAGCTCACTTGGGGTACCAGCGCCCCAGAAGCACAATGGCCTGCTATTCAGCATGAAGTGATCATTCACCATGGTCCTCTCGCTTTCTTTTACGATGAACAAGGTAAAATGCATTTTTTCTTTGGTATTGCCGTATTGGATGTACGCTTGCCTGAATTCGCTAAAAGCAGCCTATTCACAATCGATTTCCAAAAGAAGATTTTCAGTGCTCTAGTCCGCATTCCTTTCAATTTGCATTATGCAGTGGATGTCCATGCCGCCCTACAGGCCACGATCAACCTTGCCAGCAAACCGATATTGAATCTTAACTTAGATCAACTGCAACTGACTTGTGATTTTACGCACGATTTCAGTCGCGTTAAAGGCCAACTCTTAGTGCAAAACTTTAATGTCAACGCCGATTCTAGGGGCTATTTAAACATCCCCAGCATACAAGTGGAGATAAACAATCATAGAGAGCAAAGGGTTTATTTGGGCAATGAAACCATAACTATCCCCAGCATCGATCTATCCATACCGCCTATGCTGCAATTTAAGCTGCAAGACTTTAATTCTGCTTTTGTAGGTCTGCGTAAAAAGAACGATGTTAGCTACCAAATGACTCTAGAAATAAACAATGCCAACTACGATAATCAAAGTTATGGTCCATTGGGCTTCAATTTTCAAGTTAACAACTTAAACTTTAAAGTGTTAGCAGAGATAGAAGAAAAAGTTCGGGTCTATGCTAAACAAAGGGCTACACAACCAGAAAATACTGAAGATTTGCAAAATGCTTTGGCCGAAGATCTTAAGAAATTATTGCCTGGCTTAGTGCAAAATAACACTGAGATCGCTTTGAAACAATTGGATTTATCGGTTCCTAGCGGCAACTTGCATTCTCAGGGATCCGTGCGTTTTGTGCAATTACCCACTTCTGTAGATAATCTCAGCGCGCTAATGCAAGATATCGAATTGTCTTATCATTTAGAACTCAGCAAGAGTTTGGCGCAATCCTTTCTTGTTGATCTCATAGACAGCAATATAGGGATAGCCAATAATAATATTGATCCTACCTCTATTTTAGGACAATTAGCCAAATTAGGATTGCTGAGAGAAAATAGTGATTCTTATAACGTGGACATTAATATCAAAAAAGGTGCGCCTTATGTGAATCAACAACCTTTTAATCCATCGATATTACAACAATTGCAAACGGTTGCGGCGCCGCAAGAAGTTTTAACGCCACCGCCAGCGGGTGCAATACCACCCGCCACAATTGCAACACCGCAAGCCGCAGTTGCAGCTCCGCAGGCCGCAGTTACAGCTCCGCAGGCCGCAGTTGCAGCTCCGCAGGCCGCGGTTGCAGCTCCGCAGGCGGTTGTGGGAACACCAGCAAAGCAGTAGCAGCATTTTTTCTAACGCCTAGGATAACTAGCCCAAAGCCATCGTTAACAATGATGGCTTTGGCTCCGCGTATTTGTCATCCTCGACTACCTGGAGTACCGAGTAGAGGCTCCGGTCGGGGATCCAGTTTCAAATAAAGTTTTTCCTGGATCCCCGACTGCGGCCTCGCGGCCGCGTCGAGGATGACAACGCTCTGATACAAAGCGCAATAGTGATGGACGGGTGGCACGGTGAGGGGGACCCCGGCGCGCGCAGGCACGAGCACGACGGGGTATCACCGTTGCCAGGACCCGGCCAGCGATGCATTATAATGAGGATGACAATGCTCTGACGCAAAGCGCAATAGTGATGGACGGGTGGCACGGTGAGGGGGACCCCGGCGCGCGCAGGCACGAGCACGACGGGGTATCACCGTTGCCAGGACCCGGCCAGCGGTGAATTATAATGCTGAACCCTGGATATAACTGCACAGAGAAAATATGCCTGATGTGAATGAACAGAATACAAAGCGTAATAGTCATGGTCGCGTGACGGACCTCGGCCAGCGATGAGTTATAATATTGAACCCTGGATATAGCTACAACGATTTAGCCCTTAATCAACAACGCCTTCTCATACACCGGATTCTTAGCCACGCCTAAAATCTCACTCACAATAGCTACGGCTTGTTTTAATGGCAGCGTGGGTAATAAAATCTTGAGTAAACGCTCTGTTTCTGCATTCACTTCTTCATGTACTGCGCTATCGCCCGCGACCACTAACACAAATTCACCTTTTAAAGCATGTTCGTCTTTAGCCAAATAATGCTGCACCTCGGCAACTGTACCAAAAACAACGGTTTCATGACGCTTGGTTAATTCACGCAATAACACCATCGCGCGCGTATCGCCATACACGGCGGCAATGGCATTGACATCATCTTCTACGCGATGCACCGAAGCGTAAAATACCTGTGTTCTGGTTTCATTTTTTAATTGCTGCAAGCGTGCTTCACGTGCCCCAGCTTTCGCCGGTAAAAAACCTTCAAAAACAAATTGCGCACACGGCATGCCCGCGATGCTCAACGCTGCTATCAATGCCGAAGGACCGGGAATAGTGATAACCGGTAAATGTTGTTCTTGCAGCACGCGCACTAAGGTAAATCCAGGATCACTGATCAAAGGTGTACCTGCATCGCTGACCAAAGCAATGGATTGACCTTCTTTTATTTTCTCAATGATTTTATCTTTTTGCTGCAGTTCATTGTGATCGTGCAACGCCATCAACGGTTTATTGATAGAAAAATGTTGTAGCAATTGGCGCGTATGGCGCGTGTCTTCCGCAGCAATGAGAGCAACACTGCGCAACACCGTCAATGCTCTTAGTGTAATGTCATCTAAATTTCCTATGGGCGTTGCGACTACATATAACCCATTAGGAAACTGTTCTTCATTGCTGGTCATTATCCATTAGCTCCTGCGCCAATAACTCATCTAAGCGCGACATGATATCTTGACATAAACGCGTTGTGCCCTCACCCGTAATAGCAGAAATAGCGTAAATCGGGGTTGCTTCATCCAAGCCTTGTTTCAACTCGGCCAATCGCGCTTCTCGTTCTTCTTCTGGCAATAAATCTATTTTATTCAACACCACCCAACATTCTTTGGCTGCCAATTCTGGATTGTGACTTTCTACTTCATGTCGGATCAATTTTATATTGGCTAAGGGATCACTCCTATCTATAGGCGCTACATCCACTACATGCAATAAAATACGATTGCGCGCTAAATGCCGTAAAAATTTATCGCCCAAGCCAGCACCTTCGGCAGCACCTTCGATTAATCCGGGAATATCTGCTACCACAAAACTTTTTAACTCCCCTACTCGCACGACACCCAAATGCGGATGCAAAGTGGTAAAAGGATAATCGGCCACTTTAGGTGTAGCCGCGGAAATAGCGCGTATCAGACTGGATTTACCGGCATTGGGTAAACCCAATAAGCCTACATCGGCTAATAATTTTAATTCTAAGCGCAATGATCGGCGTTCGCCTGGAGTTCCTGGTGTTGTTTTACGTGGCGCACGATTGACACTGCTTTTAAAACGCGTATTGCCTAAACCGTGAAAACCACCTTGTGCCACCACAACACGTTGGCCTATAGCGACTAAATCGCCTATGCACTCGTCGGTATCGTTATCGTAAGCCATGGTGCCCACGGGGACTAATAAAATTAAATCCTCGCCGCTTTTGCCACTCTTTTGTTCGCCATGGCCGCGCTCGCCCTTAGACGCAAAATGTTTACGCTTATAGCGATAATCCACTAAGGTATTGACGCCACTCGCGGCTTCTAAAATAACGCTGCCACCATCGCCACCATCGCCGCCATCAGGACCGCCTCTAGGGATATATTTTTCACGTCTAAAGCTCATAGAGCCCACACCACCGTCACCGCCCGCAACTTCAATAACGACCTCATCCACAAATTTCATTCTATTTTTTAACCTTTAATTGTAAGCGCTCAACTATCTGCCCTTCTACTACATGTTTTTGTAAAATCTCATCTATATCGGCTTCATTGTGGTAGGTATACCACACGCCTTCGGGATAAATGACCATCACCGGCCCTTCGCTACAGCGGTCCAAACAGCCCGCGCTATTGATACGACAACGACCAGCCCCAGCCTCGCCCATAGCTCTTAGCTTCTTCTTGGCATAGGCACGTAAGGCCTCCGATCCAGAAGCGGCACAACATTGCTCGCCATTTTGGCGAAAATTAGTACACATAAAGACGTGTTCGCGATAGTAAGACACAAAACCCCCTACCTAGCTGCTGTTTTTTCTGATACAATGGCCGCCTTTCAAGTATGGCCAGGGTTGTGGATTCTAGCATAGAACCGCATCAGAATGGTCTATTTGAAGGCAAAAAACCCTGGTCGCGAGGTTTTTTGTTTAATCAACCGTTTATGGAGCTTAAATTATGACCAGTTCAATCGTTATCAACGCAACGCCTAGAGCGGATGTGGGGAAGGGTGCGAGCCGCCGCCTACGTCGCAACAATGGCGTGCCAGCTATCCTGTATGGCGCAAAAAAAGAAGCGCAGTCCTTATTATTGCAACACCATGAAATCATCAAGGCTTTAGAAAATGAACAGATTTATACGCAGCTGTTCAACTTGAACATCGATGGCAAAATGCATTCCGTACGTTTGCGTGATATCCAACGCCACGCCTACAAGCCAAAGATTCTGCACATGGATTTTCAACGCATCACGGGTACAGAACGCCTACACGTTAAGGTCCCACTGCATTTTATCAATGAAGAAAATTCTCCCGCAGTAAAAGAAGGTGCCATTATCGCACATCAAATCAAGGAAGTGGAAATCATCTGCCCAGCATTGCATATTCCTGCTTTCTTGGAAGTGGACTTAAGCAACTTAGCAGTGGATCAAATTATACATTTGTCTGATTTGAAATTGCCTGCGGATGCAGTCATCGTCGCTTTAACCCACGGCGAAAGCCACAATCTACCCATCGCAGCAGCACATATGCCTAGAGTGGTCGTAGAGGAAGTGGAAGAAGTGCCGGTTGTAGAAGAAGCTGCTGCTCCTGAAGGATCTACTGAAGAAGGCGCTGCTGAAGAAGGCAAGAGCGAGTAAAAAATTACACTCGTAGTTTGTAGGGACGGCTCGCGAGCCGCCCCTATGAAGAGGAACCTAAACAATGACCGCCATGCAATACCATCCGATTCAGCTGATTGTAGGGCTAGGCAATCCCGGCCCACAATATGCTGCCACACGGCATAACGCGGGCTTTTGGTTTCTTGAAACCTTAGCCGAAGAATGCGGCTATACCTTACGCAACGATTCTAAATTTCACGGCCTAGTCGCCAATGGCAAAATCCAAGGGTTAGAGTGCTTATTGTTACAGCCCAATACTTTTATGAACCACAGCGGTTTAGCCGTCAGCAGTGTGGCTAACTATTATAAAATCAAAGCAGAAAATATTTTGGTAGCACATGATGAATTGGATTTAATGTGTGGCGAAGTCAAATTAAAATGGGGCGGCGGTCACGCGGGTCACAATGGCTTACGCGATATTGCACAGGCCTTGAAATCACAAAACTTTGCGCGCCTGCGTTTAGGCATAGGCCATCCCGGCCACAAAGACAAAGTTTTAAATTACGTGTTAGGGCAAGCCTCACGCAGTGAACGCGATAAAGTAGACGCAGCCATCGCCAGAACATTATCGATTTTACCCAAAGTATTAAGCGGCGATTGGGAAAACGCGGTACAACAATTACATACAAAAGAGGGTTAGATAGTTATGGGATTTAAATGTGGCATTGTAGGCTTACCTAATGTAGGTAAATCCACTTTATTTAACGCGTTAACGCGCGCGGGCATTGATGCAGCCAATTATCCTTTTTGCACCATCGAACCGAATGTGGGCATAGTGCCATTACCCGATCCACGTTTAGACGCGATTGCAGCCATTATTAAACCGCAAAACATTGTGCCTACCGTCATGGAATTTGTAGACATCGCCGGTTTAGTGAAAGGCGCTGCTACAGGCGAAGGTTTAGGCAATCAATTTCTAGCACATATACGCGAAACCGATGCCATTGCGCATGTGGTGCGTTGTTTTGAAGATGATAATATTATTCATGTATCCGGACGAGTCGATCCTTTGCACGACATCGCTATTATAGACACAGAATTGGCCCTGGCTGACTTAGATACCGTCAATAAAATCCTATTGCGCGTCGCTAAAAATACGCGCAGTGGCAATGCTGAGGCAGTGGCAGAAGCCGCCTTTCTAGAAAAAATAAAAACGCGTTTAAACGATGGTTTAAGTCTACGTTCGCTGTCTTTAAATGAAGATGAAAAGAAATGGCTCTCGACTTATCAACTATTAACCTCTAAGCCTACACTGTATATTGCCAATGTGGCTGAAGATGGCTTCGAAAATAATCCTTTACTAGCTGCTGTGCAAACGCACGCACAAAAAGAAGGCGCTTTGGTAGTGCCTGTGTGTGCAGCTATTGAGGCTGAGCTATTAGAATTAAGCGAAGAAGATAAAGCCGAATTTTTAAGCGCTATGGGTTTGGCCGAAACGGGCTTAAATAGACTTATCACCTGTGGTTATAAATTATTA
This sequence comes from Pseudomonadota bacterium, assembly GCA_021778015.1. Classification (GTDB taxonomy): domain Bacteria; phylum Pseudomonadota; class Gammaproteobacteria; order UBA1113; family UBA1113; genus VFKP01. The sequence continues at coordinate 42,654 of JAJYCX010000008.1, forward strand.
GGGCTACAAACTTATTTTACTGCGGGCGTTAAAGAAGTCCGTGCTTGGACTATCTGTGTAGGCGATAGTGCTCCTAAGGCTGCTGGTCGCATACACAGCGACTTCGAACGCGGTTTTATCCGCGCCGAAGTCATTGCCTACGACGATTTTATCACCTACAAGGGTGAACAAGGTGCTAAATTAGCGGGTAAGTTGCGCGTAGAAGGTAAAGACTATATAGTACGTGATGGCGATGTGATGCATTTCTTGTTTAATGTGTAATAGGGACAGCAATGGAAAAAACAATCGAACTCTTAGCCCCAATCCAACTCGTAGGCATTACGGCCAGAACCAATAATGCGGCAGAAATGAATTCCGCCATAGGGAAAATTGGCCCTACCCTACAACGTTATTTTCAGAACAACTTAGCCGCAAAGATCAATTCCCGTAAAAAACCTGGCACGACTTATTGCGTCTACACGGATTATGAAAGCGATTGTAATGGCGATTACACTTATTTTGTAGGTGAAGCCGTTACTACTTTGGATGAAGTGGATCCCAGTCTTGAAACTAAACTTATCCCCGCACAACGTTATATAAAATTCACCACTGATCCCGGACCCATGCCCGCAGTATGCATAGAACTGTGGCAGAAAATATGGACCATGACCGATGCAGACTTAGGCGGTACACGCGCTTATGTTGCCGATTTCGAAGTATACGATGAACGTAGTCACGACCCACAAAATGCAGTCTTGGATATCTATATCGGTATTTTAAATTAAAAAGGAGTTTTACCATGCGTAAGAATATAGTATTAAGCCTGATACTGTTAGCACTACTCAGTGCTTGTGCCACTCAAGTACCCTTAGCTACCCCCACCGTACAAAATCAACAATCGTGGACTGAACGTCAAAGCACGCTGAATCAATTAACCCGCTGGCACAATCAAGGCGCCTTGGCCATACAAACGGCTAAAAGCAACGACACCATGCAATTTGATTGGCAATTACAAAGCGAAAATGACTATAGCCTACGCTTTATAGGCCCTGTAGGTACGGGTTATGGCACCTTAAAAACAACCCCTACTCAAAGCACTTATTTTGCCCCTAAAGGTAAAACCTATACCGACAGTAATGCCACAGCATTATTAAACAAAGTCACTGGTTGGCAATTACCTGTAAACGACCTCTACTATTGGGCACGCGGTTTACCTGCACCGGGCGGTGCTCCAACTTTGCAATTTGATGCTAGCCATAGCCATTTAACGAGCTTACAACAAGATGGTTTCAATGTCGTATTCCAGCATTATTCTGGAGTCGGCAAGCTAGATCTGCCCAGTAGCTTGTTGATACAAAATGCAGACGTAAAAGTGAAAATCGTCATCACGCGCTGGCAGTTGGATTAATTAAATGAACCCTCCAGTATGTCGAATAAAATACGACATACTGGAGAAAAGCGTATTCATATTCATTACGCGAAATTGAAACATTACAATGCGTCAGAGCTGCTCATGAATACCGCCATCTACAGTATGGTACACATTCCTCTTTTACCGCCTATCGGCTCATAATCATTCTTCGCTGTTGCCACACTATCTATCACGGTTACTGTTGGCGAGGGCCCTGCTTTCCAAAATGAACAAAACCATGACCTTGTACATACCTTTTCCGCTTCTTGTCCGGCTTCTATTGATACAATAGTTTCTTCCGAACCAAAATCTTCACTTGTCTCATTAATGCTAGGCTCTAGAGACGTTGCTTCTCCAACAGGTATAGTTTCTACCTGTTCAGTCATACCTGCTGTTACGATGTTATAACCCAAAGTAGGCAGTAGTACAGCGGGCAAAAGCAGGCTCCAAGAAATAATGTCCGTTTTTGACGCTGGAAATGCTTTCAATACTAATAAACAAAAAGACAAGGTACTAGATGCTGTTTTAGAAAGAGCACTCAACAAACCAAATCCTCCACGCAAAAGACCATAGAGAACATCTAGCACAGGATTAGATTCTGGCTCTGGTTCTGATTTGTATAATCTAAATGTATTCCATAAAACCTCGATGTTTTTGGGTATTTCTCCCAGCACAATGCTACCAAAAGCGCCTATCAAAATATTCATAGCAATATTTCTAGCCAGCTCATCGTCAATCCCTTCTACCATTAAGACATAGCTCGCAACATAGTTAATAGCGTTCGTGTAACCATAAAGTGCTGTAGACAAAAGAGCAACGCCCTGCGCCAGTTTGCGTAGCCATTCATTCTGAATTTCATTTCCGGGTGTATATTTTTTCTTACCATTAAAAAAAACCGCCCTAAATATCCCATTAATCGCACCAAAAGTGGAGGCCACTAGCATTTTTTCGGTGAGAGAATTTGTAGGCAACCATGAAGCCGTAGGATTCGAAAAGAAATGCGTACTGGTTTCCAAATGAAACGTGCCACAACCCGTCGCCAACGCTGCACCCGTGGTCGCTAAATATTTTGCGCCTCGAGCGACGCTACTTTCTTTAAAAGTAGCGCCACCTACATCAAAAAGTATCTGCATCATTCTCTTAGCAAGTTGATGTGTTAGTATAAATTGACCTGGGGCTACCATGGTAACCGCAATGAAGGTCGCAATGGCATAGCGCGCCTCTTTGGACATAGCATTTGCGTCTAAGCCTGTTACAACATTACGAAACACCAATGCCGCAAAAGTGCTGGTAGAAAGTAGAGAAAGCACATTATTGATATGATAATAGCGATTGAACTCTTCTTCAGTGAATATCAAATTAAGACAGTATGTTAGTAATCCTTTTTCTTCATGCGCTAGTGGCCCTAAAGTTCCTGAATTATAATATCGTAGATGAGCCTCGTGGAGTAAAAGATAATCAGATGATTTAGACTCATTCGCGCTCATTGTAAAAAAACCCCTCGCTATTCTATGAAACGTAGCACAAAGACGCATCGTACCATGTTGCCGTTCAGTTGTTCAACAATTAGAACCCATGCGCTTTTCAGTATAATAAACCCACCTAAAGCCCTCCAGTATGTCGAATTACAACATACTGGAGGAAAGTTCGTTGATTACGCGAAGTGGTAACCCAGTCCTAGCTGTGTTGTTAAAACGGCAGTTTCATCGCCCGCCATTAGACCCACAGAAAAATCGGTAGTCCAATGCTCTGTAACATTGAAGGCCACACCCACAGCGCCATTGCCCATCACGCCTACACCATCGTGATAATCATTTTGGAAATACGCCAAAGAAGGACCTGCTTTTGCATAAAGATTAAAACGATCCCCTAGAGGCAGCATGACTTTGACATCGCCATCTAGAGAATAAAGATGTGCTACGCCTTCATCTAGCCAATCACTACCGCCAGTTGTGGTTGGAATAGCCGTCACGCCCCCCTCCAGAGCCAAATAATGGTTTAGTTGATCACCTAGGGCGAAATGGAAATAAGGACCCGCTCCATCCCATGCAGGACCTGCTACACCCACTTGAGCCGTTGTATAAGCACCCTCTAAGGCCGCATAACCGGTACTCGCTACACATAACCCCGCTAGCAGAGCAACACATAGTTTTTTATTATTTTTCATAGGAACCCCTTCTAATTTATAGTGAAAGATCTATTTCTCTTATCAGAGAAGGGGCGGAAGATACAGGGATATGGCGTAATCGTCAAGAAGGTAAAAACGAGAAGGTTCACTGAACTGTGTCATCCTCGGCAAGGCCGCGAGGCCGCAGCCGGGGATCCAGTTTCAATTCAAGTTTTCCCCTGATTTAATTCTGGATCCCCGGCCTTCGGCCGAGGATGACAATGCTCTGGATCTTAATCTTACGCCCAGACGGCTCATTCGCTTTTCTTAGTTATCCACGAATTGCAGAATTTCGAAGGTGTTCGATTAAGGGTACATGCAAGCCATTAATGTATCCTATAGTACGGTATAAAAGTATGGCGCTGCACTAACTGTAACCTACTATAGAGTGACTCCCCACTTGACAGCCGCGCGTTTATTTTGCAAAATACACCCCTGTTGAAGGTTATCCTAAAATGCTCTTTAAAAGAACACTTTTTAACCTTAGTTCTATGTTTTTGGGGTGTCGCCAAGCGGTAAGGCACGGGGTTTTGATCCCCGCATACCCAGGTTCGAATCCTGGCACCCCAGCCATTTTCCCGATGCACCGCCCTGATTAGGAGTATGCGCACCGTGCCTAAATTAATGTTATTTACCGGCAACGCCAATCCCGAGCTGGCCGAAAAGGTCGCCGCACACATCAAAGTCCCTTTGGGTCAAATGAATTTGAGCCGTTTTAGCGACGGCGAAATTATGTGCGAAATTTTAGAAAATGTGCGCGGTAAGGATGTGTTTATCATTCAACCCACGTCTAGCCCTTCTAACGACAGTATTATGGAATTGGTCTTAATGGCCGATGCCCTGCGCCGTGCTTCTGCCACGCGTATCACCGCAGTGGTACCCTATTTTGGCTACGCGCGCCAAGATCGCCGCGTACGTTCCGCACGTGTGCCTATCAGTGCTAAAGTGATCGCCGATATGATGGGTTCGGTGGGTATTAATCGTTTGTTGACGGTAGACCTACATGCTGACCAAATTCAAGGCTTCTTTTACATGCCTGTAGACAACGTATATGCCACCCCAGTTTTTTTTGAAGATTTAAAAGAGCGTTATGGCAACCATTATAGCAATTTAACCATCGTCTCTCCCGATGTGGGTGGTGTGGTACGTGCACGTGCCGTCGCTAAGCGTTTAAACGACGCTGAATTGGCTATCATCGATAAACGACGCTCATCAGCGAATCACTCCGAAGTGATGCATATCATTGGTCAAGTTGAAGGTAAAGATTGCTTAATTATGGACGACATAGTCGATACCGCCGGTACCTTGTGTAATGCGGCTAAGGCCTTAAAAGACAAAGGCGCGCGCTCAGTGAATGCGTATTGCACCCACCCGGTATTATCGGGCAATGCTTTAGACAACATTACGCACTCCGTACTCGATGAATTGGTGGTAACCGACACTATAAAACTCAGTCAGGCGATCAAAAATTGCAAGAAAATCCGGCAGATTTCTTTAAGTGCTTTATTGGCGGAAGCAATCTATCGTGTGAATGAATCCGAATCTATCAGCTCGATGTTTATGGATTAAAACACGTGACCATTATCCCCAAAGAATTTCGAGATGCGACGCGACGTGTGCGCAGCCGAGCAGCGGAGTGTACGTACCCGTACATGAGCAGCGAGGCAAACACACAACAAAGTCGCAGCTTGAAAGGCGAAGGGGATAGAAGAGTTATTATTTTATTATTAGACTCTTTTGGTATAGGGGCGGCTGATGACGCCAAAGATTTTGGCGACGAAGGTGCAAATACTTTAGGTCATATCGCCGAAGCGTGTTTTAACGATAAAGCCTCTCGTGCGGATGTACGTCAGGGTCCATTATATATTCCCAATTTATGTCATCGCGGTTTAGCCAAAGCAGCCGTAGCCAGTGCAGGTCATCCATTAATAGGTTTAAATGATAATACTCCCGTTGATGCACTGTATGGTTTTGCTCAAGAAATCAGTCACGGTAAAGATACGCCCAGCGGCCATTGGGAATTGTGTGGCGTACCCGTGTTATTTCAATGGGGTTATTTTCCACAATATCCTAGCTTTCCTGAAACTTTGCTCAACGACTTTATCAAGCTCGCAAATATTCCCGGCATTTTAGGCAATTGCCACGCCTCTGGCACCGACATCATGGCGCAGTTGGGTGAAGAGCACATGAAAACGGGCAAACCCATAGTATATACTTCGGCCGATTCGGTATTTCAAATTGCCGCTCATGAAGAAAGCTTTGGTTTAATGCGTTTGTATGAATTGTGTCACATCGCACGCAAGTTAGTCGATCCGTACAATATAGGACGAGTCATCGCCAGACCTTTTAGCGGTACTCCAGGACATTTTGCACGCACCGACAATCGCCGCGATTACAGCATTCCACCGCCCGCACCCACTTTATTGGAACATATCGTTAGCGCTAAACAAGAAGTCATTGCTATAGGCAAGATTGCTGACATTTTTGCGCATCAGGGCATCAGTCAAAACATCAAGGCACATGGTTTAGATGGTTTGTTTGACGCCACACTCACTGCTTTAAAAACAGCCCCTGCGGGCAGCTTGATTTTCACTAATTTTGTGGATTTCGACAGTCATTATGGACACCGCCGTGATGTAGTCGGTTATGCTGCAGGTTTAGAATATTTGGATCGCCGTTTACCGGAATTAGATGCGTTGCTAAAACCAGACGATATTGTCATATTGGCAGCCGATCACGGTTGTGATCCCACTTGGCGCGGTACGGATCACACGCGCGAACATATCCCCATACTCCTGTGGGGTCCTAAAATTAAAGCTGCTAACATAGGCAAGCGTAAAACCTTTGCCGATGTGGGTCAAAGCATCGCAAAGTACTTGGGCGTTAAACCATTATCTTCTGGAAGAACTTTTTTGTGATAAAAAATTCGTCATTGCGAGAAGACCGTTTCACAAATCGTGTGCGAAATAGCGGAATAAGCAACGGTCGACGTGGCAATCCAGGATACGATTTTTATACGGGCATAACTTTTCAAATTTCTTTGAACATTTAAGAGGTTTTAACTTATGATCAACACTCACAACATTCCCAAAGCAGAATTGCATTTGCACTTAGAAGGCAGCATGAAGCCTACGTTAGTGCGTCATTTGGCTAAACGCAATGGCCTAATTGCACCCGAAAACATTTTTGCACCCGATGAAACCTATATTTGGAAAGATTTTTTAGACTTTTTACAAGTGTATGATAAAGCTACTCTCATGTTGAAAACCATGCAAGACTATAGAGATATGACTTATGCTTATCTAGAAGAATGTGCGAAGGTTAATACACTCTATGTCGAATTGATTTATTCTTCTGACCATGCTTTATTGTGTGGCGTAAGTATAGAAGACAGTCTTAATGGCGTGATTCAAGGCATAGAAGACGCCAAACGCAATTTTGGTATAGAAGCGCGTATCCTATTAGCTTTCGTGCGCCACTTTGGTGTAGCCAGTTGCGTTAACGTTGCCAAATGGGCGTCGGCTAATCCACATCCGCTCATTACCGGCGTGAATCTTGCTGGCGATGAAATTCATTTTCCGGCTGAACAATTTAGCGAGGCTTTTCGCATCGCTGCCGATGCCGGCTTAGGATGCACCGCACATGCTGGTGAAATGGCAGGCCCAGAAAGCGTTTGGCAAGCGATCGACACATTGCCTATAACCCGCGTGGGTCATGGTGTGCGTTCCATAGAAGATGATAAGTTAATTGCCGCTTTGATCAAACGCAATATCACATTAGAAGTATGCCCTGGCTCCAATATTGCTTTACAAGTTTATTCCGATTTTACCCATCATCCGCTGCGTCGTCTAAAAGAGTTAGGTGTGAGAGTAACTTTAAGCTCCGACGACCCCCCCTTCTTTGCGACCAGCCTCGCGAACGAATATGACAATGCAGTGCGCTATTTTCAGTTTAATGAAAAAGAATTATTGGAAATGACGCGTAATAGCTTAAAGGCTGCTTTCGTGGATGAAACAACTCGCCAGAAATTATTGGCGAAAGTGGGATAATACCCACCGCCAATGAAGAGGCAAGATCTAGCTGAATGCTATAGATTTGAATCGAAGCTTTGTCATCCTCGACGAAGTCGAGGATGACACAACTCTAGTCTGTAGTTGCTTGTAGCATTGAACTCGCATCTTGAGGTGTATTGGGTAGATACCGAGAAAACTATCAACGAATTACTTAACCTTTACAGCAATGACGGCGGCTCGCTCTGTACTATTGCAATCTATTCATAGGTACAGATAATTACGAAAACTTCATTCTTAAAAAAGAAGTTTTTATATCTTCTGTTATTCCGTCTGCGCTTTCATCTGACACGGGGCCATGGCTTTCTACTTCTCTTTGTGCCAGATGGCTGGATAGTTTTAAATATTGAATACACTTCTTTTCATATTCACTATGATATTGCCGAATTTCTTGAATACACATCCCCTCTTCGATTAGAAGCGCTTTATACTTCTCTTGTGCTTCTGCGTTCTGTATTTGAATTTCGTCCCTGGCTTTTATCGCCTGCGCTACAGTATCGGTCCAGCTTTTTTGTTGCTGCAAGGAAGGATCTTTTTTTTCTTTCTCTGAATTTTTTTCAACCTGAGCTATTACTTCTTTCAGAGAAATTTCAATATCGTCTCTTAGAGATTTAAGTCGTTGAACCTTATTTGAATTTCTACTAAGCGTCTGCTCTTCATTTTCGATCTTTAATTTAAGCTTTTGCATGTCTTCATGTGCTTTAGATTTAAGCACTTCCAGTTCTTCTGTCGACATTTGGTTTAACATAGTCCATCCTTATGCTAACAAAGCACACTCAATCACCTGTATTATAAACGAATAATGAACCTAATACATAGGTCCATTATTTTTCATCTAACCTATATTAGGCACACTGCTCAATTTATTTAATTCTGGGGCGCTGTCAGTGCGATCACGGTGCCTATTTTTTAGGCTAAAAAAGGTAGGGGTTCCGGTTCCACTGTGGCGAGAATGTGGCGGCGTTATCGCATCAAGTGCTGACTGGTGTTTCTTCGATTTATCCCGCAAACGAGCAATTTCAGCTATAACGGCGGCTATTTCCGCTTCTTGTTTACGATCCCGGGCTTCATTTTCAAAAGAATTATCTTCTAGTTCGTCTAATCCCTCATCAAAAAAATTTGGCTTTTTGGGAATGTTTCTTTCCAGCTGAACTTCAATCTGTTGCAAAACAATATCGTATCGCCATTGAACAGCACTATTATTAGTATCGGCAAAAGAACGATCATAACGATATGGCATTGATACAAGATTATGAAGAGGTTTTGCGGCGGCCACTACTTCTTGTAATGCTGTAAACAATTCCTTAGGTAGACTCACATCTTTATGTTGATTTATTTTATCATAACAATAAAACCCCAACGCTTTTGCTAATTCTTTATTGGCAATGGCAATGATTGCGGCTTCCTTTTCTTCTGGCAAATAACTTAACCATAGTAAAGAGCGGAGTTTATACATCGCAGTCTGTAAATTTTTTAATAGCTCACTATATTGGGTATACACCGTTACGCATGTGGTTTCTAATTCTAGTTCCTCTTCTTCAGACAAGCCGTGTTTAGGCACTGTATAAAATACTGATTGAGCTTTTTGCCTTAGACTATCTTCATACGGTTTCTGTTGTTCTTTTTCATTAGGATTATCCTCTTCTAGTTCAAATATCCCATCGTCATGATTTGGTTTTGTTGAAAGATGAACATAATTTGGATTGTATGCAGATACAGGTGACACATTCACATCAGCTAAACCTTCATTTACTCTTAGCTGTGCTTCAACTTCATCTAAAATAGATGCATATCGAAGTTTAGCAGTAATGCTCTTTCCTTCGAGAAAAGAAGTATAGTTTGATGGCATTGACACAACATTCCGTAATGCTGTTGCTGCTTCAGCTACAACAAGAAATGCTGTGGTTAATTCGGGAAACATCACTATAGCTTCAGGTGGCTCTATTTTAGCACGGTCAAATCCCAATGCATGTTCTAACCCGGCATTAACAAATGCATAGACTTTCCCTTGTTCTTCTCTTAACAAATCACTTTCCCATAGTAAAGATTGCAATGCCATCATTGCTTTTTTCAAATTTGTTAATTGCATATGCTGTTCATTCTGGTCAAAAATTGTTTTACATTCAGTTTCTATTTCTATTTCTGCTAAAATTTCATGACCGCTAGAATGTTTAATCCCGTAATAATCTAAAGCTGTGTTACCCTGTTTGTCTGTATCTTCTAGCTTCATTCCCTCTGCAAGCAATACATTGATCACTTCAATCTGATCATTCATAGCCGCATGATGTAATGCCGTTTGACCGTTCTCGTCTCTAGCTGTAAGAATAGCCCCCTCAGCAAGCAATGCCTTGATCGCTTCAATCTGACCATTCATAGCCGCATGGTGTAAAGGCGTACGCTTTTCATTATCTCTAGCCTCTAACTTCGCCCCCACTTTAATTAAAGAGACTATTGCTTTTATCGACCCCTTGGCGGCCGCATAGTGTAAAGGCGTTAGACCTTCACTATCTTTAGCATTGGCAAGATTAGACCTTATACTACCTTCTTCTGCCGAACTTACTAGCGCACTAATCTCCTTCTCGCCTATAGCCATTGAATTTACCTCGCTTTTATTTTTTCAGAAATACTGCTTTTTGGTGCAGTTATTGTAATATTGTGTAATATAATACCAAACGGACATTAAGGAAATCTTAAGGGTTTTAATGCATTCTATAATGGACGTTAAATGAAGTTAAAGACCACTGTAGTGTGCTTAAAGCTAAAAACATTGCCGTTCCTCCTAAGATACACTATACTGTACCTTAATACGACTTAAAGCCTATTTTAGGATGCTTAAAATGAAAACACATCTCCCCTTGCCTGTATTAAGAGCTCTCAACAAATTAGGGGCTGATATCAGCGATGCGCGCCGCCGCCGCCGCATTACCTTGAGTTTGCTGGCAGAACGTGCGGGGATCTCTCGTGGTACTATGAGCAAAATTGAAAAAGGCGATGCCACAACGGCTTTGGGTAGCTATGCTTGTGTATTATTCGCTTTAGGGATGCATGACCGGCTTGCCGATCTAGTTGATGCCAGGCACGATTTAACGGGCCGTCAATTAGAAGATGAAAGATTGCCTAAACGAGTACGCACTGCAAATAAAGCAAAAAAGTGGCCGTCTCATGAATGATCAAGCAATTTTAGTTTATATCGCGCTAGGAGATGAAAACATTCGCGTAGGTAAACTGTGGCTTCACATGCGCAATGGCCGCGAATCAGCTTCCTTTGAATATGATCAAAATTGGCTAAATCATCCAGAAAAATTTGCTCTAGAACCTGCATTAAAACTCATGCCAGGCACTTTTCATACAGAGCCCAAAGCTAATCTATTTGGTGCCATAGGCGATTCCGCGCCGGATCGCTGGGGACGTCTTCTTATGCGCAGAGCCGAAGCCTTGCAAGCAAAAAATAAAAATGAAACGGCCCGCACTTTATTAGAAGCAGATTACCTGCTAGGCGTTAACGATGAAACACGTCTAGGTGCATTGCGATTCTCTCAATCAACAGATGAGGCTTTGTTTTTAAGCCCTAAAGATAAACATGCCATTCCCCCTTTAGTCGATTTACCCAAGCTTTTTGCGGCTACAGAACATTTTTTGGCCGATAAGGAAAGTACAGAAGATTTAAAGTGGTTATTAGCACTGGGGTCTTCTCTAGGTGGTGCACGCCCTAAAGCATCGGTGCGCTTACAAGATGGCTCTTTCGCCATTGCCAAATTTCCAAGAAAGGAAGATGAGTTTAATATCGTTCTTTGGGAAGCTGTAGCGCTCACATTGGCAGAAAAAGCAGGCATAGCCGTGCCTCAATGGCAACTCAAAACTATTCTTAAGAAGCCCGTACTCATTATCAAGCGTTTTGATCGCAATCACCATTTGCGTATTCCATTTTTATCAGCAATGAGTATGTTAGGCGCAAAAGATCATGAAGAGCACAGCTATCTTGAAATTGCTTATGCTCTGACTCAATATGGCGCGGCTCCAGAAAAGGATATGGCGGAATTATGGCGACGCATTGTGTTGACAGTATTGATTTCCAACACGGATGATCACCTCAGAAATCATGGCTTTCTCTATGAAAGACAGAAGGGTTGGCGCTTGTCTCCTGTTTATGATATCAACCCTACTCCCATAGAATTAAAACCCCACATCTTAACCACCGCTATCAATTTTAATGATAATTCAGCCTCGTTAGAGCTGGCTCTGTCTGTAGCCGCAGATTTTAGATTATCACATGAAAAAGCATTAGCAATCTTAGCCGAAGTTGCCAACGCTACCCGCCAATGGAGAATTGTTGCAAAAAATTTAGGTTTACCCGCATCCGAAATAGATCGCATGGCATCGGCTTTTTTAGAGGGTATTCCTAATTTGTAACGGCTAGGGATTACACCCCGTTTTGCGATGTGAATGATGATAACGGAAACGGGGTGTGATTACACCGAAATTTTTAGTCTTTAAAAACTCAATCAGCTGTTACCAAATGTTCTTCTTTCACCCTCTACAACAATCAGTGCGGAATCTGCATTAATAGCATCGGCCTGCTGTCTAGATTTTAAATCTGCAAGAGTTTTTTGTTTTAGTGCTAATTCTTGCTGGGTCTTTTCCAAAGCGGACTCTAAAGAAGACAAAACTTTCTGCTTTTGCAGAATACTGTGCCTTAATTTGTTTAGTTGTAATTTAATCTGCTTTAATTCATTACTATACTGATTGATACGACTTTCCCTGTGCGTGATCCTTCCCTGATGCTTTTGTTCATAGCCACGAATACGCTCAACAATACGTGCCTGCTCTTCTTTTTCATGCGGTTTGCATACTGCTTGTTCAGCAATGTTTAACTGTTTCTGAATTTCCACTAACTCTTCTTGTAGTGTTTCCCTCTCATTTTTACTCCACTGTAAAAGATCTTGTAACTTTGGTGTTTTTCTCTGCAGAGAAAAAAGTAATGCTTGCTTATTAGCAATATCTTGTTTCTGATATTCGACTCGTATCTTTTGTGAAAAAACAAAAGAGTCAAAATTAGATGAGGGATAAAACAAAGCATAACCCGTAAAAGAAAGCTTTTTTCCTTTTGTAACCATATCAAATTATCCTTTCCAAAAATAATCTGGGTAGATTATATCTCATTTGACCACGATCTTCAATAAAAATTTCACGCTACAAACAACCAACCGATTGAGAAATATAGCTTATTTCAAATCGATTGGATGTTTGCTTCATAAGGTAGGTATTGGTGTAGAAGGCCCTTCACTGGTATTTGTAATAGACTCTTCTGGTAGAGCGTGGCCAGCCCGAAGTGGCGGCGGGAGGAAACCTAGAGGGTTATCTGATTGGCGCGGTGATGATGGGGGAGAGCTTCGCCCTGTTGACTCACCATCAATAGCCTTAGCTGCATCCTCGGCCTTGCGTACTTGTCCAATCCCAAGTGAACTTATACCAGATTCTCCCACTTTTTTGTTTTCTGGTGAAGCTGAACTATGAATCTCCGCCTCTTCTTTCTCTTTGCCTTCACCCTCTTTATCAATAGAGCTCTCATCTGGATTTTTTCTATGAGCGTCCGCGGAACTCGAACTGAATTTGCCCCTTTTGTCCTCTTCTTGCTCTTCTTGCTCTTCTTGCTCTTCTTGCTCTTCTTTCTGCCATCGTAACCCTAACCCGCGGTCCTTACCTGCTGGCTCAACTGTTAATTCTTTACAGCCGTCTTGTGAAATTACAACTTCAACTTCTTCAACCTCTGCGGGTGCCGGTATCACAACTTCCAATCGTTTACTAACCTCTTCCAAAGTATTTATCCTTTTTTCTTCTTTTTTAGCATCGCTATAATCCGCTTGCCCTTTTGCGAAAAGGCTTAGACCAAAGGCGAATAAACTAGCACTTGCGGGCAATCCCGGTAAACTGAAACCAACTGTAAATGGTATGGCAACAAACGAGGCCACTATGCCTATACTACCAGCCACCATTGCTGCTGCACCGGCAAACATCTCTGCCGCACCCACTAGCTTGTTGCGTGCAACATAAGTTTGCTGCTTTCTAAATAAACCTTTAATTTTATCTACGAATGGAGCACTTTCTTCTTGGATTTGTTCTTTATTTCCCCTAATAGATTTTACGTGAGCGCTAGCTGTTATTAAAGCTTGCTCTCGTGTTTCGAAAGCAATACTGGGGCTATGTGCAGAGACATAGAAGGCCTGCATGGCTGTATCTAGTTCTTTAAATGAAGCTTGAACTGCTCCTTCAGTTTCTTTTACAGCTGACCTAACTGCTTTCCATTCCATGAAATATTGATATTCAGTTTTGTTTTTACATTTCTCGGTAGCCATACGTTCTAGAAGATCTAATTCCTCATCCAGCACTTCATCAAATGATTTTTCTTCAAGATTCATAGCTGCTTCGTGACACAATTTCAACAATGTCTCATTTGACTGTCTGTGCAACCTTTCATCTTTCTGGAGCAGAAATGCAATCAAATCTAATTGCTTTGCATCTGTACATTGCAATGCGGTCTTGCCTTCTTTGTTTTTTGCCTTAACATCCGCGCCTTGAGCAATTAGATATTCAACTAGGCCTATATCTCCGGCAATCGCAGCATGATGCAACAATGTCATATCTTGTGCATTTGTAACTTCAAGAACGGTCTTGCCTTCTTTGTTTTTTGCCTTAACATCCGCGCCTTGAGCGATTAGATATTGAACTCGGTCTATATCTCCGGCAATCGCAGCATGATGCAGCAATGTCATATCTTGTTCATTTGTAACTTCAAGAACGGTCTTGCCTTCTTTGTTTTTTGCCTTAACATCCGCGCCTTGAGCGATTAGATATTTAACTAGGTCTATATCTCCGGCAATCGCAGCATGATGCAGCAATGTCATACCTTGTGCATTTGTAACTTCAAGATATGTTTTTTCATCTTTATCTTTAACGGTGGTATCCGCGCATTGAGCAATTAAGCACTTAACTACAGATAGTCGCCCCATTTCCGCCATATGATGCAACGTCGTCTTACCATCATTGTCTACAGCATTAATATCCGCGTCTTGTAGAATTAAAGATTCAACTACCTTTAGTTGACTTCTTCTTGAAGCATAATACAATGCCGTCTTGCGATCGTTGTCTACAGCATTAACCTTCACGCCTTGTGCAATTAAAAATTCAACTAACTTGGGATCGGGGGCATAATGCAACGCCGTCTTGCGACTATTGTCTAGCGCATGAACATCTACGCCTCGTTCAACTAAAAATTTAACTATTTGACGATTGGTTTCTGCGGCATGATGTAACAGCGTCTTGCCCGCCTCATCTACAACATGAATATCGGCTCCTTGCTTAAGAGCTAATTCTGCCTTATATTGATCATCCGTAGTCACCGCAGCAAGCAATATCTCTTGACTAAGCGCTTTGTCTATACTTTGCATATATTCAAGGTCACCTGCTAACGCACAATCATAGTCCGCTTTAAGCCTTGATCTACTTACATGAATTCGCTTTATATTAGGATGATCAACCTGTTTAACTGCAAGAATAACTTCAGCAAGATCATCGGCCACAGCAACATCACCCACCTGCTCTGGTTTATGTCTGTTATAATGGTCTAGCATACATGCTTTAGGATGAAGATATCCTTTTTCCCGCGATATCTCCTCCGTAAATTTCTTAGCAACATTTGTCTTGGCTTCAAATGCTTTTGCCTTGTTCAGAAAATTCTCATCTTTTATTTCTCCTGCATCCTTTCCAGCGGCTATTGCCTCCCGAATCTCTTTTCCAAACAGTTTATCCGCCTCGGCAAAGGCTTGACCTATTTTAGTATTGTCTTTTTGACTAAGCTCCTCTGGATATATCTGAGGATATAATTCAGCCGCTCTTCTTTCCAGGTATTCTTTCTGCTGGTCAGTCACAAAATAACCACTACCATCGGAATTTTGTATATCATCTTCTGTAACATAATCTAACGTTACATCTGCTGGAGTAATAACACCAAGAACGTTAAAACCTCTATCTTTGAGCTTTTGAATTAACAACATTCTCTCTACTATTCGCCTAACAGAAAAAATCATGTCTGTAAATAAATAGATATCTCTTCCCTTTAAGCTCTCAAGAAGCGCTTCATTTATACTTTTATCACGCAGAAGGATCGTTTCATCCACATCCGATAAAACAATTGGTTTTTTATCTTCTACAGGGCTATCTTGTTCTTCTTTCTCTTCTTTCTCTTCTTTCTCTTCTTGTTTTCCTTTCTCTTCTTGTTCTTCCGGTTTTCCTTGCTCTTCTTGTTTTCCTTTCTCTTCTTGAATATTGCTTGGAGCTATATCCAAAGACTTTTCATCATCACTCGAAATGTCATCTTTTAACTCTGCAGCTGGAACTTTACCCAATTCCTCGTGTTCTTGCTCTTCTATACTCTCTATTTCTATCTCTAAAGAAATACTAGATCTTGCACCGATTTTACTGCAGTCAACAATAAATTTTTCCAGTGTGATTTCACCTTTTCTTAAATTTATAAGGAATTTTGCCAGCGAATCGATAAATTGTTTCCTTTTGTCTATATTTTGAGCAAAATGAAGTAATCCGGAACGAATTGTTATCGCTATATCTCTAGTGAACGTATCATTTTCAAGTGACATAATGCCGACTATATCATCAAAGAGTGATGTCGAATGAACACGATCAAATTCAATAGCAAGTTGACAGAGATCTAGAAATTTGTTCCTACGTTCATCAAGTGGCATTATAATATTTAAGCCCAACTCATTTACAAGGCTTCTAATATTTCGAGCTGACTCGCTTGCTTTTACATCATCCGCATTGAGCACAGCAGAGATAGATTCTTTTCGTTTTTTTAAGAAAGGCTCATTTGAAACATCTATATCTACACGTTCTGTTGTAATCGCTTCAACCCGTCTTTGTTCCATTTTTGCACTAGAGTGTTCTCTCAGTGCTCTGAATCTGGCACAGAGTTTACTTGCTCGATTATATGGAGAGAAATATCCTTTCGCAATGGGATCAAAAACTTGAAATCCATCTTTTTCCGTTACCTCGAAGAAATACTCAGTTTCATCATCATTGTATACCGAATCAGGCATATAAAAAATCCCATTCCCAGGAGCATCATGAAAATCCACTTCAGGGTAGGCCGCATAGGCATCCATGCACTCTATCGTAGGCTTAATATCAGCTCTATTATAATAAGATTTTGCCTGTTTATCAGGTATAGCTCTGCCCTGTGTATTTGAACTAATGACTACGGGTATTACTGCCGTTTCTCTTTTCTCTGTTATACCTGCTTTTTGCAAAACATATAGTTTTTTTTCAGAATGACTTTTTTTTATTTCATATTTTTGCGGAGTGGCTTCTTGATATTTCTTTCTTTTAGACCGCGGTAAACTCATAGAAACTTGAGGAGCTTCCATAGATAAATTTGATGTCTTATAAACCGAGTCTATACTGTCGATACAGAATTTGATGTATCTCTGGCAAAAATCACACCGGACTTGCATTGTATACCCATCAATATTTGGCGTCCAAAAGTCCATATCTGCTTTTAATAAAGTAGAATATTGTCTCCCAAATTCAGTATATTCCAATGTTGCCAATATGCTATTTTTAATAGCTTCAGAAATTTTAGGTTGGAAACCTTTGTCTATCGCTTTTTTTATAATAACCAATATATCTTGCAGAGCCTTTAAAGTTTCTATTCTTAGCTTTAATAAAGGTCGCAAAAGATCAAATGGTGTATTGCCTTCTTTATCTTGAATTGTAACATCTGCGCCCTGAGCAATTAAGGCTCTAACCATGTCCATATCACCTTCTGCTGCGCCATAATGCAATGCCGTTAAGCCATTGTCATCTTGAGCATCAACCTTTGCACCTAGTATAATTAACGCCCTAACCATGTCCACATCACCGTTGACTACTGCATGACGCAATGCCGTTATGCCATTGTTATCTTGAGCATCAACCCTTGCACCTAGTATAATTAACGCCCTAACCATGTCCACATCACCGTTGACTACTGCATGATGCAATGCCGTTAAGCCATTGTTATCTTGAGCATCAACATCTGCACCAGCATCAATTAGCTTCGCAACCATCTCGAGATTACCGTTCGCTACTGCATGATGCAATGCCGTTAAGCCATTGTTATCTTGAGCATTAACATCTGCCCCTGCTTCAATTAGCCTCTCAACCATCCCGAGATTACCTTCGGCCGTGGCATGGTGCAGTATTGTTCGGCCATATTGATCTGTAACCTGAAGGAAAGTCTCTCCTTTACTATTTTGGATATACAAGTCGATTTCATTCGAACGCAGTAATGCTTTAACACAGTCTAGATCGCCCATTCGACTCACATAATGCAACAAGGTTTCTTCTTTTGGCCCAGCTTTAAAATTTATAATTTCTTTAGGTACCTTTTTAAAAAAGATCTCCTTTATATTTGCCCGTTTGTATTCTAAATAGATTGGATTGTCAAAATGAGAAAATGCTCTGGGCTCACGTTTCCGTCCTTCTTGTGCTTGTATTTGTGCCTCATGTTGCGCTAAAAGATTATGTTCTTTAAACACTGTTTGAGCACTGTTAGCATGGGCTTGCACGGCAGAGACAGGAACTGCACGAAAGCGCCCTAACCAATTAGCATGGTTAACCCAATGTAAATGACTATCGGTATCATCTAGAAAAAATACTTCCGAGATTGATTTTCTTGCGGCTTTGCTTTCCTTTAAACGCTTAGCAATTAAATCGCCTTTGGTTGCTGTGCACTTAGGCTCATCAACCACTATCTTTGCCGCTATTTCATCTATTTTATCCTTTAACGCCAGAAAAGCTTTCTCTCGTTCTTTTAAAATGATCTCATTGAATTCTCTACTTTTGATATAACCTAACAGTTCATCTTGAAACTGTTTGCAGCATCGGTCTTCAAATTTCTTAAGTGTGTATTCATAATAAGAACCTAAAACTCTAGGTTGCCCTTTATCATTGGACATACAATCACGCAGAGTACAAATCTTGCTTAGTGTTATTCCATACTGTTTTTTTAACTTCCTTTTGATAACCTCTGTTTTTATACCGTCAATAGCCTTAATAATTGCTTCTGACTTTATTTGATCTGATGAAACTATAGCTGCAATAGAATTTTTCAATGCTAATACTACATTCTCTCTAAACTCTGCTTTATCTCGTGCGGTAAAGGCTTCTACGGTGCCTGTATCACCTTTAATAGATAAAGCTGCCTTAGCAGCTTCAGAACTGATTTCAAATGCATTATTATAAAGCGTACCATCAATATCCAATGCAGCTAGCTTTCGTGGCATCCTTACGCGCTTATGGGCGGTATTAGCAACCACGCTATTCTCGCTACGACTAGCAAATCGATTTGCTTTAGATCTTTTTGCAATGCTCTTAGCGGGTGCGGCCCAAGCTCTATTGCTTAACTCTTTCTCAACCATCTCAATCAATCGATCAAGATTTTCAATACTGGATGCAAATGATGCTAATTGTAAAGCTTTACCCTTAAATTCTGGACGTCTCTTTTCATTAAATTCTGAATGCATCTTTCGCAGTGAAATTAATTTTCTCCGAGCCTCATACAGTGTTGCTTCATTCAATGAAGCCAGGTCATACTTGCCAATAGCTTCTAGTTCTGGCGCAGGCCTATGTCCGTCTTCATCATAGAAAAGTTCTTGCATAGCTGTTATTTCAGGTTTTATAGCCGCTTCTTGTTCATTAACAGTTTCACTTATCTTTTTTTCTTTTTTCTCTTCCTCAAGTGCGTCAATATCGTCTTTCTGTTCCTGAATTCTAGATTCTAGCATCGCTCTTTGTTTTTCTAGCTTTTCTTTTTCACCTTGATCTATGCAAGCATCTATGTCTGCTTTAAGTTTAAGACACAATTTTTCATCTGATTCAAGTAAACCCTTTGTTTCGTCAATTAATCTGTCTATATTTAGAGATGGCCTTAAAATTCTCTTAGGGATCTCGCTGAACTCCCCAATACTTTTTTTTACAGAATCAAGATAGGTCTTTGGATCTGTCCTATATGAAACCAGATTGTTTTCTAATTTATGGTAATTTGCAGCTCTTTGGTATGATCCTTCTTTGGGCTGTGCACCATTTATTTTCAATTTATGCTCTTCATTGATGTGACGTATCTTTTTGCTGGAAGTGGCCTCATTAGGCACCTTTTGCGGTTTCAATTTTTTCCTGTTTTTAAGTAGTACATATCGTTCCAATTCAGATTCAGGTTTTTCTTCTTCTTTCTCTTTGCCCGCTTTTTCTTTAGATATCTTTTCTTGTTTTTCTCTTTCGATAGCTTCATCTAATTCGACAAGGCTTTGCTCTCGCTTAGCGTCTTCATTCCTGCCCTCGAATACATTTAATTCATCTAGACTTTTTGTATAACCCTCTGTAGGCGCTGTCTCTGTAAAATTAAGTCTCTTTCTAGCGAGCGGTTTTACAGGAGCAGGTTTCGCTACAGATAAAAAGCCTGCCATTGAACTCAGAAGAGCCGCAGAATCTTCTTCAGAAAACGGGTTTTCTTTCGTAGCCTGCCTCAATCTACCCAGCCGTTCCCAGAATTGGTTCATTGCTTTGGTTTTTTGAGCAGGGGGCTCGAAGAGCTTTTGAGGCTTTGGTAAGAAAGAGCTGGCAGGAACTTTTACCATTTTCTTTTGGCTAGCGCTATCAAGAAAATAACACCTTAACGTTCCTGTCCCTAATTGCTCAATATATAATATATTTTCTTCAAGCTTAAACTGAGGCCTAGCACTATCCAGCCACTGACAGACACGTATATTTTCTGGCCATAGATTTTCAAGTTGGCTAGCTGGTTCTTTAGTTTCTTCTTTGCCTTCTTCTTTGCTTTCTTGTTCAGCCTTAACTTCACTTGATCCGAAAAACTTTTCTTCAAACAAAGTATAAGCTGCTTGCTCAATATTAAAATCAGCATTAACTATAGCTTTTGCAATTGCCTCAGCCGCTACCATATCATCTTCATCATATCCTTGTATCTTAATCTTTTCAAAAAGCTTTGATTGCACTATCCCATTGCACGTTTGAACATATTGCCAAAATAAATCGCGCTTGGTTAAACCGCGTTTTGCTAAAAATTGATCGATATCAATAATTTTGCCATTTTCATCCTTTACTTGAAAGGCTGGATTGTAGTTTCCATCTTCATCAAAAATATAGTCATAGACCTGTTGAAGCATCTGTAGGCATTGTTTTCTATATTTAGTCTTATATTCTTCTAACTTTTCTGGTGGTAGCGGCTCTGAGATCTTGTCTGTAAATACTCGATACTGTCGACTAAATTCATTACTCTTAGCCTCTTTTTTGGGCTTATATTCAGCATATTGTTGAACCTCGGCAAATAAGGCGGGCAACAAAAAATCCATCGTTGCAAGAGCCTTCGGGGGTAAACATTCTTTACCCTCTTCACCGGCAAAATCTGGGAGAAATGCTCTTTTATTGTGCTCAGCATCAGTATGCGTTAATGGTTGGCGCAATACCTTCTTCAGCAAAAACTCACGATTATAAATTATATATTCAGCTTCGCTACTACTACTAGACATATTACTTTCTCGCTTTCAATTTGTTGTGGGCTATACTTTGCGGGATGCGCATAATATCATAGGCTTATTCTAACAGTCGAACATTAAGGGAATATTAAATCATTTGGGGGTTAAAAAAAACGGCTTGAACCCTAACTATTTGATTTAAATGAAGATTTAGTGGTTCTATTCTAAGGCACAGTAATAATTTTTCTATTTTACAGTCTTTTAGTGTAATTTTTCAGTGAAAATAGTGTGTTTTTGGGAGAAAGTTCACTGGACTATGTCATTCTGGGCGTAAGATTAAGATCCAGAGCATTGTCATCCTCGGTTACCCGGAGTACCGAGTACAGGCTCCGGCCGGGGATGACAAGTTCAGTGAACCTTCTCCATTTTTCAGTAAAAATAATGTCCCATCGCAGCTGAACGATTCTCGAGCCATTACGGAAAAGGCCTTACATATCGCCATTTCCTCTGGGAACTATAATAATGTTAAGCCCCAATTGACTCAAAATAGCTAATGCTTTCCCTAATTCCGCCGTTTCTTTACCTCGTTCCAGTTCAGATAAAAAACGTATGCCGACATTGCTCATTCCCGAAACGGTCTCTAAGGTTAAATGTTGGCTTTTTCTAAAGGCGCGAATTAAAGCACCTAGTTCGTGAGCATTTTTGATTTGTGTCGCTTTTAAGCTGAATGCTAATGGCATAGTGGTTACTCTAATTTTTTATCCCGTACGGTAAAAATAGCACGCATTTAGAGCTTTGCCAATCCATTTTATCTCGTACGGGATAAAATTCTAAACATCCTTGGCTATATGCCTACGCCTTTTTTAGATGTGATTAGTCATTGGCAATCTAATTAGACAGGTGTAAACTAATTAAGTCTAATAAAGAGGAAGACTTATGATGAATGATATTTGGCACTATCCAAGACACGCATTAGCAAAACAAGTATTAGGGATGTTTGAAAGCGGTTTATCTAGCGCTCTTGTATTTTTTGCAGCAAGACGTATGGGTAAAACCGAATTTTTACTGAAAGATATGCGACCATTAGCCAATAAACAGGGTTGGCATGTGCTCTATTTTAGTTTTCTGGATGTAGGCTCTGATGCAAAAGAAGCCTTTACTTTGGCGTTAATAGAATTTGCTATTGAAATGGGCGAGCCTAAGTGGGAAAAATTCCGGAAACGTATTAAAGGAAGTATTGCTGGTCTCCACGCAGGGCTTGAATTTCGTGATCCGCAGCAGACTAAAATCACATTAAAAGAAATCATTACCGATTTAGCAAAACAAAACCATAAAATCCTGCTGCTTTTAGATGAGGTTCAAATTTTATCCCTAGATGCGAAAAACAAAGATTTTATTGCAGCGCTACGAACCGTACTAGATATTCACAAAGATATCATTAAAGTTATTTTCACAGGCTCCTCACAAGTAGGATTACGGCGTATGTTTTCTAGAGCAGATGCACCATTTTTTCATTTTGGGCAAAACCTCCCTTTCCCAGAGCTACAACAGGGTTTTATTGAACATCTAGTCATAATATTTAATAAAGCAACACAACGTAAGCTTGACACCGAAAAGCTTTGGCAGGTATTTCTTGAAATGGATAGGGTCCCACAATTAATACGTTCTCTGGTAGAACAGCTTATATTGTATCCCGACTTAACAATGCAACAAGCAAAAAAACAACTGTTACAAAGTCTTGCTGAAGATCGTGAATATGTCATGATTTGGGAAAATAGTTCTATTCTGGAGCGATTGCTATTAAGGGCCATTATTATGAGAGAGGCAGAATTGTTTAGTATAGATACGCGTACCGCGTTGGCTCAACAAATGGGCATAGATACATTAGCTGTATCAACTGTACAATCTGCAATCCGCTCACTGAAACGCAGAGAAATCATTGGGTGTTTACCAGAACGAGGAATATATGATATCGACGATCCGAACTTTAAAAGTTGGATTGAACATAGCGTTATCGAAGATGAAGAAAATGGCTCTTCCTCTAAATCAGTTTAGATAAATTAAACATCCCCGACAATATGCACCTCGGGTTGCAGGGTTACACCGTGTAAGCGCAGCACTTCAGCTTGGACATGGGCCATCACTGCTTCTATATCTTGGGCCGTAGCATCGCCAGTATTAATAATAAAATTAGCATGTTTGGTAGACACTTCGGCGCCGCCTATGTGAAAGCCTTTTAAGCCTGAAGCTTCTATCAAACGACCCGAAAAATCCCCTGGAGGATTACGGAATACCGAACCGCAGCAAGGTTTGCCTGTAGGTTGCGAAGCGGCGCGTTTATCTAATAAATCTTTAATAGTCGCGAGCGATTCTTCTTTATTACCGCGTGGAAATTCAAAGTGGGCTGCAATAAACCATTCTTCGGCGGGTCTAGTCACCTCCCTATAGGCAATTTTATATTCTTTAGGTGTACGTTTTGTAATATGACCTCGGCGATCAATGGTTTCTACAGCAACGACTTGTTCCCAAGTCTGACGACCAAAGCAACCCGCATTCATAGCCAAAGCACCGCCTATAGTGCCAGGAATACCTGCCAAAAACTCGCCATGCTGATAACCCGCGCGTGCTGAAAAACGCGCTACTTGCGCACAAGATACGCCGGCTTCAGCGCGTATAATACCCGTAGGCAACTCGCTTAATTCTTTTAAATGCCCTTGAGTGATGATCACCGTGCCATTGAAACCTTTATCGCGAATCAGCGTATTACTGCCTAAGCCCAACCACAATAAAGGCTCGTCTAGCGCGCAACTTTCTAAAAAAGCAGCGAGATCGTCTTTATCTGCTGGGAAATAGCAGCGCTTGGCTAAACCACCTACACGCCACGTTGTCCATTCCGATAGTTTAACGTTTTCTTGTAATTCACCACGCAACACACTGGACATGATTTACACCTCTATCTTTTGACTCAACAGCATTTTAGCCACACCGCCTATACTGCCTGCACCTTGAGTTAACAGTACATCATTTTGCTTCAACACTGAACCTAATAGCTCCGGCAATTGTGCAATTTCGCCGACTAAAATAGGTTCAACCTTGCCGCGTTCACGTATAGCTCTAGCTAAAGCACGGCTATTGATACCTGCAATAGGTTCTTCACCCGCTGCATATATTTCCAGTAACAATAGCACATCGACACTGGATAACACTTCGACAAAGTCGTCTAATAAATCACGCGTACGTGTATAGCGATGTGGCTGATACGCCAACACTAGACGCCGTTCCGGCCAAGCTGCGCGCGCTGCAGCCAATGTAGCTGCCACTTCTCGTGGATGGTGGCCATAATCATCGACTACCAATACACTCACATCTAATTTAGGTTTATATTCCCCATAAATTTGAAAACGTCGTCCTATGCCCTGAAACTCTGCAAAAGCACGTGTTAAACTGGCATCATCTATATCTAATATTTCGGCTAGCGCAACTATAGACAAAGCATTTAATACATTATGACGCCCCGCTAAGTTAAGCTTCAATGCCAAAGGCGCTTTGCCTTTACGCAACACAGTAAATTCAGTTTGCACGCCGTGTTGCACGATGTCTACAGCACGCACATCAGCGGCGCTGTCTATACCATAAGTCACCATGCGGCGCGATATTTGTGGTAATAACTGCGCGATGATGGGATCGTCCAAACACAAAATAGCTGCGCCATAAAAAGGTAAATGGTGTATAAACTGTAAAAAGGTTTGTTGTAAGCGCTGAAAATCCCCAGCATAGGTTTCCATATGATCCATATCGATGTTGGTGACGATGGCTAAGATAGGCGTTAATAATAAAAACGACGCATCGGATTCATCCGCTTCCACTACAAAGAATTGTCCTTTACCCAAACGCGCATTAGTACCGGCGCTATTTAATAAACCACCAATCACAAAAGTAGGATCTAAACCCGCCTCGGCCAATACACTGGCGGCAAGGCTGGTTGTAGTCGTTTTGCCATGCGTACCGGCAATCGCTATGCCATGATGAAAACGCATAAGCTCTGCCAGCATTTGTGCGCGCATTACCACGGGGATTTTGTGCGCTTGTGCATAAACCACTTCTACATTGTCTTCAGCAACAGCGCTAGAACGCACCACTACTTCGGCCCCTTCTACATGACGCGCATCATGACCTTGGTAAACGGTAATGCCTAATTTTTTAAGGCGTTGCGTCATGGCATTGTCGCCGCTATCCGAACCGGTGACATTAAAACCCTGGTTATGTAATACCTCTGCGATACCGCCCATACCAGCGCCGCCTATGCCGATCAAATGAATGCGACGTATACTAAGCTTCATACCCATTTCTTGCGCATAATGTAAAGTGGGATTGTTATTTTGCACCTAAAACTCCTAAACTTTCTTCAACAATAATATCTGTGGCATCTTTGCGCCCCAATGCATAGGCCGCTTCAGCCATAGTTAATAGCGCTTCGCGTTGCAAAAATGCTGGCGTTAAAATATTTTCTAAATCCGCACTATTTTCTTCGGCGATAGCGCGTGCTGCTCCGCCTTGTACTAAATAAGCTGCATTTTTAGTTTGATGATCGTCTACCGCATGCGGATAGGGGATCAAAACACTGGCTAAGCCTATGGCTGCTACTTCACTGACCGTAGCCGCACCGGCACGAGCAATGACCAAATCGGCCCAATTGTATGCTGCTGCCATGTCGTCAATAAAAGGCAGGACTTCCACACCATTCATATTAGCATATGCTGCGACGGCTGCATCATAATGACGTTGGCCGCTTTGATGCCGTACGCGCACCGTGCCTGCATTTAAGGCTGTTTTTAACGCCTTAGGCACCGCTTCATTTAAGGCTTTAGCACCTTGGCTACCGCCCATCACTAAAATATGCACAGGCCCTTCCCTAGAACCCAAGCGTGTTCTAGGTTCTAGCAATTGTAATAAGCTATAGCGCAAAGGATTGCCCGTAATGGTAACTTTCTTACTGGCTGCAAAAGCACCCGGAAAAGCAACAAATACTTTTTTGGCCATTTTCTCTAAGAGACGGTTGGTATAACCCGGAACCGCATTTTGCTCTTGAATCAATAAGGGAGTACGCTGTAAAAACGCAGCCACACCACCCGGACCACTGGCATAACCACCAAAGCCTAATACCAAATCCGGTTGCCAACGTTGCATATGTTGCCGCGCTTGCTTTACCGCACGTAATAATTGCCACGGTGCTAGGGCTAAACGTTGCCAACCATGACCGCGCAAACCACCGACTTGAATGGGGTATAAAGGCAAGCCTGCTTTAGCAACGATATCTGCTTCCATACCCTCTGCACGGCCCAACCAAGCAACTTCTACTCCGCGTGCGGTGAGCGCTCCGGCTACAGCCAACGCAGGAAAAATATGTCCCCCTGTGCCGCCCGCCATAATAAGAACTTTGTGTTTATTGTCTTTCAAGTCATGCATAGAAAACACCCCTGCTACAAATACAAGACCAGAAATGTGTCATCCTCGGCCGAAGGCCGGGGATCCAGGAAAAACTTAATTTGAAACTGGCTCTCCGACTGCGGCCTCGCGGCCTTGTCGAGGATGACAATGCGTTGGCTCCCCAACTTCGTCGCGGATGACAAAACTTTGAGTCAAGTTCAATATGTTTATTCAAATTTTGCTCTTCATTGGCGATGGATATAGTTCTATTCATTAATGTTGACTCATGTAATGTATACGCATTTGATGATCCACGCGTAAAATCAAGCCGATTAAAACAAAATTGGTCAATAGACTACTACCACCATAGCTCATCAACGGCAAGGTTAAACCCTTGGTGGGCAACAACCCCACATTCACACCTATGTTAATCAGCACTTGGCATGAAAGCCATAAACCTAAACCATACGCCAAGAATGCGGCGAAAAATAAACGCTCTTTATAAGCACGATGGCCGATCACAAACACGCGCCAGAAAAATACTGCATACAACAACAAAATAGTTACCATGCCCATTAAACCCATTTCTTCGCCTAACACGGCAAATAAGAAATCGGTATGCGCTTCGGGCAAATAAAATAATTTTTGAATACTCTCACCCAAACCTACACCGGCAATACCGCCGCGGCCAAAAGCAATTAAAGATTGCGTCAGTTGATAACCACTGCCATATTGATCTGCCCAAGGGTTTAAAAAGCTGGTTAAACGCAATAGACGATACGGCGATATCACCGCCAAAGCGGCTAAGGCTAGCAAAGCAAGGCTTATTAACAATATAAAATAACGTACACGCACACCCGCTAAAAATAATAACCCCAAGGTGGTTGCGGCTATGACCACAGCCGAACCAAAGTCTGGCTCTAATAATAACAGCACGCTGGTTAACCCTAAAATGATGATAGGCAGAATGACGGTACGCTGATTTTCAACCAATTTATCGCGAAAGCGATTTAAATAACCGGCTAAATAAATGATATACAATAGTTTAGCCAACTCCGATACCTGAAAATTAAGCGGCCCCAAATGCAGCCAACGCCTACTGCCATTCACAGAGCGGCCAATACCCGGCACCAATACTAATGCCAATAAGACCAAAGCCACTATCAATAAAATACGGCTGTGTTTTTCTATATGACGCAACGGCATTTGCACTACCACTGCACATAGAATCGCACCCATGACAACGGTGAATACTTGTCTAAACAAATAATGAAAGGGTGTGTTGTAGGAATGGGTAGAGACCATCATCGATGATGAAGCCACCATAACCAAACCCATGACTACAATTAAAATCGCACATAACACAAAGGTACGATCGTACAAGGCAATTTGCTTTGATTTATATTCCTTAGCCCAGCTAGAATGTCTCATACTCAATCCCTAATTATGCGCTTAACTGTAAAATAACAGGCGTGTGATCAGAAGGTCGTTCCAAAGTGCGTGGCAATTTGTCGATGAAACAACGCTCAGCACGCGCCATCACGGCGGGAGTCGCTAAAATATGATCGATGCGCAAACCTAGGTTGCGTTTAAAAGCATTCATTCTATAATCCCACCACGTGTAACTGTTGTCCTCTGGCGCCAAGACGCGAAAAGTGTCATTCAAGCCCAGCGCCAATAGCGCCTCAAAACAAGCACGCTCTTTAGCACTCACTAAAACCTGTCCTTGCCAGGCTATAGGATCGTGTACATCTCTATCTTCCGGCGCAATATTATAATCCCCTAGAATAATGGTTTGCGGATACGCTGCCAGGGTATTTTTAACATAGGCTAATAGCTTTTCAAACCACTGCAATTTATAACCATATTTGTCCGAATCCACGCTAGCACCATTGGGCACATACACACAGATGACGCGTATATCGGCTATTGTTGCTGCCAAGACTCTTTTTTGCGGGTCGTCATAATCTGGAATACCTACAACTACGTCTTGAAGCGGCGTTCGACTTAAAATCGCCACTCCATTATAGGTGGGTTGCCCAGCTACCGCAACGTGGTAACCTAGGTTAGTGAAAGTCTCTAGAGGGAACATTTCATCGGTCATTTTGATTTCTTGCAAAACCAATACATCGGGCTTGTGTTCTTGTAACCAAGCTAATACCTGCTCTAAACGAACACGCAAAGAGTTAACATTCCACGTAGCTAAGGTATAGCTCATTCCTTATCATTCCCTTTTTCTGCCATTAAACCTTTATATTTTGCCATGAGTTGTTCTTGGGTTTCAGGCTCGGCTTCATCCTTGATGATACAGGCCACCGGGCATACCGCCACGCATTGTGGGGTATCAAAATGCCCTACGCATTCAGTGCAAAGCTTAGGATTGATTTCATAATACCATTCCCCTTGGTAAATAGCTTCGTTGGGGCACTCTGGCTCACACACATCGCAGTTGATGCATTCATCGGTAATTAATAAGGCCATCGTTGTTACTCTTTGTCATCCTCGACCGAAGGTCGGGGATCCAGTTTTAATTTAAGCGCCTCTGCCACCCTAGGCGTCACAAAAGCACTCACATCCCCACCGAAGGCCGCAATTTCTCTCACCCAACTGGCACGTACGAAACTGTATTCCGCCTTGGTTGCTAAAAAAACGGCTTCTAAATTGGGCTGTAATTGACCATTCATATGCGCTAATTGCATTTCATACTCACAATCTACGCTGTTTCTAACCCCTCGTACCACGGTCATAATGTGTTTAGCCTTAGCAAAATCCACC
Organism: Pseudomonadota bacterium; assembly: GCA_021778015.1. GTDB lineage: Bacteria > Pseudomonadota > Gammaproteobacteria > UBA1113 > UBA1113 > VFKP01. The sequence goes on from JAJYCX010000008.1 coordinate 72,024, forward strand.
AATAAGCCCGAAAAAGAGCATACTTCCACATTGGGCAAGTGCTGTAACTCAGCTTTTAACAATGCCACACGCTCATCCGTTGAAAATAAACGCTTTTTAGCGCTGCTCTCTCCGGCATTGACCGCCACTAGCAAATGGCTAAATAGCTTGGCCGCACGAGTGATTAAGTCTAAATGTCCTCGAGTCAACGGGTCGAAAGTACCTGGAAATATTGCATGCACGGTCGTATTGGCCTTGTATTAGGGAAAATCTAGGATTATTATACTATGGTATGAGAATAAAGGCGATCCGACCGTAGCGTTGGCTATAAGCCCTCGTAATCAGGATGATTTTTGTACTAATGTTGGACAAATATAAGTTCCGTGAGCTGGCTCTTTTTGGGCTTCGTTGCGGGTGATATGGCGAGGATGCGGGTATGGCGAAAGCAGATAAAGAGAAAGGAAAACAAAAACTAGTTTCTAGCAAATCTGCCGCATCTGTATCCGGAGTAGAACGAATAGATCCCAGCAGCTTGCTCAGAACATTCGGTGACTGGGTTTCTTCTAAGCCAAAGACACCTTCTAAAACGGCTTCTTTATCTCCTCTTTCTATAAATAATCACGCAGAAGAAATAAAGGAGATTACCCTTACATTATGGGATGATCTTTTTCTTTGTATCGATGATTTTACAGAAAACGCAGAAGCACGACAAAAAATAGTCGGCCGAATTAATCAATATTACAAAGATATCGCCGATATTTTAGGTAAAAACCCATCTGCTTTAAAAAGCACCGATTTTTACCCTGCACTTGAAATTTTTGAAGAACTCAAAGAAAAAAACGAACGCCATCATTTCAATCACATACGGGCCATGTTTTTATACGTTGATACCCTCAATAGTGCCACAGAGTGGCTACGTCAAAGTGAGTGTTTATCAAAGCCTTTATTTTACGGCCCTTTTTGGCAACCTAATGCCTTAATGAAAAATAACCTCGGGTACTATCAACCCGCCAGCGAAGAAATGGTAGAGCAAGAAGCTCTTTCTATATTTAAAATTGCATTTTGTGATAGAGCTGTTAGAAAAAGCCTTATGCGTCTCATTGTGAAACAGCTATATACTCTTGCCGAACTGGAAAATAGTTTTTTTCATTCACTCACACCCATATTGTTTCAAGATTATGCCATGCTAGTATATATGGAAGAAATTCCAGCAGAGAAATTTCAACTGATTCATACATCTAGTGATGCCTGCAGAATACTTGCTAAAAATTCTAGACCTCTATTAGCTCCTGATGAAAAAGAATTTGAAGAATTAACGTGGGAAATTTGGCCGAAAGAGAAAAATACTGAGCTCTTGTGGAATAATCTTAAACTTTTAGTTAATGATTTTCACTGTAATGTAGACACACGAGAAAAAGCAGTATCTCTGATAATTGAATACTATACATTATTAAAAAATATCAAAGCACAGCAAGAAAAGAAAGCGCCTGATCAAGTTGAGCTAAAAGAAAGTGATTTAACAACGGCAGTTTGTTTCTTTAAGAGCTATATAAAGGATGAAGAGTTTGATATTATTTGTTCTATGGTTTTATATGCCGACATCCTTGATTCTAAAAGTGGCTGCCTAAATCGCAATTATTATCTATCAAGACAATTACTTTCCCTCGATCTTTGGAAAAACCAGTTAACAAAAGCAGAAGATAAAGAGAAGATAAATGAAAGAATAGTGCGCATATTCAGAATTGCTTTTAACAATCCTGCTGCCAAAGAAAAATTAAGTCCATTGCTATTGCAAGATTTAGCCTCTTCCGAATCTGGGACAGAAGATGCATTAAAGAAGTGTATTGAAAACTTTACTTCTAATATACTATTTCCAGACATCCATTCAGAACCTATGCCAAAGTCTGATGAAGCATCTATCAGTATGAGTGCAAGTCTCGAGACACCAAGTGATGTACCTTCTCTTAAATCTTCAAAACCATCTACCTTGCAAAAACTTGGCGACAATGCAAGAAAGGTAAAGGGTCATTTCTTGAATAGCACTAGTCCACTGTCTAGCAACAGACAATTACTTAAAAGAAGTTTATCTTCAAGGAGTGTAACAGCTAGCGCTAGCTCCGAAGATATATCTAATTCATCTCTTATCGCAACACCTATTGAAAATTCTCCCGCAACAATCAAACCTGAAGTACCAGAAAGCGATAGTGGTAGCGAAAAAAGTACGTTTACAGGCGTGGCTCTGTCACCTCCTGGGACACCAACCTATCCAAAATCTGGTTCGCTTTCAATGAGCTCATTCCATAACATTGGAGAGAACAGCAACTCAATCGACACTATTACAGATACTCCTAACGATTCTTCTGTGGCATTTTCAAAAGAAGAAGATAAAGAGAATGATAGCGATAAATCTGAAGAAAAGAATCCCGCTATCAAAGCAAATACAAGCGAGCTGGTTGCAAGAATCTCTCCTTTTCCTTCCGCCCTCAGCGAACTCAAAGAAGAACGTGAAGAAATCACTCCTGCAGCCGATTCAAATATCAAAAATGAAAAGGCTGAAGAACCTGATCCTTGTGACAAGAGCGATGGCTTAAAAAGAGATAAATATGAGCTCGTTGAAATTATTCATCATCCTAAGTTAGGTGAATCTGATGATAATGACTCTACATCGAATGAAGAAAAAAAAGAATCGCCAGATGAATCAATATCCTCTGTTCAAAAAGATAGAATTTCTACCGTAGAAATAGTAAGTGATATTACAAAAGCAGAAGCGACAAAACCTTTTGACGAAGATGAAACTCCCAAACATAATATAGACAGTTCTGCACTTATAAATTCATCATTTTTTAGAACCCCCTCCCTTTCACCGCACGCTATTTTGGATTCATTATCAGAAATTGCACCCTCTGCAAATTCAGCGCCCATAACTGTCTCCTCTATAGGAAGCCATATCACTATTACATCTCTCAATGAAAGAACTGAAGAAGATATGACTGAACTTTCCCTAGATGATGCGCCTAGTTCAGAGGGTCCTTCTACTCCTCCAAGCCATCCTTTTTCAAAATTACCCAATCCAAAGAAAGCGCTGATTAAGGCAGGGGGAGTTCTTCAGAATAGCTTCACGCCACATCGTATTAAAAAAACCAAACTCCAAGCAACAGACAATACCACGGCTCTACCACCTATTAAAAAGTCTGTAAAAGAAAATACCTCCCCAAGTTACACGGCACAGAACATCGTTCCAGTGTCCATCGATAACCCAGATCATTTTTTAAACGACGATTCCGATAAGGATGGGATACTTCGTGAAATGACCTATCAAGAATTACTCGACTCTGGCATTGACCCTAAAAGTATTCCTTACAGCCGCGAAAAAACTAAAAAAATATGGTTAGAAAATCTATCGCGTAGTTTTAGCAGTATTTTCTCACCCCCCCCTTCTATTCGTACCCTTACTAACAGTATTTCGGTAGATAGCGGTAGTAATGAAATCGCTGATTCTCATATAATACAGCACTCTTCTGGCTCAATTGATTCATCTCTTAGCCTTGGCAAGCAATCTGAGGAACACGTAGCTGGACTTAGCGAAAATTCATCAAATCAAGAACCATCGATGAGCAGTTCCGACAGAAAAGACAAAGAAGAAGAAATTTTTATTGAACACCCCCTTTCTTCTACCCATTTTGAAGAACCCAGCACTATAATTGCAGAATCTGGCGTACCTTATAAAGACGTACGCAAGCAATTGTTGATTAAGGTGATTAGTGTCAATAGCAATGGAGAAGCAGATGAAACTGATATACAGAGAATGATTGATTCTCCTCACACAATGTTTCCCCCTAGCTATATCGATGAGAATCAACGAGAAGTTTTTATTGAAGAAGAGAAAAAAGAAGGAAAGATTACTTTCACTGCAACAGAAATGAGTATAGATAAAGTAAAAACAACAACTACTTTTACACGAAATGATGAAGGAACAACAGATGTAGCGATATCAGGTCAATTCAGGTACACTATAGATCAGACTGTTAATACGGCGAAAGAATTATTTAATATTAGTGGTAACCCTATTTTTTGCTTTGGTGTAGACATAAGTAGAAAAGAAATAGAACGTAGACCTAAAGTTGAAGCTCGATATTTTAGCGCATTATTAGCCGCGGGTATTATCCCTATATTTGAAAAATATAAACAAGAAAAGGAACTAGGCGTTGCTCTGCGAAAAACTTATCATGATTTATGTGCAAAAGATAAAGATGTAGCGGCGCAATACTCACATGCGATATTAAATCATAGTAATGAAACATTAAGAAATGCGTTCAAAGCAATTAGAGATACTGAGGTTCTTCAAGAAAACCTACTCGTCGATGAAAAGGGGAAAAATCCACAAGCGCGGCAAGGAGACAATGCAGTAACTAAAGGTCTTTTTAATAGTTTTTCGACTCTTTTTAACTCCGAAGAAAACAGACAACAGTCTAAAAAAACCAACCCAAATCTCACGTCATACCATCAATCAAGCTCTCATTTTTTATCGAAAAAGATTGTGCCTGCTCAAGTTCAGCCTTCAAGTTCCTCTGCAACTCCTCAGGCGACAGACTCTAAGCCAAACTTTCCTCCAAAAGATTCTCAACTAAGCGTCTCTCTGCGCGCAGCTAAATCGTTACATCCGCATCATTGACTTCGATATCGCCGCGGGGTTAACCTCTATCTTACTACCCGATAGCTCATATAAAAGTTTATCGTTATACACTATAGCCAAAGTTAAGGTTTTATCATCAGCCAATCTAAGAGCAGCTTCAAAAATATCTTTGGCCGCTCCATCCACTAAGATATTCACGCGCTCAAGTGTGGGATAACTCATAGATAGTATTTTAATTGCTGTGATCATGACTCTAGCAAAAGCACTGTAAAAGTCGGGGTGCGTATAAAGTACTTGCAAGACCGCTTGCTTATCCAATACCTCACTTAAAGACAGCGTATAGTCTTTCTTTTTGCATTCATCCGCAAAGAGCAACTCCAAGGCTCGCCACTGCCTTACCGTAAACTGTGATGCTAATGCAATTTTTGATTGCATATCCTCTTCATTAAGCAGCATTTCTCTTATCATCGTATAAAAAAATGTACGCTGCATCCCTGTGTTTTCGAACTGAATCAATGGCATTTTTTGTTCATTCAACAACCTACTCATAAACATATCTTGAAAAGCAGCCTTGTCTATTTTGTAACAACCGTATAATTCAATAGACTCTAGCTTTCGCACCATCATTTCGCCCGACTCTAAATTAACTAATGAACGCAAGGTTAAGCGCTTTAATTTAGGAGTTTTCAGAATCAATTTATCTACCATTGTAAAACCAGATACGGTTAATGATTGTAACTGTGGAAAAGCACATTGCAGAGCTGTGATTCTACCCTTCTTCGGAATGCTGGGTTGTGGCGTATTGAGTTTAGATCCTAACACAATCCTTAGTTCTAAATGAGTCAAGTTTACACAAGCCTCTAATTGTTCTTTGAAGCCTCGTACTGAGTATGGATCAAAGGTTGTCACAATCACAGCACTTGTAAGATTTTTACCATATTTTTGTAATAGTTCTAATAAATTTTTTGCATCTAAAACTTCCGCATCTTTAAATGCCTCCGTATTTAAATGGTGTAAATCATATGAACCAAACGCTTTATATTCAATTAACAATAAGCGCAACAAGTATTGTTTTATATCAGGATGCAATCTTCCCACATTCCATCCTGACAATTCTTTCCCGCCCAAAAAATGTCTACGAAATTGTATTTTATTACTGAATGACAAATTTTTAAATTCAGTTATCACTTGGTCTAAGCGATGTGCTGATACTGATACATTAGGTTGAAAAAATCCAA
>JAJYCX010000009.1 GCA_021778015.1 Pseudomonadota bacterium
CATATTCAAAATAGATAATCGCTTCTTTCTTTAATTGTCGTAAATAACCTACGCTATGCACTAATTTAATCAGCGCATGACTTTTATCTATATTGACATTGGCTTGGTCATAGCAAAATGAAGCCGCATTCAAAGAAGGTCTAACACCTAAGCCATATTCATATAACAACCCCAAGAGACACCAAGCCAATGCATCTCCTAGTTTAGCCGCTATTTCTAGATCATTTCGAGCTTCCTCATAATAATTTAAACCATGCGGATTCGTCATCATAGAAATTCCATCCTCACGCTTTCGCTCGCATAGTCTGTTTTGAAACTCAAGTCGCTTTTCTCTAGCTGTGAGAGTAATGGGGGAATCGGATCTCGTATAATATCTATGATGCGCAGGTTCCTCACCTTCCTGAAAACCACGTGCTCTATAGGGAGAATAAGCTGGAATAACCATGTCAGCTTTCTCTTCTTTCTTTTTATTCAGCGGTCTAGACCATAGAACCTCAGTACGCACCGCCAGCCCCCATATAAGGTTCACTATCGCCACTCCCATCGTGGCACCCATAGAACTTAGCAATAAAGGCAGCGCTAACTCACTGAATTTGTCCTTTCGAAGTGATTGATCTGTCAATTCACACGCTTTTGCTGCCGCACACCAAAGTGCAGCCGCCATTATAGGAACGGGCAATAACCAGAGTATAATACTTCCTGCTATAGGGTCACTGCGCCTAGGTTCATCAGTTGAAACAGATAATGGTGATTCCTCTGTTTCAGTTTCCGACATTTCAGCGTCGGTACGAAATCCTTCATCATCCGCTGATTCGCTGATGTGTGGTAAGTCTTCATCTGCTATCTCAATAACACTATTTGGTTTGTAATAAGAAGATAATACATCCACTATTTTTGTAAAGAGCAGTGCGGCTACTTCCCTAGGGACATGCGCAAACACTCCCGCTAAAGCCACCCATAACCATTTATTGGCTAGAGAATCTCGTTTGTATAAGATATCGAATGAAAAACGATACGTCAGCAATGCTGTGGCAGCGCTGGGCAGCGTCGTTTGTAAAAGAATGTTTTTTAGCAGTGAAAAAAAATGGGGCCGTCTGTTTCTTTGTGCGCAAAGATTATAAAGACCTGCAAATAAGTTCAGCGACAATTCCAAAGGTATTGTTGTCAAAGCAAAAACTAAAACTTCAGGGGGATCCTTTTCTTGCGCACGATAAAATTCAGTTACCGCTATCCCTACGCCCATGGCAAAGAAAAACGCCTCTTCCCTGCTTATAAAGTCCCCGGCATTTTTGTAGAATAGTGCTCTTGGTAAATCTTTTCTATGCGCTGCGATTCCTCTGGACACTATAGATCCAGTCACAAAGACGCTAATCGCATACAACAACAGCGCCACAGCTGGAGATGCGATCATCACTGAAGGCCCTTCATCCGCTTCATTGTCTGTGGTAATACTTCTAGATACGCTTTCATTTTGCGAGATAGATCTTTGCGTTACACTCGTCAACTGTAGAACTATCCAGTGAAAACCAAAAACAATGGCTGTAACCAAAAATTGTACATATCTAATAACAAACATTCCATCACTCCTTTGTTTTTATGGGCTATTGATATCTCTGTGTTTAGAGTAGACCGTATCTTCGTTTGAAATTGTAACATGAACACAATGGTTATTTGCTTAGGCACTTAAAAAGAAAGTGCCTTCTTAAAATCAGAGTTGGGTTAGTTTTAGACAATCATCCAAAAGTAAATACCTAGGATATAAAAGAAGATATTTTTCTGCGTATCGTTTGCAAAACTAAACCTTATATCTTCTTAATTGGCGGAAAATAGAGCAAAAATTCAGTATATTCTCCTTCAACAGAGTGGCATTCAATGTTTCCGCCCAGATCTCGCATGACCTTTCTGCAGAAAGCTAATCCTAAGCCTATCCCATGCTGGCGGTTACTTGCAAACGGTTGAAATAATCTGTTTTTCATTTCTGCAGGGATCCCCGTAGCGGTATCCTTGAAATGTAAAACATTGGCATTATGCTCCATAGTTTGCCATAAATGAATCTGTCCTTTATGCGCTTTTTCTATTTGGTAAAATGAATTTTTTAAAAGATTAAATAACACATATCGAATGAGAAAATCAGAACCAATAAAGGAAAAGCACTGCTTGGAGTCCCAATAGACTAGACTTTCCTCTCTATACGCAAAAGGGTACTGTCGTAATGCTTCTTCTATACAAACATATATTTTTTGCTCACTCATGCTGTCTTGTTGAGTTAAATCCTGTTTCATATTTTGAATGAGGATTTTTATAAAAAGCTTACTAAAATCAACTTCTCTCTGCAAATCATCAAACAAAGTAGACAATACTTCGAAATGTTTAGGCGGAATGGATTTTAGGCCGGATAAGTTATTCTTTTTTGCCAGTTGATAATTTTCTAATAACACTAAAAAGTAGTCTTTTGCACCTTTGACCCCCATGCCTATAGCGGAGAATGGGGTGTTCAGTTCGTGAGCAATACTCGCCACTATGGCTGAAGCCGTTTCTAATTTTTGTTCATACTCCAACTGCTTTTCATCTGAAAAAACATCTATCTTTGCGGTGGATATTGTTTCAACCATCTGTGTGTACTCCTCTGAATTGAGCTCTATGTCTCCGATCCGCGTTAGCTCATACGCGGCGCTAAGTATATAGATCAATGATTAGCTTGCGCAAGCTGCTCATTAAGCGAAAAGCATGGACTGTACATTAACACAGTGTGATTGTCATAACTGACTTGCTAGATAAAAATCTGAAATTAGTGTAAACTCGGCAGATATAAAAGCAGGGTACCGTTAGTATTGATATGATTATATTTAAAAATGCATGTAGATTAACCATAGGTGGGCCGAATTTTTCTACGAAATATAACAACACGGTTAATTCACCTTCTCTGTTGAAAGGTAATGAGTATAGATAATTAGCGGTTAAACAAATATCTTTTACGCTTTGTGGAAATTATTATGAAAAACAAAACTTTAGGTATAAAAAAATTACAGCTTTCTAATCTTGGATTAGGGTGTATGGGAATGTCTGAATACTATGGAAAAATCAACGACCTAGAATCCGTTAAAACAATACACCGAGCTTTCGAATTGGGAATAACTCATTTTGATACGGCAGATTGCTATGGCTTAGGGCATAATGAACGATTGTTGGCAGGCGCCATTAAAGGCTTTAGAGATAAAGTTGTAATTGCCAGCAAATGTGGCCTAGTAAAAAATTCTGAAACTGGCGAAATCCTAGGTGTAAATGGAAACCCAAAGTATATTAAAGATGCGTGTGTAGCAACTTTAAAACGTCTAGAGGTCGATTACCTAGATCTACTTTATTTACATAGAGTAGACCCCAATACACCCATCGAAGATAGCGTAGGCGCTTTATCTGAATTGGTAGCAGAAGGTAAAGTACGTCATATAGGTCTATCTGAAGTTTCTGCAAAGACCATTACCAAAGCACATAGCATTCATCCTTTAACTGCGATTCAATCTGAATATTCTTTATGGCACAGAAAACCCGAAGCAGAAGTTATTCCATTATGCCGATCTCTTAACATCGGTTTTGTGGCGCATGGGCCTATGGGCAAAGGTTTTTTTACTGGAACTATAGCGAACATAGATACTTTAGAAAAAGATGATTTGCGCAGAGTCTTACCGCGATTTCAATCTGAAAATATCCAGCACAATTTGCAGATGATATCCGTGTTAAGAAACATAGCGCATAGTCGAGGCATAACCCCTGGCCAGATTGCATTGGCCTGGGTTTTAAATCAGGCAGACAATGTGGTTGCTATTGCAGGCACAAAACAAGTTGCGCATTTGGAAGAAAACGTTAACGCCACTGATTTGAATCTTTCTCCCGCAGAACTATTACAGATCGAGCAACACATACCCCCCAATTTTGCACACGGCGATTTACTCCCTGAATCTTTTGCTCGACTTTCCGAACAGTAAGGGTATATTTAAATGTTGCAAAAACATATTGAGAGTAAGTGACAATGTACAAAATAAAGTTATCGCCGTATCATACAATATTTTACAATGAGTGGAAACTTGATCCTTATAGCAGTCGGTACAATATAGTATTTGATCAGGTTTTATCTGCTAATTTAGATGTAAATCAGTTAGAGCATGCACTTTCCCGATTTGCATCAGATTATTTAATTATAAATAGTCATGTAACACAGATAGAGAATGAGTTATATTGGGTAAAAAATACAGAGATACCCAAGCTTGAATATTTTAAATCTCCTCATACCCAGGAGGAAATCTTAAATTATGTCTCTATGCCATTTGAAATTGAAACCAGCGCTTTATATAGATTTGCTTTATTTACTGAAGCTGATGGAAATTTTAGATTTATCTTAGTACTGCATCATTTATTGATTGACGGGGGTTCATTCAATACCCTAATCTCTGAAATCTCTAATTATTATAATTCCCCCTCCTATAAATTAGCTTATACTATGCCACAACAAGAAAATATGCTAATAGATACTACTAACTTGCTCGAGAAACAATTAGAAAAATTTGATAGTGTTTATCAACATTTTTGGGAAAGATACTTAAATGATGTTGAACCTGTTGATCTTAGATGGGCCAAATCTGAAAGCAATATAAGTAATATTAAAGAATATAAGTTTAACTTTACACACGAAATAACTGAAAACCTCATTAACACAACCAAGAAATTTGGCGCTACAGTATATAGTTATAGCAAATGTATATTGGCCATATTACTACACAAGTATACTGGAAGCGATAAAATTGGGCTTAGTTATCCTATAGCGATTAAAGGCGGCATGCCTTTAATATCTGGTGCACAAGTTAATACAAACATTAATATTTATGAATTTAACGCTACAACGACAATAATAGATTTATTTAAACAAGATAAAGACTTTATTCAATCAATCAGGTCTACGGACCACAATGCTAGCCATTACCCGATAAATAAGATTATGCATAATGCAAATAATGATTTATTGACTATCATGTTTGCTCAAACAAATCTAAAAAATATGGCTTTTAATTTTCTTGACGCAAAAACACTTAAAATAAATTCTGACTTTAACATAGATTTGCCAGTAAAAATTATTTTCGAACTGGAAATGTTGGAGGGTATACCGAATTTTAGGGTGCGATATAATACATTAACGGTCGATGAAGGTATTTTAACAAAGTTTATACATCATTATGAGCGAATGTTTTTAACTATTTTGGACGATTTAAATGTTAATACAACCAATAAGCTGATAAATGAATATTCCGTGCTAAATGCGTTGGAATACAACCAGATTGTATATGACAGCAACAAAACTAATGAGTATTATAACGCCAGCAAAACTATCCAAGAATTATTTGAAGTCCAAGCAGCCAAAACACCGAATAATATCGCTGTCGTTTACGAAAACACTCCATTAACCTATGCGGAATTAAACAAGCAATCAAATCAACTGGCTCATTATTTAAGAATTAACTACAATATTAAAGCGGATGATTTAATTGCTTTGCACTTAAATCGAAGTCAACATATGTTAATAGCTATATTAGGGGTACTGAAAGCTGGTGCTGCTTACGTACCTATAGATCCAACGTATCCTGAAAAAAGAATTTGCTATATATTAGAAGATATAAAAGCAAAATTAGTTATCACAAATGATTGCTACTACGATAATATGTCCGCTAAGCCTATGTCCAATTATTATACCAATATCTTGGCTCTGGATAACTATGATACACAACATAAATTAAAACAACAGATAGAAAACAATCCTGAATCAAATATAACCAGTAAGAATTTAGCTTATGTCATGTATACTAGCGGCACTACCGGTAATCCCAAAGGGGTCATGATAGAACATTACAGTGCCTCCATTAGAATCCTGTCTATGATAGAAAAAAGCGGCATAAATAGCAAAGATAAGTATCTGTTTAAAACAAATTATACTTTTGATGTGTCTTTCTCTGATATGTTTACGACCCTACTATCTGGAGCATCGCTTTATATTACAAAATCAGTTTTTGATGTGGCTGAAATTAATAATTTGATTACAGAAAATAATATCACTGTTTGTCATTTCGTTCCGAGTCAATTAGAAGTAATAGATAACTATCCTAATAAAGAAAGTGTATTTACTAAATTAGAAACAATAAATGTGAGTGGAGAGAAGTTTAAAAAATCACTCATTGATAAAAATGACCATATAAAATATATCAACTATTATGGTCCAACGGAAGCAGGAGAAGTCAGTTACGACATTACTGATTTTAAAAATCGGCTAGTAACTCATGAAAAACTTGCTACAATAGGTTATCCACTGGATAAATCCACATTATATATTCTAGACCAGTGTTTAAGCCCCCTACCCATTGGTGCTATCGGGGAATTATATATTGGTGGTGCTGGCTTAGCCAGAGGGTATTTAAATTTACCACAATTAACTGCTGAGAAATTCATACCTAACCCATTTCAAACCAAAAAAGAAAAGCAACTTAACGAAAATGATAGATTATATAAAACGGGTGATTTAGTTCGTTATTTACCCGATGGAAATATTGAATACATAGAGCGCAAGGACAATCAGATAAAAATAAATGGCTTAAGAATAGAGTTAAGTGAGATAGAAACTAAATTATCTAATTATCCTGGGATAAAACAAGCCGTGGTGTTATATCAAGAGCAAACTGACATTATAGGTAGACTTAAGCAATATTTAGTCGCTTATTATATATCTGCTGCTAAATTAGATGAAAATTTAATCCTAACATATTTAGCATTAGAACTGCCTGAATATATGGCCCCAAATGCTTTAGTTTGGCTGGAGCAATTTCCATTAACTGGCAATGGTAAATTAGATATAAAAGCGCTCCCCCCAGCGCAATTTATCGCTAATACAGATGATTATGTAGCGCCAAGAAATGAATCAGAACAAAAAATATGTGCAATTTATGCTGATGCTTTAGGGCTAACAACCGACCAAATTGGGATCAATGATAATTTTTTTAAATTAGGTGGTAACTCTATATTGGCCATACGATTATTATTCAAATTACAACGTTATTTTAACGTTACTTTAAATAATATATTTGAATTTAAGACCCCGGCCAAACTCGCTGAATTTTCTGAATTTGCTTCAACCACCAACTTGAATTTAGCGGATAAACTTGAAGAAGTTAAATCACTCTATTCAAAATTAGATTCTGACAAAGAAGCGAATAATATAACAATAGAACAGGCGCGAGTTCAATATCAGGCACAAGCTAAACTATTTCAATTTGAAAATAAAACCAAATCTGCCTGCACAATATTATTAACTGGGGCTACAGGCTATTTGGGGTGTCATGTTTTGCATCAACTATTGATAGAAACAAATCATACGATATACTTATTAGTAAGGGCCACTGGGCATCATGCATCAAATATAACTGCTTATGAACGAATTAACAATAAATTTAAATATTATTTTGGCGTAAATCTAGATAACCACAAAGATAGATTGGTTTTTTTAAAAGCCGATATTGCGCAAGTTAATCTAGGGTTGGATGAATTGACATATCAAGATTTAGTCGCTAATGTTGACGGCATTATTCATTGTGCAGCTTTAGTTAAACATTATGGGGAGTATAGCGATTTCTATCGGGCCAATGTGCAATCAACGATTAATCTACTTGAGCTGGCTAAAACAACCCTTAAAGACTTTCATTATGTTTCTACCATAGGTGTATTTGCAAATACACGTATTTCAAATCAAAATTATAATATTTTTACTGAGAATATTATAGATAGAGCTCATGCTAATTTAGACAATATTTACACCAAAACTAAATATGAAGGAGAAGAAGTTACCCTTAAATATAGAGAGTACGGGGTTAAAACTAACATCTACCGTATAGGTAATATTGCTATTAATTCAGTAACCCATAAAGCTCAAGAAAATATAGAAGATAATGCCTTTTTTCAATGTGTCAAAACTATATTGGAATTAAATATAATTTCTCAAGAATTATCCGAGACGGAAATTTCTCCCGTTGACTCTACCGCAGCGGCAATTGTAACATTATTTAATCAAAAAAATCTATATAATCAAATCTACCATGTATTTAATCCGGAAAAATCTAATCTATATACGCTACTTCATCAGATTAGAGCTAATTTCAAACAAATATCCTTCTCTGAATTTATTGATGATGTTTTAATAAAACTAAAACATAGCGATAATCCGAATCAAATCGAGTTATTTATGCTGCACCAAGGATGGCTACGACCCAATATAAATAACCTAGCTAAAACAGTTATTTTTCAAGATAAAACAAATCACATATTAAAGCAGCTAAACTTAGAATGGCCAAATATTACTAGCGACATGTTATCCTACATAGTTAAAAATGACAGGGAAGAAAAAGTTAATGTTTAAAAGAGATAAAATATTTGAAGAATTAGACCGCATCGCCCCATTGATGCCTATTCCAATTTACTGGTTAGATATGAATTACATAATTTTAGGAGGTAATGACTTATGTCTGGAAGCTATAGGCAGTAGTGGAACGAGCATAAAAGAAGTACTCATTGGCAAAACATATTATGATTATTATCCTAAAGAGATTGCTTATAAATTAACTGATATTGTTAGAATGGTCTTAAAAAACAATACTCCTATAAAAATAGAAGAAAAAATTGTAGATGTAGCAACTGGTAAATTTAGGTACTATGAAACAGTCCGAGCGCCATTATTTGGCAACAAAGGTGATGTGGTAGGAACTATCTGCACTGCAATAGAGATTACAGATAGGAAAGAAGCTGAAAATCTACGTGTTGAAAGCGAAAAACATAAAGCTATAGAAAAACAACAAGAAAAATTCACTAAAATAGCCAACCAAGTGGCCCATGATATACGTTCTCCATTAGCAAGCTTACTGATGATCGTCAAAGACTGCTCACAACTGCCAGAGGCCAATCGCATCGCATTAAGAGAAGCGGCCATAAGCATAGGCGATATTGCCAACCATTTATTGCATCAATACCAGAAAAAAGAAACGGCTGAAAATGCCGAATTCGAAGACCGCCATGCTATTTTAGTATCCACTGTTTTATTGGAAACCTTAAGCGCCAAAAAATACCAATACGAAAAACTGGATGTTAAATTTAATTGTCACTTTGAACCCAATACCCATTTTGCGTTTATTAAAACACAACCTAGTGCATTTAAACGCATGTTGTCTAATCTCATCAATAATTCGGTGGATGCTTTGGATGGCCAAGTTGGAAAAGTAGATTTACAACTAGAAGCAGATAATGAGTGGGTCAAGATTATCATTCAAGATATGGGCAAAGGCATGTCACCAGAATTAATTGGCAAAATCATGCGTAAAATTGCTGTAACCGAGGGTAAAAAATCGGGGCACGGTATAGGGCTAACCCAAGTTTGGGAAACCTTAGAACGTAACCAAGGAGAAATGCATATCACTTCCGAACTCGGTAAAGGTACTACTATTACACTGACTTTTCCTAGAGTCACAGCATCCCATTGGATTGCAGAACAAATAGTGCTAAGAGGAAATGATACGGTCATTATTTTAGACGATGACACCTCCATACACGGCGCGTGGCGGGCTAGGTTTGAAGGCATTTTAAATGAACATAAATCGATACAACTTAAACATTTCGAACAGGGACAAGAAGCTTTGGACTTTATCCAAGCTTTGGCACCCACTGAAAAAGACAGTATTTTTCTACTATCGGACTATGAATTGCTGGCGCAAGAATTAAATGGTTTGCACATCATTTCCCAGAGTAAAATAAAGCGATCTATGTTGGTCACCAGCCATTATGCTGACTCCTTGATCCAAGCACAGGCGGCGAAAATTGGCACACAAATTTTACCTAAACAATTGGCTTCTGAAATCTTGATTAAAATCACTGGGATTGATGAGCAAAGCACAGAAAATGTTGAAGCAGAAAAAATCGACGCGGTTATTGTGGACGATGATAGAACCTTCGTCAATATGTTAGTGTTGCATATTTTTTCTACTCAAAACACAGAAGAATACCGTGACCCGGAGAATTTTCTAAATAATGTAGATAAATATCCCAAAGACGTTAAAATTTTTCTAGATAATCATTACGCCACTTCTGATTTAAAAGGTTTAGACGTAGCCAAAGAATTGCATGCGCGGGGATATCAACATTTATACTTACTATCGGGTGAGGCTTTTGGAACGGGCGATATTCCTTCGTATTTGACGGTCATTGGAAAAAGCGATATAGAACGCATTAAAAAATTTGCAGATGACCCATTGTAGCGCAACGTTGTTACTACCCGAAGCACCGAATACAGGCTCTAGCCGCAGTCGGGGATCCAGAAAAAACTTGAATCGATGACTTCGTCGAGGATGACAAAGGAATGCCTAGAATTGGGGGGCAATTTTAGGTAAATTTGTCTAAAATTGCCCCCCAATTCTAGACAAAACTAAGTGCTTGGGCTATTTGCCAAATAATACCCAACCTTGAATCTAAACCCCAAATAAGCGACAATGGCTGCCTGCAAGTAACCGGAGCAACTTTACCATGATATCGTATGATGAAATGGCCAATGCCATTCGCGCCCTCAGCATGGATGCCGTGGAACAAGCCCAATCTGGGCATCCCGGTATGCCTATGGGCATGGCCGATATCGCCACTGTGTTATGGAAAGACTTCCTAAAACATAACCCTAACGACCCAAATTGGTTAAATCGTGACCGTTTTGTACTGTCCAACGGCCATGGCTCTATGCTGCAATATGCTTTATTACATTTGACGGGTTATGACCTCACTATTGATGATCTAAAAGCCTTCCGCCAATTGCATTCCAAGACACCCGGACACCCTGAACATGGTTTAACACCCGGTGTAGAAACGACTACCGGTCCTTTAGGTCAAGGTTTGGCCAATGCCGTCGGTATGGCCTTAGCTGAAAAGAATTTAGCCAGTATTTATAACCGCCCCGGGTTTAACCTTATCGACCATCACACCTATGTATTTCTAGGCGATGGCTGTTTGATGGAAGGCATTTCGCACGAAGCCTCTTCATTGGCAGGCGCCTTAGGCTTAGGCAAGTTGATTGCCTTTTGGGATGACAATGGTATTTCCATCGACGGTCCGGTGCACGATTGGTTTCGTGATGACACACCGCGTCGTTTTGAAGCGTATCATTGGCATGTAATCCCCGACGTAGACGGCCACAATCCCGAAGCCATACGCCGCGCACTACGCGAAGCACAAGCGGAAAAAGATAAACCTACTTTAATCTGTTGCAAAACCACGATTGGTTTTGGTGCGCCACGCTTGGCCAATACCGCCAAAGCACATGGCTCACCTTTAGGCTCTGAAGAAATTGCCTTGGCCCGTGAAAAGCTGCGTTGGTCTTATGCCCCTTTTGTGATTCCTGAAGAACTGTATCAAGCCTGGGATGCACGCACCCAAGGTGATAGCTTGCAAAAAGAATGGCAAGATCTTTGGTCGCTGTATGAAAAAGAATTTACAGCTGAAGCCAAAGAGTTAACTCAACGCTATCATAGAACGCCGAATGCCAATTGGTCAGAACAAAGTGATGCCTATATACACGCTTGCCAAGAAAACGCTAATAAAGTTGCTACGCGTAAAGCATCTTTAAATGCGCTCAATGCATATGGTCCTTTGTGGCCTAGTTTAATAGGCGGCTCCGCTGATTTAACCGAATCCAATTTAACGTGGTGGCAAGGCAGCACTAGTTTAACGGCCGAAAAACCTGCAGGAAATTACATACACTTTGGCGTACGCGAATTTGCCATGAGCGCCATCGCCAATGGCATTGCCTTGCACGGTGGTTTTATTCCTTATGTAGGCACTTTTTTAACGTTTTTAGATTATGCACGTAATGCAGTGCGTTTATCGGCCCTGATGCGTCAGCAAGTCATTTACGTTTATACGCACGATTCCTTGGGCTTAGGCGAAGATGGTCCTACGCATCAACCTGTCGAACACGCAACCATGTTGCGTATCACACCGCATATGTCTACCTGGCGTCCTGCAGATGAAGTCGAAACGGCGGTAGCATGGAAAATGGCTTTGCAACGCAAAGATGGTCCTACTAGTCTGCTGTTATCCAGACAGGCACTGCCCACTCTAGAACGCAGTCCTGAAATGTTGGCCAAAGTAGAACGCGGTGCTTATGTTGTTTTTGACAGCAGTGCTTTTCCTTCGGTGATTTTAATCGCCACTGGTTCAGAAGTCATTTTAGCCGTCAACGCCGCTAAAACCTTGCAACAACAAGGCGTAAGCGTGCGCGTTGTTTCCATGCCTTCAGCCGATTACTTCGAAGCACAAAGCGCTGAATACAAAGAAAGCGTATTGCCACGCAAGGCATTGCGTCGCTTGGCCATAGAAGCGGGCTCCAGTGCATTTTGGTATCGTTATGTAGGATTAAAAGGACGGGTCTTAGGATTAGACGAATTTGGTGTATCCGCACCAGCAGCGGACGCCTTTAAGTATTTTGGATTTACCACGGATAATATTATCGCTCAAATTAATCTTTTATTGTCGGAGGAATTGTAATGACCCTACGTATAGCTATTAATGGCTTTGGTCGCATCGGTCGTAATTGTTTGCGCGCCATTTATGAAATGAAAAAAGAAAATGACATCATCGTGGTCGCTATCAACGATACCAGTCCCATAGAAACCAACGCGCATTTGCTGCGCTATGATTCCACACACGGCCGTTTTGCCGCAGAAGTGCGTGTCGAAGGAGAACAGCTGGTAGTGAATGGCCACAAAATTATTTGCTTAGCCAATAGAAATGCCAGCGAATTGCCATGGAAAGAACTCAATATCGACATCGTTTACGAATGTACCGGCCATTTTACTGACCGTGATATGGCAGCACAACACCTAAGCGCTGGTGCGCGTAAAGTTTTAATTTCAGCACCAGCCAAAAATGCCGATGCGACTATTGTTTATGGTGTTAACCATCAAGTTTTAAAGAAAACAGATGCTATCGTTTCTAACGCTTCTTGCACCACCAATTGCTTGGCACCCGTGGTTAAAGTTTTGCACGATAGCATAGGCATTGAACAAGGTTTGATGACCACCATTCACGCTATGACCAATGACCAATCTTTGTTGGATGCAGGCCATAAAGATTTACATCGCGCGCGTGCAGTAAGCGCCTCCATGATCCCGACTAAAACCGGTGCCGCCGCTGCCATTGGCTTAGTGTTACCTGAATTAAAGGGTTGTTTAGATGGCTTGGCCATACGCGTACCTATCATGAATGTATCTTTAGTCGATCTAACTTTCAATGCTAAACGTAACACAACCGTAGAAGAAATCAATAAGGTGATGAAAGAAGCTTCTGTTAAAGGAGCACTCAAAGGTATTTTATGGTACAACGATGAACCTCTAGTTTCGATTGATTTTAACCATACTTCGGCTTCGTCTGTTTTTGATGCCACACAAACACGCGTTATCGGCAAACAAGCTAAAGTATTGGCTTGGTATGACAACGAATGGGGTTTTTGTTGCCGCATGTTGGATACTTCCATTGCCATGATGAATGCTTAACAAGGAAATAATCATGTCTAAATTAAAGAGCCTAGAAAACTTAGAAATTAAAAATAAACGCGTCGTCATACGCGAAGATTTTAATGTGCCCATGAAAGATGGTCGTATAGTCAATGATGCACGCATCTTAGCGGCTTTACCGACGATTAAATATGCCCTGGATAAAGGTGCTGCGGTAATTTTAATTTCACATCTGGGCCGTCCTCAAGAAGGGGTTTATGATGAAGCCTATACGTTAGCCCCTATAGCTGAGCGCCTTAGTCATTATTTAAAACGCCACGTCACTTTAATTAAAGATTGGCACCATGGTTTTACGATCAGTCCTGGTCAAATTGCACTGTGCGAAAACATACGCTTTAGCTTAGGTGAAACGGCCAACGATGAAATTTTAAGTAAGCAATTGGCTGATCTAGGCGATGTATATGTAATGGATGCGTTTGCGTGTGCTCATCGTGCGCAAGCTTCTACTTATGGTGCTTTAACTAAGGCAAAAGCAGCTTGTGCAGGTCCTTTATTATGTGCCGAGGTTCAAGCATTGGATCGCGCCCTACTCACCATAGAAAGACCTTTTTTAGCCATTGTAGGTGGCGCTAAGGTTTCAACTAAATTAACGGTATTAGAAACATTGTTGGCCAAAGTTGATCACCTAATCGTAGGCGGCGGTATAGCCAATACTTTTTTAGCAGCACTGGGTCATGCCGTGGGCAGCTCTTTGTATGAACCTGACTTAGTACCACTCGCGAAAAAATTATTATCCCCTAAGATTTTATTGCCCATCGATGTAGTCGTCGCTACAGAATTAGCGGCTACAGCCAAAGCGGTTATTAAAAATTTAGATGAAATAAAACCTGAAGATAAAATTTTAGATATAGGGCCTAAAACTATAGCCTTGTATCAATCCTATATTGCTAAGGCACGCACCATCGTTTGGAATGGCCCTGTGGGTGTATTTGAATATCCGGCATTTGCTGCAGGCACAAAAAGCATTGCAGAAAGCATCGCTGCTAGCTCTGCTTTTAGTTTAGCCGGTGGTGGCGAAACGCTATCTGCTATTGAAAATTATCATTTAAACGATAAAATAAGCTATATTTCTACCGGTGGCGGCGCTTTCTTGGAATACCTAGAAGGTAAGAGTTTGCCCGCGATTGAATTGTTGCAAGAGCGATCGTAATATAGAAGATTGATGCGTTAGAACTATAAAGTTGCACCGTACGTTGTAGTCTGCGGAGCTCGTCATTGCGAGCCAGTGAGCGCAGCGAACAGGCGCGGCAATCCATCATTCTAGTAATGAAAATGAACGACATGTGCAATGAGACTCAATAAAGCACTGTGACGTGTATAAATCCAGTATTTTCCTGGATTGCCACGACCACTCGCTGGCGCTCGTGGTCTCGCAATGACGGTACTGAGGGATTAAATAATTATACTACAAGGATAAATTATGCGCAGAACTAAAATTATCGCTACTCTAGGCCCAGCCACTGATGATCTTACCGTATTAACGCGTTTGATCGCCGCTGGCGTAGACGCGGTGCGCTTAAACTTCTCGCATGGTACTGCAGACGATCACAGCACTCGCGTTGCTCACATCCGCCGCATTGCTGCCGAACAAAAAAGAATAATCTCCATTATTGCCGATTTACAAGGACCAAAGATCCGCATAGGTGGTTTTAAAAAAGGATCTCTAGTCCTGAAAGACAATGATCTATTTACCTTCGATGCATCACTCGCTGACGATGCAGGTACAGCGCATAGCGTAGGCCTGACTTATAAAGATTTACCCAAAGATGTCAAAGCGGATGATACTTTATTAGTAGACGATGGCCGCTTGAGTTTCAAAGTATTAGACGTAAAGGGTGCTCAAATTCATTGTCACGTGATCAATGGCGGTACTATTTCCGATCACAAAGGCATTAACCGCTTAGGTGGTGGTTTGTCGGCCGAATCTTTTACTGCGAAA
The DNA here is from genome assembly GCA_021778015.1 of Pseudomonadota bacterium. Classification (GTDB taxonomy): domain Bacteria; phylum Pseudomonadota; class Gammaproteobacteria; order UBA1113; family UBA1113; genus VFKP01. Next base: position 15,571 of record JAJYCX010000009.1, read on the forward strand.
GATAAAGAAGATATGCGTATTGCTTTGAGTTTGGACGTAGATTATATTGCCATTTCATTTCCACGTTCGGCCGAGGATATTCTTGCGGCTAGAAAACATATTGCTGCTATGAAAGGACATGCTGCCGTTATTGCCAAAATAGAACGCCGCGAGGCTTTAGATCATATAGACGGCATTATCGAAGCCAGCGACGCCATTATGGTAGCACGCGGCGATTTGGGTGTAGAAATAGGCGATGCCGCCCTACCCGCTATACAAAAACAATTAATCAGTCAGGCGCGCGCTAAAAACAAAGTTGTTATCACCGCCACTCAAATGATGGAATCGATGATCCATAGCCCCATTCCTACACGCGCTGAAGTCATGGATGTGGCCAATGCCGTGTTGGATGGCACCGATGCCGTGATGTTATCGGCTGAAACCTCTAATGGCGATGACCCCGTACGTGTAGTCGAAGCCATGTCTAGAATTTGTTTGGGCGCAGAGCAACACCCTAGAACCCAGGTATCGCATCATCGTTTAGATAAGAAATTTTCGCATACCGATGAAGCCATCGCCATGGCGGCAATGTACACTGCAAATCATTTATCGCCTAAAGCCATAGTCTGTTTAACCGAAAGCGGCGCTACTACGCTGTGGATGTCGCGCATACGCTCTGGGATTGTTATTTTAGGATTATCTCCGCATATGAAAAGCTTACGTAAAATGGCTTTGTATCGTGGTGTCGTGCCTATACATTTTAGTATGGTGCATGAAGATCTGGATCATATAGAACGTCATGCTTTACACTATTTACTACAACATGATTTTTTAAAGACTGGTGATACCGTTATACTCACTAAAGGACAGCGCATAGGCGTGTTGGGTGGAACGAATACCATGCAGATTTTAGTGGTGCCTAATTGAAGATACAAAAGCAATGCTGGGAGCAGTTATAAATTAGAGCGTCGTCATCCTCGACCTTTGGTCTAGGATAACAAAGCTTTGACTCACGTTTAATGAGTTAAATCAAAGCTCACATTTTCATTTCAATAAAGCCCAAACCATATTCCCAAAAACAGCACTAACCCCAACCACTGATTATTCAGAAAAGCTTGAAAACAACGTTTGGGCTCGCAACGATAGGCTAATATCTGTTGATACACAAAAAAACCGCCGCACACAATCCAGGCTAGAAAATAAAGCCACTGCAATTGCGCCAAGATCCCTACATAAAACCACGCCCCTAAACTAAACAACTGAAAGACTGCCACCCACAACCTATCGTAACGGCCAAATAAAATAGCGCTAGAACGTATACCGATTTTAACATCATCGTCTCGATCGACCATGGCATACCAAGTATCGTAGGCAATGGTCCACGCCACCGCACCTAAATACAACCACAAGGTTATTGCACTGACTTTATTCGCTTGTGCCGCAAAAGCCATAGGTATAGCCAAATACCAGCCCAAACCTAATATGGCTTGCGGCATGGGGAAAAAGCGTTTGGTGAGTGGATAAATCAAAGTTAGAGTTAGAGCCAAGCAAGCCCATAAAAATGCGGCTAAATTCAAACATAATACTAGGATTAAACCTATGGTACATAGAATTGCTAATAATACCCATGCCTCAACCGGCGTAACACTGCCCGTCACTAAAGGCCTATCGCGCGTTCTCTTCACCAAACCATCAAGGTCTCTGTCAGCTAAATCATTGACCACACAGCCAGCACTGCGCATTACAATGACGCCTAAGGTAAAAATAAACCAATTTTTGAGAGTAGGCAGACCCATAGCCGCTAGCCACAAAGCCCACCAAGTCGGCCACAGCAGCAGTAAAATTCCCACCGGTTTATGTAAACGCATCAATTGGGCATAAGCAATCAGTTTTTGTTTCATAAATTGGCGCTCAAAAACGTGTGCATCATATTAACTCCTAGTCATCTGTTTTGAGTAAAATGGTTCATATGGGGGCTGCCAGCTTTGCTCGTCGAAGAAAGAAAAAGGGATTGACTGCTTAGGGGCAGTATATGAATTAGCTGGAGCAAAGTATGACGGTGTGTAATTAGTAAAATTATTTGGATATGTGCCGTCGATTCTACACCTTTTCGGTGGCGGTGGATCGCTTATTATTATGCGTCTTTCCTCATCATTGACTCTAACAGCAATAGCATAAGCCAATACATCTAATCCGTAAGAAGTTTCACTTTCTGCGGGAACATTGCCTACAAGTACAACAGTTGTGACCCAAGCCGGTAAGGCTCCTACACTTTTTGCAGGAACGTTGCCATTAAGTCTAACAGTAGTGACCCAAGTCGGTAAGGCTCCTACACTTTCTGCGGGAACATCACCTACAAGTTCAACAATCAGGACCGATTTCTTTAAGGCTTTTACGCATGCCGCAGAGACCTTGCCTACAAGTCTAGCGGCAGTGACCCAAAACGGTACGGCTTTTACGCATACTTCGGTATCAGTGTTGAAAATTGTAACTATTCCAACTGGAGATATTACCATTTTTTACCTCTAATTTTTATTCTGTCGCAAAAACTTCTCTATACACAACAATCCTTTAAATATCTTGTCATTCACTGATAAAAAGTTATGAATCAGACCAGCCAATTATACGATATTATAAACGAAAATTCGTATTGGAACAAGACAGAATTCAGTCCATGTCCACTGTGTCACTAGGCGGCCTTGACAGCCAATCATACCATTGGCAAAATGATATTAAGTTCGTTATTTCTCAAAGAAAATCCATCAGGAAACTTTATGCAAAAAGATGCAGATACATCATTTAATAGCTTAAACCTGCTATCCATGCTGTCAGTTACAACGCTTATTTTTTCAATGTTATTTTCTTATAGAGTAATAGAGATAGGTCCGTTTATATGCCCCGGTGGTATATTTGCATTTCCATTTATTTATTTTTTTGCTGACATTATAGCTGAAGTACATGGCTATAGAGCCGCAAAAAAAATGATTTTTAATAATGTTGTTTGTATTACATTGTTTAACCTTATCGCATATCTTTCATTGAAAGCGCCTGTAAAACCCGGCATTCCGAATTTGTCCACATTCAACTATGTCTTTGGGCATGGCCTCTCGATTACAGTAGCGTACTCGCTTGCTTTTTACACGAGTGATTACGCGAATGTCTTCATCCTAACCTGGTGTAAAAAATTTTTAAAGGGGGATTCTTTTTGGATCAGAAGTATCATATCCTCTGCGATCGGCGAACTTTCTTTCTCATTGGTGGCATCATTGATTATTTATGCGGGAACACTGACCTTTCATGACATAGTGCAACAAATAACATCTACTTTTGCCATTAAAATAATCATAACCATACTACTCGCTAAACCCGCAGCGCTTATTGTCAGAATGATCGCAAAGAGGGAATATTCTCCGGTGATTTCTGATGGTTTGCCAGAATATCGCAATAATATGCTAAACTAAGTTTATATTTTCTTTAACGGAGATAACCGATGACTATGCAAGACGAGAACCAAATAAAAATTACCGCACACGTAAAAATGATTGCTAAAACAGGAAAAGTGGAAGAACTAATCGATGCTTATGAAGCAGTCTACGCAGAATCCCGTGCAGAGCCGGGCTGCGAGTATTGTGAATTGCTACAAAACATTGATAACCCACAGCGGATTACTCTAGTTGAGAAGTTTTCAAACTACCGTGCTTTTAAAGCACATATGCAAATGCCCGCATTGCGAAATTTTATTGATAACCTTGCTGAAACACTGACAAATACAGTCGATGTAAGTTTTCATATCACTAGAATTGATTGCAATGGTAGCCGCAGCATTCCCCATGTTGAAGAACCTCCGGTTGAGGAATTATCTTTTAGACCAGACTTGATGGATCGACTGGATAAGCGTAGAGAGGTCAAGTAACCAGCCTCGGCCAGCATTGAGCTCAAACGACACAACCGCGGATATCATCGAGCTGAGAAAGTATAGATGGATATGAATACACTATCATTTAAACCATAAACCTGTTATAAGACCAATCAATGCGTTTTCAATTGTTTCAAGAAGGTTTAGCATGTCCATAACAGAAATTATTGCCGTCATATTCAGCTTGTTCTCGGTCTATTTTTGTGTGAAAAACAATAAGTTATGCTGGCCTATGAGCATTATCGGTGTAAGTGCTTATGCTGTTTTATTTCTCACTCAGTCGTCCTATGCTAATTTTACTCTACAATTTGTGTTTTTAGCACAAAGCCTCTATGGCTGGTATTTCTGGAACAAAAAAGAAAATACTCGAAAAATAACGCATATTGAACTTAAACAAGCTATTTTGTTATTGCTGTTGTCTATTGTGATAGAAATCATGACCTTTTGGATCATAACTCATTTTACCAAAACGCCCGAAACCAATGTCATCATGGATTCTGCCAGCGCTACACTGAGTATCGTTGCTTTATATCTCATGGGCAGAAAAGTAATAGAACATTGGGTATTATGGGTCATTGCTGATGTTATATTTATAGTTTATTTTATACATCTAGGGCTGTATCTTTCCAGTGTACTCTATGCAATCTTTTTTGTGCTGTCTATCAATGGCTACAGGAGTTGGCGCAGAATTAACGCCGCCTTACCCAATAAAACAGCAACGCTATTGTAATCATCATTACCACAAATAAGCCGCTCATCGTCGCTGCCAGAGAATATATCATCAGTCCCATCAAGGAAAGTACTATAATAGCCACCAATAAATCAATGCTGGTTATCAAAGACGAGGCAATGGCTGTATCGCTAGATTGTTCCGTGGCTAACGCAAGTGCATTGCAAAAAATAGCCGGTAAACCTAAAAATAATAACGTCGTCCATAAAAATAGAGACACTACGCTCAAGTGGCCGCTTAACGTAGTCAAAAATAAAAGTATTGCACTACTCAATGATACTATAATACCTGCAATGATTATCTTTCTAAGGCTAAACCAGGTTACCAATTTTGCCGATAGAATATTACCTACGGCCAAGCCTGTAAACACACATAAACTGTAAGTGCCAAAAGCATCCGCAGAAAGATTGAAAAGCTTTGCCCCCACAATAGGTGCTATAGCTGAAAAGGTAAAAATAATACCCGTCGTAATACCCCAAATAATAGAATATATCCATAACTTACCACTACGAGCCACCTGATAATAGTCGCACAACATTTTTTTAAGACTGACTGCTTCAGTATGCATTGGTTTTGTTTCGGGTAAACGCGATACTAGAAAAGCCACCAACACGCAATAGATCATGTAGAAGTAAAAACAACTGGGCCAATTCCAATACGACACCAATAGACCACCTACATAAATCGCCAATCCGGGCATAATAGCAAAGGCAAGCGTGCTATAGGCAATCACTCTGCCACGCTCTTGCCTGTCTGTAAATACATCGCTGATCAGGGTAAAGGCTATGGTTAAACCCGCACTCGCACCCAATGCTGACAGGAATCTAGCTACTAGAAAAACAGTGAAACCGCCTATAAAAGGTGCGAGTGCGCACAATAAGGAGCTAATGAAAGCAACGCTGATACCCGCATATAACGTATTTTTGCGGCCATAACGATTGGCCAAAGGAGCATAGATCAAGGGACCTATAGTGTAACCCAGCAAAAACAGAGAAACCGTGAGTTGTGTGCTAGCCGTGCTGATTTGAAATTGGCTTTGTAATTGTGGTAGTCCTGGGGTAAATAATACCGACGCTACGGAGGCAAAAGACACCAATATGATTAAGGTATAGAGTGGAATCGATTTTTGCATTTGTCTTTGTTCCATTATAAACTACCCTCTTTAAAATAAAATCGATGTCTTATGCATGAACTCACACTGTGTTTTAACCTTATCCGCATATTGGAGCAAACCGCCAATAGTGCCTCGCCACCTATTACCCGCATTAAAACTGTATGGCTGGAGATAGGTGAATTGGCAGGCATAGACTTAGATGCCATCCGTTTTAGCTTCCCCATTGCCGCTACCCACAGCTTGGCCAAGGATGCCACACTCAAGATTAAGACTCAAGCCGGACAGGCGCTCTGCCATAACTGCGATAAAAATGTTACACTAAGCTCTCTATTAGCGCCCTGTTCTATTTGTGGCCAGTATAATTATACTATCACGCAGGGTAAAGTCTTCCGGGTTATCAGAATGGAGACAATATAATGTGTGGATATTGCGGTTGCGGACACGATCATGAACATACCCATGAGCATGAACACGATCATGCGCACGATTCTAGAATCATTCAGATTGAGCAAGATATTTTAGGGGAAAATCAACGCTTTGCCGATCAAAACCGCGCTTATTTCGCCAAAAATCATATTGTCGCTTTAAATCTCATGTCTAGCCCTGGTTCTGGCAAAACGACTTTATTAATAGAAACCATACGCGCATTAAAACAACGCTGCGCGATCAGCGTTATCGAAGGGGATCAACAAACGGATTTAGATGCCAAACGTATCGCTGAAACAGGTGTACCCGTATTACAAATCAATACCGGCAAGGCCTGTCATTTAGATGCGCATCGCATAGGCCATGCCTTAGGCGATTTAGCGCTTAGCAACAACAGCGTATTATTCATAGAAAACGTAGGCAATTTGGTTTGCCCTGCTTTGTTTGATTTAGGTGAAAAAGCAAAGATAGTGATATTGTCGGTTACTGAAGGCGATGATAAACCTTTGAAGTATCCACATATGTTTGCCGAAGCCAGTTTAATGATAATCAATAAGATTGACTTGTTGCCCTATGTTTCTTTCAACGTAGAACAATGCATAGAATATGCTAAACGTGTTAACCCACATATTGCAGTATTACAAACCTCGGCGACTACACACCAAGGCATAGCACCATGGTGTGATTGGTTACTAGAAGCTCATAATAAAAAGATTACAACTTAAAGTTAGCACAGCGTGACCCACCGTCATTGCGATCGGAGAAACCATCATGAACTTAGAGAGTCTCAACGAATTCTAAAATTTCACGATACGGTTGTTACCCGCGGAATCCGTCATTGCGAGCAAACGAGCACTGGATGTATAATAAAGACTGTGAACGGTAACAACGACTGAATGATTAAACTGCACGAAACTAGATGAGTGCAGCGCGGCAATCCATCGTTTTGGTAATGAAAATGAACCTGATGTATCATAAAACGAATAGATCTATAAGATCTAGTGCTTTATAAGTTTCACGATGCATGAAGTTTATAGTCATCATTCAAACGCTGGATTGCCACGCCTTGTTCGCCGCGCTCACTGGCTCGCAATGACGGATTCCGCGTATAACAATCGTACCGTGAAGTTTTAGAGCTTGACTCATTAATACAACAATGGCGGAACCTAGGAATTACATCTATGCAACGATTACAGCTTAAAGTTTTCGGACTCGTTCAAGGTGTAGGCTTTAGACCTTATGTTTATCGCCTGGCCACCAAATTAAACCTAAGCGGCTTTATTAAGAATGACCCTTATGGTGTACACATAGAAATACAAGGCACAGAATGCCCACGCTTTTTAAGCGCGTTGACAAAAGACTTACCGCCCTTAGCGCGCATAGATTCTGTAGTGCAAAAAGAGATGGCATTAAAAAAGAGTAAAGCTCTTTTTGCAATCCATAGCAGTGTAAGCGGTATAGTCAGTAGTAAAATTCCTGCAGATACCGCTGTTTGCGATGATTGTTTGCACGATCTGTTTGATCCGAATAGTCCGTTTTACCACTACCCTTTTGTACAGTGTACGCATTGCGGTCCGCGCTATAGCCTGACCTGGAAATTGCCTTACGATAGAAAAAACACGAACCTTTCTGTTTTTGAACCTTGTACAAGTTGTAGCGCCATGTACGACAATCCAAACGATCGACGCTATCATGCCGAAACCATCGCTTGTGCACAGTGTGGTCCTAGCTTAAGCCACTCTATAACTGACATGACGACCGTTATTTCGCAAGGTAAAATATTGGCCTTAAAAAGTATAGGCGGCTATCAATTGATCTGTGATGCCCGCAATGAGAATGCGCTACAAAAAGTGCGGTTGAACAAGGCACGTTTACATAAGCCGTTTGCGTTGATGGTATTGAATAGTGCCTCAGCAAAACAAATCGTTGATTGCAATAAAGCTGCTTTGCAATTGCTCAACAGCCCACAGCGTCCTATAGTCGTATTAGATAAGATAGATCATTCTTTACCGCTACAAATAGCGCCAGGATTAAATAGCTTAGGTGTCATGTTGGCTTACACGCCCGCACACTATTTGTTATTTCATGCCCTATTAGGCTCGCCAACTGGGAACAAATGGTTACAAGAAAAAAATAGTCTAGTATTAGTCGTCACCAGTGCGAATAACAGCGACAGCCCTATCATTAGGAAAAATGATATTGCAGAACAAGAATTGCAATCTATAGCGGATTGTGTAGTACATTATAATCGCGATATTAGTACTGCATTAGACGATTCCGTAGTACAATTTATTGCTGAGAAACCCGCCTTTATCCGGCGTGCGCGCGGTTATGTGCCGAATGCTATCGCCTTACCCTATACTATTCCGGCTACCTTAGCCTTAGGCGGTTATTTAAAAAATACGATTTGCGTGACGCGTGGCAATGAAGCGTTTGTGTCGCAACCCGTAGGGAGTTTAAACACAAAGGAAAGCATCGCCTTTTATCACGATACTATAAAGCATTTATTGAAAACATTGAATGTTAAACCCGACTGTGTAGTACATGACAAACATCCGGACTTTTATTCTACGCAAATTGCCGCACAATTTAGAGTACCTAGCTTTGCTATTCAACACCACCATGCCCATTTAGCCGCGTGTGCAGTTGAGCATGGTATTACCACGCCCGCATTAGGCTTAGCCTTAGATGGTTTTGGCTTGGGAGACGATGGCGAAAGCTGGGGCGGTGAATTGATGCTTTATCATAGCAACGACTATAAACGTTTGGGCTCATTGCAACCTTTATTACAACCCGGTGGCGATGCCGTCGTCAAACAACCCTGGCGTATGGCCATAAGCGCATTATTTGCTTTAGGAAAACCAGACTTAGCACTACAACGCTTTAGTCATCATTCACAAACAGCCGCTATTTTGTCGTTATTAGAGAATGGCGTGCACACACCTGCTAGCAGCAGTTGCGGCCGTCTATTCGACGCGGCGAGTAGCCTATTGGGCATTTGCGAAAGCGCCGATTATGAAGGACAAGCGGCCATGATGATGGAAAGTTGTGTTTCTAAAATTAAATGCGATTCTAAGGGCTGGATATTGAATGATACCCATTTAAATATGTTGCCATTATTGAATACGCTGTTATCTTGTGATCCTACAGAAGGCGCTAATTTATTTCACGGCACTTTGGCCGCGGCTTTAATAAACTGGGTAGAACAGGCTGCTCTGCAACACGGTTTAGAAAAAGTATTATTATCCGGCGGTTGCTTTCTCAATAGAGTTTTAAGCGATGCTGTGATCTCTGGTTTAAAAAAGAAAAATTTAATCCCACTTTACCCTCGATTATATCCGCCTAACGACAGCGGCTTGAGTTTAGGCCAGGCTTGGTTAGGTGGTAATAAGATGATGGGGCGTTCGTATCTAAGTCAGAAAAGACCTCCGTGACAATTCTAAACTATCTTTGCACGATTTCATGTTGTCCCAGCTCTAAAACTTTAAGCAAACTTAAAGTTTTTTATTGCGGCTCGCACAATGACGATATATAACTACCGTCATTGCACTCTTTAACATTGCTATTCAGGTTCAAACAATCCAGCTTTTATTTTTTCATAAATCTCTTCTCTATGCACCTCGATCTCTCTAGGCGCTTCGATTCCTAATTTCACCTGACCACTTATATCCAATACCCGAATGATAATGTCATCGCCTATAACGATGTTCTCACCTAGTCGTCGTGTTAAAATCAACATTGCATTACTCCTTTTTTCTATAATAAATAGAACCCAATAAAAAAGATAAAAAGTAACTACTCGGATCATCCTCTCTCTCACATCCGCTCCCTGACGGTCGCGGCTCAGAAAATCGCGGCTCAGAAAATCGCGGCTCGGATCATCCGTTTGTAACTGATATTTCAACGGCGGACCACGCCCACCATAAGGTACGCAATATGCGCGTCTAAAAAAGCCCATCTCTTATTTTCTCCTTGGTTTAATTTCCAGGTGTAGGCACAAAGGCCTCACAGCTACAGGAAAAAAACTAAGAAGCGCGGACTTCTACAGACGCCACAATCCGGCGGTTAGAACTTTTTAAGACCCAAAAGAGCTTCTTTTTAGTCAAAAATTGGCCTAAACACAGAGTATTGTTTACATATTGGTCATGCTTATGATGGGCAAGATGCCGCTGCGATGGGCGGCGACGATGTGGTATAATTTTCACAGCTTGTATCCTTATGGAAGTAAGGTTCAAGTTAGCCTCTTTGGCGTGCTTTGACTCATGCCAGAGGGGCGACTTAAGTTACGCAACTTTGAGTTTTTCCGAACGATAGCGAGGACTCAAGGTTGCACTCTTTATGCGTGGATTTAATCACCACGCATAAGTACATCATAGCAAAGAAAAATAGAAAATAAAAGGTTTGGTGGAATTTTTAAGTTGGAATTGAAGATGTGAAATTTTTCATCTTCGGCCGAAGGTCGAGGTTCCAGTTTCAAATCAAGTTTTTTCTGGATCCCCGACTGCGGCCTCGCGACCGCGTCGAGGATGACAAAGTTTTAAGTATGACTGCATTCAGTATTAAACTCGCATTGTCGAGGATAACAACGCTTTGAATAGAAATCAGCGTATGACACACAATGCATCTTGAAATGAATATCGTTATTAAAAATATGAGGAAAACGAATCTATGTGTTTAGCTATGCCCGTGCAAATAACTGCGCTAAAAGATCATCCTCTTGCGATAGCCAATATAGGTGGCATTGAAAAAGAAATTTCGCTTGCTCTAGTAGACGATGTGCACGTAGGTGATTACGTCATTCTACATGTAGGTTATGCCTTAACGAAACTGGATGAAACCGAGGCACAAAAAACATTGGCTCTTTTTAAAGAGATGTCTGAATTATGAAATACATCAGTGAATTTCGCGATGGTAAAATGGCGCAATTGATCGCAGAGAAAATAAAACGCACCGTCGAACCCAATCGCCATTATGCCATCATGGAATTTTGTGGCGGCCATACGCATGCCATACATCGTTATGGTATTACCTCTTTATTGCCGAAGAATATAGAGCTAATCCACGGACCAGGTTGTCCAGTATGCATACTCCCCATCGCACGTATCGATTATGCGATTGCTTTGGCAGAACTACCACAAGTAATTTTATGCAGTTATGGCGATATGCTGCGTGTTCCCGGCAGTGATCAATACAGTTTATTGAAGGCCAAAGCAAAGGGCGCAGACGTGCGCATGGTTTACTCTATAGACGATGCTTTGATGATAGCCCGACAAAACCCGAATAAAGAAGTGATCTTTTTTGCCGTGGGTTTTGAAACCACTACCCCGCCTACTGCCGTTGCCTTGTTACAAGCACAAAAAGAACAGTTGAAGAATTTCACTATTTTTTGTAACCATGTGTTAACACCTATTGCCATGCAAGCCTTATTAGAAGCAGAAAAGAATGATGTTAATTCCAGCGTTAACTTAGATGGCTTTATAGGTCCTTCTCATGTGAGCATCGTCATAGGCAGCGATGCCTACAAAATAGTGGCGGAGCATTATCACAAACCAGTGGTCATTGCGGGCTTTGAACCCTTAGACGTGATGCAATCTATAGAAATGTTGGTGGTTATGATCAACGAAAAGCGTTATGGCATTGAAAATCAATATACGCGTGCCGTATCATCTACAGGTAATATTAAATCGCAGCAGTTTATAGCAGAAACCTTAGAATTGCGCGATCGCTTTGAATGGCGTGGTCTAGGGTATATAGAAAAAAGCGCAATGAAGATAAAAGCGGAATTTGCAGCATTTGACGCCGAGCTACGTTTTCCCATGACCATTGCCGAAGGCAAAGAGCATAAAGCCTGCGAGTGCGGCGCTATTTTGCGTGGGGCTAAGAAACCACAAGATTGCAAATTATTTGCTGTCGCTTGCACCCCAGAAAATCCCTTAGGCTCGTGCATGGTTTCCTCCGAGGGGGCCTGCGCCGCTTATTATGCTTATGGGAGGTTGAGCGATGATTAAAGTCAATTTTAAACACGGTATGGTGGAAATGAATCATGGCTCCGGTGGTAAAGCCATGCATCAATTAATAGAACAATTGTTTTTAAAAGCCTTCGACAATGCATGGTTATTACAACGTCGTGATCAAGCTTCATTGAACATCACCAATCCGCGTTTAGTCATGACCACCGATGGTCATGTGATTTCTCCTTTATTTTTCCCCGGTGGCGATATAGGCAGCTTGGCCGTACACGGAACCATCAACGATATCGCTATGGCAGGCGCTACCCCTTTGTATTTATCCGTCGCATTTATTTTAGAAGAAGGATTTCCCTTAAGCGACTTACAAAAAATAGTACACTCGATGGCAAAAGCAGCCAAAGATGCTAATGTAGCGATTGTTGCTGGCGATACGAAGGTCGTTGAAAGAGGCAAAGGTGATGGCGTATTTATTACGACTACCGGCATCGGTGTAGTACCTACAGAGGTACAGTTAACCAATCAAATCGCACCCGGCGATAAAGTAATCGTCAGCGGTTTTATAGGCGATCATGGCATTGCCGTGATGTCCAAGCGGCAAAATTTACAATTTAACACCGAAATTCTTTCCGACAGCACATCTCTGCATGGGTTAACGGCACAGATGCTACGAGCTGTGCCAACACTGCATTGCTTACGTGACCCTACTCGTGGCGGCGTGGCTGGAGTGTTGAATGAGTGGGCTAATCAATATGGCTTAGGATTTGTGATAGATGAAAATGCTTTACCTATACGGGATGCCGTGCGCGGAGCTTGTGAATTATTAGGTATCGATCCGTTGTATGTAGCCAATGAAGGTAAGTTAGTCGCTGTATGTGCGGCAGCCGATGCCGATAATGTATTAGCAGCGATGAAAGCACATCCGCAAGGATTAGATGCGGCTATTATAGGCGAGGCGATTAGCGATAGTCACTGTTTCGTGCAGATGAAAACGAGCTTTGGTGGCAAGCGTATAGTCGATTGGCTGGCTGGGGATCAGTTGCCACGGATATGTTAAATCTATTTACTGTGCAATAGCCGTCTAATCAATAATGATTTTAGATCTTTTCTAACATCCGTAATGATATGAATATAAATTTGTTCTTCGTCGTGTATGGATAATTTCACCTCATAGATGATACGATTCATACCCGAAATCACCTGACGATATTGCGTCTGACCTATGGAAATCAATTCTTGCGGAATAATGCCACTCAAAGGAAAATGTGCGATGGTTTCTATCGCTTTTTTTATGCCTTTATAACTAGCTCGCCAAGATGTTAAACCAAATTCTTGACTAAGATATTGTTTTAAGTCTTTTAAATCTTCTTCTGCTGATCTAAGTAAAAATACAGGAAGAGCCATTATTCTTCCTTATCTAAGTCAGAAAAAACCTCCGTGGCAGATCTAAATAATCCTTGTTCGATTTCATGTTGGCCTAATGCTAAAATTTTAAGTAAAGTTAAAGTCTCTTCTTGTTGCTCGTAAGAATGTACGTCAATTACTACAAATTTTGCTTCCCCATTTTGAGTAATGATCACCGGTTGACGTGTTTTTGCCAGCTCTTTAGCCATTTCCGCCGTATGGCTTTTAAGATAGCTAATCGGTTTTATTTGTGTGGAAAAGTTCATAATAATCACCTTAACAAGTATTATAGATCTTATTATAGACTAAATTTAGTCCTATGGATAGGCCCTTATTTTACGTCTTCGCAAAAAAATAAATGTATAACTCCTTGATTTAAATAGACTTATATTTAATACTGATTCTTGTTTAAATTTTACCCAGCTTAATGGCAAGCAAAATACTTCTATATGTAAGATAGCGCCCATATGATATACTTTTCTTTTTTAGGAATAAAACAATGCCCTACTTCCTAGCCTATGAACAATTCAACGACCTAATCAGCGCTTTAAACGCCTTAGGCTATCGTTGTCTGGGCCCGCAAGTACAAGACGGCACCATTGTCTTTGATGACTTAACCGATGCTAAGCAATTACCCTGGGGCATGCGCGATGCGCAAAAGCCCGGACAGTATCGTTTACAAAAAAGTGAACTCAATGAATCCTTTGCCTGGGCTAATGGCCCGCAAGCGATTAAACCCTTACTGTTTAAACCTAAAGAATCCTTATGGCGCGTAGAACGCGATGAGGAAGGCGCATTCACTTTCAAAGAAACTTTACCGGAACATAAACCTATCGCTTTAATAGGTGCCCGCTCCTGCGACTTAGCAGGCATGGCGGTACAAGATAAAACCTTGCTGAAAGGACAATATGGTGATCAACAATATCGCTGGCATAGAGAGCATTTATTAGTGATCGCCGTTAATTGTAGTTACTCCGGCGGAAATTGTTTTTGCGTATCGACTAAAACCGGCCCTAAAGCTACTTCGGGCTATGATTTGGCTTTAACTGAAATTCAAAATGGCTTTGTAGTCGAAGTAGGCAGTGACAAAGGTCGCGATCTGATTGATAGTTTACATTGTAATGAAGCCGAAGCCGCAGAAATAGCCGCGGCAGCACAACGCAGCATCGATGCCGCCAATATGCAAACCAAACGCATGCCTAAGGATAATAGCCGCGCCTTACGCGATATACTGATGAATAATTTGGACCACCCACGTTGGCAAGAAGTGGCCGAGCGTTGTTTATCTTGCGGTAATTGTACTGCGGTTTGTCCTACTTGTTTCTGTCATCATCAAACGGAGCATCCTACGGTAGATGGCAATGGCAGCGTGCATGCACGTGAGTGGGATTCGTGTTTTACTCAAGGTCATAGTTACATACACGGCCAAGTCGTGCGTGATACCACTGAAAAACGCTATAAACAATGGCTAACGCATAAACTAGGTACCTGGTGGGATCAATTCGATACCAGTGGTTGCGTAGGGTGCGGTCGTTGTGTGACCTGGTGTCCAGTGGGTATTGATTTAACCGAAGAAATGGCCGCTATTGCGGGCGAATCAAATGTAGTGGTTGATAAAAAAGAGAAAGATTCATGAATGTTATAGACACACCCATCGACACAAAAATAGTCGCGCGCAGCGATGAATCCAGCGATATTTTCACCTTAACGCTGCAATTTACTGATACTGAAAAAAAAGATTACGCCTTTCAACCCGGGCAATTCAATATGTTGTATTTATTTGGCGTAGGCGAAGTGCCTATCTCCATTTTGTCTAACGGTGTAGACAATCGTTTATATGCCCATACTATACGGCGCGTAGGTCGAGTGACTGACGGCTTGTCTTTATTGCAAGTCGGCGATCATGTGGGTTTGCGTGGTCCTTTCGGTCGTGGTTGGCCATTGGATCTTGCGCAAGGCAAAGATGTATTAGTCATCACCGGCGGCTTGGGTTGCGCACCCAGCGTGTCTATCATTTATCATATATTAAAACATCGCGCTGATTTTGGTCGTCTATTTATCTTACAAGGCGTTAAACACAGTAGTGATTTGATTTTTAAAAAGCAATATGAACAGTGGGCAGCATTGCCGAATGTACAAGTCGCCTTAGCTGCCGATAGTTCTCAGCCCAATTGGCCTGGACACACCGGTTTGATCACTGAATTATTAGATCAAATCAATTTAGATGTGAATAATACCCTGTGCATGATGTGCGGCCCCGAGGGCATGATGCGTGCCTCCGTGCAGCGTTTGACACAAATGCATTTTCCCGAAGAAGCCATTTATTTAAGCTTAGAGCGCAATATGGAATGCGCCGTGGGCCATTGCGGTCATTGTCAATTTGGCGGTGATTTTATTTGCAAAGAAGGACCCGTATTCAATTATCCTCAAGTAAAAGCCTTACTGAATAAAAAGGGGTTCTAATGGAAGAAGCAAAACCGCGTATCGCTATTCATAAATTTACTTCTTGTGATGGTTGTCAATTGGCTTTTTTACACTTAGGCGAAGATTTATTAAAATTGGCCGAAAAAGTAGACATCGTTCATTTTGTAGAAATGGGCCCTATCAATCCCACCGCTAAAGTCGATGTAGCTTATGTAGAAGGCAGTATTTCTACTCCAGAGGAAGCGAAACGCATACGTGAAATTCGTGCTAATAGCCGCTACTTAGTGACTATAGGCGCTTGCGCCACTGCGGGCGGCATTCAAGCCTTACGTAATTTTGCCGATACTAAATCGTGGATGCAGGCTATTTATGCCACCCCCGAGACCATTTCTACTTTAGATACTGCTACCGCCATTTCAAATCACGTTAAAGTGGATTACGAAATTTATGGCTGCCCGGTGAACAGCCAACAAGTGTTAGCGTCTTTGTTATCACTCTTACAAAAAGTTACACCTTCGGCCCGACGCGACAAAGTGTGTTTAGAATGCAAACGTCTAGGGTATGTCTGTGTCATGGTGGCTAAGGGCGAACCTTGCATGGGTCCAGTCACTCATACCGGTTGCGGTGCCTTATGTCCTAGTCTAGGACGCGGTTGTTATGCTTGTTATGGTCCAGCGGAAAATATCAACACCGAGGCTTTAACACAATGGCTATCCAGCCTAGGTTTATCCGATGCTGAAATTTCCAGACGCTTTTTATTCATTCAAAACAGTGCGCCCGGCTTTAAAGAAGCGGGCTTAAAATTAAAGAAGAAAGTACCATGAGCGGCATACAAAAAGATCTAACGATACCCATCATAGCCCGTGTTGAAGGCGAAGGCGCTTTGCATTTAAAAATTCATGAAGGCAAAATCAGTCAATTGGAACTATCCATTTATGAACCACCGCGTTTATTTGAAAAATTTCTAGAAGGCCGTGCGCCCAATGAAGTCATCGATGCTGTGGCGAGAATTTGTGGTATTTGCCCGGTGGCGTATCAAATGAGCGCCGTACAAGCCATAGAGCATATCTTTGAAATGCCAGTCAGTCCATGGGTGCATGAGATGCGCCGTTTATTTTATTGTGGCGAATGGATGGAAAGTCATGCCTTACACATACACATGTTGGCCGCGCCTGATTTTTTAAGATATCCATCGGTGATTGCGATGGCCAAAGATCACCCCGACATCGTCAAGCGTGGCATGCACTTACATGGTTTAGGCTTAATGTTAATGACTTTGTTGGGTAAACGTTCCGTGCATCCCGTAGGTGCTTGTGTAGGTGGTTTTTACGCCGCACCTAAGATCAGTGCCGTGCAAGAAGTATTGGCGCAGTTTAAAAAGTCGCTACCTTTAGCGCAAGAATTGGTTTTATGGTCAGCATCCTTACCCATGGCCAAAGTGACTCAAGAATTTACTTCTGTATGCTTGCGTCATCCACACGAATATCCCATGAATGAAGGCCGTATCGTGTCTGATCGTGGCTTAGACATAGACATCAGCGAGTTCGATAACTATCTTAAAGAATCGCAAGTGCCTTATTCCACTGCTTTGCAATGTCATTTGCAAGGAAAATCGTATTTAGTGGGTCCTTTGGCACGATTGAATTTAAACCATCATTTATTACCAGCTGAAGTCCATGATATTTTAAAGAAAGGTAATATTACTTTTCCCACGCAAAACATGTTTCACAGCGTCATTGCCCGCTCTGTAGAAATCTATTATGCCATGTTAGAAGCCATACGCATTATGGAGAATTATGTTTATACGACTACACCTTGTACGCCCATGACTCCACGCGCAGGCGTAGGCTTTGGCTGTACTGAAGCGCCACGTGGTTTATTATGGCATAGATATGAATTTAACGATGAAGGCTTAGTCGCTTCTTCGCGCATCGTACCGCCGACCAGTCAAAACCAAGCGCGTATAGAAGAAGACTTATGGCACTCTTTAATGGCCTTTGGCTTAGATCACAGCGACGACGATCTGCGCTTTCACAGCGAAATGGTGATACGCAATTACGACCCTTGTATTTCTTGTTCTACTCACTTTTTACAGCTAAAAGTCGAGCGATCATGAGTAAAATTGCGGTCATTGGCGTAGGTTCTCCTTTTGCCGATGATCACATTGCTTATGATGTTATACAATTACTGCGGCAAGAGCCTTCTGTTTCTGCTTCTTTACAATATTATGACCGACCCGGTTGGTACTTGCTAGAATACATGCAAGAATTTGACATAGTGCATTTGGTCGATGCCATCATCAGCGATAAACCCATAGGAACTTTGCACCGCTACAACGATATAGATTATTTTAAAACTCAGGAAACCCTTTTGTCCAGCCATAGTTTTGGCTTGGCTGAAACTTTATTACTAGGACAAAGCTTGAATCAACTGCCCGCGCAACTGGTTATTCATGGTATAGAGATTGCGGTGGATAATAGCGATAAAAAGCGTTTGAAAGAATCTTGTGTGGCTTTGGTGGGAAAGATAAAGCAAGAGATTAAGCGCCCCGTAGATCTGTTTTAGGGGCGCCTTAGCAAATATAACTACATAACTACACAGCAACTCTTTTGATCAGAATTGTTTTTCTTGATGCCCTCATCTATAGCAAATTGAAATTTCTCCATATCTTTTACTCCCTTAACTATCACTATAAAATCACTTCCTTTGCTGCCCTTAATCGCTTCAAGCGCATAACCATTTAATTGTTTAACAACCCTATCTGCTTCATCTTCATCACTTACGCTCATACGAAGATGCGGATCATATTTCCTAGAAAGATTCTCTTTTAAAGTAAATTCCCCTTCAAATAACTCATTTAGTTTTAAGCATATATCTAAAAGTCTATTCCTTTCATTAAAATAAGTAAAGAAATTGTTAAACGTCTCCTTATTTTCTTCTCTATTCTGCTTCACTTCTTTTTGTTTTGATTGTCGGTATCCATCAGCTAGTTCAGACTGTAATTCAGACGTTAGTTTATCCCTGAGTTTAGACTTTAGTTTATTCCGTGATTCAACATCTGGCGCATCAATAGAAAAGGTTGAGAAATTTACAATTTTAAATACATTTTTCAAAGTGTTATATATAGGTATAACAGCAATAATAGTATATTCGTCAGAGGTATCGTGCCAGCTTCCCTTTAAAAGATTCTCTCTTAAAACATCTTTTAAAATTCCCCACTTAAACATATCATTAACTGTGTATTTTCCTTGGCAATAATTTTCTAGCTTTATCTCCTTAAATTTTGTATTTGAATCTTCTGCTTCTTCGAAGCAGATTTCTACTTGTTCTGTGTCAGCCGCCATAATACCCTCTCTCTAATATTTTTTGTTTATAGTATAACAAGTTATTTTAATTGAACTCGTTCGAATTGTACTACTTTAAAATTAAATTGTCATTAAAAATCTTATTGAAAACAAGGGTTTGTTCTTTTTTTGAACCGAGACCGCCACATAATACTCTTTAAAACCATATTGCCGCTTCTAATTGATTTTCATTTAACTATACCTATTCTATCTCAAGATGCGGGAGTAATACTTTCTGCGAACGCAGTACTAAAACGTTGTCATCCTCGACCAGGCCGCAGTCGGGGAGCCAGGAAAAAGCCTATATGATCCTGGACCCCCGACCTTCGGTCGAGGATGACAATGTGCTGGACCCCCGACTTCATCGAGAATGACAAAGTTTCGATTAAAGTTAAATACGTTTATTCAAATCTCGCATCTTCATTGGCGATGTGTATATACACATCAACCTGGCCCCTTTGGGATAGATACTGAGGATTGACCTTTAGAAAAAAGCTCTTTTAATCTCGTTTGTGTTCCTTCCTGCAAAAATTTCGTTTGATCTGTTAACCCATAAACGGCTAGAAAAGAATAACCATAATCTTTTCCCCATGTCTGAGCATCAACAAAGCACTCTTTTAAATTCCTGGTTAATTTTTCTACCTCCTCCCCTTTACATTCCATAAATAAGTGTGGCCTTGATCCTTTAATAAGTCTATTCTTAGGAAGAGAAGAACCATCAAGTGCGCTAATTTCATTTAGAATCTCACTTATCCGCTCCAAAGGTATTGTTGGAGTTGGAAGTGAAAAAAAACTCATGTCGGATGCGGGTGGAATGCTATATGGAGAAGACTCCTCTTCTTTTTTACTCTCAGTCTCAGCAAGAAGCTGACTAGATTGCGCTAAACCCACAGATGGATCTGAAGAAGCCTCTCTTTTTTGTATTTCTGCTTGTTTCCATTTATGATATTCAGAAGGTAATATTTCCTTTAAAGTTTTTTCAAGATCGTCAATAGGACATTTTTGAAGAAATTTTAATAATTTAAATCCTAACACAGAAACCTCAATGGTATCTGGATCATCGCTTTGAACTATGTCTTCTTTTAAGAGAATTCTATCTAAAATCTCTAGACGTTCTTTTTTCTCAACCTCTTTATCTGAATAGAACTTGCTAAGTGTTATACGAAAGAACCCTTCTGTGTTTTTCGCTTTTCTTTCTGCGTTCAGCTCTCTTTCTTTATATTTATGATAATGATTGAATAGTTCTTTTCTTAAATTTGTTTCTACTTGACCAGATGTTTCCTTTGGAAAACCATTAGCCATCAACAGGTTGTATGCCTCTTCAGATAGAAAAACACTTTCCTCGGATATAAAACAATCTTCTCTTGAAAACAGTTTATTTAAAACGATTAGATGCCGCATCCATTCTTCTTTAATAATCTTCTCAGCAACCGCTGGGTCCATATCTTTTCTGTTATTTTTTAGACAATGCTCACGATACCATTCATTGGTGATTATTTTCATATTCCACGCCGCCATGATATTCCCCTCTCTAATATGTTTTGTTTATAATATATCGAGTCCTTTTAATCGAACTTGCGCCACATTGTACTACTTTAAAATCAAACTGTCATTAAAAATCCTTATTGAAAACAAGGCTTTATTCTATCAATATCAACTTGGTCCCTTTGGGATAGTTCCGGATGATTGAGATAGATTATTTCCGTTAGAAAGAAGCTCTTTTAATCTCGCTTGTGTTCCTTCCTGTAGAAATTTCTCTGCATCCGTTAACCCATAAACTATTAGATAAGAATAATAAAAGTCCCCCTGCTTCTCAGCATTAACACCACACTCTTGTTGTAATCTCTGAGCTAATTCCTCTACCTGTTTTTCTGTCATCCCGTTACATGCATTAAATAAATGTGGCCCGAATTTTTTGACATATTTCTCTTCAAGCAGAAAAGGCACCTCAAGTGTGCTAAGTTTACTCAAAACATCCTGTACCTGCTTCAAAGACATTGTTGGCGGTGGGGGTTGAAAAGAATTCCTGTTGGCTGCAGTTGGAAGGCTAAATGAAGAAGGCTTTTTTTGTTTTACTTCCTTTTGTTTACATTCATGATAATCAGAAGGTAATATTTCCTTTAAAGTTTTTTCAAAATCATTAATAGAACATTTTTTAAGAAATTCTAATAATTTTAATGCCTCCACAGAAACATAAATGGTGTTTGGATCAGCACTCTTCTCCCCATCTTCTTTTAAGAGAACTTTATCTAAAATTTCTAGACGCTTTCTAGCACTCTCGGGCGCTTTATCTGAATAAAATGTGCTAACTCTTATTGGAAATACCTGTCCTTTTTGTTTCGCTAGCTTTTCTGCTATTATTTCTTTTTGTTTAAGTTCCAGATACTTACAAAATAATGCCTTTTTTAAGTTTTCCTTTACTTGAACAGGGGTTTTGTTTGGGAAACCCGCCTCCCTCCAGTCCTTGTGTGCGTCTTCAGATAGAAAAACTCTTTCCGGGGATATAAAACAATCTTTTCTTAAAAATAGTGTATTTAAACCATTTATATGCTGACCCCATTCTTTTTTAATAATCTCCTCAGCAGCCGCTAGATCCATATCTTTTTTGTCGTTCTTTAGACAATACCCACGATACTCTTGATAGGTGACTATTTTGATCCTATAAGTGATTATTTTCACCTTACTCGCTTGCGCGGCCATAGTATCCCTTACTCTTTGGTTATAAGATGTTACAACATGCGCTTTTTTTAGGAGGATGACTCTCGGCAAATATGCGTAACTCATCAAAAACCTGAAATGTTTCATTCTTACCCTTAACCGCTATATATGTATAACGGCTATAGGCCCCAGGAAAACTCATGTTAATATTAGTTTTTTGGAAGTATCTATGTGCATCAAGCCCGCAGTCTTTCAATTTTTGGCTGAACTCTTGTACCACCGTTGGTTCCATCCCATCGCAGTCTATACGTAGATGGAAAACAGATTTGCCTTCAAGATTATTGCATAACTCAAATTCTCTACCCATTACACTGACCGCACTATTCAACTCAGTACAGATCGCATTCAGCTGCTTCTTCAACTCAATACGCTGCTGCTTCGAGAGTTCTTTCGGGCTAGGAAAATAACTAACACCCCCATGTGTTACCTCTTTAGCGGTTGTATCCACTACCTCACCTAAGCCTTTTGTCATAATAACCCCTTCCACTCATATCTAATTTATAATAATGTGTTGTTCTAGCTAAACGACACTCAAATTTGGGAGTATTGTACCGCTTTCAGATGAATCCGTCACTTTAGGCGACCGGTTGCAATGTAAATATTTGATCTAATTTTCTTCTGCAACCCCCATATAACACTTATTCTTGACACTATGTTAAAATACGCCATTGACACTGTGGAAGAATCATCAATATGAACCCATTTGAACGTTTTTTGTCCAGTTTACGCAAAACCGTGGTGGAAATCCGCTGCGAAGATGCGGCAAAAGCCGTGCAAGCAGGACTAGCTCTCTTGATTGATATCCGCGAACAAAACGAATGGCAACAAGCACATATCCCTGGATCCATACATCTAGCGCGCAGCATAATAGAAATACAAATAGGCGCTATAGTCCCTAATTTAGCAACCCCTATTATCCTATATTGCAGCGGCGGCATACGTTCGCTCTTGGCGGCAGAAAATCTACAACGCATCGGCTACACGGAAGTTAAATCTTTAGCAGGCGGCTGTAAATCTTGGTGCAATGCGGGTTTGCCTTTTTTACAACAATCACTCACTTTAGTATAAGGTTATTTATGACATCATTAGACCCAACTCTTTTTGAAAAAGCACGTTCAGCGTTAAACCATTCTTATTCCCCTTATTCTCGTTTCCCTGTAAGTTGTTGTATTAAAACCACTACCGGAAAATACTATACGGGCGTAAATATAGAAAATGCTGCTTATCCCTTATCATTATGTTCTGAAGCAGTCGCTATAAGCCACATGGTTAAAGAAGGCGAAAAAAATATTTCTGAAATTTTTATTATCGGTCTAGGAGATGCTTTATGTACACCCTGCGGTGCCTGTAGACAACGCATCCGTGAATTTGCCAGTGATGATGCACTCATTCACATAGGAGATGACAAAGGCCATCGTGCCACTTTCACCTTGGGCGAATTATTACCCTATTCATTTGGTCCACATAATTTGGAGCTAGCTCATGACTGAAGCCGCTTTTAATGCTAAAACGTTTATTCAAAAACAAAAACCCAATTTCATTCCTAAATTAGGCTTGATCTTAGGCTCTGGGTTAAGTGAAATTGCAGCAAGCCTAGAAGATATTACCACTATTTCCTATGGCGACATTCCCGGGTTCATTCAAACGACTATCAGCGGTCATGCGGGCGTATTGTCTTTGGGCTATCTAAATGGCGTGCCCACAGTTTGTTTACAAGGACGCAAACATTATTATGAAGGATTCAACAATGAAATCATTAAAACGTATATACGCACTTTAAAATTATTGGGCGTGGAGATTTTATTCCTCACCAATGCAGCAGGTTCCTTGCATCAAGACGTTCCTGCGGGTAGTTTGATGATGATAACCGATCACATCAATTTTCAAGGCCAAAATCCTTTAATTGGTCCTAATGATGAAGCTTTCGGCCCACGCTTTTTTGGCATGGAAAATGCGTATGACCCAGAACTACGCGAGAAACTCGCTACCGTTGCTAAAGATTTAGAGTTACATTTGGCACAAGGTGTTTATATCTCTGCTTTAGGCCCCATGTTCGAAACGCCTGCCGAAATCCGTGCTTTTAGATTATTAGGTGCCGATGCCGTAGGCATGTCTACCGTGCCTGAAGTCATTGCGGCGCGTCATTGTGGTTTACGCGTGGTAGCTGTTTCGGCTATCACTAATTTAGCTGCAGGGATGAACAAAGAGGCCTTGACTCACGAAGATACTTTGTATCAGGGCGAAAAAGCCGCGAAGGTCATGCAAAAACTTATCTTTGGTTTTACGCAGGAATTATCTTAATGTACAACATACAAGAAACTCAATCCGCAATTGATGCTGCGGTTGCCGCACCTTTAGAGCCAGCGCTAGTCGCACTCTTACGCGGTTTAATTGATTTAACCTATCTAGGTGAAAAGGAAGATAACGCCATAGATGAATTGTGCACTAAGGCTAAAGGTGTGGCCGCGGTGTGCGTTTATCCCTATTACATTGCGCGCGTTAAAGATAAACTAGCCGATAAAAAAACAAAAATTGCTACTGTGGTTAATTTTCCACAGGGCAATTCTAGTCTAGACACAGTACTGCAAGAGATTGATTCTGCTATAGCACTGCATGCCGATGAAATCGATGTGGTTCTACCCTATCACGATTTTATCAATGGTCAGTTTCATGAAGTCAATCAATTCTTAGTTGCTGTGCGTAAGCGTTGCGGAAATAAAATCTTAAAAATTATCATTGAATCCGGCGCATTGCAAAAAACAGCGCTCATTCGTTTGGCAGGACAAATGGTCATAGACAGCGGCGCTGATTTTATTAAAACCTCCACCGGCAAAGTTGAAGTAGGTGCGACTCTAGAAGCGGCTTATACTTTATTAACATTGATTGAACAAAGCAAAAATCCTGCTGTAGGTTTAAAATTATCGGGTGGGATACGTACCGTTGCTGATGCTCATGCCTATGTGTACTTAGCACGCGCCGTCATGGGCAAAGCGTGGTTAACTCCGCGTACGTTGAGAATAGGTGCGAGTAAGTTGGTGGATGATTTGTCGTAGGCTTGTCATTGCACGTTGAAAGATCTCCGAGAATATTAGTTACGCTAGGTTTTTGATGTATCCACACATCTGAGATGATTTTGATAACTTAGATTTACCCGGCCGTCATTGCTGTAAAGGTTAAGTAATTCGTTGATAGAATAGTAGTAGAGTCTCAACGAACTCCAAAATTTCACGATACGATTGTTATCCGCGGAACCCGTCATTGCGAGCAAACGAGTACTGAATATATAATAAAAAATATGAACAGTAGCAACAGTAGAATGATTAAGTTGTACGAAACTAAACGAGAGCAGCGTGGCAATCCAGTAAAACACTCAATCTATATACCTCACAGAGCTTTATAACCTTCACTCTATATAATAGCGTTCATTTTCATTGTTAAAACGATGGATTGCCACACTGCGCTCGTCCGATTTCGTGCGACTTTATTATTTCGTAAATATCATCGTACAGTGAGACTATTGTAGATCAGCTACTCGCTTGCTCGCAATGACGGACTCCGCGCAGTTGTTATGTTTCAATACTTTATCTGCTAAATTAGTGGAGATCACGAAGCTCGTATCGATATTGCTATTTAAACCGTTCTACCACCAAGCCCACTTCCGTATTGCCCGCTAAAGCATGTGGTTTAATCAAGGTTAAGCGTATGTGCTTACAGGGATATGATTTTAAAATATGGCTACAGATTTTATCGGCTAAAGATTCAATTAAATTACACTGCAGTGAATCTAATAAAATTCTTAAATCCTCAACCAAGGCGCTATAGTCCCAAGCATTTTTTAGATTGTCATTGGCCGCTGCAGGGCGGATGTCGTAATCTAATTCTAAATCTAAAATGACAGTTTGTTTTATCTTTTTTTCATAAGCATAAACACCGATCGCCGTTTTTAAGGCTAATTTGCGGATAATTAAAGTATCGCTTGTTGTTACAGCCATTTTCGTTTCTTAAATAAAATGGCTAATACGACGCCTATCACCACCATGCCGGAAATTACATAAATGTAACCATTAGCCCAGTGGGTTTCCGGCATATTTAAGAAGTTCATGCCGTAAATACCAGTGATAAAAGTGAGTGGTGAAAATAACATCGCCCATACCGTTGCTTTACGTTGCACTTCGTTGGAAACAAAGGTTTTTTGATTCACCAATGATAAATGCACATCTAACATATGCGAAGTCATATCTCTATAGATTTCAATGATGTCTATCAAGCGAATGACGTGGTCATAACAATCGCGCAAATACACTTTAGTGTGTTCACTTAAGAGATCGTTATCGTCGCGTATCAAAGCTCGTATAGCTTCACGTTGTGGCCGCAGCTTTAAACGCAATACCAATAATTCGCGCTTAATGGTATATAAGGTTTGGAATGTTTCCACCCCCTCTGGACCAAACAGTTCTTGTTCTACTTGTTCGATTTCATCATCAAATTCATCGATGATAGGGAAAGAACGATCGATGATAACGTCTACCAATACATACAACAGATAATCGAGCTTTTGATGTCGCAAGGGTGCTTGCGGATGATGCAAACGTCTACGCACAGCACGGAAAGGATCGGTTTCACCTTTATGGAAACTCACTAAGAAATTAGTGCCTAAAAACAAAGATACTTGCTCGTTGATGATGCGGGTGCCTTGTTTGGTTGGCATGCCCAAAATGACTAATATCTGATTTTCATAGGTTTCTGTCTTGGAGCGCTCACCCAAGGTGATAACGTCTTCTAAAGCCAAAGGATGCAGATGAAATAAACGCCCAAATTCGAGCATAACGGACGGCCGTGGCTGGCCCTGCACGTGGATCCAGGTAAAGGAGTCGCCGCTCAAAAAGCTTTGGCAAGCGGTTGCGGAAATATCGCTGCGCTCGGTCACGCTGTCTGCCGTATAGTTGATCAAAGTGATACTGATCGGTGTTTCGCTGGCAGGATCGATTACCGGCGATAGTTCTGCGGTGTATTGTTCGTCGTCTTCAAATTGCTCGTCCACCCTCTACCCCCCCCTTTCCTAAAGCAGCGCGTCAGGCATTATAACTCAAATAGCGGGCTAGTTAAACCTCATAGCGTAAAACAACTTCCACGACGCTTTGTACCGGCAATTTAAAGAATTCTGTCGCTGGCAGTGCATTATTAGCTAAAAATATATACAATCTTTCACTAAATCCCGTCAATACGTTGGTATGTGAGCTTCTATCAACGGAAGCCTTGGGCGTAGCCCTGGTGATAAAAAAGGATAAAGCCTCCGTAGCACTCAAAATCCCTTCTTTCTCGGCCCAATGAATCACCTTGTTTAAATCGGGAATTTCCTTAAAACCATAATGCGCTTCAATATGATAAGTATTAGGTTCTAATTGTTGTACTAGGTACTTCTTCTGAAAAGATATCCAGGGTCGGCTGTGCGTACCGATGCTGATAAAGATATTCTTTTCATGTAAAAATTTATTGTGTTGTACCTGAATTTCTAAGGATTTAGGTACGCGATCGGCCCAGCGCGTCAAATGCACTGCCGTACCCGGCAAGGTCTGTGGATAATGCTGCCTACATTCTTTTAAGTAATCCAGCAAATGAACTTCTTTAAACTGCTGTTGCACACCTTTAGCGTGCTGCCCCGTACGCCATACCCACATCAGATAAAACACCGCCATTGAAATCAACAAGGTATACCATGCACCCTCGATAATTTTAACCACGTTGGTTGAGAAGAAGATTAGATCTACTAACAATAGCGGCATAAAAAATAGAGCCAAATGCAATGGTTTCCATTTCCAATCGTAACGCGCCATAAAGATGATCAGCAAGGTAGTCAATAGCATACAGCTGGCAATACTCAATCCATAGGCCACGGACAGCGCTTCCGTGGTGCGGAAAGATATCACCGTTAATAACGTCAATACATACATCACCATATTGACTATGGGCACATATACCTGGCCAATTTGAACCCGTGAGGTATAAATGACATTCATGCGCGGTAAATAGTTAAGCATAATGGCTTGCCAACTCACAGAAAACATTCCGGAAATCACCGCTTGTGAAGCAATTACCGTCGCCATAGTCGCCAAAATAATCAACGGCAAGATGAAAAAATGTGGTGACAGTAAAAAGAATGGATTGCTAATCGCTCCCGGCGTGCGCAACAACAAAGCCCCTTGCCCTAGGTAATTAAGCAATAATGCCGGGAAAACAAAAAAGGTCCATGCATATTGAATGGGTTTTCTGCCAAAATGCCCTAGATCGGCATATAAGGCTTCAGCTCCCGTAACCACCAAAATGACAGCACCCATGGTAAGAAAACCACTCCAATGATTATGCGTAAAAAACATAAATGCGTAATGGGGACTCAATGCTTTGAGGATCTCTGGGGTCTGCAAAATACTACCTAAACCTAATAAGGCCAAGATACTAAACCATAAAATCATGATGGGGCCAAAAAGACTGCCTATCACTGCAGTGCCTCGTTTCTGAAAGAAAAACAAAACGGTTAATACTACACAAGATAGCTGGACTATGTGACCGTCAAATTTATTGGTTACGGTATGCAAACCTTCTAAGGCACCCAATACTGAAATAGCGGGCGTTAATATGCCATCGCTGAAAAATAAGGCTATACCTATGGTACCTAACAATAGTGGTAATTTTTTTAAGCCTTTTACATTGAGTCGTGAACACAATAACGATAAAGCGAATAAACCGCCTTCACCCTGGTTATTGACTTTTAAAACGATGTAAACGTATTTAACACTCACCACTAAAAACAATGTCCAGGCAAATAAGCTACAGATCCCAAATACATTTAAAGGTGTAACACTCAAATAGCCTATTACAAAACAGCTTTTCATCGCATACAAAGGGCTCGTGCCTATGTCGCCAAAAACGACCCCTATGGATGCCAATAATAATGGCCAGGTAGGGCCTTTTTTTTCTGCTCTTTCTTCTATCGTCATGAATAATTACTTCTTGTTAAGGTAGAATGATGCAATACCCAATAAACCACCGCCACAAAAACACCGCCTAGCAATGTTGCAAAAGCCCACATCACTCCGGATACCAATAATGTTTTAGCGCCCGTCTTTTCCAAATGCCCCGCATCACGCGCCACTGCCGCGGCAAAAACCACATGCAAAATGACTTGTATTGCTAAAAACAAATACTGTAATGTTTGCAGCGAACCGCCTAAATAAGTTGAAATTTGCCCCATGTTTTTTCCTTTCTATTTTAAATCCAGCGCGCCGTTGTCGTCATCACTTTTGCTATCCTCTGCATCAACGCCGAAATGGGTTTAGGCAACGATGCCGCGCCTGCGTTGATGGCCTGTGTAGCATGACGCGCTTCATCCTCATACATGAGGGTTATAATTTCACGACTGCGCGTATCCGCTGCAGGCAAGCATTGTAAATGTGAATTTAAATGGACCATTACTTGATGCTCCGTTTCAGTCACAAAGCCTAAGCTCCATTTGTCCCCTACAAACCCAGCAATAGCGCCTATCATAAACGATCCTGCATACCAAAACAGCGCCAAATAACTGGTATGACTGTCTAATTCAATTAAACGTGTTTCGCACCAAGCCAGATGGTCGACTTCTTCTAAAGCGGCTTGCTGCATGGCTGCGGCCACCTGTGGATTGCGCGCAGTTAGGGCTTGTGCTTGGTATAGGCCCTGCGCTGCCAATTCGCCTGCATGGTTCACGCGCATACATTGTGCAGAAAGGCGTTTTTCTAGAGTAGTGAGTGTGGGAGTTGAACTTTGTGCAGGACTAGGGCGC
The DNA here is from genome assembly GCA_021778015.1 of Pseudomonadota bacterium. Classification (GTDB taxonomy): domain Bacteria; phylum Pseudomonadota; class Gammaproteobacteria; order UBA1113; family UBA1113; genus VFKP01. Next base: position 45,408 of record JAJYCX010000009.1, read on the forward strand.
TCCGCTACGGCGGACGTACACAGTGTTTTTAACGCCGCATCAAATTGTAGAATTAAACTTTCAACGAATCCTCGTCTTGCATTAAGAATGTTCATTTTATCCCCCATAATATCATAGTGATGAATATTAATGGTATTTAACAATGCCTAACCGTAGCTACCCCTCCGCGCCCTAACGGTCGCGGAATTACGCCTAACCTTAACATATCTGCACGCTAAAGAGTACTAGAGCCTATAGCTAAAGCGTTTATCGGCTGCAAAATGAGTATAATCGGTGTAAATACACCCTCATTCTCGTTAAATAGTACCAGCTATTCGTCTCGAATGGGAACGTATTTCCCCCCGATTCTCTCATTTTTCGCTTCAACAAACGCTTTAGCTATAAGCTCTAATTTATTTCAAAAAAAACCGCCTAAAAGGTTAACATTTCAGTATAAATAGGCTATGATGATGGATAATTTTAATGCAAGACTTAGAGGTTTACTATGCGTAAAGCGGCCATTATCACCAGTGTAGGCATCATCGTTGCCTTTTTTTTAGGCACTCCTTATTTCTTTGGGCAAACCAATCAATCCCTCAACGAGGAATTATTAACCCGAACCAATCATTTATTACAAGGCAAAGGCGAACAACTGCCCGTGTCACAAGAGGATGTGGTCGCCAGTTTTGTCATAGATGAAAAAATTTATCATGGCCCTTTTTATTGGGGAAAAGATGCTGCAGGCAAATCGCATTTTGGCTTTGGTCGTGGTTATTTTGTTTCGATGGCCAAACCAGACGACAAAACTCGCCAATGGTTACAGGCGCAAGGGTTTCAATCCACGGGCGCTAACTGGGAAGAACGCACCGCTGAGATATCTCTACTGGGGAAAATTAACGCCACTAGCCAGGTATCTCCCATCACATTCAAAAATAGCGATACCACTTTAAATTGGCAAGGTGCTAGCACTAAGATGGTATTATCCCCTGGTTTAAGCAGCCTTAAAGCCAATGTGACCATAGGCCCTTTGTCCTATATGCAACAACATGCTGAACTGGAAGTGCCCAGCGCCCATGTGAGTGTAAAACTACTTTACAAAAATGGTTTATGGGTAGGTTCGTCCGAGTTAACCGTGCCGCAAATTACCACCAGCCGCAACAATAAAGCTGAGATGGCCATAAGCAACTTGCTTTTGCGCGGTAATTCCAATGTTAGCGGCAATTTGCTCAGCACTACTGTTACGCTGGGTGCGGACACCGTGCAGATTGGATCAGTAAATTACGGCCCTCTCAGTTATGACTTCAATGCGAAAAATATTGACGCCAATGCCTGGTTAAAATTAAAGGATTTGGCCTCGCAATATGATGCCTTGATGAGCGCTAATTCATTGGACTATAATTTGAGCCTCAAACATTATCATCGTGGCTGGTTTAACTCTAACGCACAAATAGTCTTGACTATAAGCCGCCCTAAACCCGCAGGGATCATTAAGCAACAACTAAACACTTTGACCAGGGAATCCGAGCTGTTGATCGTCGGCAATGAAATCAACAAAACGCTACCCGCTATAGTCAACAAAGGCGCTCAATTCAGTTTGCTGCCTACGCCGAATCATGCACAGCCCGACCTGTTTCAAATCAATGCCTCGTTGACATTCCCTAAGGTGTTGCAAGCACAAGACATAGGTCAATTGATTGAAAAAGCCGAAGCGCACGTTAAGATCTTGTTTTTGTCTGACTTAATCAGAACGGCAACCGCATACCAATATCCTGAAAAAAGCAATGATGATGTCAATACAACGACGCAAACTTTGCTCGACAAATGGGTGAGCTCTGGCTACTTAAGCCAAACCGATACGCAATATCTTTTTGGTTTAGATTACTCGCAAGGCAATTTAAGCGTGAATGGTAAAACCATGACTGACAATGCTGCTACAGTCGTATCTGACAATGTACCCGGAATGGTGATGCCAGTGGCAGGTGCAGTTCCGCCTGCGGCAGGAAAATAGTTTTAGCCTCCCCAGATGCGTGTGCATCTGGGGATGGGTGTTATCGTCATTGCTGTAAAGGTTAAGTAATTCGTTGATAGCTTTTTCCGTATCTATGCGTATATTTCGATAGCGTAGAGCTCACCGTTCCGTCATTGCGAGCAAACGAGTACTAAATATATAATAGAAAATATGAACGGTAGCAACAGTAGAATGATTAAACTGCAGGAAACTAAACGAGTGCGCGCGGCAATCCAGTAAAATACTCAATCTATATACTTCACAGAGTTTTATAATTTTCACTGTATATAGCGTTCATTTTCATTGTTAAAACGATGGATTGCCACACCGAACTCGTCTGGCTTCGTGCATTTTAATTATTCCGTCGTTATTATCATTCACAGCTTCATTATATATCCAGTACTCGTTTGCTCGCAATGACGGGCTTCGCGTGTAACACACGTGCCGTGAAGTTTTGGAGTTTGTTGAGACTCTCCTACTATTCTATCAACGAATTACTTAACCTTTACAGCAATCACGGTACGGGAAGCTCTTTGCTATAAGAACTTGTTTCACAGATATGGATACATCAAAAACCTAGCTTGACTAAATTCGTGAGACTCTCTCAAAACCTTCTACGCCTCATCCTCACCATGATGCAACTCATACCACAAGCCATGCAAGATAGCGAAAGAACATGCAAAGGCTGTACCTAAGATCCAAGCAAAATACCACATGTTATTCCCCTTAATATTTATTCTGTGAATCACTTTCTATAGCGTCTGCAGTGACGCGTCCGCGCATAACCCTATAAACCCAGGCCGTATATAATAAAATGATAGGCATGAATATGACTGTACACACCAACATGATGCGCAATGTTAATAGGCTAGACGAGGCATCCCATACTAATAAACTCATACTAGGATGTGACGACGACGGTAACAAAAATGGGAATAAAGATAAACCGAAAGTAGAGATCACTCCCACTATAGCCAAACTGCTAAAGACAAACCCCCATTTGCTTTGACCACGCCCTAAGCACAATAACTGCCCTATAACAGCAACAACGACTAGTAGCGGCGCAATCCATAACAGCGGATTAAGATGATAATTAGTCATCCATCCTCCCAACACCATGCTCACGGCTTTATGCAAAGGATTAGAAGGCCCTGCATGATCAACGATGCTATCCACCACAAAACCATTTAGCCCTTTAGCCACCCACAATCCGGCTAGCATAAATAAGATCAACATAAGGATGGCAGCAATACGGCCATACTGAATAGCGCGTTGTCGCACTATGCCTTCCGTTTTAGTTGCTAAATAAGAAGCGCCATGCATCGCTAGCATACAAACACTCACTAAGCCGCACAATAAAGCAAAAGGATTTAACAAACCCCATAATGAACCTGTGTAGAAAACACGTAAACTATCATCAAAGAAAAAAGGAACGCCTTGCAAGACATTGCCTAAAGCCACGCCAAAAATGAGCGATGGCAACAACCCTGCAATAAATAAAACCTTATCCCAATTAGAACGCCATCGTTCCGTCGGCATTTTACTGCGATATTTAAAACCTACAGGACGCAGAATAAATCCCAGTAAAACGATGAGCATCGCCAAATAAAAGCCGGAAAAAGATACCGCGTAAATAATGGGCCATGCGGCAAAAATAGCGCCTGCGCCCAGAATAATCCACACTTGATTACCTTCCCACACCGGACCGACGGTATTAATAACCACACGTCGTTCTATGTCTTTACGCGCTACAAAAGGTAATAACAAAGCCACGCCTAAATCAAAACCATCCATAATGGCAAAACCCGTTAATAACACGCCGAGCAACAACCACCAGATAATGCGCATGCTTTCGTAATCAAACATAATTTTACTCCAACTACTTTTTTCATCCGCTCCCTAACGGTCGCGGCTCGGTTCTAAATTAACTGTTCCTTCAGGTCCCAATTTAATGTATTTCACCATCAGGAAGAATTCCACAATGGCAAGACCGGTATACAATAAAATGAACCCACCCAAAGATATCCATAAGTCACTGGCCGTTAATGATGATGTTCCCAAATACGTAGGTAATACGCCATCTATAACCCAAGGCTGACGGCCACTCTCGGCCACATACCAACCTAACTCTATGGCTATCCAGGGTAGCGGTAAGCTGTAAAAAAGTGTGCGCAAAAACCAGCGTTTCTCAATCAATTTGTCTTTAGCGCCCCAATAAAAACACAGCGCAAATAAAACAATAAAGAACATGCCACACGCCACCATTATGCGAAATGACCAAAACAAAGGAGCAACTTTCGGCACAGTATCTTCAGCTGCAGCATGAATTTGCGCTGCATTGGCATCGGTTACGGTAGGCGTATATCGTTTTAACAATAACGCATACCCTAGATCTTTTTCATTTTGACCTAAAACAGCCTTGGCTGCCGCATCATTCCCATTCTGTTGCAGCTGTTGCAAGGCTCCATAGGCTACTATACCATTTTTGATACGCTGTTCATTGTCAATTACTAAATTGTGTATGCCTGGCACAGGTTCAGTGACAGAGCGTGTGGCAATTAAACCCAATAAATAAGGAACGTGTATCGCCGCACGCGTGATTTCATTTTTTTGATCCGGAAATCCAAATACGGTGAAAGCAGCCGGTGCAGGCTCAGTATCCCACATCGCTTCAATGGCTGCCAATTTCATTTTCTGTGCTTGCCCTGCTTCATAACCACTTTCATCGCCTAAAACTACAACGGCTATACTAACCAATAAACCAAAAGCCGCCGCCACTTTTAAAGAACGTTTGGCAAAAGCAATATTGCGATTCCGCAATAAGAAGAAAGCACTGATAGCACAAATAAACATAGCGCCGGTCACATACCCCGCACTCACAGTATGTACATATTTGGCTTGAGCCACGGGATTTAAGATAACAGCAGCAAAATCGCTGACTTCCATACGCATAGTGCTAAAGTTGAAATGTGACCCCACTGGATTTTGCATCCAGCCATTCGCCACTAAAATCCACAATGCCGATAAATTGGTGCCTATAGCCAATAACCAGGTCACCGTTAAATGTGCACCTCGGGACATTCTATCCCAGCCAAAGAAAAATATGCCTACAAAGGTCGCTTCCAAAAAGAAAGCCATTAAGCCTTCTATCGCTAAAGGGGCGCCGAAAATATCACCCACATACTGCGAGTAATAGGCCCAATTGGTGCCAAATTGAAACTCCATGGTAATACCCGTGGCTACACCCATCGCAAAGTTAATACCGAATAAGATTCCCCAATATTTAACCATTTTTTGCCAAATTGGCTTTTTTGTTAAGAAGTAGATGGTTTCCATAATCCCTAATAGGAAGGATAAACCTAGAGTTAAAGGGACAAAGATAAAATGATATAACGCTGTTAACGCAAATTGAAATCTGGATAAATCAACGACCATTTCCGAAGGAAACATGATCACCACCCCCATAAACATGATTAAAAAATACTTGCCTGCTTTGTTGCGGTGGTGCTTCAGGTTTGGAAAAACAAAGCCACCATAACAATGTTAATAATACCACTTTAAAAATTAAGATCCAAGTTATTTCTTTGCGTAAAACTTTCATAATAATGATTCTCATTCTTGTTTAAAATTTTCAGGATTCACCGATAAAATAGCTGTTATATACCCATCCCATGTCTAGATGCAAAATTAATGTTGAAAGCACTCACGAGCCAGAACGTTGTCATCCTCGACCAGGCCGCGAGGCCGCAGTCGGAGATCCAGTAAAAAGCCTATATGATCCTGGATCCCCGCTCGGAGCCTGTACTCGGTACTCCGGGGATCGAGAATGACAAAGCTTCGATTTAAATTCAATGCGTTTATTCAAATCTCGCATATTCAAGTGCATTGAATATAATTTCACTTAAATCACCATACTGTTTACGGCCACAGTATTATCTTGCTTATAATCTACATCTAACACTCGCAATTCACGACCACCGCTGGCTGCCGTTTTAGCTAAAACTCTATTCATTAAATCTACGCTACGTCGCAGAGCATGCTCCAGATTTTTGCATGATAAATAAGATCCTAAAAAAACTGCCGAAAATAGATCGCCGGTACCACTAGGCGGTACGGGAAAGGTGTATTCTCTAGCTGCCAATAAATAATGCTGGCTACCCTGTCCACCATAAATATGCAGCGTATCAGGTGCAACGTCATCTAATTTAACACCGGTGATAATCACTATTTGTGAACCCTTGTCTTGAAAAAATTGCGCGACAGCTTTAAGGTCAGCAGTAGTTTTAATTTGTCTGCCGGATAAAGTTTCAGCCTCATATTGATTGGGCGTAATAATATCGGCCACTAAATGGTATTTAAAAAATTCCAATACTTCCGGTTTAACAAAGCAATGCTGATTACCGATAACGGGATCGCATAGGTATAATAAGGCTGGATTTTGCGCCTTAAAACGCTTAACGGTAGCGGCTACTTCCAGGCAGATTTCCTCGCTGCCCATATAGCCTGATAAAATAGCTTGGCAGGAAGGGATTAGATTGAGCGCTTCTAGGCCCAGTATTACTTGATGAATATGCTCTTTGGAAAAAATTTCGCCTTGCCAATGGCCATAACCAGTGTGGTTTGAAAATTGTACCGTGTTCACGGGCCAAACATCATACCCCATTGATTGCAAGGGATAGACCGCCGCTTTATTGCCCACATAGCCATACGCCACATGAGACTGAATTGATAAAATAGCCATTGTTTTTTACCCTCTTTCTATTGCAACGGCAATAATTGTATCATAGAATAGTTACCATAGCACGGTAGCTATGGACGCAACTACAAGATAGGGAGATATCAGAATGGCGCAAAATAATGCTTTGTTTAGTACAGATGACAGCGATCAAGAAATTGTACAAGAACGTCTAGATGAATTTTTTTCTTCTATCATGGGTTTATTATCCCACAACCCTGCCCAACCTAAACGCAACTCTAAAGAAGTAGTAGAAACACGCCGACAAGTTGAAGAAATTTTGATCGAGAGACAAAATCGTGAACTGTATGACGATAATCTGTTAGGGATTGACGGTTAAGTTAGCCCTTAAACGGTGGTTCGTATGTACTTATAACAGTTGGCTCTATAGGGCAGAAGACTAGCTCTAGCACCCAAGAGTGTAGCACTTTACATGACTGGGGCGAGATGAGTGAAGATAACACCCCCTAAAAACCAAATGCAAAGATTATATGAAAAAGATTTGTTTTTTTCTTATAATTTCCTTGCGCTTTTTCGTAAATGGGCTATAGTTGATTATAGAGGGTTCACTTAAGATTCTCTTAAGGTTTCTAATCGAAGCCTCAACCCTCAGTGGCTTGCTTGGTGAAAACGGTTTCGGGCTTTTTTCACCAACCGATAGCCCGGTATATATTCATAGAAGTTGATTTTTAGGCGAGGCGCCTAGACCTCGAACACTAGGAGTGACGTACTCTGTCATATAGTTAGTGTGAGATGAGTGTAGACAACAAGGCCTAAGAATCAAATACGAAGAATAATGAGATTTTATTGTTTGTTACTGATTCTAACCCTGCCCTGGGTATCTAATCTGTGGGGCTGTGGGTAGCGGCGCTCTGGGTTATCCTCCTCTCCGACGCCACTTCCTAAGCACTTGGTCGCCGCTATTGCAGCCCCGTGGATTACCTTACAAACCATCTGCTTGCATAAATACGTAAAAATTCTTACCATAGGTATTACATTCTATTTAAGTGAATAACACATGACAGAGCGCATTCGACCTTTTCTAAAGTGGGCCGGCGGTAAATTTAGGCTAGCACCTTGGATTGGTCAACATTTACCTACAGGTCCCTGCTTGATTGAGCCTTTTGTAGGCGCAGCTGCCATATTTTTAAACAGCTCATTTGACCGTTATCTTTTAAATGACTGTAATCCAGACCTAATCAATTTATATCAACGCTTACAACAAGAAGGCGATTCTTTCATCGATTATTGTCAATCTTTTTTCATTCCACGCAATAATACCAGTAAACGTTATTACCTTTTACGACAACTTTTTAACGACAGCCGCGATCCACACGAAAAAGCAGCGCTATTTTTATATTTAAATCGCCATTGCTTTAACGGTTTGTGTAGATACAATAGCAAGGGTAAGTTTAATGTACCCATGGGAGAATATGAAAAACCCTATTTTCCGTACAAAGAGATGCTTGCGTTTTATGAAAAAGCACAACGCGCTGTTTTTAGTTGTGAAGATTTTACGACCATTATGCATAAAGCCCGTGCCGAAGATGTAATTTACTGTGACCCTCCCTACTATCCCTTAAACAAGGCCACCAGCTTCACGCGCTATCATCACGCCGATTTTAGTTTGGATGAACAAAATGCATTGGCACAGTTGTGTGTGGAGCTACAACAGCAAGGAACGCGCATCATTGTTTCCAATCATGCCATACCGGAAACTCGTCGTTTATATAAACAAGCAAAAAAACTGGTCTATTGTGATGTGCAGCGTACCATCAGTGCTGATGGCGATCAACGCGCATCCGTTAAAGAGTTATTGGCTTTATATTTATGACGATACTAGACTTCGATGCTTTAGCCGCAGACATCAAACAATGGGGCGTTGCTTTGGGCTTTTCTGCTGTGGGTATTTGTGATATTGATCTCAATGCATATCGTGCCGATCTAGAATCTTTTATTGAGAAAGGTTTTCATGGCGAAATGGATTATCTGGCACGAAATCCTGCACTACGTACCGATGCCACGCATTTGCTTGCAGGTACCCTACGTATTATTTCAGTACGTATGAATTATTTGCCGCCCAATACGCAGATGGTCAAACAATTAAAAAATAGCAGAAAAGCCTATGTTTCACGTTATGCTGTAGGCGGCGATTATCACAAATTGATGCGCAAGCGCCTGGCAAAACTCGCCAAACAAATCAATGAGCGAGTTGCTGGTTATGGTTATAGGGCCATCACCGACAGCGCTCCTTTGATGGAAAAACCCATCGCAGAAAAAGCAGGCTTAGGCTGGATCGGTAAGAATACGTTGTTACTGAATAAAGAATCCGGTTCATGGTTTTTTCTAGGAGAATTACTCACCACTTTACCATTACCTATCGATAAACCTGTGATTCAAGATGGTTGTCAAAATTGTCAGGCTTGCTTGAAAATATGTCCCACAGGTGCTCTAGTCAATGCTAAACAAATAGATGCCAGACGCTGTATTTCTTATTTAACCATAGAGCACAAGACAGCGATTCCCTTAGAGTTGAGGCCCTTGATGGGCAACCGCATTTATGGTTGTGACGATTGTCAACTCATTTGTCCGTGGAATCGTTACGCCCCTGCAACGGCTGAACTGCAATTTCACGCACGCAATGATTTCGACAGCGCCGAGTTAGTAGACTTATTTTCTTGGAATGAAAAAACCTTTCTAGAAAAGACCATAGGCTCCGCCATACGTCGCTTAGGTCATGCGCGTTGGCTGCGCAACATTGCCGTTGCCATGGGTAATGCTGTTTATGACAGCGCTATCATCGCCGCTTTAGAACAACGTTTGGATTATCCAGATGCTATGATAAAAGAGCATATCGAGTGGGCTTTGGCGCAGCAACGGGCAAAGAAAGATAAAATTCACTTAGAAGATGCGCAGCTGAAGAGGATAACAGCTAAGTTAAATGTGAATTATTAGAAGTTTACCATATCTTTGGCGAAGGGCCGGACTTATTCTCAGAGACCATTTCAAATTTCGGCATAATATGTTTAAATGCTATTCGCATTGGTTCTTCAAAAAAACCTTCACCATAGTTATAAAGAGGGCTTCCAATGAGTTTTGATAGCTTGGCCGAAGCAGCGTTAAGTGCTGCCTCAATGACGGTTGAATAGTCAATTCTAATTTGAAAATTTTCACTGATATATTTCAAGGTTCTGTATAGAACAATCTCCAGCAACCCCTTATTATAAGCTTTTTTTTGCTTTTCCATAAACCTTACAAATTTATCAGTTCTTTTTACCTGATTAAACTTTAAAATAAATTTTTTGTTAATATACATGTCATCTAAGCGCTCTCCAGAACGCAGCTCATAAAATTTAAGATGTTTATTACAAAGAGCTCGAAAAAAATAAAGGCAGACATTTAAAACATACTCTTCCGACAATGGTTTTCCATTGCATGTAGGCAATGCTTTGAGCTTCTCATCTGCAATTTTCGAGTCTTCACAAGCCTCTTTATCTCTAAGCACAGAAAACTCTATAAAAAAATCTTTCTTTAATGTGAATTTTTCTGTAAATTGCGGAATAGAACATAAATCCCGCTTTAAATCACCACTCTTTTTCTCTATTTCTTTTTTAATTTCCTGATTAACAATATCAACCTTCTTTAAATGGCTAGTTGCAAGTGCTAAAGAAAATTTATCTTTATAGTCACTTAAAGAATCAAGCAGGCTTTGGTAAATAATTTGATACTTTCTTTCTGAGATAATTTCTTTTATATCATCACTTAATTTGGCATATTCAGGGATTTTATAGAATAAGTCTTGAATACAATTTAATTCTTTATTTTCAAAGAAAATGTCTGTCATATATTGTTGGTAAGCATTCATGGCTGCATCATACCCTAACAGCCAATAAGACATGCTACGATCATATCGTTTTAAGCTATTTAATAGTTTTTCTTGTGTCTCCCCTTTCATTTGGAGGGCTATTCTCATTACGCCCGATATTGAAACCAATACTTTTGTTTCTAAATCTAGTTTAACCATGTCTGAAAAGAATTGTCCTATAGATGAATCTTCTGCGAAAGAGTCAATGCCTAACATTTGCCTTAAGTCTGAGTTAGATTTGAAATGCACAGCATAACGTTCTAAAATCCCACGATGCTCTGATGAATAGTCTCTATCTTCAAAAGCATCATCTTGAAAGTGAAGAACAAGTCCATCTTTTCTTAGTGATTTTTTTTTGCTATGTTTCTCCTTTGCTTTATCTCTCTCCATTGATACTGAGTTATATTTAAAAGTAGGCGTACTCAAAAAAGATGTACTTCCTCCTGAACTTGAAGAAGAAAATACAGGTGAACTGCTTGGAGTAGAGGATTCTTTATTTTCTACAATAACTTTCCGGGGTGTTGAAGGTGGTCTATCTGTAATTGATCCGCTTGAAGCACTTGAAAAGAAACCACGAGGATTGAGAAAGGGAAAACCGCGCTTATTGTCAGGAGTAAGCACAATATCAGAAATAGATGAAGAGCTGGTAAGGGGCGTAGTGGCTACCTCAGAGCTAGATGAAGAGTTAGGCGTCGCAGAGTAATCTTGCGCGATTATAGCGCCTTCCAGCTTTAACGGCGTTATGTTCGGGGGTTTTGGAGGCTTGCCCGAGAGGGTTGGAGGTTCGCCTGGAGGTTGGCTGCTCATCTCACGTCCTTAACCAATATCTGATTAAAATCCTTTTGTGCCATTACTGTAGCAACTCTTCCCTCCGTTCGTCAAGAATAGATTAGCACCTAGGGGTAAAAGCCTCTGTTTTATATGATTTCACGTTGTTTATTAACTCTACTGTAAGTCATGTTCTTTTTCCTTATCCAATATTTTCCTGGATTGCTTCGCAATCTCGCAATTGTAAAGGTTAAACAATTCGTTGATAGCTTTCTCCGTATCTACCCAATACACCTCAAGATGCGAGTTCAATGCTACAAGCAACTACAGACTAGCGTTGTGTCATCCTCGACGCGGCCGCGAGGCCGCAGTCGGGGATCCAGAAAAAAGCCTATATGATCCTGGATCCCCGACCTTCGATCGAGGATGACAATGTGCTGGATCCTCGACTTCGTCGAGGATGACAAAGCTTCGATTTAAATCTATAGTATTCAGCTAGATCTCGCATATTCATTGGCGATGGGTAGCTCTACACTATCGTAACTTACTCAGAGGTGCACCACTAGAAAAGTTTGCTGAAACTTGTCAACGAATTACTTAACCTTTACAGCAATGACAGATTCACAGGATATAATTCCATTTCGAGAATATTTACCTTTTACGCTGCACCTTCTGCAGAGGAATACTGGCTTCTAGTGGATACCCATCGTCTAGTTGTAACTCTTTACCAAAAGCAATTCCATAAACTACTTCTAAGGTTAAAACCAAACCATATTCATCGCGATGTTTTTCATAGGCTGCTTCTAAGCACTGCCATTGACGTGGCGTGATCAAACCCTTATTCATGTCTTGCAAGAAATAGGTTGGCCCTAGACGTAATTCCGACATCAATTGTGCAAAACTTTTATAATATAAACTAAAATACTCTACATCGACCACAGGATTTTTAAATTGCTCCTGCTGCAGTAGATCGCCCCAATTGTGCATATCGGTAAAAGTAGGAATATACGGTTTATCCGACAAAGTTGAAAATACTTGTCGTAGTTCTGTTAAAGAATCCGGCGCCAAGACAGAAAATAACAAAACGCCATTGGGTTTTAACACACGTTTGATTTCATGGATAACCGCTTCGGGCGCCGTACACCAATGCAACATCATGTGACAAAAAACAACATCTATAGAAGCATCTGCAAAAGGTAATAGTTCTGCTCTGGCACACAACGCTGGCTCTTTAGCTTCATCCAATTTTTGCAATTGAGAAAGCGCATAATCAATAGCAATCACTTTAGATTGTGGATATTGTAGCTCCAAGGTTTCAGTAAAGAGTCCAGCGCCTGCGCCTAGGTCGACTATAATTTGCGGCTGTAGATTTAATGCCGCTAAGCGCTGTACTAAGTTTTCACCCAGGGCTTTGCTCACAGCAATGTAATGATCGCTATGACTCTTTACACGTTGAAACTCGGCGCGGATGCGTTGCGGATTGATGGCAAATAATGTATTCATGAATGCCTTTTTAATGTATAATGAAAAGAATGTTGTGCATGGTATCTCTGTATGTTTAAATTTCTATGGCCCACACGTTGTCTTATCTGTCTGCAAACCGTGGCTGCTACTAGTCCCATCGAACATTTGTGCATGGACTGCTTAGACCTATTGCCATGGAATACGCCTGCTTGCATCCGCTGCGCCCAACCCCTACCCATGGAGCTAGCTTATTGTGCGCACTGTTTAGGAAAACCCATGCGGCAACAACGATCTTATATCTTGTTCAATTATACGTCGCCCATCAGCGATTGGATCCATGCCGCTAAATTTGAAGCTAGCTTCATCCACTGCCGTTTGCTGAGTCAATTATTATCGCACACCTTAGCCCACAGAAGCACGCCCTGGCCACAATGCATAATGCCCATACCCTTGCACCCCCGCCGTCTACGACAACGTGGTTACAATCAAGCCATTGAAATAGCACGCACAGTGTGTGAGCGTTTTGAGATCCCTATGGATAAACAGTCGTTGCAGCGCCACCGTTATAATCAACCACAAAGTAAATTAGCACTTAAAGAACGTAAAGATAATGTACGGAATAGTTTTCAATTGCAACAAACTCTCAACGTATCGCATATAGCTTTGTTAGACGACGTGAGCACCAGCGGCAATACATTGGAAGCCGCTAGTCGAGCGTTACTGATGCAAGGACCTTTGGAGTTGGAGTATTGGTGTATTGCAAAGCCGTTTTAGTCTCTCATTGCGCGCTGAGAGATCTCCACGAATATAGCAGGTGAAGTATTGAAAAATAACAATTGCATGGAATCCATCATTGCTGTAAAGGTTAAACAATTCATTGACAAGTTTCAGCAAACTTTTCGAGTGGCGCACCTCTGAGTAAGTTACGATAGTGTAGAGCTACCCATCGCCAATGAAGATGCGAGATCTAGCTGAATACTATAGATTTAAATCGAAGCTTTGTCATCCTCGACGCAGTCGGGGATGACACAACTCTAGTCTGTAGTTGCTTGTAGCATTGAACTCGCATCTTGAGGTGTATTGGGTAGATACGGAGAAAGCTATCAACGAATTACTTAACCTTTACAGCAATGACGGGCTCCACGTATAACAATCGTATCGTGAAGTTTTATCAAGACGTAACTACCAGGTCTGTATCTTTTCTCGATAATACCTAAGCTCAGAAATAGAATCTTGTATATCATCTAAAGCCCGATGCTGTGAATTCTTCTGCAGCCCATCGAGAATTTCTGGGCGCCAACGACGCGCTAATTCTTTAAGCGTGCTGACATCGATTTGTCTATAATGAAAATATTGTTCTAATTCCGGCATATATTCAGCTAAAAAACGTCTGTCTTGGCAGATACTGTTACCACACATGGGCGATACCCCGGCAGGAATGTATTTTTTTAGAAAATCGATGGTTTGTTCTTCAGCTTTGCGTTCGTCGTAGTGGCTAGCACGCACTCTTTCCACCAATCCCGATCCATTGTGCTGTCGCACGTTCCATTCATCCATACGCGATAGCACGGCATCACTTTGATGAATCGCAATCACGGGCCCTTCGGCCAATATATTCAATTCTTTATCGGTAACAATGGTAGCGATTTCAATAATGCGATCTGTCTTAGGGTTTAAACCCGTCATTTCTAGATCGATCCAAATTAAGTCTAAGCCTTCTTGCGGCATGGTTTTATATCCTTACATGAGTATAAATTAAAGATAATCTGTAACTACTACTCATCCTCTTTAAACTAGCTCAATAGCACGAAAATAGCCGTACCGTCATTGCAAACAAACCGTTTCACTAAACTCGTGCGAAAATAGGGAACAAGTAACGGTCGGCTCGCAATGACGCTACGGCTGTTTCCTTGCTATCTGAATCGCGCCAGAGGGAACAAGTAGCCACGACAATCTTAGCGACTAAATCGCCTAAACACAAGCGCAGCCCTTGCTTTTTGTTGCGAAAAGGCTTTCAATACCCACTATGATAACTTTTATAGCCTTTCTTATAGGTGCCTATTTATTAGGCTCCATTTCCAGCGCTGTGCTCATCTGCAGATTAGCAGGTTTGGGCGATCCGCGTGCGCAAGGTTCTGGCAATCCGGGTACAACCAATGTATTGCGTATAGGCGGCAAAAAGCTCGCTATTTTTACCTTATTGGGTGATATGCTCAAAGGCTTTATTCCAGTTTATCTCGCCCATTTTACATCCCTATCTGCGATGGCACTATCTTTTATCGCCTTAGCCGCTTTCATCGGTCATTTGTTTCCCGTATTTTTTGGCTTTAAGGGCGGCAAAGGAGTTGCTACAGCATTGGGTGTTTTATTAGCTCTGGCTTGGCCTATAGGTTGCGCAGCGCTCATCACTTGGATTGTAATCGCAGCACTATTTCGCTATTCCTCTTTAGCGGCATTAGTTACAGCAGTATTGTTGCCGCTCTATATTTATCTGTGGTCAAACCCAGAGTATTTAGCGGCAGTGATTATTATTTCATTGTTATTAATCATAAAACACCGCGATAATATCCTGCGTTTGTGGTCCGGCAAAGAAAGCAAGATTAAATTGTAGGTAAAAACAGTATCCACAATTGCAACAATGCCCATGCCACAACTCCCGCCGCGGCATCATCAACCATCACCCCCCAACCGCCAGGCAAATGCTTTTGCAGCCAGTTAATAGGCCAAGGTTTGAAAATATCAAAAATGCGAAATAAAATAAAACCGATGATGAGTACATCCCATCTAAACGGCGCGTAACACAGCGTAATCCACATGCCAACCATTTCATCCCAAACAATGCTGCTGTGATCTTTTTTGCGAAATGCTTTTTCAGAATAGCCGCACAGCGCTACACCGACGGCAAACGTGATAACGAGTAATAAACCGTATTGCCATAAAGGTAGCTTACTGAATATATAAAAAAATGGAATCGCAATAAGACTGCCCCAAGTCCCCGGCATGCGCGGTAATAAGCCGCTACCCAAACCGCAGCTTAAATAATGCAGTGGATTGGATAAGGTCAAGCGAACGACTTGTTTTTGGCTTAAAGGTTGTTTATCCATTATTTGCAGCTCTCCTCATTTTTTCATTAAAATTGTAGATATACCCATTACGCCTCAAAATGCAAGAACGTTGTCATCCTCGACAAGGCCACGAGGCCGCAGTCGGGGGATCCAGAAAAAGCTTGAATTGAAACTGGATCTCCGGCCTTCGGCCGAGGATGACAAAGCTTCGATTTTAAATTAGCGTATTTAGGTGCAGCCGCTCCCATTATTCTTCTTTCTTTTTTTTATCCGATCTAGATTGTGATGAACGCCATTCTACCGGCCTTAAGCTAGGCATCAATTTGTCTAATACAGCATTGACATATTTGAAGCTGTCTTCTGCACCATAAATTTTTGCCAATTCAATTGCTTCGTTGATAACGACGCGATACGGTGATTCGTAGCAATGGGAAAATTCATACGTGCCTAACAACAGAATAGAACGTTCTATGGGGTCAACTTGTTCCAAGGACCGTTCTGAGTCCTTAGTCATAACACGGCCTAATATCTCACACAATTTGGTGTGATGTTCTAGAACGCCATTTAAAATTTTATTGAAAAATTCTACATCCATTTGTCTAGCATATTCATCGACAGTGAATTGTCGACTGATGTAATCCATCTCATTCCCGGTTAACAACCATTGATAGATGGCTTGCATGGCAAAGCGTCTGGACATGCGGCGTTTGCGTGGATTAATGTTTTGCATTGTTGTTTTACCCTTCTCTAAGTTTTAATTTTTGTATCTCTTTACGAAATGCTTCTAAATCTTCAAAAGATTTATACACTGAAGCAAAACGCACATACGCGACTTCATCTAATAACAGTAACTCTTCCATAACCCACTCTCCAATTAAAGATGACTGTACTTCTCTCTCGGCCACAGCGCGCAAGCGGCTTAAAATGCGGTGTATTGCCGCTTCTATGGCATCGGTCGCCACAGCGCGTTTTTCCAAAGATTTTAAAATACCCACCCTTAACTTGTTTTCATCGAACTGACTACGTGTACCATCTCGTTTGATAATGCGCGGCCACGATAATTCCACCACTTCAAAAGTGGTAAATCGTTCATTACAGGATAAACATTCTCGCCTGCGCCGAATTTGATCGCCCGTGACCACTAAGCGTGAATCAATCACCTTTGTTTCTTCAAAATGGCAAAATGGACAATACATCGTAAATGTGTCCTTATTGATAAACCGGGAAACGTTGGCACAATTGTAGCACTTCTTTGCGAACTTGTTGTAATACTTGCTCATCGCCGATATTTTCCAGGACGCGCTGTATCCACTCTGCTAAAAGATGCATTTCGGCTTCTTTAAAACCGCGGGTCGTTGCCGCGGGAGTACCTAGACGCAGACCGCTGGTCACAAAGGGCGATCGCGTTTCGTGCGGGACTGTATTTTTATTGACCGTAATATTGGCCTTACCTAAGGCTTCTTCCGCATCTTTACCCGTATACGGCTTATCCAGCAAGCTTAACAAGAATAAATGGTTATCGGTACCCCCAGACACTATATTAAAGCCTTTTGCGATTAAGTCTGCGGCCAAAACTTGCGCATTTTTCACCACTTGCTGTTGATAAGTCTTAAATTCAGGTTGTAGGGCTTCTTTAAAAGCCACGGCCTTGGCAGCAATAACATGCATTAAAGGACCACCTTGCATGCCGGGAAAGACAACTGAATTCAGTTTCTTCTCGATCTCAGGATTCGCTTTAGCTAAAATTAAACCGCCACGAGGCCCGCGTAACGTTTTGTGTGTAGTCGAGGTAGTGACGTCAGCGATAGCCACAGGAGAAGGATATACGCCAGCTGCAACCAAGCCCGCCACATGCGCCATATCCACTACAAAGTAAGCATTGATGCGATCGGCAATTTCACGAAAAATAGACCAATCTACACTGCGAGAATACGCCGAAAAGCCCGCCAAAACCATTTTAGGCCTGTGCTCTAAGGCCAAAGCCTCTACTTGTTTATAATCTATGTAGCCTTTTTCATCTAGGCCATAAGAGATGGGTCTATATAATTTACCGGAAAAATTCACCTTAGATCCGTGAGTTAAGTGCCCACCCTGCGATAAATCCATACCTAAAAAGGTATCGCCCGGTTCCATTAAGGCCATATATACCGCAGCATTGGCTTGAGAGCCTGAATGGGGTTGCACATTGGCATAGGCAGCGCCAAACAATTCCTTAACGCGACTGATAGCGATACTTTCGGCTATGTCTACGTACTCACAACCACCATAATAACGCTTACCCGGATAGCCTTCGGCGTATTTATTGGTTAATTGCGAGCCTTGCGCTTCTAATACTGCTGGACTAACATAGTTTTCCGAGGCGATAAGTTCTATATGCTCTTCTTGCCTACGCTCTTCGCCGGCAATGGCTTGATATAACTCTGGATCTTCATCGGCTAACGAGGAATGTTTATCGAACATAGTGTTTCCTTAAAGCGAGGCTTATTGAATAGCTCTATTTTATAGCAAAAATAAGAAAAAAGCGAGCCGAAAAAACCTTGTAAATCAAATTTTTAATGCATTTATCCTTGAAGCAAAGGATTTCTTCTTTCTTTTCCACTATAATATAATCGTTAATGACTCATCCTGGCCTTGGTAAAAATTAAACTAATTATGCTATTATATTCATGGTCTAACAATAATATAAAATCGAGGGTGTAAAATCATGGCAAGTGGAAAAGAAGCCGTTCAAGACTTACAAGCCAGTATTCTGCAAAAGATTAATGATAAAACGGTGGAGGAGCATTTAAAAACATTCACTTCTAAAGATACTGCCGTTCATTTATATAAGGCTCTTACTTATTTTCGTGATGCACTCATTGGCCAACCCATTTATATTTTGGATGCTTTATCTGAAAACAAATTATTTAGTTCATGGCTCTTAAACGCTGCAAAAGTTTTATCTGAACTTATTTTAGATTCTAAGTTAAAAGAAGAACCCTTCCCTCTGATTGAAAAGATACAGCCTCTAATTGATCTATTCTATTACTTTAATAAAACAGAGTTCATAATGGGGGTCTTATTTGAAATAGAAGTCATTAAAGCCATAACTCTAGATATACAGACTGATAAGCTAGCATCTTATCCCTCAGGCATTGACCTTTTAAATTACCGAATTAAAGTAGACGAACAAGTTCAGCATAAAATACAAAGGATAAACCAGCAGGGAGCTCTAAGCCTTAGTTTGGAGCAGCTGAATCCCGCTTATATGGAACTTCTTGATGCGTCCATGCGCGATGACGGCAGCGTTAACTTTGAAACTTTATTTTTAGAACTATTTGAAAATGATCCAGATCTTCAGATTCTATGTGTCGCGATTCGGAACGCGAAACAATGGCCCATAGATTGGCTTATCGTCCTTAGATGTTTATCTGAATACACACATGATGAACTCTCTAAATCTGAGAGAAATTCTTTGCGAGAGCGTACAAAATTTTTTACTCATGTATTAGTGTTAACTAACGCACTGAAACCCATTCCTAAGATCATCAGTCTTGAATTATCCTTAGAAAGAATAAAAAACGCATCTAGCTCAATGGAGGGTGGGTTGTTAGAGTTATTAACGCGTAAAAGTGATGATGATGAAGAAATTCAGAAAATTAGCTATCTTAAATTACCTCCAGCAAGAATAAAAGATACATCTAGCTCAATGGCAAGTGAATTATTAGCGCCATTGGAACCTAAGAATGATGGTAAAGAAGCGCTTAAGAGTACACCCCTTAAGAAATTTGGCGATATAGTCATGCCAAAAATTTTAGAGGAACTAGACCTTGTGAGTGCATTCAGGTCTAAAGATTACACCGATCGTGTATATGAGGCTATTGCTTGTTTTTGCCATGCGCTCAGTGAGCAACCTAAGCATATTTTGGATAAACTCTATAAGGATAAAATTTTCAGCGCGTGGCTCAGAAAAGCTGTAAATTTTTTATCTGGACTTTTTTTAAATACATCCATATTTAACCCTGAGCTTCAAGAAGGAATACAACCCCTCATTGACTTGCTTTATTCTTTTAATAAAGTAGATTCAACTATAGAAAGTGTCTTATTCAGGTTTGAATTGGTTAAACTACTGAGTAAAAAGTACACTCTGTCTCCTGAGTCTCAAGAAGCCTTTATAGAAGACGCTATTCGTTTTTATAACGTGTTCATTGAACAACCCATTTATGTTTTAAATAGCTTGTATCATAATAATGTTTTCACTGCATGGATCCCAAAAATTGTAAACTTTTTACTTCAATCATTTTCAGACGGATCTATGTTTGACTCTGCATTCCAAAAAAGAATACAGCCTCTTATTGAGTTGCTTTATTATTTCAATACAGTAGATTCAACTATAATAAGCGTCTTATTAAGATTCGAGGTAACTAAACTACTGACAAAAAACCCTCAGAAGAATCTTGACATCTATGAGCGCTATTTTAAAGACCAAGTGGAAAAGGATGTGCTTATTGACCCACATGAGTTTCGTGCCGGTCATAGAACTTTTGCTGGAATTATAAATGTAATTTTCGAAAACTGTTATAGCGAAAAGAACCCAGAATTTCAGTTAAATTCTCGGTTAGAACGTGCTTGTTTTATTGCT
This sequence comes from Pseudomonadota bacterium, assembly GCA_021778015.1. Lineage (GTDB taxonomy): Bacteria > Pseudomonadota > Gammaproteobacteria > UBA1113 > UBA1113 > VFKP01. The sequence continues at coordinate 65,913 of JAJYCX010000009.1, forward strand.
TGGCTAGTTCCTCACATAAAGAAGCAGCTTCATCAGAAGAACCTAGCTAACGAACCTCTATTCGAGAAGCTTTTTATATATTTACAAGAAATGAATGATGTATATCTCTCAACAAATACTATCAATAAAACTTATCTTCGTTTCCCAACGAATAGAGTTTTTCCTCCCATCCCAACCAAAGGCAAGACACCTTACTCAGACAATACATCAGACAATACATCTATAACAGAACAGTTCGAAAAAGCAGACGGAATTGTTAATAAAAGATTAAAGAGTATAAATGCGCGTGAACCTTCAAAAGTTGAGCTGAAAACTTCTTTCCTGAAGTTGTTTTCCTCTGACCCGATGTTCTCTTTCTTCTTTTCCTCTAAATATCAAATTGTACATGCCATAAAAGAAACAGACGACTTGTATATAGATTGGCATTATGTATTGGCGCAACTGTTAGCCGAAATAGAAAAGCCTCCAGTGGATGAATCTGATATAGTGAATTTAGCTAATTTTATTGAGATACAAGTAGAAACCTTGAGGTTAAAAATTCCTGCGCTCAATGAGCTTGACCTACCTGCAGCAGAAATAAGATGTTCGTCCGGTCCATCATCTCCCAAAAAATAGTACGTGTTTGCGTAGGGGCAATCCCCTACGCTTTCTCAAACATCAATACAAACATCCAAATAAATACAGATGCGAGATCTTAATGAATACGATAGATTTAAATCGAAGCTTTGTTATCCTCGATACGCGGAGTACCGAGTACAGGCTCCGATCGGGGATCCAGCACATTGTCATCCTCGGCCAAAGGTCGAGGATGACAACGTTTTAGTATTGTATTCGCAGCAAATATTGCTCTCGCATCTTGCAGAGCATTGAGTATAGAGCCGCTTAAGGCTGACGCTTTCCCAGCGCTTTTTCTATTTTTTGATCGGTTTTATATTGGCTTAATGCATATACAGACCACAGTGCTGCGGGGATCCAGCCAATTAAAGTAATCTGTAATAACAGGCAGCAGATACCCGCTATAGGCCTACCTATGGTAAAAAATTGAACAAATGGCAGAAATATGGCTAATAATAATCTCATTTGGGGCCCCTTCCGTAAAAAAAGAATAGTATCACTTCATACCATTATTTTAAACTGCATGTAAATTCGCTCTGCCGCCACATCAGCAAGATCTACGCTGTCATGCAGAACCCACATAGATTCAAATTTGACTCAACTCTACAATGATCGCTTTGGATCTGAATTTTTCAATACAAAGCGCTATAACCGCTCCCCGTAGCATTGCTTTTCGCACTGAAATCGGTTATCTTATGCACAATATAACATCAAAGAGGTCCCCCCGTGGCACAATATATCTATAACATGCGTGACGTCAGTAAAATCGTTCCGCCGCATCGCGCTATTTTAAAAAATATTTATCTCTCCTTTTACCCAGGGGCCAAGATCGGCGTATTGGGTTTAAATGGCTCCGGTAAATCAACGCTATTGCGTATTTTGGCAGGCATAGACCGCGAATTTGAGGGCGAAGCTAAGGCTAATCCAGGCACACGTATCGGTTATCTGCCTCAAGAGCCGCAGTTGGACCCTACTAAAACCGTACGTGGCAATGTAGAGCTGGCCGTTTCTGAAACGCTGCAATTGCTGCAACAATTCAACGACATCAGCATGCGTTTTGGCGAGCCCTTAAGCGACGATGAAATGAATAAGCTCTTGGAAGAACAAGGCAATTTACAAAATAAAATTGACTCGGTAAATGGTTGGGATGTAGAGCGCACCTTGGAATTAGCTGCAGATGCATTGCGTTTGCCAGCCTGGGATGCCAACATCAGTCAACTTTCAGGTGGTGAAAAACGCCGTATCGCTTTGTGTCAATTGTTATTATCTTCACCGGATATGTTGTTATTAGACGAACCCACCAACCATCTGGATGCAGAGAGTGTGGCGTGGTTAGAACATTTCTTACAAAGTTACAAAGGCACCGTCATTGCAGTCACCCACGATCGCTATTTCTTAGATAACGTCGCTGGTTGGATCTTAGAATTAGACCGTGGTGCAGGTATTCCTTTTGAAGGCAATTATTCCTCATGGCTAGGACAAAAAGAGCAGCGTTTGGCACAAGAAGAACGTCAAGAAAAATCACATCAAAAAGCCTTGGCGGCAGAATTGGAATGGGTGCGTGCTAATCCCAAGGGCAAACGCACTAAGAACAAAGCGCGTTTAGCACGCTTTGAAGAGCTTAATTCTAAAGAATTTCAACAACGTAATGAAACCCAAGAAATCTATATTCCACCCGGACAACGTTTGGGTGATGTCGTCATCGAAGCCGACAAATTGTCTAAAACCTTCGATGGCCGTATCTTGTTTCAAGATTTGTCTTTTAGTTTACCTAAAGGTGGCATCTTGGGTATTATCGGTGCCAATGGCGCAGGTAAATCTACCTTATTAAAATTAATCACCGGACAAGAAAAACCAGATAATGGCAACTTGCGCATCGGTGAAACGGTACAGTTATCTTATGTAGACCAATCCCGCGATACCTTGAATGATAAGAAAACCGTATGGGAAGAATTGTCCGACGGCTTAGATCAAATCATCGTTGGTGGTTATCAAATCCCTTCCCGTGCCTATTTGGGCCGATTTAATTTCAAGGGCGGTGATCAACAAAAATATATAGGTGATTTATCTGGCGGTGAAAGAAACCGCGTACACTTAGCAAAAATGTTGAAAAGCGGCGGCAATGTTTTATTGTTGGATGAACCTACCAACGACCTAGACGTAGAAACCCTGCGTGCTTTAGAAGAAGCCTTGCTAACTTTCCCAGGCTCAGCGGTAATCGTCTCGCACGATCGCTGGTTCTTAGATCGCGTGGCTACACATATATTGGCTTTTGAAGACGACGGCAGTTATACCTGGTTTGAAGGCAGCTTTAGCGAATACGAAGACGATAAGATCAAACGCTTAGGGACCGATGCTCTACTACCCAAGCGCATCAAGCAGCGCGTTGCGTTGATGAGCTAACTGTGAAAAAACAGGCTATTGCTTTGGTAGTGCAATGCGCGCCTAATCACGGCAGTAGTCTAAGCGCTTTTCGTTTAGCACAAACAATAGTGTCTAGTAACAAGGCTACATTAAACAGCATTTTCTTCTACGGCGATGGCGCTTATCATGCGTTTAATCCTTTTTTAGATTGGAATACATTGAATGTGGATTTGGGCGTGTGTGTGGCGAGTGTACGACGGCGCGGTGAGGAAAAAGCCATAGAAAATAGTTTTAATGTTGTAGGTTTAGGGTATTTGGCGAAGCTGTATCAACAAAATGATAAAGTGGTTGTTTTGGGGTGAATGCTGAAATGCACGATACTTTGCTTACCGCGGAATTCGTCATTGCGAGCAGAGAGTGTCCCATGAATATCGAAGAATTAAGTTCGGGCTCTAAAATTTCACGGTACGGCTGTTACACGCGGAGCCCGTCATTGCGAGCAAATGAGTGCTGGATGTACAAAAAAGCTATGAATAATAACAGTAACAGGATGATTTTGTGAATGAATCTAGACGAATGCAGCGCGGCAATCCAGAAAAATACTTGTTTTATACGTATCACAGAGTTTTAAAAGTTTCTCTGTGCAAAAAGTTAATTTTCATTGTTCAAACGCTGGATTGCTTCGCTTTGTTCGCTGCGCTCACTGGCTCGCAATGACGGATGTTTGGGGGAACCATGAATCATAATATCGTTTGTATTAAACAAAGTACTACTCGCGATGAACAACATGACTACGAATGTTTTGATCTGGCCATGGCTCTGGCAAACCTTGATTATCACATACACTTAGTTTTTTACGGCGATGGCGTTTCTGCTTTATTCAATATCGACTCAACTTATAATAAACGTTTGCAAGCGTTACCTCTATTCGACGTCAACGACATCTGGGTAGATGAAACCAGTTTAAATGCACGGCAATTGAATGCATCGCAATTGCCAAATAATATCAACCTTTTAACTTCAGCAGAATTAAAACAATTATTGAATAACAGCATGGCGGTCTATACCCTATGAATATTTTATATTTATGGCAAAAACCACACTGGCAAGATTTCCCCAGCGCCCTACTAGATGCTACAGATACTTGCGTATTAATAGGCGATGGCGTTCTTGCTGCTTTGTTGCCAGCAGAAAAGCCTACACCCCCTTGCCCAATTTTTATCTTAGCAGCAGATTTAACCGCAAGACAAATTACGTTGCAATCAGATGCTCCTGTGATTGACGACGCACAATGGCTGCAACTAGTTTTAGATCACAGTAAAATAGTGAGTTTTTGATGCTAACATTCACTAAAGAAGGTTATTTAGAAGACGCTAGTCTGTGGACAGAAGCTCTTGCCATAGAAATCGCACAACAAGAAGAAATCACTTTAACCGCTCAACATTGGCAGATTTTGCAAGCGCTGCGACAGTTCTATCAGCAATACGCCATTATGCCCACCATGCGTGCCTTTTTAAAATATTTGCATCAGGAATTAAAATTGAATGATCTAGACAGCGCACAATTGTATGCCTTATTTCCCAAAGGACCCATTTTACAAGGAGCTAAGATTGCAGGGTTGCCCAAGCCTAAACATTGTATTTGATGGCTGAAATTTAGCCACCAAATGGCTAAATTTCAGCTTTTGTTGCATTATCTGTCATTTTGAGCTATAATCCGAATAAATAGCCATTAGTTCGGATTACGATACCAAATGTTTGAAACTATATTGATTGATCAAAACCCCCACTGGCATAAACATCAGCCCATTATCGCAGTAGTGCGGCAGCAATTTGTCAAATTATTGCAATACCTATCCTTACCACACATCATTGCTATTACGGGCGTACGTCGTTGCGGCAAGAGTACTTTACTAAAACAGCTGATCGATTATCTCATAGTAGTAGAGCATATTTCGCCAGACAATATAATGTTCTTAAATCTAGAACAACCTTTTTTATTGCCCTATGCCGATGATATACGCCACTTAGAACAAATGGTACAAGACTATCTATCGTTGAAGGCCCCTCAAGGGCAAATCTATATTTTATTAGATGAGATTCAATTCTTTGCCAACTGGCCTCTTTTTATCAAATCTTATTTTGAATCTAAGAAAGTTAAATTCATTATTACCGGTTCAAATTCATCGCTGCTTTCTTCGGATATGATGACGCTACTTTCAGGGCGAGCACTGGCCATAGAATTATATCCTCTTAATTTTAGTGAAATGATATTGCACGAACTGAAATTAAATACAAAGGATGAAATCATTGCAAAGCGATCTGAAGTCATTCATCGCTTACGCCATTATGTAGAACAAGGCGGATTTCCTGAATTACTGTCTGTTAAAGCGCCCGACCTACGTGCTGATATACTGAATGCTTATGCCAAAACCATCATTCTGCAAGACATTGTCCCCAGGTTAGGCATGCGCAAACCCGAGCAATTAGAAAAATTATTCGTTTATCTGATTACCAACATAGGTGCACTCAGTTCATACCATAAATTAGCATCTTATTTTTCATTAAGCGACAAGGCCATCAAAGACTATATTCAAGCCTTTCATAAAGCATATTTATTATTTGAAGTTGAACGTTTTTCTTTTTCCCTTAAACTTCAAGACAGAAGTCCTAAAAAAGTATACGCCATTGATACGGGGATGGCCAATGCCTGCGGTTTCAGATTCTCCAACAACCATGGGAAATTATTAGAAAATATGGTGTTTTTAGATGCTTTATGTCGTGGCTATGAAGTTTATTATTATAAAACCGCAGAACAATTTGAAGTTGATTTTGTAATCAAAAAAGATAGAACCATGCAACTATTACAAGTATGCTGGCAAATCAAAGATGATCTCGTTTTAATACGTGAATTACGTGCTTTAAGTGCCGCTTTAGATGAATTAAAATTAGATAAAGCGTATTTAGTTACCTTTGATGAAGGATTCTATTCAAAGGCAGAGAGTGATAAGCGCATTGAAATCATACCGGCTTATCAATGGTTATTGCGCGATTAAGTAAGATCCATCACGATAGACAGCGTACCGGTGGTTGCGCCGCTGGTATACTGACACACTGCTGCACCTTGTGCAGTTTTAGTCGGGCCTGTAGGAGAGGTTGGCGTTATACCTACCCCACCCGTTGAAGGGTTGGTGAAAGTATAAGTAACACCATTCAGCGTTACCTTACCCGGAGAAGGCAAGGGCAAAGAATTGGTTAATTGCAACGCCAAACTGGCGCAAATTCCACCCGCTTTATTATTCTTGGTTGTAGTAACCGTTGTAGCTGGCACATTGTAAAAACTAATCCCTAGGTAATTACCATTAGTAGACACTTTCAATGAATTGGCTTGTATAGACCAAGGATTCACTGTATCACTCGTCGTTAACAAACCTGCAGATTGTAAAGTAGCTAAAGGAACCTTGCCGGGTACATAACTAGGCGATTGAGCGTATGCACGTACTGCGTTGCCTATATCATTCGTTATTTTGATCGTTGCCACCATATTGGCATTATCACTGGCGGTTTGATAATACATCAAAACCGCCATGATAATGACAGTACCTATCGCCACTGCCAGTATTGTTTCTAGCAAGGTTAAACCTTTTTGCTTACAACGTTTTATTACTGTCATTGGCGATAGTGTCATGAGCCCTCCTAATCCGGATTAAAGCGGATAGGTAAAAGAGCAACCAGTAGTGCCTAGTACAGTCCCTTGTGTACTTTTAACCATATTCCAAATGGCATCACAATTCGCATCACCACCAGTACCCCCAGCACCCGCTGCGCCTATACCGGCAACCGTAATAAGAACTGATGCTGGAGATAACGTCGGGGTTGCCGTGTATGGCTGTCCCCAAGCGGTATTCAATGGTGTTGGTAAAAAGCCAGCGGTTTGTAAAGCGGGTATATCAGTAGTTGTTGCTAAAGTATTTCCTCCCGCCATAAAGGATTCATAAGCGGATACAATCGCATTCATGTCTCCCACTGTTTTGGTCGTATTGGCATTTTGTTTGGTAGACATATAGAATATGACCGCACCTATCAACACCAAAGCACCGATGGCTATAGCAAACATCGTTTCCAATAACGTTAAGCCTTTCATTTTACTAAACGGCTTTCTCATTAACATTCGTTTCATTACATTATCTCCTCAATAAATTAAAAAAAATTAACACTCACACACAAAACTATTTTCCCACCAGCCTTGTTGGCTGTGGTTAGTACCCCCATTTTCATTATTCCTTTAAATCACTTAAGTCCCCAAAATTTGCGAAATAGCATAAGTCCCCATGACCATCAATCCCGCTGCGACCGCGCTCAAAGCCAAGATAAGCGATCCAAATAATTTGCTGACCTTTGTAAGGACTTTCATGCCATTGATATTCGCCTGCTTACCTTGGCGAACCAATGCATGCTCAAAGCCTTTGGCCTCAGCGATGGCGCGCAAGCGTATAATATCTCCCCGATCAATCAACCCCGTATTCAACACATCCGCAATATTACCCTCACCCTTACCCAAACGCCGCTCCATCAAACGCATATGAAAACGCAGATAAACGCTAGCTTGTCTGGAGATCAGTGTCAAGGCTTGCTTGAACACCACACCATTCAATACCAATAAGCCTAGGGTTTCCATAAAACTCGCCGCAGTCAATTTACGATAAAGGCTCAACAGCGGAAGTTGGTCTAACGTATCGCGTCCAGGACCTATATACGTCTTCAAAATAAAATTTAACAATATAATAAAGCCTATAACACCTAAAATAACTATCCACCAACCATGAGTTAACAGTTGGGCTAAACTATACAACATCTGGCCACTTTCAGGCCATACAGCTACCGGCTTAACTTGCGCAAACTGCTCCAAGATACCGCCTTTGGTGTTAAAGTTCATGATAATGCCACAGGCAAAGGCCAATACCACTATAGGGTAAGTCAGTTCAGAGAACAGCGTCGATACCACCTGCGATTGCTGCCCTAAAGCTTCGGCCGCCACACGGATGTTGTGCACCATGGTCCCGCCTTGCTCACCAATACGTACCAATTCCACCACATAATGCGGGAACCAACCAACCATACCATCTGAAAAAGATTGTCCTTGGGCAAGCGAACGACTGATGCTTTGAGCCACTTTCTTGGCTGGCCCTTCTAGGACCTTTTCCAGTACATCAATAGCTTTATTAGCGGGCACGCCGTCTTCCACCAAGGTAGCCAAATCTTCTAAAAAGCTTTGCTGATCACCACCGCGAAACAATAGCCTATCTAGGTTAAAGCCAGTCGATGCTTTTTTTATCACTTTCTCTTTGGCCATGCCGCGCATCTATCCATTTTTCAATACGTTATACATTATAATAGAGTATATTATGACAAATAGCGAGTTTTCTTAAGACCGTCTTAATAGGGCGATATTTATACTTTGTGCGATCCTAAAATTAAGGGAAGCGATAGCGGAAAGCACAATTATAATCCGACCCGGACAGCTCAGTGGAATACCCCCCCGTGTTTTGGACGATAGCCCATATTGCATCACAACGCGAATCGGGGGCAGAACCATATTGCGTTGTGCCTAGCCCAGGAATACCAATCGTGATGTACCCAGAATACTCCGTAAGCGAAACAACATAGGCTTGTCCCCAAGCGTCATTTAACGGATTAGGTAAAAAGCCTGCGTTTTGTACTGCTAGCAATTGAGCGGCATCGGTGGAAGCATTGAATTGATAGCCACTGGTAAGATACGATTTGTAACCCGTTCTAATGGCATTCATATCGGTCATGGTTTTACTGACATTAGCATTTTGTCGGGTTGATTGATAAAATATAACGGTACCCATCAGCACCACGGCACCCACTGCCACTGCAAACATCGTCTCCAATAGTGTTAAACCAGTCATTTTATTCGCGGCAGGTTTTCTCAATAACATTCCGTTCACCATCTTGTCTACCCAATTTTAAATCTTATATTAGAACATACAATAACAAATAGCGAGTTTTATTAGGATTTGCTGAAAAGCGTGGTATATAGGACTGCCAATAAAGATGCGCATCTAAGTCATACACCGGTTTACAGCTAAAGCTGTGTCATCCTCGACCAGGCCGCAAGGCCGCAGTCGGGAACTTATATGATCCTGGATCCCCGACCTTCGGTCGAGGATGACAAAATGACAATGTTGTGGTTTGTAATGGCTTTCAGCACTAAATTCACAGATTCAAGCGGAATGAGTATAACCTACACTACTGACAAACTCCTCCCTAAACGGTATAATACTCTTCTATATAAACGGGTACCCTAAATAAATATGAAGCAAGAAATCAGTCAGCTCATCGGCAGCGCATTAACCGCCATGCGTAAAGAAGGCTTATTGCCTGAAGATAGTCACCCTAGCATTCAGATTGAACACACGCGTGATAAGCAATTTGGCGATTTTGCCTGCAATGTTGCCATGTTATTAGCTAAACCGCTGCAAAAAGCACCGCGAGCCGTGGCTGAACAAATTATCGCTCACTTACCGCAAGACCCTCTAATCAGCCGTGTGGACATCGCTGGTCCTGGTTTTATTAACTTCTTTGTCAAAACACAGGGCTTCTTGGCGGTTATTCAGAAGGTTTTAGAACAAAAAGAAAGGTATGGCAACAGCGATCTGGGCAAAAATGAATCAGTTTATTTAGAATTTGTATCCGCCAACCCCACGGGTCCCTTGCACGTAGGTCATGGTCGTGGCGCCGCCTATGGCGATACCTTGGGCAATTTATTGACCAGCCAAGGCTATGCAGTACATCGCGAATATTACGTCAACGATGCCGGGCGGCAGATGAATATACTGGCCTTAAGCGTATGGTTGCGTTATTTAGAATTGTGTGGCGAAACCTTTGTATTCCCTAGCAATGCTTATAAGGGCGATTACGTCATTGCCATCGCCGAACAATTAAAACAAACACATCATAATAGTTTGCAACGCGCACCCAGCACTTGGTGGAATAATATTACGCCAGACGAAGGCGAAACGGATGGCGATAAAGACAAACACGTAGACGATTTAATCAACGCCATGAAACAAACTTTGGGCGACGCCAATTATGGCATTGTTTTTAATCTCGCTTTAAACGATGTGTTAACAGACATACGGGATGACTTAGATGGTTTTGGTGTGCATTTTGATGCGTGGTTTTCTGAAAAACAATTGGTGCAACAAGGCTTGTTACAACAAGGCATTGAAAAATTAAAAGCGCTAGGACACACTTACGAACAAGAGGGTAACTTATGGTTTAAAGCCACCGAGTTTGGCGATGAAAAAGATCGCGTATTGGTGCGTAAAAATGGCCAACCCACTTATTTTGCTTCCGATGTTGCTTATCACGTTTTAAAATTTGCTAAAGCACATCGTGTCATCGATGTGCTCGGCGCTGATCACCATGGCTATGCCCCACGCGTCAAAGCCATGCTCAGCGCTTTAGGTTTAGACAGCAGCCGTTTATCGGTAGAATTGATTCAATTTGCGGTATTGTATCGTGGCAAAGAACGAGTGCAGATGTCTACGCGTAGCGGCTCCTTCGTTACCTTACGTGAATTAAGAGAGGAAGTCGGTCGCGATGCAGCACGCTTTTTCTATGTATCGCGGCGTCATGAGCAACACATGGACTTCGATTTAGACTTAGCGAAATCCAAAAGCAATGAAAATCCTGTTTATTATATACAATATGCGCACGCGCGTATTTGCAGCGTCTTTAGACAATTGCAAGCACAAGGCTTGATTTACAATGAAGCTGCTGGCTTAG
>JAJYCX010000010.1 GCA_021778015.1 Pseudomonadota bacterium
TGGTATCCCCAGTATTCGTTTGACATTGTTTATTTATCCCATGAGAAAGATTAAGTTAGTGTCGTTACCCACTGGATAAACTGGTTTCGGAAACTATTCCGAACAATTTATGCACAATGGGTGATTCATTAAAGAAGGTCTCCCTAGACCAAAATTTGCTAGTCGGCAGGAACCGAAGAGAATATTAGTGAAAGTGATATAGCTTGTCTATAGTTTCTGGGTAAAATTTGATAAAAAAACAAAAAAACACAGTGCTAAATTTGAACAATATGGCGCTACCCTGCTCCGCTTAGTTCCAGCAAACTGTATAGGCGTGCTTTTGCAGAGACAGCCTGGCTATATCGCCCCGTTGAACCGTTCCTACGCCCGCTGGCGTGCCTGTAAATAGCAAGTCACCGGCACAAATGGGGAAATACTGGCTGGCATAGACTAACAGCTCTACTGGATTAAAACGCATCTCAGCACTATTGCCTTTTTGACGAACTTCGCCGTTCAAGGCATATTCAAATTGCAGCGCACCTACATCCAGGCTGTCTACAGCAAGCCAGGGCCCAATGACGGCTGCATCAGGAAAGACTTTGCCTATTTCCCAAGGACCGCCAGCATCTTTTGATTTTTTCTGTAGGGTACGGTTGGTCATGTCTAATCCTACGGTTACATGAGAAATAGCTGCTAGAGCCTCTTTTTCAGATAAACAATAACCACTTTTTGCTATGAGAAAAACTAACTCGCATTCGTAATGTATATCGCCCTCATTAGCGCCATGAGGCCAATGCAGCACGCAGTCATCTTGCCAATTTGCACAAGTTTTAAGAACGCTGGGTGGTTTTAGAAATAGCACAGGTTTTTCTGGAATGCCATCTTTCATTTCTTTAGCGTGTTCTAAATAATTTTTACCAGCGCAAATTATTTTATCCATTGTTTGCTCCTAATATTGCTAAGCCTTGTGTCTCAAACCAATGAGAATCTTCTTTTATAACATATTTCTGCAGTTCAGGAATAGCACCAATACTATCATAACCCGTGGTGACAAAATATCGTTTACCCGTAATGCGAAATTCTTTGGCGCTTCTAGAAGGCGTTATTAATATACGTCCACTGGGAACTATTTTAATTAACTTTTCTACAAAATCAACAATACCTTGTTTTTCCTCTATGCCGTTTTCAACGCCTAATAGATAAGGCACAAAAACAGTATCAAAAAATTTATTCTTCTGATCTTCTAGCAGTTGTTGTAATTCTCCAATATAAAATTGTATATCCTTGTCTAACTCAAAATCTTCTTTGGGCTCTTTTTCAATAGCTTGACGTATTAATAATAGTATATAAAAAATATATGACCGCCGAAGCGCTTGTGGGTTGAATAATCGCAAGAATGCTTGCCTGAACTTTTTAGTGGGCAGGATCCCAGCCGGTGGATACCAGTAGGTTAATGCAGTCAATAATTCGCCTATAGACGGAAAACCTTTTTTTTGTCTCTTATCTCCACAATAATAATAGTATTTCTTAAAGGCTTTCATCCAGGCTATCGTAACGGGATCTTTGTCATAGACTGTAACCGACTTAGCCTCTGCTGCTGCAAATAGAAAGCTACTGTTCCCGTAACCTGGAATTACCAGTACATCTTTACCTTCTATATCGGCTCTAATATCATAACTATCTTGCCATTTTCTATTGCCAAATAGTTTAGACGATAAAAAACGTTCAGCGCCCATAGGATATATTAACGCTGGCTGCTCATCTGTTTCTCGAGTTATGTGGTGGTCATATAGCCACTTCTTTTCTTGGTCGCTAAAGGTTATTGTAGATTGTGGCATTGCAATTTTCCTTAAAAACAGGTATTCAAACCCACCCTTTCAATCCCATCAAATCTTTAGCTTGTTGCAGTAATTCAGCTCTGAATTTGGGATGAGCAATGTCGATGAGAGCCATGGTTCTTTCGTAAGTGGATTTACCTTTTAAATTGACGATGCCATATTCGGTTGCGATATATTGTACATCTACTCTAGAGTCTGTGATCGGGCCTGAAACAACGGGAATGATACGTGAAAGACTGCCTTCAGCGGCAGTGGAATGTGCGGCTAGAATAGAACAACCTTGTTTGGATAGTTGTGCGCCGCGTATAAAGTCTAACTGTCCGCCTATGGCACTAAATTGCCTGCCATTGACCGATTCTGCATTGACTTGCCCAAACAGATCGACTTGTACAAAGCTGTTGATAGAAACAACTCTATCATTTTTGGCAATCACATAAGGGTCGTTGACATAATCTACGGGGTGACATTCCATACTAGAGTTATCGTCTAAAAAGTCATACATAGCTTTATCGCCTAAAGCAAAAGTATACACGCTTTTATGACGATTGATATTTTTAAATTTATTGCTAATGGCACCACATTGAATAAGTTGCATGATGCCAGGCGTAATCAATTCGCTGTGCAAACCTAAATCTTGATGCGTAGTTAAGGCGGCACAAATGGCACTGGGCACGGAACCTATCCCAAATTGCAGAGTGGCTTTATCTGGAATGAGATGAATAATTTGTCTAGCAATTTCTTTATCTATTTCAGAAATGGCTTTTGCGGGTGTTTCGCATAAGGAGATATTATTTTCAACCAACGCATCGATCTCAGACAAATGCAAACTACAATTGCCAAAAGCTCTAGGCATATATTCATTTACTTCTACAATGAGTTTTTTAGCAATTCTTGCAGATGGGATAGTGTAATCGCTATTGGTACCACAACTGAAATAACCGCCTTTATCCATAGGCGAGACCGTCATGATAAAAGTATCTAGGTCTAAATAGTTTTCAATAACTTTGGGTACTTCACTAAAGCTCGTAGGCACAAAAAAAACGACGCGCCTATTGTCTGCCACTCCGCGTTGAATTAATTCACGTTCGGCTGCTCCCATAAAGAAAGGATGTGGTTTGATACGATCCATGTATTCATATTTTAACAGACTGTCATACAAGAGCGGTGTTGAATGTAGATAATATAAATTGAGCCGTTGAATGTCGTGCTGTTGTACTCTTTTTTCTATAGCACGTAATAGTGCGGGTGGTGCGCTCGCTGCCATGCCTATGCCTATGTTACCTAATTTGGGTAACCAGTCGGCTGCTTTTTCCGCTGTGGTTAATTTCTTTTGATACTCTGCGTGGTAATCCATCGTTATTAATAGCCCATAAAACAAAGCAGTAGTATACACCCTGTTATAAGAACGGACAAGAAAAATATTTTCACAACCATATTGATTTATTGTAATAAAATGCTATAATGCATTTTAACTCGCTGCAATTATCATTGCTCTCCTGAGTGAGGGTTTAGGGACTGTTTACATTTGGCTAGGCTGAGCTGTAACGGCCCTATTAATTTAATCTATTAGGGAGCATTACTATGGCTATTTCAGCAAACAGTTTACAAGAGTATTTTCGTGAATACCGAACCAGCCCCACGGCAAAGAAAAAATTTTTAATCGATATACTATTGGCTTTTGAACCCAAGGTGGAAAAGCAAAAAGAATTACTGGTTAAGGCTTTGAACTATGATATTTTAGATCCAGCGGCCAATAGCCGGGAAAACATTTTACGCAGTTCAGAAATCTCGGTGGCTTTATTTAAACGAGTTTTTAAATATTTACCGCGACATATAAATCGAGAAGAATTTCTAATCTCTATATTTTCCAACCTATTAGACGAAGCCAAAAAAAGATTAATCCAACGGCAATACCCGACCAAAACCGGTGAAAATTTAACAAAAACTATAGCGCCTTTTGCTATAGCCTATTACTTATTTTTGACTATGGTTTTCTTTGACGTTTCTGCTTTATGCGGTTTTGAATTTTCGCGTTATAGTGCTTTGCTCGTGGAAATACAAACGCTTAAAGGCCAATTACGCCAAGATAGCCCAGATGCTACATCTTTGTGGTTTAAGTTGCACAATTCCATTACTCGTCTTGAACAATTTAAATTAAATTTCTTACAAGAACAATATGGTTTAACGATTCAGATGTTGAGTAATGCTTGTAAGACTTTATATCCGAAGTCAGAAGCTTTCGCCATTAAAGAAAACAGGAATGCCCATGACGAAATAGAAAGCTATGGTGATCACTTGCAGTTTCAAATATTGTTAGAGCTCAATAAACACGCTTATGGTTTGAGCAATACTTTTGGTAGCCTTAGGCTTAATGAGGCCAAACCGATCGCCCTCAGCGACAGAGCTCCGCCCTATTCTGGCTCGGCCTCAGAAAGAATGCTTTCTTTCTGGCGAGAGAAGGTTCCTGCTTTTGACCACAGCTTTAGCTTTACAAGACCCAACAGCGAAATGGGGTCGTATTATCACTTTGCGTCATAGCAAATTTGTGCTAGAATAATGCACATAGCTATGGAGTAGATTCGATAGCAACGCAATACAGTACCCCGTCATTGCGAGCTTGCGAAGCAATCCAGGAAAATCTTGGGCGATGAGATAAACCATTGTTTATATGAATGGCTAATAAAACGCTAGATGCCCCGTAGAATTAGGAGTTTCACCCTGGATTGCTTCGCAAGCTCGCAATGACGATTCACAGCATACGATAGCTATCTTGCTGATGAATTTACCTCATTGCACGAATATAAAAAACTATTTTATGAGAGATTTGAATGAACAAAACTACACGTACCCAGATCGTCACTACGGCACTGCCCTACGCCAATGGTGCTATTCATTTAGGCTATATTTTAGAAGCCATAGAAGCCGATATCTGGGTTAATTTTCAGAAAATGCGTGGTAATGAATGTTATTTTATTGCGGGCAGCGATGCGCATGGCACGCCTATAATGATCCAAGCCGAAAAACATGGTTTAACGCCTGAAGCCTTTATCGCTAAAATAGCGCATGAGCAATTAGCCGATATCGAACAGTTTGGCATAAAATTTGATAATTTTTATACCACCCATTCGCCTGAAAATGAGCAATTAGCCGGTGACATCTATCACCGTTTACAAAAAGCAGGTGCTATCATCCGTAAGACTATTCACCAAGCCTATGATCCAGTAAAAAACATGTTTTTACCTGATCGCTATGTCAAAGGCACTTGTCCGCGCTGTAAGAGCGTCGATCAATACGGCGACAATTGTGAAGCCTGCGGTGCTACGTATGCTTCATCCGAATTGATTGATCCTAAGTCTGTATTATCGGGCGCCACACCGGAGACCCGAGCCACGGAACATTTGTTTTTTGATTTACCACAATATGCAGATAAATTAAAACAATGGTTAAGCGGCCCTCATGTGGCTAAAGAAATTCAAAATAAAATGCAAGAATGGTTTGATGTTGGTTTGCAAACTTGGGATATTAGCCGAGATGCGCCTTATTTTGGTTTTGAGATCCCTGGAGAAAAAGACAAATATTTTTACGTCTGGTTGGATGCGCCTATAGGCTACATGGCTAGCTTTAAAAATTTTTGTGCTAAAAAGCCAGGATTAGATTACGATGCCTTTTGGAAACAAGACAGCAAAACTGAACTATATCATTTTATAGGTAAAGACATCATGTATTTCCATACCCTATTTTGGCCAGCCGTTTTAATGGCCAGCCAGCATCGTTTACCCAATCAAGTTTTTGTGCATGGTTTTGTAACCGTCAATGGTGAAAAAATGTCGAAATCACGCGGCACATTTATTACCGCCAAACAGTATTTAGAAAAACTAAATCCGGAGTATTTGCGTTATTATTTTGCAGCCAAATTAAACGGTGGCATAGAAGACATCGATCTTAACTTCAAAGACTTTATGCAACGCGTTAATTCAGATCTCATCGGCAAAATCATCAATATTGCCGCACGTACTGCGAGTTTTATAGGCAAGTTCTTTGATAATCAATTGGCCGCACAATTAACCCATAAAGAACTATGGGAATTGTTTGTAAATAAGCAAAGCGAAATAGCAGACTATTATGAAACTCGTGATTATGCACGCGTACTGCGTGAAGTAACTGCCCTTGCGGATAAGGCGAATGAGTGGATTGCTGAGAGAAAGCCTTGGCAAATGGCCAAGGAACATGGCGGCTCTGAAGAGTTAAAAGAAGTCGCTACTTTAGCGCTTAATTTGTTCCGCATTTTAATTATTTATTTAAAACCGGTTTTGCCAAAATTGGCACTTTCGGTAGAAGATTTCTTGCAAATTGCTCCTTTGCAATGGAATGACATCAATACGCCTTTACTGGCGCATACGGTTAAGCCTTTTACGGCCTTGATGACGCGCATAGAAGAAAACCAAATTGCCGAGTGGATCTAAGATAAATGACGGTTGATGCTAAGAGTATAGATGCTGTGTTGCCACAAACTCAATGTCAAGAATGTGGTTATGCGGCATGTCTACCTTATGCAGAGGCCATAGCGCGTGGCGAAGTGGATATTGCACGTTGTGCTCCGGGTGGCGTTGAAACCTTAGAAGCTTTGGCACAATTAATGCATGTAGATGCTGCTCCCTACAGAGCCGAAGTACAACAACGTTATAGACCCCCCAGTGTTGCTGTTATAGACGAAGCCTACTGTATAGGCTGTTTAAAATGTATTACAGCCTGTCCAGTCGATGCCATCGTGGGCAGCGCCAAAATGATGCATACAGTGCTACCCGACATTTGCACGGGTTGTGAATTGTGTTTATTGCCCTGCCCTACGGATTGCATTAGCATGGTGGCAGCCGCAGCTGAAAAAATATTACAGGCGGATGATGCGCGCCGTCATTATGAAGCAAAAAATAAACGCCTGCATAAAGTGCGTGAAACTAAAAAAGTGAGTGCGCCGGACTCTATAGCAGCGCAACGCGATTATATAGAAGCCGCGCGTTTAAGAGTTTTGGCTAAAAAAGGAAAGCCTCATGTTAGCGAGTAAAATTCAAAAAATATTTGCTGCTTTTGCCAAAGCCAATCCAAAGCCTACTACAGAATTACACTACCACACGCCCTTTGAGTTGTTAATTTCTCTGATTCTATCCGCTCAAGCGACCGATGTGAGTGTCAATAAAGCTACTGCAAAATTGTATCCAGTCGCGCATACGCCGCAAGCTATTTTAGATTTGGGTGAAGAAGGCTTGATAGCATACATTAAAAGCATCGGCTTATATAAAACTAAGGCAAAGAACATTCTAAAGACGTGTGCGCTGCTATTAGAACGACATCAAGGGACAGTACCGCACAGCCGTGAAGCGCTAGAAGCGTTGCCAGGCGTAGGCCGTAAAACGGCGAATGTGGTGTTGAACACCGCTTTTGGTGAGCCTACTATTGCGGTAGATACTCATATTTTTAGAGTAGCAAAGCGTATAGGCCTATCGCATGGAAATACACCTTTAGCCGTGGAGCAGGATTTGTTAAAGGTAGTCCCTAAAGCTTATTTGCACGATGCACATCATTGGCTTATTTTACACGGCCGTTATACCTGTGTGGCCAGAAAACCACATTGTGGGCAATGTATCATTCGCGATTGGTGTGAATATCCGGATAAAACTAATGATTAGGATCAAAGAATGAATTATAGGTAAAACTAACCGTTTCAACTAATGAGAATTTGATTAGTCGAAACGGTTTACTATCTTCTATCACAGGCGTCCCATTAGTAGTAAGATTATGATAACTATTTTAGAGGCAGAAGAATTTCTAATTAAATCAGCAGCTAACTTGGCGTCCCCAAGGGAATTCGAACGCGCCGCCGCATGCGGCAGCCTACCGTGAGAGGATAATGTCCTCCGCTCTAGACGATGGGGGCATATATACCCATCGCCAATGAAGATGCGAGATTTTGATGAATACTATAGATTTGAATCGAAGCTTTGTCATCCTCGACCGAAGGTCGGGGATCCAGGATCATATAGGCTTTTCTCTGGATCCCCGACTGCGGCTCGCGGCCTGGTCGAGGATGACAACGTTATGGTGTGTGATAGATTTTAGTATTAAATTCGTATCTTCAAGTGGAATAGCTATAGATAAAAAATAGACTTGTAGCTAAATGTCAGAAAAACTGGCGTCCCCAAGGGGATTCGAACCCCTGTTACTGCCGTGAGAGGGCAATGTCCTAGGCCTCTAGACGATGGGGACCTAAAAATCAACTGCTGTGAGTATATTGTAAATAAAAATAGACTTGTACTAAACGCCAGAAAAACTGGCGTCCCCAAGGGGATTCGAACCCCTGTTACTGCCGTGAAAGGGCAATGTCCTAGGCCTCTAGACGATGGGGACAGTAAGGACTGTCATTTTCTCTTGGTGGAGCTAGGCGGGATCGAACCGCCGACCTCTTGCATGCCATGCAAGCGCTCTCCCAGCTGAGCTATAGCCCCGAGAAAGTGGGCATTCTAGGCAGATTTATCCCTTTTGTCAAGGTATTTCTTCTATTTTTACAAGCATTCGGCTCTTTTATAGGAGAAGTTACTGTTTGATATACCCTAAGAGCCCCCCTTTCCCCAGACTGTTCTTTTTGCGCGCAGATCGGGTTATGTTATTTTATTCTTTAATGAGCCCATCCACATAATACCAGCACCCATCTATACGGTGAAATTCACTGACTTCATGCAACTTTTCTCTACGGCCTTGAAAAAGATAATGGGCGATAAATTCAACATAAGCTGTGTTATCTGTAGGGGTAATTGTCGAAGCATTTAATACTTCTAACCGTAGCCATTTAATCTGTTTAGTCCATTCCGCGGCGCTGTGTGGATCAAAGCCAACCAGCGCCGGGCCACGCATGGTTTTGGCTATATAGGCTATATTAGCTTGAACATAGGCGGTATAACGCGAGCGCATTAAACTTTCTGCATCTGGCGCTACTCGCTCGCCATGGATATATTTTGCGCAACACTGTGCACTGTCTTTTGCAGAACCACAAACGCAAGTACTCATGTTGAATGTTCCAAAAAGTGAGAGATAAATGTTAGCATTTTGTGGCTGTTAAATAAAGACAAAGAGCTGGTTATTATAAATGGTAAAATTATACGCAAAAAAATAATACAAATTTTTACGCCAATAACTACCTTTCTCGGCTATTTTATGTTAGGGTAATGCTCTATTATAATGTGGGCGAAGTTATGCAAGCAGTGACAGCTATCAAAAATAAAAAATGTATTTTTCTTAAACTGACTATGGCCATCATTGGGCTAGGTGTTTTATCAACAGCCTGGGCAGACAATACTGCTTGCCTAAGTACAACAGATGGCAGAGCTAACTGTTTTACCTCTGAAGAATATCCTGGTATTGATTTTTCCTCGACTCGCACTACCGATGGTGATTCAGCCACAGAACAATCGCGTAGTTTCTGGTCCAAACTTTGGGGTACACCTGCCCCTACGGCTATTTATCCAGGCATGTTCACTTTTCACCTAATGCCTAGCAGCCGAGACGATAATTGGAACAATCAATTAATAGCAGGAACCTATAAGGGTTATTTTGCAGGTACTTTTATAAACTCTTTTTACGATCGAGGCTATGCCGTTGGTGTTCAACGCATGTGGGATACTGAGCAGTTATCGGATAACTTCAAAAATAGCGTTGGTTACCGTTTGGGTTTGGTTACGGGTTATGACGAAAGACTAATGCCTATAGCAGGTAAGACGCCCGTCCTACCCTTCCCACAAATCATAGATGATCTGACCTGGAAAAACGTAGGGATAGAGTTCAGTTGGTGTTTTGATACTGTTTCGGCGGGTTTTGTGGTGACACTGTAATATATACTCATCGTCAATGAGAATGCGAGATTTGAATAAACGGATTGAACTTTAATCGAGGCTTTGTCATCCTCGACCGAAGGTCGGGGATCCAGGAGCATATAGGCTTCTTACGGGATCTCCGACTGCACCGTGCGAGGATGACAACGCCCTAGTTGAGATGACTTTCAGTAACCAGCAACTTATCTCCTACCATTAATAACAGTGCCTACTACTTTGCTTTGGCTATCTAAAATAACCTGCCCCGCTTGACCGGAGAATTCTACATTCCCAGAAATGGTAGACTTATCAGTCATTTTTAAAATAGCTTGTTCATTACTGGATTTTTCGGTAACGTTACCAATCACTTGGCTGCTGGATAAAGTTACAGAGTTTGATGCCGAAAATACATCTTTCTCAAAAGTTGAGCGTGCGGCTTCGACAGGACCATCTACCGAGGTTACTCCTTTTACGGTACTTGAATTAATATTCAAAGGGCCTTTAACATCAATATCATTTGCGCTAGCATAAGTCATAGTTAAGGGCCCCTTAATCGTAATGTTATTTACGTTTGCATGATTCATCGTTAGTGGTCCATTAACGGTTACGTCATTGGCCGTTGTATTATTCATCTTTAATGAGCCAAATACCTTGATAGTTCCGGTGACTGTAGTGCCATCTATAGTAGCGGGCCCATAACAGGTAATGTCTGCCACGGTTTGTTTGCTATAATTACAACTACCATATGAGGATGTTTGTGCTTGTGCTGTTAAAGCTATTGTTATCGTGAAGGCAACCCAAATAGATTTTGTGAAAAATTTCATAAATTTATCCTTAAATATCAAAGACTTAAAATTTTAGCTTTTGTTTAAAGCCATATTCAGGTACAATCATATCCTATTCTAATATATAGATAAAGTAATTCCGAGAGAAATAATGGCTATAAATAACAATAAAAAAGTATTGAGTATTATTGACGTTTTGCTAATGACGGTAACGGCAAATTTTGGTATCCGTTGGATTGCCGTGGCGGCCGGTATAGGTCCTTCTTCGTTATTTCTGTGGTTATTTGGTGCGGTACTGTTCTTTATGCCCCTAGCGATTATTACTGCACAAATGGCCCGTGCGCATCCCGATGAAGGCGGGTTATACGCCTGGACGCGGCTAACCTTAGGCGAAAAACATGGTTTTACTGTAGCGTGGCTTTATTGGATCAATAACATTTTTTATTATCCTGCTATTCTGATTTTTTTAGCCAGTAATTTTGCGTATCTCATTGGACGCCCAGATTTAACCCAAAATACGACTTTTGTGCTGACTACGGCTTTAGTTGGGTTTTGGATTATTGTCGCGATCAGTCTTTTTGGTTTAAAAGCCAGTAAATATGTGGTGAGTTTTGCAGGCATATTCGGTCTTATTATGCCCCTACTACTGTTAGTTTTCTTTGCCATTTTGGCTTATATAAAATTAGGTGGCAGTGCTACAGATTTTAGCTGGAATAATTTTATACCAGGCGGAAAAATCATGGGTAATTTATCTTCTTTAAGCATGATTATGTTTGCGATGGCGGGTGTTGAAGTAACTGCGACTTTTGCTAATCGTGTAGAACGGCCACGGCGTGACTTATATGGCGGTTTGCTTTTGGGTTCAGCAGGCATTTTTATTCTCTATGTGACGGGCACTATTTCAATGAATATTTTAGCGGCACCCACAGAATTATTGAAAACGTCTGGACTAATGCAAACTTTCGCCATTATCGATCAAAAGTTTCATATTTCGTGGCTGAGTAGAACCATAGCAGGTTGCGTCACTTTTGCAGAAATGGCCGCAATAGTAGTTTGGTTATTGGCACCGGTGATTATGTTTTTTAAGTGTACGCCACGCGGCATACTGCCTGAATGGATGCATAAAACGGATAAAAACGATACGCCGGTTAATGCCATATTATTTCAAGGCATTTTAGTCTCTATTATCATTGCTGTTACCAGCTTATTACCCAATGTCAATGCAATGTATCAAGTGCTGGTGTTAATGGCAACGGTTCTTTATTTCATTCCATATCTATTTTTAGCCGTTGCTTATATACGCTCTATTACTGTCATTGGAATGAATAAATTAGTAGCCTATTTGTTAGCCATAGGCGTTTTCGCTTCAATCACATTAGGTATTATTGTCAGCTTTGTTCCTAGTGAAGATTTAAAAACCACGCATGATATCTGGCTCTATGAAACCGAGTTGGTTTTAGGACCAGTATTGATAATAGCAATAGGCTGGTTTTTATATAGATTTCGCAAAGTAGCTTAGAACACTAGGACATCCCTGGCCTAAGATTTTTCGATGCGTTGTGTGTCCCCAGATTTTCAGGCTTAGGCCCGAAGAAGCTGCAACGAGAACTTTCCTTATGGCTGGAATTCTTTTTTTTCTCTGATTCATCTTCACGCGCATAAAACCACCCTGTCATGGCGGTTCCAGCGAGAGAAATAGTAGCAAAAATAGATATGCCGCTATGTAATTCCATAAATGCGACTATAGAAACTAAGGCTATAAAGATTCCACTTATAATACTGCCCTTCTTCAAAAAGCTATTTGATTTTTCTTCTTTGTGTTTTTCAGGGAGCGATTTGTTTTCGGCCTGTGAAGGTGATAATGATGAACCTAGGCGATTTCCGATTGGAGAAAAGAAAGAAGGACTATTCTGTATTGTTGGTTCAACGTTTTCAGCCTGTTTCGGTTCAAGAGCTGGACTAGGATTATCGCATATTATTGACGCAACTTCTCCATCACTTTCCGGTTCAAGAGCTGGATTAGGATTATCCTGCATCGCTGCTTCAATTTTTTCATTAACATTCAAAGTCATTTTTGTGACTTTGGGTTGTATTGGAGGAAGATATAGGCCAAGATTATCCTGCACTGAATTGATTTTTTTAGAAGATAAAGCCTCTATTTTTTCTATTAATATGCTATGTATAATTTCAGCATCTACTGCCGGTAACCAGTTCAATGCATTGGGCGCTCTCAAACTGCGCAAAGTATGCTGTATACAAAAAATTGAATACCTATCAATAATATCTCTATAGGCCTTTTCTCTATTCGGTATATCCATATCCGTGACATCGGTATTGGCAATTTTTTTCAAAGTTGGATCCCTAAAGATATCTATTCTTCTACCTTCCTTATGAATATAAACATTTGCCAATAAACCTTTAAATTCTGCTGCGAGGCTGCACATACGTTCGCGCACACTCTTTGAAACATCAACCTCAGAAATACTCCCTATACTTTGGAAACGAATGCCTTCGGTTCCAAGGGTAGTACGGCGTCCATTATCTTTGCTGATCAAGCCTTTTCTCGCCTGATCGTTTCCAATAGCACGACGTAAAGGATGGTATTTGGGGTCTAAAAGATTTTCGAGTTCATCAATGCCAAATTTTTTGATAATAATGTCGGCTGTACGCGACAGATTCAGACAATGAGAAATAACAGCTCCAGTACGATTCTTACCACTGGCGCAATTGATAGGCACAATGATATTAGCGTATTTTTTATCTAGGTCGTATTTTAATATAAGCTCATTATACACAGTACAGAGCATGGAAAATATTGCAATAGTATTTAGAAGTACCTCCAGGGAGTCCAACGTTCCGCTTTGATGGAGCGTCTTAACTTTTTTCATTAACTTAAGATATGCATTTAAACGGTTTAGATCCTCTAAACGTTCGCGATCTTCTGGTTGAATGCTCTTTGTAAGTTCATCTCTGAAAGTTTCAATATAAAGAATATTTTCATCTATGCCGGACGTATAATGGATATAGGGCAGCATTTCTTGTAAATTTTCATAGCTCATTACTTCGGCTACAGCTTTTTGCACTAACTCGGGAGCATGCTGTAGGTTCTCCAGGTGCTTTTCATGGTTCGTTGTCAGATTGCTAAAAAATAGTTGGTGATTTAAGCGCCCTGCTGCTTCATCTGTTGTCGCTATGATTTTTTTATCTAGGGGGACTATGTCCTTGTGAAAAATTTTATTAGCGAATGCTGTAGTCAGATCTATACCGCAAAGCGATATGCTGCATAAGCGTAGGGGCCGATCAGTTCCCCGAGTCATCATGGCAAGTTTTTGCATTAGAGTTGCATTGTTGAAATCTACTAATACAGAATGGGTGGTGTTTTCAAGGGGGGCCAGAGCGGTGGAACAGCCTGTAATATTGCTTATTTTAGGTAGCTGTATTGTGCCATTTTCCTCTACTATAATACCCATTTGTTCGAATGTACGGAAATTCTTTGCCCCGGGAAGTTTTTTGAGCTGGCTAGGAAAAGCTACTTCACCCGCTAATATGGCATCTCCCAAATACTGAAGCAAAGCTTCTTCGCAGGGATCAAGTTCATCTAGAAAATCATAGGTTGTATCGTTATCAACCATTACACCATCTGCGGAAAGTTCTAGATCTGATGCAGTGTGAGGTCTTCTCTCTTCTGTTTTATGACTGAGTTTAAGTTTCTCGCTCCAATATTGCTCAATTCTTTCGGTCATTTCATTCGTTTTAGGATGAACGATGGTATTATAGTCTTCAGAAATACTAGCGAGTTCGGGTATATTGGGATCATTATAGTTAAAACTGTCAACAAGGATAAGAGGAATAGGCTTCCAGGCCATACTAGCAGCGGGCAGGATCTTATCTAATGACTCTAGCGATTTTTCTATAGTTTTAAATTCTTCTTGCTCACCAAAAGCATCTGTTAACTGCTCTGCAATACTATGTGCAACATTGGATAAATATTCGCGGGCATAGTCGTTGAGTTTTTCTGCTCTTTCATCTGCGCTTAGCTTAGCAAGAGATTCTTGATAGGTTTGAATATCCGCAATGAATTGCTCGTAAAATGCCTGGGCATGATCCGCAATAAAATCTGTATTTTTCACACCGCGAATTTTATAGAGTAAATGTTGTGAAAGGTATAAGCCTATACCATAGCGAGCATAGCTGTAACAGGGATCGATCTCTTTATTTGGATCATAGTTACGGGTATCCATACAAAAAATAACTGGGTCATTTTCAGTTTGGTAGAGTGTACTCGTAATATCTTGTTTTTCATCGCCCTCAATATGACTTTGATAAAATAATTCGTATAATCGCTTTGCGGTAGGATCATTGTATTGAACGGGTAAATCGGGATTAGATACAGAAGGATGCTTGGCCAAATAGTGCTTTAGCGTTTCTTTAGTCCGCATTTCGTCTTTAGAATCGAATGTTTCGCCACCTTTGTTAGGCAGATCACTACACCACCCTATATTCTTTTTGTCTACGGGGAGTGGCTCTGGGTCCGCAAGAGATTCAAAAGCAGAAGATGCTTTTGGGCCCTCATCTTGGTGTGCTTCTTCAAGCAGCTGCAAGTCTAGAATAGGCTGTTTATCTTTGCTTGCTCTTTCAGGCAGTTGCAAGTCATCTTTGCTTGCTACTTTAGGCAGTTGCAAGTCATCTTTGCTTGCTTTTTCAGGCAGTTGCAAGTCATCTTTGCTTGCTTTCCAGTTTAGAATTGTATAATTGTCTTCATAACTACTTCCCGGCATATAACCCCCTCGTTATACCGTTCCTTGGTTCTTATTATCTATTCTTAACGGTCATTATAACACGATAAAAGCAGTACTGGCAACAGAGCCTAAAATATGGCCAGTATCAAGGAATATAGTAATAGGGATCAGGCAATTTATAGGTTCTATCCGCATAACCACCACGTAGATCACTCATTTGATCGCCGATATTAAGGACTATATGGTAGCCTTGATCGGTTATTTTTTTACGAGCGGCTGTTTTATAAGTACTGACGGTGGGTTCATTGTAATTAAGAGGTTTCATCATTAAACCATCGTATTTATCAAAGCCGGCTGCATGTAAATTGTCGGCAGTACTTTTGCGAAGCCCGGCAGTATCTTTACGGCCTGTAATGAAAAACACATGTAACTGCGCTTTCTCTGCTTGCTGATAGAGCGCTAATGTGGCAGGAATTGCTGGTGATTTGCCTTGGGCAATCGACGCCTCAATTTCATCGTAGGTGCCACCAAAATGGAGCTTTTGCATCCAATCATAATTGGAAAGCACCGTTTCATCAATATCAAAAACAACCGCTAATTTTTCTTTAGAATTTTGTTTCTGCTGCTCAGCAATGACCGCGGAAAGATAATTTTGCGCTTGATAAGTGACAGCTTTGATGTCTTGTTCATAAGCGTCTGAGTCGTGATAGTCTATCAAGATATCTTTGGTAATTTGCAAGTTTTGCGGTTCAGTAGCGTATAAAGTAGCACTACACAGACTTAACAAGATACAGCTCAATAGGACTAAACTTTTCCGGCTTAACATTGAAAAACTCCTAAGATTAAGTGGCCAAAATAGATAATAAGTTAAACAAGAGGCTTTTGCAAATTAATGCGCAGTCCAACCACCATCCATAGAGATCACTTCACCCGTCATGCCTTCTGCAGAAGCAGAACACAAGAATACCACTAAATCTGCCAGGTTTTCAGGTTTTATGAATTTTTTATTAGGCTGACTTTGTAGTAAAACATCTCTAATAACGGCATCTTCAGATATTTTATGGGCCTTGGCCTGCTCTGCTATTTGTTTTTCTACCAGAGGAGTTTTCACATAGCCAGGACAAACCACATTACAGGTTATGTTACTTTCGGCTAGCTCTAGCGCAACGGTTTTGGTTAAGCCAACTAGGCCATGTTTTGCAGCCACATAAGCGGATTTAAAGGGAGATGCTACTATGCCGTGTGCCGAAGCAATATTGACGATACGGCCCCAATCTGCTTTTATCATATGAGGTAAAGCCAGTTTGGAAAGCCTAAATGCAGAAGTTAAGTTGATAGCCAGGATGGCTTCCCATTTTTCATCGGGAAATTCAATGACTGGGGCTACATATTGAATGCCCGCATTGTTCACGAGTATATCTAGGCCGCCTAGTTCTTTGACTGTTTTCTCAACCATCGTTTCTAAAGCTTCTTTATTCGCAACATCCGCTGCAGAATAACCTACCGAAACGTGATAAGTCTTTTCCAAATCGCTTCTGATTGCCTCAATTTCTTTGGCATCGCCAAAACCATTCAGCATAATATTGGCACCGGCCCTAGCCAAGGCATGGGCAATAGCAAGCCCAATACCGCTGGTAGAACCCGTAATAAGTGCTGTTTTATTCTTTAAATGTGTCATGCTATCCTCGTAAGTTATGTTACAATTTTATGCCATTATTATAGCATAAATAGCTTAACTTTTAAATCAGGGTAATTCGTTGATAGCTTTCTCCGTATCTATGAGTAGATTTCGATAGCGTAGAACTACCCGGCCGTCATTGCGAACAAGCGAGTAGCTAATCTATAATAGAAACTAGGCACGGCAATTATAACTGAATTATTGAATTCAACGAAACTAGACGAGCGCAGTGTGGCAATCCATCGTTTTAACAATGAAAATGAACGCTATGTGAAATATATAAATTGGGTATTTTACTGGATTGCCACACTGCGCTCGTTTAGTTTCGCGCAACTTTATCATTTTGTGAATACCATCATATAGCGAGACTATTATAGTTCAATTACTCGCTTGTTCGCAATGACGGCCGGGTAGCTCTACGCTATCGTAACTTACTCAGAGGTTGCGCCATCCGAAAAGTTCAAAACCCCATCCCATAGTTCCAAATCAGGAACAGAACCATCTAGACTCACATGCCAGCGCTGGCCTTTTGTGCGATAAACATCTAGATCATGAATTACTTTTTGATGATCGGTATGTTCCACCCAAGCCATTAGCATTTCATGATTTTCAAATGTAACTACGATATTAACGCAATTCTCACAAGATACGTCTTTGGATGTTTCAATATTAACAAATCCTTTTTGTTGTGAAATCCGTTCTTTAATATACCGATACCAGATAGCATCAAAATAGGCTCTACCCTCTTTGTTTAGATAATGTTTTACATGAACAAAAATCATATACTTAGTCTCTCGTTTGATTTTTAATCAATAACTGTGTTCCTAACCAACCCCAATAAATCCGGTGATTTATGATAAGTTTATTTTCAATTTCCATTAGCTCTAATATATCGAGCTGATTTCCGTCTGGGGTATTACGGGGATACTCCCAAATTAGAGTATTGCCATTGGAGAAATAGGTGCCTGTTCTGTACCACCGTACTAAGTCATTGGGGCGACGATTAGTACCTTCAATCAAGAAAGTATGAATCTCTTCTTTACCCTGAAGTACACCGCTCTCTCTGTTTAATAGAATAGGTACTAATGGACTTTCGAAAATAGCATGAGTCGAATATAATTCAATTAGATCGGCAACATTCTTAGTTGAAGCATATTCATGCCACAGATTGTAAATAGTTTCGTGACTATTCATTAACAACCCCTATAAATCCTTGTTTAATCCATTAATATATTTATTATTTTACTGCATTTTAGGTCGGTCGTGGTTGGGATCATCATTGTCACCATTTAACTGCGCGAATTGTATACCACGCGCTGTTGCATGTCCAATAGTGAACATAGTATGTATGCCATTTAGAAGATTACTCCCTGCCCTAAAAGCATGATTATCTGTAATTGTTGAATAAACAGCATGTGCAAGTTTGGCTAGTGAAACAAAAAATTTTACAGCTGATAATATAATATTTGAAACATTATTCTGTATAATATCCAGTACAAGCTGGCAATATGATGATACGAAGTGTAATGTACTGGCTACTAGAGAAAACATTCGCCTAATATCTTCTTCAAAAGCATTACCTGTAGCTTCTATTATAGAAAGTAGCATATCTAATGCATGGAATCCGAAAGAAGCAGAAGTTAGTACTGTTTCATTGTCATTTTTCATTTATATCTCCCTAATTATATTGTTTTTTCTATTATACTGCGTTCACATCTATCTGGCTAGAGAATTGCATATAATTTGGCTATATGCTTTAATATTGCCTGAAACCAAAGAGGATTTAAAAGAATATAATGCTAAATACTGATTTTTTTAATCGTGATGCGCTGCTCGTGGCTAAAGACTTGCTAGGCAAAGTCATTTATAAGCATTACGATACCGTTTGGTTGGCGGCGATGATTATTGAGACCGAAGCCTATTATTTAGAAGATAAAGGTAGCCATGCCTCCTTAGGCCGGACGGCTAAACGTCAGGCGTTATTTATGCCAGCAGGCACTATTTATATGTATTATGCTCGTGGTGGCGATTCTTTAAACATCAGCTGTCGGGGGGATGGCAATGCGGTGCTCATTAAGGCTGGCATTCCTTATAGTGATGATCCAGCTATGCTGAACATTATGCATCAGTTAAACCCGGTTAAAAACTCTTTGCGCAAACGAGAGGATCATAAGCTCTGTGCTGGGCAGACTTTATTATGCAAGGCGCTCAATATTAAAGTACCTGAATGGGATCAGCAGTTATTTGATAGAGACAATTTTTATATTAAAGATGTAGGCTATGTTCCAGAAAGGATTGTACAAACAACCCGCCTAGGGATCCCTAAAGGCAGAGATGAACATCTACCCTATCGTTTTATAGATGCAAATTATAGCCATGCGGCTACGAAAAAACCAAGTAATTAGAGAACATTTATGTTAGCTATTATTGATGCTTATAAAAATGGGTTATTGAACCGTCGAAATTGGGGTCAAAATCTTATTTCGGGCCTCATTGTAGGCGTTGTGGCTTTACCTCTGGCCATGGCTTTTGCTATTGCTTCTGGAGCTAAACCGGAACAAGGGCTATACACCTCTATTATTGCTGGCTTAGCAGTAGGCTTATTTGGAGGAAGCCGTGTACAAATTGCTGGACCTACAGGCGCATTTATTGTCATATTAGCGAGTATCACGGCCCATTATGGTATTTCTGGTTTGCAATTAGCTTCTTTGATGGCGGGTATTATTTTAATTGGTATGGGACTTTTAAAACTGGGAGATGTGATTAAATTTATCCCGGATCCCGTTATTGTAGGCTTTACCAGTGGTATTGGTGTTATCATTTTTTTAGGAGAATGGAAAGATTTCTTTGGTTTAGATCTATCCTTAGCCATTAACACGCCGCTATATAAAAAATTATTTGCCTTAGCACATGCTTTGCCGCACTTAGACCTAAGCACGACTATGCTGTCTTTATTGAGCTTAGCACTGGTTATTATAACGCCTAAATTTTTTAAACGCATTCCTGGACCATTAGTCGCTTTGGTAGTAGCCACCTTATTACAAGCTACTTTTAACTTTCCATCCGTTGCCACATTGGGAAGTGCTTTTGGTGGTATTCCTCAACAACTACCTTCTTTTCATTTGCCTACCATAAATTTTTCTACCATTTCCGAATTGATTGGTCCAGCCTTTACCATTGCGCTACTGGGAGCCATCGAATCATTATTATCCGCCACTGCGGCCGATGGTATGGCCAATACGCGCCATAATTCTAACCAGGAATTAATGGGTCAAGGCATTGCCAATATCGTATCCCCTTTATTCGGCGGGTTTGCAGCAACGGGTGCTATTGCCAGAACGGCAACAAATGTACGTAACGGCGGTAATTGTGCTATTTCAGCGATTACACATTCTGTTTTTCTACTATTAGTGCTCATTCTACTAGCGCCCTTAGCGGTGCATGTGCCTCTTTGTTGTTTAGCCGCCATTTTATTCGTAGTATCCTATAATATGAGTGATATTCCACATTTTATGTACACATTAAAATATGCTCCAAATTATGATATCGTCGTTATGCTCACAACATTCTTATTAACCATTTTTACCAATTTAGTATTAGCGGTTAATATAGGGGTTATTTTAGCTTTATTGTTTTTTGTTAGCCGCATGTATAAAACGAGCGATGTGATACTACATTCATCTGAAGATTTAAGTGAGCACTTTCCTAGCTTAGGTGAATTACCAAAAGACTTATTCATTTATTCTATACAAGGGCCGCTCTTTTTTGGTGTTGCCGAAAAGATAGAACATATCTTCTTAAGCGTAAATATGATGCCTAAGACTATTATTCTTCGTTTGAAAGAGGTCCCTTTCATGGATATTACGGGCTTAGAAACTTTACGTGAAATTGTGCAGCGCTTTCATAACAAAGGCGTTCATGTTTATATTTGCGAAGCTAACGTGCGTGTTGCTAAAAAGTTAAAGCGCATAGGATTGCTGCAATGGCTAACCAGCGACAACAACTTGTCTGATAATTTTCATCTATGCTATCAGAAACTAATGGCTGCGAGAAAGGATTAGGCTTCATTGGCAAGATAAACCGTCGTCCCCGCGCCTGAAAATACATCACCGGCATCTTTTAAAGCGGCAATCACGGCTTTTTTACCAGTACCCGATTCTACAAACTTCTTTACCGCTTCAATTTTTGGCAACATACTGCCTTGTGCAAATTGGTTTGATGCAATATAAGTTTCTAACTCTTTACTACTAATTTTATCTAAAGCTTTCTGATTAGGTTGGTTAAAGTGTATATAGACTTTATCCACGGCGGTTAAAATAATCAACATATCGGCATTGATGATTTCGGCTAATTTTTCAGCGGCAAAGTCTTTATCAATGACTGCTTCTACTCCATGATAACCCTCTTCCGTTTTAATAACGGGTATACCGCCACCGCCGCAGGCAATCACTAAAATGCCTGAATCAAAGAGTTGTTTTATAACTTCTTTTTCTACTATACCAATAGGCTTGGGTGAAGGCACTACCCTGCGCCAGCCACGGCCTGCGTCTTCCATCATCTGAAAGCCATTTTCTTGTTGTAATTTTTTTGCTGCGGCTTCATTGTGAAATGATCCTATGGGCTTCGTTGGATTTTTAAAGGCGGGGTCGCTAGCGCTCACTTCAACTTGGGTGACGATTGAAACTGGGCATTTATGGGCAATTTTTGCTTTTCTAAGTGCTTCAGACAATGCATTTTGTAAATGATAGCCTATATACCCTTGTGTGAACGCATCGCAAACATCGAAAGGAAAGAGCGAATGACTGCTATCTGTATTGTGGGCCAGTTCAATATCCGCAACAATTTCGCCTACTTGTGGACCATTGCCATGAACGATCGCCACATCATGGCCAGCCTGAATTAATTTTACTATGCTTGTAGCGGTATCTTTGCATGCTTCATATTGGCTTTGTGCACTGGTACTGCCATTCTTTTGTAAAGCATTGCCGCCTAGGGCCACCACAATTTTCATTTATTTCTCTCCAATTATAACTAGTTATATATACCCATTCCGCTTCAAGATGCGAGAGCAATACTTTTTACGAATACAATACTAAAACGGTGTCATCCTCGACTTCGTCGAGGATGACAAAGCTATGATTCAAATCTATAGTATTCTTTAAGATCTCGGATCTTCACTATTAATTTAAGTACCTACAGCTCTAGATAAGAATGCCCAAGCGCTGAAAATTGCAGCTAATGTAATCGCTATAGCCAAAATGCGGTCTGAGTTTGTGAACCATTTATCCTGACTTTTCCTGCATGAATACATATAAACAAATAGACCTATAAAGTATAAAATAGCGCATAATAGTAGTAATTTAATGTTTGCGGCATAAATTAACCACAATCCGTATAGCGAAGCAATGAGCGCTAAAATAAGATCTCGTTTTGAACTTTCATTTTTAGCATAGCCATCCTTTTTAATCGCTATTTTTAATGCATATAAACCACTTAATAAATACGGCGGTAAAATAGCAATTGCTGCAATCAAGTAGATGATACGATAGGTACTACTAGACAAATAGGCAATTAACAAAAATAGCTGAATGGCGCCATTGGTTATCCATAATGATGCCGCTGGAGCATTGTTTTTATTTTCTCTTGAAAAGACCTTTGGCATGACTCCGTCTTTTGCCGCAGTATAAGGTGTTTCCGAAGCGAGTAATGTCCAGCTGAGTAGCGCCCCAAATAATGCCACGCATAAACCTATGTTGATAAACCAAGCACCCCAAGGACCGACTATATATTGTAAAGCATAGGCTAAAGTTGGGTTTTCAAATTGCATTAACACGTCTCTAGGTACGGCAGCCAGAGTCACCACATTTAAAAGAATATAAATAAGTAAGGTAGCAGATAGTCCAATGACCGTAGCCTTACCTACATCGGACTCTTTGCGTGCTCTGCCGGAGATCACCACCGCGCCCTCAATACCTATAAAGACCCATAGTGTGACCATCATCGTACCGGCTAATTGCTTAAATAGAGAGCCCATCTCGCTAGAACCAAATGCATCAAAATTTAACTGTTTAATGTTAAAAGCCAGCATTAAAATGACAATAAAAGCAAAA
The DNA here is from genome assembly GCA_021778015.1 of Pseudomonadota bacterium. Lineage (GTDB taxonomy): Bacteria > Pseudomonadota > Gammaproteobacteria > UBA1113 > UBA1113 > VFKP01. The sequence continues at coordinate 22,989 of JAJYCX010000010.1, forward strand.
ATAGGAACTAATCTTGCAATCGTTGTAATCATATTAATGATCGCCGCTTGCTGTACTCCTCTAAGGGCAATATAGTGCACTATCCATAAAATGGCAGAAGCACCTATTAAAACATAGATGTTATGATCTCCCGAGAAAATGGGAAAGAAAAAAGACAAAGCATCAAAAAGCAATAATGCGTAAGCAACATTACCCAAAAAAGCACTTAACCAATAGCCCCAAGCGGAGTTAAAACCAACAAACTTGCCAAACCCTGCACGGGCATAACTGTATATACCGCCTTGCAGTTCTGGTTTTCGTTTAGATAAATTTTGATAAACAAAGGCTAGACACAACATACCAATACCGGTAATGAGCCATGCCAATACTATGGCCACTATACCGGCATGTCTGGCCATATCGGTAGGCAGTGAAAATGCGCCACCGCCTATCATCGAGCCCACGACTATAGCAATGAGCGAGAAGACACCAATTTTATTGCTTTGATTATCCGCCATTTGTTAACCGATCGTCGATACAAGCACAGCTTTAATGGTATGCATTCTATTTTCTGCTTGATCAAACACAACAGAATTTCTGTGTCTAAAAACTGCATCTTCTACTTCACGTATATCTACACCTTGATCTTTAAAATGACGTGCGGTTTCAGTTTCAAAATCATGATAAGACGGTAAACAATGCATAAATAAAGTATGATCTTTTCCTGTTTTATTCAACATATCCATGGTAACTCGGAAAGGTTGCAGTAACTTAGCACGCTCTGCATAATCTACTTTTTCGCCCATAGAAACCCATACGTCGGTATAGATAGCATCTGCGCCTTTAACGGCATGATCTATGTTATCGGTAAATTCGATCACAGCACCCGTTATTTTCGATACTTCCGCAACTTGTTGAAGGACTTTTTCATCAGGAGCTCGTTCTTTAGGGCCTAAGGCTACAAAGTGCATGCCCATTTTTGCAGCACCATACATCAGCGCATAAGCCATATTATTCTTAGTGTCTCCAGCAAAAACCAGCTTCATCTCACTTAACTGCTTACCGCGAATTTCTTCTTCTAACGTTAAAAAATCGGCTAGAATTTGCGTAGGATGATCTACATCGGTTAAACCATTCCAAACTGGAATGCCCGCGTATTTAGCCAATTCAGTCACTACGGCTTGTTCATAGCCACGATATTCAATCCCATCATAAAAGCGGCCTAATACTTTAGCCGTATCTTCAAGGGATTCTTTGACTTGAAACTGTGAGTTGGTTAGATAGGTTACATGAGCACCCTCTTCCAGCGTTGCCACTTCAAAAGCGCAACGTGTACGAGTCGATGTTTTATCAAACAGCAAGACTATATTCTTGCCCGATAATAAATGGCCATGCAGTCCCATACGCTTTTTCTGCTTCAAATCGTGTGAAAGATCCAATAAATAGCGTATTTCACGCGGAGTAAAATCCATTAATGTTAAAAAACTTCTGCCTCTTAAATTGATTGCCATGATAAACCTCTTTAATAATTACTTATATCTTTTCTCTAATGAGTGGCATAGACATACATCTAGGCCCACCTCTACCTCTAGATAACTCTGAACTAGGCATTACATGCACTTTAACGCCATTGTCTTCCAATATTTGGTTAGTGACATAATTACGTGCATACACAATCACTTCACCGGGTCTAATGGCCAAGGTATTTGAACCATCGTTCCACTGTTCTCTAGCAGAGATAATCTTATCGCCACCACCGCAGCGTATTAGTTTTACTTCCGTTTTACAGTATGGCTGCAATATCTTTTCTAGGGTATCCACTTGTTTTGCAATACTCAGTGTACCACCACCATTGCCCTTAGTAATTTTATAAACCGACAAGGGTCCTTCAATTTCACCATGCACAGTAAATATGGAATGATCAACCTGAGTAAACACCGTATCCAAATGCATAAATGCTCTAGAAGAAGGGATATGAAATGCTAAAATGGTTTCGACATGAGACATATCGCTTTGAAAAAGACGATTGGCTAGACGTTCAATGGATTCTGCCTGGGTTCTTTGAGAAATACCCACGCAGAGGGTTTTTTCATTTAAGACTAAAACATCCCCACCTTCGATTGAAGTCGAATTTTCTCTTCTATACCAAAAAGGAACTTCTTGATCTACAAAAAGAGGATGATACTCAAAAATATATTTGGAAAATAATGTTTCGCGGCGACGTGTTTCGGTACGCATGTGGTTTAAAGAGATGCCACAGCCTATAGTTGCAAAAGGGTCACGCGTAAAATATAAGTTGGGTAATGGGTCGCATATAAAAGGATAATCACGATTTACTTCATCTTCCAGATCTTTACCCTTAAAGTCTACTTCTGTTTTCTGAATACCGCTGATTAACTTATCCACAATGGCTTTCTTGTCTTTGAGTGACAACAAATAATTCATCAATAAGTCTTGACGACTAGACGTTTTAATGTCTGCTTCGGCAAGAAATTCATGTATAAATTTCTTACATAAAGCGCCATCTTCTAGTACGGTAGCGACCATATCGGCTAGATATAAAACTTCGACACCTTCATTTCTTAAAATTTCTGCAAAAGCATCATGCTCTTGTTGGGCCACTTTAAGATAGGGAATATCGTCAAATAACAGCCGTTCTAGCAAGGCTGGAGTTAGGTTTTCAATTTCGTGCGAGGGCCTATGTAGCAGCACGCTCTTTAAATTACCGATTTCGCTGTTTACAGAAAGTTTCATGTATCCCTCACTGATTATGTTAGAATGCATAGTCTAAGAAAAAATTCAGGGACAAGTATAGCATAATATTTGGACTAAATCATCGTACCGGAAATCCAGCGTTAAATCAAGTTTTTCTGGACTTCCGACAGGCCGTATTGCTATCTACGAATTACTTTTTTTTCCATCCTGTGACCATTTTCTGGTTTTGTGGCATCACCACCGTTGCCATCCGGGTGATGGAAAAAGCCACTTTGGTTCTTTCCTACATTTTGGGGCGCATCAGTCAAGATTTTATCAATACTTTTAAAAATACGTTGGATTTCTGAACTAAATTTACTTTTTATGTCTCTAAAAAAATCATCGAATCCTTTTTTAAAATCGTTCATAACAGAGCACTTTTCTTGTGGAGCTAGTTCATTGCCAGAGTAAGATTTGGTTCGTGCCGGTTTAACCCGATCGTTATCCTTTTGGGGTTCCACTGCTTTACGAATGTGTTGCAATGTTTCTGCTAAAATATAAATCGAGGCTGTTTCTGTATTTTTAGCAGGATTTGGCTCTGGTGCTTTTGTTTTTGTATTAAACGCTAGCACATCAATTGCTTGCTCTGTTATTGCAAGAGCTGGATAAGTTTCTTTCTTCATTAAAACAGCTAATTGACGTTGATGATGATTGTACTCGCTAATTTTATCTTTTGGAATTTCGGGTACTATGTCATTCCCTGATTCATCAATTTTTTTAGTAAAAGCACTTATAATGTCAGCGGCTAGTTCTTCTAAACGAAAAATTGTCTCGGTAACCGTTAACTCATAGGCACTATCAATGTCAGACATTATATATTCATCTTTTATTCTATATTCAGACGATTGCAATACCTCATCTAATTGACGAAGAGAAGCTTTGGGTTGTGCAATGGATTCAGGACTGGAAGCTTTGGGTCGTGCAATGGATTGAGAACTAGAAGCTTTTTCTAGAGCTTCTAGCTGTGCTTCTAAGTCTGCTCGAGCTTCTTGAAGCGTACCTCTATCTGCTGGTTTTTTTGATCGCATTTTGTTTAATCTAGCTTTAATGGCTCTTGAGGTATTATTTTCTGTATTTAAAATTCCACTAGGACTAAATTTAGTATTTATAGCATTAGCAAAATTGTCGCCTATCGTCTCTGGATCGTGATTGCCTATGGTCATATATCGATATCCAGATAGGATACTTGGTAAAATGTCTTGTGCCAATGAATAGATTTCTGATTCGATTGTCGGTCTATAGTTAGCTCCTCCATTATCTTCAGGTGCACGAATAAATTCAGTAGAAACGGAGTTATCCAAGTCAATCGGTGTTACTTCAAGTGTCTCAGGATTAACCATTATGTTATTTAACTTAATATCGCGATGAAACACTCCCTTGCTATGAAGAGCCTCATATGCTTTGATAACATTGATAGCAAGGCGAAGACGCTTCTCTTTTGTAAGGTTAAAAAAGTTAAATTTGTCTAAAGACACTCCCTGCACTGTAGACATAATGATTGCTGTTTCATAAACAGTTTCCCCATCAACTTTCTCAGGTGTAGGAATTCTAGTGGTTCTAGCTGAAATTATTTTCTGATCAGCGATAGTCTCAGATACTGCGGCTTTATTTCGTGCTGCATGACTTTCAACTGTGACTGCTGGAATAGTTCTCTTTTCCTTATGGTCTTCATCATCTTGAATATAGGCGGCCTTCAATGTAACTTCTTCTACGCCGGATTCTGTTAAGGTTCTCTCAGTATCTTTGATGATTTTGACAGTGAGTTTAACATCCATCTTGATCTCGCCAGAACTTGTGACCGGATGCGCTGTATAGATTTTTCCAAAACCGCCACCTAGAGCCCCCTCTTGTTCTCGTGGTCGCTTTATGGCGACAACCAAATCATTGCCAAATCTGACCAATTGTATATCTTCTAATAGGCCTTTATTTTTTTTATTCTTAAAAATTAATGCTTTAAGTTGCGCATTTTTCTGCTTGTTTTCTTCTTCTTGTCTTTTTAGAGTCGCTAGTTGTGTGTAGCCCATGATTTTTTCCTCGCCCTAATTTTAATCATTATTTATCTATCTAAAATTATTATATCGTAAAGATATTAAGGAAATATTAAACCCGTGATCGGTCGGTTTAACCTAGGCCGCTTTCATTTCTTAAGATGGGATATGTAAATTCTATATATAAATCAATCTATTAGGAAAAATTTAAGATGTTATCTCTGAAATACAAGTTCCACTTGACCTTAATAGCCATTCTTGATACAATAATTAAACAATTGTTTAATAGTCTAAGTGAAGGCCTTATGTCTACTATAACGGATAACGCAACCATTACAGAAATTGCCGATATTTTACGTCTGATGGGCGAGCCTAGCAGATTGAAGATTCTAATTGCCTGCTTATCTCAACCCATGACGGTAACAACTTTATCGGAACAACTAGGCTTATCAATGCCTTTGATTAGCCATCACCTGCGCCTGCTGCGCGCCCTGCGTTTACTGCGTGCAGAACGACAAGGTAAGCAAGTGCTATATACCTTAGAAGATGAGCATATACGTTGTATTTTAACGGACATGCTGGAGCATTTTACGGCAGATTGCCTATTATCCAAATCTAATGAACTGTCTACAACTTCTATTTAATACAGGAGAAAAAAATGAGTCTTTTAAAGCAATTATTCGGAAATATGATCATGGGTAGTCATGGTTCCAATGGTGGTGGTCATCACGGTAAAAAATATGGCAAGCCTCACTATGGCGGTGGTTATGATTCCTATACTGCACCTACTACTACTCTGCAAAGCTGTCCAAAATGCAATACCGCTCAGGCACAGCAAGCGCAATTTTGTAATCAATGCGGTACTTCATTGGCCGCTCCTGGCTGTAATAAGTGCGGTACTATTTTAGCTGCTGGCGCTAAATTTTGTAGCCAATGTGGTCAACCTAAATGAGAGAAACGACTATGAATAACACGACTATTTTTTCTATTCCTGAGTTAGATTGCCCTTCGGAAGAAAAATTGATCCGCAAACAGTTGCAATCTATGCCAGAAATTTCAAGCATAGATTGTAACTTCATGACACAAGAAGTTACAATTACCCATACTTTTGATGATCACCAACCCTTGTTAAAGGCCATACAATCTGTAGGCCTGAAAGTCTCTGTTAAAACAACGGATTCATCACTAAAAATAGCGGCGGCCCAACCTATGCCTTGGTGGTTATTGGCAATTTCTGGTGTATTAGCGCTATCCGCAGAAATCACCGGCCTATTTTTAGGCTATGAGCAGTCTTTCGCTGTTATTGCCTTAGCCATTGCGGCAATGGTGTTAAGTGGTAAGGGCACTTTGATGAAAGGCATAACCGCGCTGCGTACCATGACTTTGAATATTCATTTTTTGATGATGATAGCCATCACGGGCGCTATGTTTATAGGGGAATGGCCAGAAGCCGCTATGGTAACGGTATTATTTGCTTTAGCCGAACGCATCGAAAGTTATTCGTTAGATAAGGCCCGTCTAGCGATTAAAAATTTAATGGCGATCACCCCAGCCACCGCAACTGTACGCAATGGTGACAATTGGCAAATTATGCCTGTTAATGAAATACAAGTAGGTGCCACGATACGAGTAAAGCCGGGTGAACGTATCCCATTGGATGGAAGACTAACCGCAGGCCAAAGTAGTGTGAATCAAGCACCGATTACCGGAGAATCATTGCCGGTTGAAAAACAGATCGGCGATACCGTGTATGCAGGATCGATTAACGAGCGCGGCTCATTTGAATTTACAGTCACTGCTCTGCCTAGCGATACGTTGATTGCGAAGATCATTCGTGCAGTACAACAAGCACAAGCCGAGCGTGCTCCTACGCAACGATTTGTAGACCAATTTTCAAAATACTATACACCGATAATGGTTGTGTTTGCTATTTTAGTCGCAACGATTCCTTCTTTAGCTTTCGGTTTACCTTTCTATCCTTGGGTTTCTAAGGCACTGGTATTATTAGTGATTGCTTGCCCATGTGCATTGGTTATTTCCACTCCGGTAACCGTAGTAAGTGGTTTAGCGGCAGCAGCGAAGCAAGGTATATTAATTAAAGGTGGTAGCTATTTAGAACAAGGTCATAAATTAAAAGCAATCGCTCTAGATAAAACGGGCACCTTAACTCAAGGAAAGCCCGTCGTTACGCGATTAATCCCTATGAATGGACAAACGGAACAGCAGGTATTACATCTGGCTGCAAGTTTAGATAGTCATTCGGAACATCCAGTAGCCGGCGCTATTGTGCACGCTTGGCAACAAGCCTATCCAGATAAGGCATTATTGCCAATAACGCAGTTTGTCTCCATGACTGGGCGCGGTGTATCTGGTTTTATTGACGGTCAATGCTATTATGTAGGTAATCACCAATTGGCCGAAGATAATCGCGTTTGCAATGCTGAGTTAGAAGAATTATTAGCTCAATTAGAACAAGCGGGTAATACCACCATTGTGGTAAGTACCGATAAAACCGTGCTGGGTATATTGGCTGTGGCCGATACCGTGCGTGCACACAGTCTAGAAGCGGTGCAAGCATTGCATCAACTGGGCATTAAAACCATCATGATAACGGGGGACAATGCCACCACTGCACAAGCTATTGCTAAACAAGTCAATATAGATGAAGTGCGTGCAAATTTATTGCCTACCGACAAACTCAGTACCATCAATACCCTATTGGAACAACACCATCGCGTAGGCATGGTCGGCGATGGCATGAATGATGCTCCGGCACTGGCTAAAGCCACTATCGGTTTTGCTATGGGTAAAGGAACCGATACGGCACTGGAAACCGCCGATGTAGCCTTAATCGATGACAACTTAATGAAATTGCCGTTATTTATTCGTTTAAGTCAGCGTACCGCAACAGTACTCAAACAAAATATCAGTTTATCCATTGCGATCAAAGTTGTGTTCTTTGGCTTAGCTTTGGCGGGTTTAAGTACGCTGTGGATGGCCGTATTTGCGGATATGGGTGCAAGCCTTATCGTGGTTGCGAACGGCTTACGGTTGTTGCGTTTTCGTTAATGCTACATCCACCTTTTGCTAAACTTATATCTCTAGGCATCGGCAGAAATCCTGCTGATTGCGCTGCCGATGCACTAATCTTTAATGCTCTAAGTTGTTCATCAGGGACCCCATCTGAGCTATTTGTAACAGAATTCGTACCAATATATTCTTTTAGCGCTTGCCCGCTTATATTCTCCATAGTATAAGGCACTATGATTACCTGTAATGTTTTGTTGGTTTCAGCCCAATATGCCAATACTTTGTAATGGCAGTGAAATACATCTAAATGAGTTCGTTCTAGGCCTATGTTTTCTCTTGGACTTTCAATTGATTCTAGGTCGAACGTTGTATGATAATAATGTGTCTTGCCATTCACTTCGATCAATGTATGTTCTTTTGGTAAAAAACAATCCCCAGGCAATATGCTGAATAGTCGTTCTGATTCCACTGACCCATAAACTCTTTCTAATTCACGATGTATCTTTCGTTGTAACGTAGAAACGGTTTGCCTGTATTTTACCTGATTTTTTATGAAGCAGAACTTTAGTATATAGCATTCATTTTGCATGAGAGGCATCATAATCTCACCTCTTGAATATTTAAAATAATCCATAGCCAAAATAAATTGATGCAAAGAAAAATAAGGTTGTCTATTCTCTAATGTCGTTAAGGCTGGTTTTAACAGATGAGTCAGAAACAAATCAAGCTTTTTAATTATTTCCTGACGGCATTCATTCTTTTTAATTAAATTTGCTTCAATAATAGCTAAAGAGTGACTTAATATCGCTATTTGCCTAAAAGAAATGGAATTAAAATTAGGGTGCTCTATTACTTTATCGATTAATCTCGAAAGTACATTCTGGTTTTTTGTCATATCAAAATAACTTAAGCCCTGAATAGATAATATATATTGCTCTATGCTTAATGCTTCTGTGGATTCATCTATTCTTCTAATAATCCGCGATACAATTTCACTTAAGACGGAATCGTTGGCTCGTATGCGTAGCAGACCTAGACCTATTAAAGCATTCTCTAACCCTTCTGCCTTTGCAGAAGATTGTAATCCGTCTCGAAAACGTTTAACTAAAACAATAATTTCTTCTTTGTTTCGCAACAGAAACGATTCACTTTCAAAAAAATTTCTTTTGGCCCAAGTTCCTAGTTGATAAAAAACACTGGCCAAGTAATAAAGATTCTCTGTGTTAGTGCTTTGGCAAAATCTTAATACGGTTGTAAGGCTAGCCTCGCTCAATTCGTAACCAGGCTTTACTCGATTGGTAATGGTTATAACTTTTGGCGCAACATTTTGTGCTGCCATTTCTTGTTTTGTCAACTTTACAAAAGGTATCTTTTTGTTTGAAGATTCTACAAAATTACTGTAGATAATTTTTAATACTGCACTATCACTTTGATGTTGAGGGTATTGTTGCAGCAACAACAGTAGATGGTTATAGGCAATATCTATATATCTTTTTATTTGCTCTTTATCTTTAAAAAGAGCGTCCAATCCAGAATAAAGACAAATAGCGCTAAACACACAGGCCATTTCTTGAAAGAAATAAACAAATTTCTCACTGAGAGGAGAAAAGTCTGACTTTAAAAGTGCTATTTTATCTGGAGATAATGATATGGCTTCAATATAATAGGTAAAACTAGTTTGTATAGAAGTAAGTGTCTGATATAATGTTTTTTCTGACGACTCAGTTTGAATCTTTTCTAAAGTATTAAACACCTCCTGTCCAAATAAAAAGCTTTTAATACTTTTTAACTGATCCAAGGTTTTTTGATTGTCATAATATAATTCTAAATACATCAAATCAGAATGTGCCTGTATAAACCCCAAATCGGCCAATACAACCGTTGCCATGACAATTTCTTCTTCACTTCCGGCATTTCGTGCCATATGCAATAATTCAAATGCTCTTTCTATTTTTATAGGATCGTTTGACTGATACAATGCGACTGCCAGCCAAATCCAGGTGTTAGGCTGGTTGTATTCTGCAGCACGCTCCCAACATTCTATTGTTTTAGCATTGTCTGCTATTTCGGGATGGTTCATGAACAGATTACCGAGTTCTAAAAAAGCATCAAAAAAATTTTTATCCGCAGCCGTGTGCAGTAATGATAGTATTTTGGAATATGATTCTTTTGTACGATATTCTTTTGAAGGAAGTTCGTTAATTAAATCAATCGCTTCGTTAAAGCAAGAATTGGGCAGGCCTTCTTCGGCTAATTTCCGTTGCAATGATCTATCGTTTGTTGCTTGAGCCAAAGCCTCACCAGATGCTATATCGCCGTGATGGACTGCGTTTTTTAAATGACAATTGCGCAGCATTTCCAATTCTTCTTTTTTGTCTGAATTATTTGGTAGCGATAATATGTATTGATCGCACAGCCCCCCCATTCTTCCCTCTATTTTGCCTAATAATTCATTATCGCCTGCAGTCAAAGATTCTTTTGCTTCTTGGAAATAAGTCCTTAACATGGGAAAAAATCGTTCTGCAGTTTTTAGGTCAAATTTTAACATCAGATGAAAATGTGATCCAGAATTAAAGAAACGATGGATTTTATTATCCATACGCAATGTGGCTTCCATCACTTCTTTTGAGTACTTCGATAAAATATTTTGAACTCCATCATCAGAATCTCCCAATGATGCTTTAACTTTTTTTTGCAGCTCAATAATTTCATCATAATTTAATTGATTAAATGAAAATAACGTTGTTTCCCGATAGGCACGTCTATTTGGAGAGAGAATATAATAACCGCCGTATAATAATAAAAATATACAATCTAGAATGTCAGTAAAAGAAAATTTTAAACTGTATTTCCTTCTAAATTCTGGCTCCATATTTTTAAGGCAATGTATTACCTGAATAATATTATCTTCTTTTATGTAGTGATCAATCGCCACTATTAAGCAAAGCGATTTTATTTCTTTTTTACTGGTTTTCTTTATTCTTTCTTGAAATAATTCAAATTTACAAGCTAGACTTTTTTCCCATCGCTCAGATATACATTGATCAAATACAGGTTGCGCTTTGTTGAAATCATTGTTTTTAGCGCGTATGATGCAAATTGCTTCTAAGGTATAAACCTGCTCCCATAGATCTATTAAGGTCTCTTCATATCCCTTAATACAAATACGTATTCCGGAGCTTTTCTGTACGCACTCTTTCCATTCTTGATAAGAAGACAAATCTTTTTCTAATTGAGCCCGTACTGTCATAACATGTTGTAGAGCTCGAGCAGGTTCGTCTTTCATTAAATTTAAGTAAAGCTCTTCTTTTATAATGGAATATTCTTTATTTTTTACATTCAGTTGTTGTATATATTCTTGTTGTTGAGCATGAATTTGTGGCAATGCATTTTGAATATGGCCTGGCAAATCTGATCTTTGTGCGTACACTGTACTTACAGCAGCGGGTAATGCTTCTGGTTGATTGCCGGTTGGTTTTTTGATTATTGTTTTTTTGCGTGGCATAGCAAATCACCTTCTGTTTAGTTTTTAGACAAAATTAGTTTACCAAATAATTCAGCTTAAGTAAACTAGTAGTGGTGCTGCCAGTAACAACTCGCTGCTAGAAAAACATTAAACCAAAAAATCACATTCATGCAGAAGGTGGAGACTCTCTGCAGATGAGATTCACATCTGCTAATAATTCTCTAACGGTATTCAATGGTAGTCCAATCACTGAATAAAAGCAGCCATCTATTTTATAGATAAATTGGCCTATAGTGCTTTGGATACCATAGCTACCGGCCTTATCTTTATAGTTACCTGTTGCCAAATAGTGATGTATGTCGTCATCTGACATAGATGCAAAATATACTGTAGTCATGTTGGTAACAATCTTCTCATAGGCTAGATACTTCAAGCCTACGCTGGTGATGACTTGATGACTACGGCCAGAATAACTTTTTAGCATGGAAAAAGCATGTTGGTAGTCTAATGGCTTGCCTAATATTTGCTGGTCTAATACCACTTCTGTATCGGCGCATAATACGGGCAAAATAGTGAGCTTGTCTTCTAAGATTTTATCCCAAGCGGCATGTAACTTTTCCGTTGTGACTCGTTTTGAATACATTTCTGCAGTTTCATCGGGTGCTTTTTCTTCTGGAATATCTATAGGTAACAGTTCAAATTCAACGCCCATCTGTTGCAGTAATGCTCTGCGCGCTGGGCTTTTGGATCCTAAATAGATTTTCATGTAATTTTAAACATCAAAATTACATTCATGCAATTTAACCATTTTTGTCTTATAGGAAAATTTATAGCCTAGCCATAGTACGAGGAATACAAACACACCGGTATAAGACACTAAAAGGCCTTCCCAATCGATGTGATTTTTCATAAATGCACTGTAATTTTGGCCGGCAATAATAACGATACAGAGAGCAAAAGCAATAAGCGGCGCATAAGGATATCCTTTGGCTACATAGGGTAGATCTTTTATATCATTACCTTGTAGTACATAGGCTTTTCTAAATCGATAATGGCTGATTGCAATGCCTAGCCACGCAATGAATCCGGATAGACTGGATGCATTCAGCAGCCAAAGATAGACAATGCCATTTCCAAAAGCAGAACACAGAAAAGCTAACATCCCTACCGCTGCCGTGGCCAATAAAGCAGGAATAGGGATCCCTCGGCTACTTACTTTTGAAAAGATTTGAGGAACGTGTTTTTGGTGCGATAAATACCACAACATACGCGTAGAGGCATACATGCCGGAATTTCCTGCGGATAAAATAGCGACTAAAATAACGCCATTCATCAGGTTGGCCACAAAAGTAATGCCGCTGTTTTTAAAGACTAAAGTGAATGGGCTGGTCGCAATATCGCCACCCATGAGTTGATTGGAGGTATAGGGGATTAAAAAGCTAATCACTAATATGGCCAAAATGTAGAAAAGAACTATGCGCCAAAATACTTTTTTGATGGCCGCTGGGATGGTCTTTTTGGGATTTTCGCTTTCTCCGGCAGCTACACCGATAAGTTCAGTGCCCTGAAATGAAAACCCTACCACCATAAAAACACCAAACAGCGCCCAAAATCCACCATGAAAAGGCGCTCCTTCCATTTGCCAATAGGCAAAACCCACGCTTTCGTGGCTGGTCCAACCGAAAATCATGGCGCTGCCTATGATGATAAAGCTAACCACGACCATCACTTTAATGAGTGACAGCCAATATTCGGCTTCGCCAAAGCCCTTCGCTGAAAAAATATTGAGGCCTACAAAAAGGCTTAAGAATAGTCCACTCCATAGAAAAGGAGAAGCATCAGGAAACCAGAATTTCATCACGACGGTAGCCGCTACAATTTCAGCAGCCACCGTAATAGCCCAGTTGTACCAGTAATTAAAGCCCATGGCAAAACCTAAAGCGGGATCCACAAAGCGTGCGCAATAGGTATAAAAAGAACCCGAGGTGGGCATAAAGGCAGACATTTCTCCCAAGCTGGTCATCAAGAAATAAACCATAATACCCATGATGGCATAAGCCAGCACAGCACCGCCGGGACCTGCATCATGAATAGTGCTGCCACTGGCTAAAAATAACCCCGTGCCAATGGAGCCCCCTATGGCAATCATACTGATTTGCCTGGAATTCAGTGTGCGCTGTAAACTCATGCTACTCTTTTCCCAATCCTGACTATGGCAGCATTGTAGCCTTTTGGTTATTGTCTAGTCAATGTATTAGAATTAAGCTGTAAATCCTTTAACACAGCTTTGAGATTGCGAACTTTGTACTGATAATTCCACCAAAAATTTTGATGGGGCCCAACCCTGTTTGTTTTTATGCCCACAGAAAAGCATTCCTTTGGGGGCATTTTGAGGTTGAGCCAAGACAAGCATTATATCTCCCGTGCAAAACGATAGCTCATTCTCTGTTTTAGCTTGATAATCTTCTGCTGCTCGCACCTCTTTTTTTACTGGTTTTATTGGTGGGCCTTTCTTGACAGTTGATGACAAGAATGTATTCGGGTTTCTTGGAGATACCTTAGAGATATTTAAAGGAGATACAATCGATTGCGCGGGATTCTCTTGGGGTTTGGGCAAAAAACCAATGTTGCTCATTAAATGTGATGCTCTAGGGTTTTCTGATGCATCGGCAGAAGATTCAATATTATTTGATTCTATTAAAGTTGCCTCATCTAAATCTTTTCTCTCATCTTCTCTTATTATTGGTTCAGGAAATCGCATCTTCAATAAATAATATCTTTGCTTCTCAGAGAAGTAAACATCATCTTGGAGCATTAATAATGATAAAGGGCCTACCATGCACCCAAACGGCATCCAAGTATACCCTTCATCAAAAACGAAAAGTTTGCACATTTTCTTATACACTAATGTTAAATCTGTAGTATTTCTCCATAATCTAGAAAATTCAGAATAAAATTTTAAATGCTCAGATCCATTATCTTGATACAAGTCAATAGAAAAATTCATATCAGTGGCTTGTGCATTTTTACGTGCTTCAGCATAGTATTTAGGATCACGATGCGCTATAAGTAACCAATGTAGCTGCTCGTTAAAACACATTCGCCAATATGTCAGAATCCTCAGATCTATGCTGGCTAACATTGTGTTAAGAGAGTCCGCTAATGCAACTAGCTTAGCGGATAACGTTGGCCTTATTGTTAAATTTTCTGCAATGTAAATGATAATAGAGTCTGGTGCAATATATGTAAAAGGATTAATAGAGTCTTCATTAATAAATTCTCCTGCTATTCTGATAAGATCAAGAATAACAAACCCTCCTATCCTCGCAAGGCAAACAAAATCTTTTTGCTCTTTTGGTGAAAGTCTCTGTGGTTTTAGTTTCTCAAGAGGTAGACTAAATTGTTGTTTCGTTTTTGGCGTAACACATTGAAGTTTAGCATCAAAGAACTCCCCTTTTGAACCAATCACATAAATTGAACCGTGTGATTCCGTGTGTTTTTCTGTATTATTATAGGCCGTATCAGCATACAAGATAATTGGCAAATTAATTCCATTTTTTTGAAGCTCTAAACGCAATGCCGAAAATAAGAAGCGACATAATTCACAACAAGAACTACTTGTAGTGACTTCTAAACGCAAATCTTGTGCTAATTGTGTTTGAGGCAATAAATCGTTAAGCGAAGGTAATTCTTTTAACCTGCCATCGTTTAAACAATAATCTAACAGATTTTGCGCATGTTGAATAAACCAAATATGTTCAGCATGTGGGTCATTGGGTAAAATATCCGTAATTTCTTTCCCTAGATCCTTGATACGCTCCTTGAGCCAATCCATTTTTAAAAGTCTAGATTTAAAATCTCTAGGCACAGCGCGTTTTTCTCGATCACTCATACCAATCAAACTACGTGCAGTATTTGCTTGCGTATAGACAAATGTCTGATTAGCAGTTTTTTCAACAATATGTACGGATATTTTCACACCCGAAACATTTTCTTGGAATGGATACCCTCCAGGAATAGATAATAATTTTGGATTGAGTTCAATATTTAACTTAAGAAAATTTATCATTCTTAAATAAAGTTTGTTGATAGCGGTTAAAGTTAGATCTTCGGGTAAATTTTTTGCTGGATTATCCTGCCAAGATCTTAATGATGCTTCACAGGTATTGGCTGCTATTTTAGAAATAATGTTTCTTTCAGCCATCTTCTGTATATCAGCTATGAGCACATCAATCCAAATAGGTAAAATATGGATGATGCCATCTCTGCTGTGAATGGCTTTATTCCCTGTGTGGCTTAAAAAATTCCCAAATGATTGTAGCATCGTCTCTCCAGTGAGTGAGTTTTAGTTCATTTTGGCTATTCGACTCCTGTTAGATTAACATAAGGCTCTAATCAGGGTCTAGTCAGGATATTGATTGAAACCCCCATCTTTTTAGAAATGTTGAAAATGGATCAACTGTATAAAAAACCATTTTTAAGATTGCTCAAACAATCGCGCATTGAAATACTAAAAGCATTGTTGCTTACCGCCGCAGTATCCAGCATTTTTGCATTCCTATAGAGCTGATGCCCCCGCATTGTATATTATAGTCTGCTCTGTTTTAACCCTTACGGCTGCTATTTTTTACAAAAGCGAATATGACCAAATTAATGAGTTTTTCGAAGTGTGCCCTAAATTTAAAGGGTGCAATGTGGCAATCCAGGAAAACGTTTAATATAGTAAATATGTATACAAATCAATCTGTTATCCTTATGCGGTCTAGAAATATTTCATAAATACATTAAAATAGCTATGCTATTTTCTCAAAAGACTAATTCCTCTTTAATGATTAACACATAAATGATACAATCCCTGCGGCCAACTTCTACTTGAATGAGAGCTAACTATATAGCTCAGTAGAAACGGTATTAGATAATAAAGATTATAGGAAGGTATTATGTCAGCATCTCCATCATTTATGAAAAATGTATTTGTCTATGCAAAAGAGGATAATCATCTCGCCCTGCGCCAAGCAGCCGCACGAGGGGATATAAATAAAATTAAAACTCTTTTTCAAAATAGAGAAATAGATGATATCAATAGTAAGGGAGCAGGCACTGGAAGAACGGCGCTTCATCAAGCCGCATTGCATGGAAAAAAAGAAGCTGTAAAATTACTAATAAGTCTTGGTGCTGATCCTACTCTGTTAGATAATAACCCAGGTAAATCACCACGAGTCCTAGCCTTGGATAAAGGACATGACGTTATAGCCCAATTATTACAACAAGCTGAACATGCATATGATTCCATCAAGGCCGCTAAAACAGCATTTTATATGTCTATAGATGAATGTCCTATGGGGGTAGAACTTTTTCAAGATTTCATTGCAAAGGCAAGCGAAATTTATACTGCCGATCATAAAAGACTTACAGAAAGCCGCGGGGCCCTGGATGAACCGATGAAATTATTCTTTCCCCAGTTAATCGAAATAAAAGCTTATTTAGAAGCATCAAAAGACAGAGATTATCATATAGGAAAATGTGGCGAACTGACTAGAGCTTGTTTAGCAAGTTTATTAGCAATAGAGCCGAAATTACCTATTACTAAGTTACAATATTACGATAAGGATCAACCCAGAAGAAATCATACTTTTATAGCAATAAACCTAGAAATGAATAATACCATTGATGTGAATACTTGGAGCGAAGATGTTTTAATATGTGACCCGGCTGTTAAAGAAGGGGCCCGGTTATATTTTCTAAAATATGCTCCCAAAATTAGCGCAATTAACGAAATGAAAAGGGTGGATACTATTGAATTACAATTTTTTAGTAATAAAATAATAATAGATACACTGAATTTTATAAATCCAGTTCTTGGCAGAGAAGCCAGTCGCCTTATCGAACATAATCATAATTTGTTGTCTGAACTACAATCAAGGAGAAAACCTTCCTTAGCGCTAAAATAAAGAAAATTAGCTGGCAAGCGGTTAATAATTGTAGAAAACAATCGGTCACATCTTATGTGTTATATCATTTTATGATATATTTTTCAAATGCAGCAACATCACTTTGAAAGGAAATGCTATCAATGTCCTCTATAACTATTAGGCTAATTTTAAAGGGAATATTAATATTTATGGTTACAATTTCTACTTGTTTTGCTAATAAACTTATTGTTGATCATAAGACAATTTCCTACACAGATACAGGCTCTGGAAAACCACTTGTATTAATACATGCTTTCCCTACCGACAAACAACTCTGGAATCAACAAATAGACCCTCTTAAAAAACATTTTCGTGTCATTACATTAGATCTGTGGGGATTTGGTGAATCCTCCCCTACCGATGGCAAAGCTATTACTATGACCCAATATGCCGATGAAATAAATGCATTGCTCAGTCATTTGCATATACAGCATGCCATTATTGGCGGTGAATCAATGGGGGGATACATCTCTTTGGCATTCTTAAGTGCATACCCAGAAAAAATTAATGGTCTAATACTTGCAGATACTCAATCCATTGCAGACAATGCCGATACCAAAAAGAAACGAGAAGCTTCAGCACAAGATGTACTTGAACATGGAACAAAAGGTTTAATCAACGGGTTCATGCCTAAAACTTTATCATCGCAAGCCTCTGAAAAAACAAAATCATTTTTACAGGATATTATGCAAAGACAGTCTGCAACCGGTATTGCATCTGCATTACGAGGTATGGCCTTGCGTCAAGATATGTCTAGCACTTTGGCGGCTACCGCATCACCCGTTTTAATCATTACTGGAGAACAAGATGTGCTTGTTTCACCACAGCAAAGCCATGACATGCATGCCCTTGCTAAAAATAGTCAATTGGTCATTATCAAAAATGCGGGACATTTATCCAATCTTGAACAAGAAGATGAATGGAATAAAGCTGTAATTGAAATGTTTGGATAGAAGAACGGTGAAAGAAGAAATATCCATTGTACCGAGCAGGTTACAATTTTCCTAAGGCGATTTTTGTGAATCATTTTTATCTTCGGCGATGATGTCGATATCTGAATCATTTATACTGTCTGCCTCAGTAAAAAAACAGTTTCGTCCTTTGTCTTTAAAAAATAGTTTCTGCCTTTCAAGCTCTTCAGTAATCATTTTATTAAAAAGTTCTAAATCAATTAATATATCTATAGTATTGGTCACATTACCTGTTATAAGAATCTTATTTGAATTCTCACTCACCATATAATTGTATTTTCCAGTTGATTTGGTGGCTTGTTTGCTGATCGAAAATAGTTGTTTAAAAGCTTTAATATAAGATATGTCACAATATTTTTCAAATACAAAAACGACCTTAAAAGAGCTTAGTACTATTTCATCTAAATTACATTCATTGTCTGTTATAATTATTTTTCTTGCCATATATTACCCATGATACATGCTTTCCCTACAAAATAAGTTAACGTTTATATTTCATAACTTTATATAAAAGCGGAATGGCAATTAACTGAATGGTGACAGAAAATATGACTAAAATGGGGATAGAGATATCATACAATACGCCCATCAGCACACTGCCTAAAAACCAAGATATGCCAAATCCCGCATTAAAAACACCATAGGCAGATGCACGCATTTCTGCAGGGACCATAGGTACAATGGCCGCTCGCATCAGTGATTCATGAGCCCCCATTCCAACAGCCCATAAAATAACGCCTGTCAATGCCCACGAAAAATTGCCTAAAAAGACTAATGGTGCAAATAAACAGGCTCCTAATGTTACTAAAATGAGAATAACAAATCCTATTTTATCGTATAACCTACCTAGTAAAAGTGATGCTAATGCGTCTACACCCATAGCAATAGCATATGCAATCGGGATCCATGTCATTGATAGCACTTTTGTTTTTTCAAAATGATATGCAATCAGGGGGAAATCAGCATAACCTGCTGCCACCAACCCTGCACCTATCAAATAATAACGATATATTTTGCTATTAAAGGGGGTTGTTTCTAGATGAGTTGAAGGTAGCGCCAAGGTTTGTGGGTGTGGATATAACCGACGTGCAATGGTTAATAAGATAAGTGCTAATACTGCTGGCACAAGTAATAGCGCAAATGCGGCATGGTATCCCTGCTTTTCATAAAGCACGAATGCTACCAATAATGGCCCCATCATTGCACCGGTTTGGTCTAGCGCTTGATGTAAGCCAAATCCCCATCCCATACCCATGCGATCGCCAGCATGAGATAACATGGCGTCGCGTGCAGGGGTACGAATGGCCTTACCGGTTCGTTCGAGTACTATCAATACTGCAGCCCACCACCAATGATTAACCAAAGCAAGTAAAGGAACTGCAAGTAGATTACAGATATAACCCGCGATAGTGATTAACCAATAACGACGCGTTCTATCAGCGATATAACCAGACAACACACGTAAACCATAACCGATGAATTCGCCAAAACCAGCTACAAAACCAACAATAGCAGCATTTGCGCCTAAAACAGCAAGATAGGGGCCTGTTATACTACGCGCACCTTCATAGGTCATATCTGCAAATAAGCTCACTAACCCAAGTAACACTACAAAGATGACAGCGGATTTTTTCATCAAGTCAGGCGATACCTCATTATGTATCATATTACCGTCCACCAACCCACCTAGTCCGCAATTCTCTAACGTACCCTTCCAAATTTGCTTTCTCCTGCGATACAGACAAATAATTATCCTGCAAAGCAATGAGCTTATCTTCTATTGCAAATAAAGTGTTTTGCAGATAATCTACATGCTCCTCAGCTTTTTCTAGCTTAACTTGGCATTCAGTCAACTCATTATTTTTAGCGTCTAAAGCCTGGCGCTGCACATTGCAGTCCTGAGATATTCGTGCGTAGTTTTGGCTTATTCTAGTACAATCCAATTCTAATTTGCTGTGTTTTGCCTGCAATTCTTGAGTCTGCGCTTCCAGTTCGGCATACTGAGTCATGAATACACCATATTCCTTCTCTAAATTTCCACAACGACCTTCCAGGAAGGTTTTTTCTCTAGTCACTCGCTCTAGCTGTTGCTGCATCGGTAATAATTTTTGTTCATGGTCGGTATATTGCTGTTCCATGGCACTCTCGTGCTCTAGGTGTATTTGCTGTATTGTTGTTTGATAATGCTCTAGATTGACTTGTGCATGTTTTAGTAGCTGGTGTAGCCGTTCATTTTCAACTTCGCTTTCTAACTGACGGGATTGAAGTATTTTGAGCTGTTCAGTGGCTTCAATCTTTTCTTTCTGTTCGGCTATGAGGGCTGCGTTAAGCTGTTTATTATCTTCATTTTGTTGCTGCAGTTTCTCTTCTAAGAGCCGTATTTTACCCCGCCATTCAGTGTCTTTGGCTTCCATTTTTTCTTGCTGTTCGGCTATAAGTACAGCATTCAGCTGTTTATTTTCCTTCTTTTGTAGCTGTAGTTTCTCTTCTAAGACTTGTACTCTATTCTATCATGCCGCGTCTTTGGCTTTATATTGATTTAACTGTTGCTGGATTCCGTGCAGTGTGGCATCATATTCTTGTTGATGATTATCTGCGGATCCATCGGTTTTGTTTTGTAGTTTTAGCCAGAATTCTTTGATCATGCCCATTAGTTCGGTCGGTAAGTTGCCATCATTATGGTTTTTTAGTAACCCGTGTTGCTGCTTCCATTCACGCAGCAAGCGCGCAATGGTGCTTTTGCTACCCGTTTTTAGAACTTCACGGACATTGTCTACAGTGGGCGGTTTGCTTTGTTCTTGTAATTTGAGTATGGCGGTTGCCACATCTTGATAGGAGATCCCTATTCTACCCATTTTTTAACTCCTTTTTTTATAGTTGACATACTATTCCAGTACATCATGTCCTCAAAACATCCTATTTCAGTGACAGCCAATGCTGTAATGCGAATCATAATATTGACCGGTCAGTCAATAAAACAGGAGAACGTGACCTCAATGTAAATCGTAACCCATAATATAACGTTATATTATCTTTTGCAACACACTTTTCCTCATAAAAATACTACATTAAAGATTATTACTATGCACTTCTTAGAATATTTTATGTATAATTCATACCGATTGGTTGCAAGTGAAAGTTTATAGAGTTATGACATTTTTAATGTGATAGTCGTTTTTTTAATCAGAGAATAATAAACTTAAGGAACAAAAATGGCGGCAAAAGCACCTGAATTTGGACTATCTGACTTTGACAGATTATCGTTATTAATGCTGGCGATAGGAAAAGAAGAAGAATTTAAAGCAGAAATTGAAGAAAACCCTTCTTTAGTCACGATTGAAAATGAAGAGCACATGACGCTATTACACATTGCTGCACGACATGGTAAGGAAAAAATATGTGAAATCTTAATTGAAAATGATGCCGATCCCTCTTTTCCAGGAGGCCGTCAGAGAAATCTAACGGCATTATATTATGCGGTGGAACATAACTTTAATTTTGCTAGATCTCTCATTGAAGTAATAAAAAAAGTAAGAAACGAAGATCTTACACCGCTGTTGATACAAATATTAGAACGGAAAATAAAATCCCAAAGTGCTATTGCTGTTACAAGATCATCTATGCTTGATACCAGTTCACCTATATTTAGTCGTTCCTCAGAGGAAACCGATTCAGACGACAAGCTTCTTGCTGCTGATAAGGCATTGCGCTCAGCTTCCAATTTTGGTCGAAAGTAATTAAGGAACTGGATTTTTCTTAATCCAATTAATCAATCCACCCAATTCAAGTATTTCTTTTTGACGTTCTGATAGGGTCTGCTCTACTTGAATCGTTTGATTATTCACTTGAATGTCGAATACCGTGTCTTTTAAAATTTTAGGCAAATGATCAAGCGTGATAATGTCGAGTAAATTTATTGCCTTATAATCATCAGGATTTTTAAATACTAACGGTAAAATGCCAAAATTGATTAGATTCTGCCAATGAATACGTGCAAAACTTAAAGCAATCACTACACGTAATCCCAGATGGCGCGGTGCTAATGCCGCATGCTCGCGACTGGATCCTTGACCATAATTTTCACCGCCAATAATCGCATGACCACCAGTTTGTTTTTTCGCACGTTCTGGATAAGTCTCATCAATATGGATATAGGTAAATTCACTAATTTTAGGAATATTACTTCTGTAAGGTAATACTTTGGCACCAGCCGGTAGAATGTCATCCGTTGTTATGTTGTTGCCTACTTTGAGTAATACCGGTAATTTAAGGCTCGTTGGCAGCGGAGCTAATTGTTCTAATGATACAATGTTAGGCCCTTTGACTAAGGTTATCTTCTGTGCCTCTTTGAGCGGCAAAGGCAAATCAATACAAGCAGGATTTAAAATAGGATTTTGCGGCACTTTTATTTTGGGATATGCGAATTTCAATGTGCGTGGGTCAGTAATAACACCCATTAAAGCGGAGGCTGCTGCTGTTTCAGGACTGCATAAAAATACTTTATCTTCCATCGTACCGGAACGTCCAGGAAAATTACGAGGAACAGTACGTAAACTATTTTTATCGGTTGCAGGTGCTTGTCCCATTCCAATACACCCGTTGCAGCCTGCCTGATGAATACGTGCGCCAGCATGAAGTAAACTACCTAGATGTCCATCACGCACCAGCTCTTCTAAAATGGTTCTCGAACTAGGATTTATATCCAATGAAACGCGTGATTGAACAGTTTGATTTTTTACGATCTCAGCGACAATGGCAAAATCACGGTATCCAGGATTAGCTGAAGATCCAATATAAGACTGATAAATTTCGGCGCCCGCAATATCTGCAACGGGCACAACATTACCAGGACTGCTGGGTTTCGCAATGAGAGGCACAAGTTTTGAGAGGTCAATTTCATCCTGTTTATCGTATTTAGCACCTTCATCCGCTTGTAGCTCAATCCAATCATGCTCACGACCCTGGCTTTTTAAAAATTCCCGGGTAATTTCATCTGAAGGGAAAACCGTAGTCGTTGCGCCTAATTCAGCGCCCATATTGGCAATCACATGACGATCCATCGCGGTTAACTGCTTTACTCCATCGCCATAATATTCCACAATATAACCTACACCACCTTTTACATCATAACGACGCAACATCTCTAAAATAACATCTTTAGCGCTCACCCAATCTGGGAGTTTACCGATTAACTTAACGCCGAAAACTTTTGGCATTTTGATATAAAGCGGATATCCTGCGATCGCCATCGCTACTTCCAAACCACCTGAACCAATAGCAATCATGCCCATTGAGCCGGCAGCACAAGTATGACTATCTGAACCTGTCAGTGTAGCTCCAGGTTTGCCAAAATTTTGCATATGTACTACATGGCTAATTCCATTACCAGGACGACTAAAATAAAAGCCAAATCGTTGTGACGCACTTTCCAGAAACAAATGATCCTCTTGATTTTTATTGTCTTCTTGAAGTAAATTATGGTCAACATATTGCACTGAAACATCCGCTTTTGTCTGCTTTAAGCCCATTGCTTCTAGCTCAAGCATCACCAGTGTGCCAGTGGCATCTTGACAAAGTGTTTGATCTATTTTTAACGCAATCTCCTCACCTGGTTTCATCTCTCCAGCAACCAGGTGTGATTGAATGATTTTTTGAGTAATATTCATGGCAAATGATCTCCGTATCAAAATTGCGTTATATGAAAATTTATTTTTGTCCTTCCAGAAACTGTTGTAATCGCTTTTGCACCACTTCTTTACCGAGTAAATAAACCGTTTGATCAATCGGTGGTGATAAGGTATTTCCCGTTAAAGCAATACGCAAGGGTTGTGCTATCTGCCCCATCTTACATCCTTCTTGCTCGCATAATTTTTGCAGCTGCGTGTGTATGTGTTCAGCGTTCCAATGCGATAGATGGATTAGGCGCTCTTGTAATAAGCCTAAACGGCGTAAGGCATCTGCATCGATGTGATTGGCGACGGCTTTAACATCATGGCTGTTAACATCGGTATAAAAGAATACACTCTTCTCTGCCATTTCTTGTAGTGTTTTGCAGCGTTCACGTTGTACGGCGATGATGGTGCTGGTTTCTACGCCGCTATTTTCGGCATTCACGCCTAGGCGAAACAGTTGCCAATTAAATTCGCTGACTAAATCCTCCAAGGCGCTGTGTTGCATATAATGCTGGTTTAGCCACAATAGCTTTTGCGGATTAATGGCAGCACCGGATTTAGAAAGCGATTGGCCATTAAAAAATTCAATCATCTCAGCCATGCTGAATAGCTCTTGATCGCCATGCGACCAACCCAAGCGTGCTAAATAATTGAGTAAGGCTTGCGGTAAAATACCCTGTTCGCGATATTCCATGACACTGGCTGCGCCCGTACGTTTCGATAATTTCTTACCGTGTTCGTCTAAAATCATGGGCAGATGGCCATACTGCGGTGGTGTTGCGCCCAAGGCCAGAAATAAATTGACTTGTCTAGGCGTATTGTTGACGTGATCGTTACCGCGTATCACATGGGTGATCTTCATATCCCAATCGTCCACCACTACGGTAAAATTATATGTAGGCATGCCGTCGCTGCGAGCGATGATCAAGTCGTCTAATTCGGAATTGGCGTAGACAATTTTCCCCAAGACCATATCCTCTATCACCACATCGCCCAGTTGCGGGTTCTTAAAACGGATGACATGCGGTTTGCTGGCATCTTGCTCACGATCGCGACAATAGCCATCATAGCGTGGTTTTTGTTTATTCGCCGTTTGCTCCTCGCGCATTTTTTCTAAGCGTTCTTTACTGCAATAGCAACGATAAGCATGGCCGCTGTCTAATAATTGTTGTAGCACTTCCTGGTAACGAGCTATATTGTGCGTTTGATAAAATGGACCTTCATCACATTCTAAGCCTAACCATTCCATACCTTCTAAAATAGCCCGTATGGCTTCATCTGTAGAGCGTTCGCGATCGGTGTCTTCTATGCGCAAAATAAATTTGCCACCATAATGTTTAGCAAATAAATAGCTGTACAGCGCTGTACGGGCGCCACCTATGTGTAAATAGCCTGTAGGGCTGGGCGCAAAACGAGTGCGTACGATCATGGTAAATTTCCCATAGAAATGATAAACTAATGGCTTATATTCTAACAGATCAGGACCTACTTATGCCAGAAAAACAGCGTATTTTAACCGGTGATACCCCTACAGGGCGTTTGCATCTGGGGCATTGGGTGGGTTCACTGGAAAATCGTGTCTTAATGCAAGATGAATACGATTGTTACTTCATTTTAGCCAATATACATGCCCTGACTACTCGCGCTGAACATCCAGAAAAAATATATCAAGATACCTTAGATATTACGATAGACTTTTTATGCGCAGGCATAGACCCTCAAAAGAGTTGTATTTTTGTACAATCTGATATCCCGGCCATCAGTGAGCTAACCTTTATTTTTAGCATGTTAATCCCTTTTCCACGCTTAATGCGTAACCCTACTATTAAAGACGAGATTCGCGACAAAGGTTTAGGCGACAGCTACCCTTTTGGTTTCTTACTCTATCCCATAGGCCAAGTCGCCGATATACTGGCTTTTAGGCCCACCTTAGTACCCGTAGGCGAAGATCAAATTCCGCATCTGGAAATGACACGTGAAGTGGCTAGACGTTTTAACCATCTTTATTGTGGCGTTGATCCACATAGTGAGGATACAAAGCATATTGCTGAGGGTGGTTTATTTCCCATCATCGAGCCCAAATTAGGTCGTGTGAAACGATTGGTGGGTACAGGTGGCCCTAATGAGCAAGGGCAACTGCTTAAAATGAGCAAATCCCTTCATAACAGTATTTTATTGACGGATGATGCCGACAGCATACAACGCAAAATAATGGCCATGTATACCGATCCCAAACGTTTAAAGGCTACCGATCCTGGCAGCATTGAGAATAACCCGCTGTGGATTTTTCATGACACGTTTAATCCCGATAAAGCCTGGATAGACGAAGCCAAAGCGCGCTATCAAGCCGGAAAAATTGGCGATGTGGAATGCAAAAAACGGTTAGTGGAAGTATTAACGGCTTTTATCGCGCCCTTGCATCAAAAGCGTTTAGACCTAGAAAAAAATATGGATTATGTGAAAGAAGTTTTACGTAAGGGTTCGGAAAAAGCCAACCATACTGCCAATGAAACCATGCGTCTCGCTAAAGAAGCGCTGCATCAAATATTTTAGCAAAAGTGCTTGTGCAGCCTAAATTTTAAAGTTATTATAGCGTTATATGTTTAGTGAAAACGAAGGATAATTTCAATGAACACCGTAACTCTACCTCAACTCGAAAAACAAGATAAAACCACACGGGTTTTAGTTATATTCTTATTACTCACCGTAGTCGTCTGCTGGAGTTTAATGGTCTGGGCGACCGTTAAGACATATCAACTATCAGCGCCTATGCCACAACAATTTGTTGCCGTTGATGGCAAAACTATAATGACCGCTGATAATATCGTCGCGGGCAAAGGCGGTTTTCAAAAAGCAGATCTAATGGATTACGGTAGCTTGTATGGTATGGGCTCCTATTATGGTATAGACTTTACTGCGCAATACATTATGGACTTATTTCATTTAACACGTGAGAATCTTGCTTTATCGCAATATCATCAAAGCTACTCTACCCTCAGCACAGCACAACAGTATTTAATACGTACAGAAGCAAAAAATGAATTGCGCGGAATCGATTTAACAGCTAACACGGTTGTACTGTCTACGGCAATGGATAAAGCCATACGCGATTTGCAAAGCAAAATCGCCGTGAATTTATTGAAAAAAAATGCAGAACAGGGTTATACAGAAGCATATAGTTTAACCGAGGCAGAAGCTCAAGATACCGCTCGTTTTTTAATTTATTCTTCGTTGACCACCGTTGCTCATCGTCCAGGAAGTCTAGTTTCTTGGACTAATAACTGGCCCTATCAACCTAGCGTGGGTAATAGCCCTACCGTAGCCACTTCAATCTGGTCGTGGGTTTCCTTTACCATTCTATTTTTAGGAATTGGTTTTGTCTTAGTCATTTTTAGACTTTTTATTGATCGTGAGCAAGTGAATTTTCGTCCTACTACATTTGCTTTTACAAGGCCTACAGCTAGCCAAAAAGCTATTTGGAAATACTTTGTTTTTGTGGCGGTGGTTTTTTTATTACAGATTTTAGTCGGTTCGTTAATGGCCCATAATTACGCCGAACGAGCTGGTTTTTATGGCTTCGATATCAATCGCTATCTACCCTTTGCCTTTCTACGCGATGTGCATTTACAAGCACCCATTGTCTGGATTGGCCTATCTTGGATAGGCGCAGCTTTATTTTTGGCACCCATTATTGGCGGTAGAGAGCCTAAAGGGCAAGTATTCTTGGTTAATGCTTTATTTTGGATCACGGTCGTCATTGTAGGTGGTGCGTTACTGGGTAATTATCTAGGAATTATGGGCGTTATTCGCGATCATTGGTTTTGGTTTGGTAATCAAGGTTTGTCCTATATAGAATTGGGTCGTTTTTGGCAAATTGCATTTTTCATTGGTTTATTTGCTTGGGCGATGATTATGCTATATGCCTTGTGGCCTACGCTATTGGGTTTATTCAAACAGGGTAAATCTTTGTGGAGCTTATTTCGCATTGAACACTTATTATGCTATAGCGCTATAGGTGTAGCTTTTATTTATGCCTTTGGTCTTATCCCTTTAACGAAGATAAATTCCTCCTTTACTTTAACTGATTTTTGGCGCTGGTGGGTGGTGCATCTTTGGGTAGAATGGGCCTTCGAATTATTCACGGTCACTATCACTGCGTATTTCTTAATGGCTTCGGGTTTGGTTTCTAGAGCCTTAGCAGAAAAAACAGTGCTGTTTGAGTGGGTTTTAATACTAGTCAGCGGTATTTTAGGAACTGGCCATCATTTGTATTGGAATGGCACGCCACAAATTTGGCTTTCTTTTGGTAGTATTTTTTCATTTTTAGAGGTCTTGCCTTTGTTTTTGTTGGTATTAGAAGCTGTACAGCAATATCAATATCTTAAAGAAAATACCACTTTTTCTTATCGCCTCGCTTATATTTATATATTAGGGGCTGCTTTTTGGAACTTTGTAGGTGCCGGTATTTTTGGTGGGGCAACCATCAATGCACCGATCATCAATTACTACGAACATGGAACCTTTCTAACCTTAAACCATGCACACACTGCCATGTTTGGTGCTTTTGGTCTCTTAGCGATAGGTTTAGTGTATTTATGTTTACGCTATTTAGCTGGAGATAATAAAGCCTGGGGCGATCGTGTAGGGATTTGGGCGTTTTGGCTTTATAATATTGGCTTAGTACTGTGGATTGCGCTTAATTTCTTCCCTATAGGCTGGCCACAATTAATTGCTGTTTATGAACATGGTTATGCTTATGCCCGCAGTCTTGCTTTTTATAATACGACATTGATCTGGCAATGGCTACGTTTGCCTGGTGATGTGATATTTTCTATAGGGGCCTTACTGATGGCGTGGGATTTTTTAAGAAAAACTCGCTCTTGTAGAGATATGACTGAATAAAGAAGAAGCGTTGCATTAAGTGTTTTAGTAACGGCTGATGGTATTAAATTCAATGACTTAGATAAAAAAGTTTGTTTTTAGTCGCTAGCTAGAGATAAACCTCTATAAGGGCGGTTTGTGAACCGCCCTTACAAAATGAACAAATACTAAAACTTTTTATTGTCCGTATTTGTATTGCAACCGTTTCCATTGCAATTTTTGCCATCGCAATCTTTATTGCCACAAGCACAACATGCTTTTTTGCAACAACGGCATCGGCAACATCTGCATAGGCCATTGTAGAGCAAAGCGACTAAGAATGCGAAGATAAAACCATGCAGTAATCCCCACAAACCACCGATTAAGCTACCCGTAAGGGTTGGACCGTAACCTACATAAAGAGTGCCCATTTTACCGACCATGGTAACATCGCCATGGAATAATAGCCCGGCAAAAAAACACCATAATCCCCAAATGATACCCACAGACAGGCCGAAAGAACCTGCGCATAAACCTCTACCTGATCTCATAGAATCTCTCCTTGAAAAAAATAAACATATAAGCCTACAGCCGCCATTAGCGACTACAATATCAGTCTAGCACGATATTATGGATTTTGGTACTTTAAATGTTAATAATTATCATTAAGTTATCTTTATTTTGATCAAAAATTATACTGAACTTGAAACGTCCGCTCCCTGACGGTAGGGCTCGGAATTTCGTCAGCTATAGCGTCCATTTAGGCAAACTTTTTAACGAAGCCAGCAAGTTTTGCGCTTTCTGGGTGATGTGTTGCCAATTATTTTCCTGCAAATCTTTTTGCATGACCAACCAGCTACCCGCGACCCAGTCTACATTGGGCTGCTGTAAATATTCTAAAGCAGTGTCATGCCCTACTCCGCCGCTGACACAAAATCGTATATGCGGGAAAGTGGCTTCAAAATGTTGCAAAGCATTGACCCCACCCATGATGTGTGCCGGGTAAAATTTAATTGTATCGAAGCCTTTTTCGCTGAGCGATAATACTTCAGCTAGGGTTCCTGCTGCGGGTAAATAAGGTAAATGGCAATGCAATGCTTTTTGTAGCAGGCTTTCTGTTACTGCCGGGCTACCGATATAATCAACACCAGTATCTGGTAAACGCTGAAATTGCTCTGCTTCTAAAGCGGTGGCGACCCCTACGCAAAAATCAGGAAATTCATTCTTTATTAAAGCAATGGCATCCCAGGCGCTATCAGTGCGCAAAGTGAATTCTAGAATATGAATGCCCGCTTGCTGCAAAGCTTCTACCAAAGGCAAAGCCCATTCTAAGCGATGTAGAGTTACAACGGGAATCAATGGATGGCGAGCTAATATTTGACGTATGGCATTCATCGTGACATTTCCTTATCAATGGGCTAGTATTTACAGAATAAGTTTAGCATATTCTCATATATCTGGAGACATTATGATCAAAATTTCATCTCTCTTGGGCAACAGGCAACACCTAGATGGTGGCGCTATGTTTGGACATGTACCTAAGGCTCTGTGGTCTAAATGGCTAACCGCCGACGATGATAATCGTATACCCCTAGAATGTCGTGCCTTATTAATTGAGGACGATAATAAGCGCATTTTATTGGAAACCGGCATAGGTGCTTTCTTTCCACCCGAGCTGAAAAAACGCTATGGCGTAAGTCCAGAGCATCACGTATTGCTAGATTCATTAGAAACATTGGGTTTAACGCACAAAGATATAGACGTGGTTATATTATCGCATTTGCATTTTGATCATGCGGGCGGCCTTTTAACCGCTTATCAAGATAATAGTAAGAGCAATTTATTATTTCCTAATGCACGCTACCTAGTGAGTCAAGAAGGCTTTATACGAGCTAAAGCGCCGCATACGCGCGATAAAGCCTCATTCATTCCTGAATTAACCACGTTGTTAGAAGCCTCAGGACGTATGGAATTGGTAACCGGCGATCACAGCCCTACTCTAGGTTCTGCATATAAGTTTCATTTTAGTGATGGCCATACGCCTGGGTTGATGTTAACAGAAATAAAAACAGAACAAGGCCCGTTGGTTTTTGCGGCCGATTTAATTCCTGGCGTTGCCTGGTTACATGCGCCTATTACGATGGGGTATGATCGGTTTCCAGAAAAAGTGGTAGATGAAAAAGAAGTGTTATTGGATTATCTGGTCGCCAATGAAGGCCGTTTGTTTTACACACACGACCCTAAGATTGCGATATCTAATGTGATACGCGATGACAAAGGCCGTTTCGTTGCCAGTGCGATGTTAAATGAAGTGGCTAGGATTGAGTGAATTTTGTCATTGCAAGCAAGAGTCCCGACAATTTAGCAGATAATGTATTGAAAAATAAAAATTGCACAAAGTCCGTCATTGCTGTAAAGGTTAAACAATTCATTGACAAGTTTCAGCAAACTTTTCGAGTGGTGCACCTCTGGTAAGTTACGATAGCGTAGAGCTACCCGGCCGTCATTGCGAACCAGCGAGTAATTGAACCATAATAGTCTCGCTATATGATGGTATTCACAAAATGATAAAGTTGTGCGAAACTAGACGAGCGCAGTGTGGCAATCCATCGTTTGAACAATGAAAATGAATGCTATGTACAGTGAAACTTATAGATCTCTGTGAAATGTATAAATTGGGTATTTTACTGGATTGCCACACTGCGCTCGTCTAGTTTCGTTGAATTCAATAATTCATTTATCATTGCCGTGCCTAGTTTCTATTATAGATTAGCTACTCGCTTGTTCGCAATGACGGCCGGGTAGAACTACGCTATAGAAATCTACTCATAGATACAGAGAAAGCTATCAACGAATTACTTAACCTTTACAGCAATGACGGAACGGATAGATCTACGTTATCGAAATCTACTCATATTAACCCTGAACAGCTTCTTTACTCAAAACCAATTTATTCAACTCTTCCTGACTATAATCACTCACTGCAATAATTTCCTGCCTATAGATTTCACGTTGTTGTAACAACTGCCCTTCTTCTATAGTGAATACATGCGCTTTTACGGCGGCATTAATTCTATCAGACCATTTTAAACCAGGATTATCTAAGCTCTTATTGTAGTGCAGCAATGTTTTCCACAACTCTTCTGTTTCTACAAAAAAGGGCAAGAGTTCATTGATTCTAGCAACAGGGTGTTTGTCGCTATCCCCTAAATAAGCCCCATTTAGCACTCTAGATCGTATTGCAGAAGGCTTAGCCACGCCTTCTGCCAATTCTTTTTCTAACCTATCACTAGGAATAGGTGCTTGTCGCCCCAGCGGGAAAATGATGCAACGCAGTTTAACGCGTACATACCAAGGGGTATTGCTTAACAAAGCCATCATACTTTCTTGTATTTGGTAAAATAAATATTGAGTAGACCAAGTTAGCAAAGGTATTTCCTCTGCGATTGCGCCATCGTCCTGAAATTTTTTGATAACGGCGCTGGCACACACAAGATAATTTAAGATATCTGCCATGCGTCCCGATAAAAATTCTTTACGTTTTAAACCGCTGCCATAAACGATTGCCAAACTATCTACCAATAACGCAAAAGCAGCACTGTAATGGGATAGATTGCGTAATGGTGTATCCAACACGGCCTCTTGATTTTCAATTTCTAACATTCGTCCCTTTGAAAATCCCCCCCACAAGCTAGTGCTCGTTACTCGTAGTAAATGTTTCACATGGGCTAATAATGTAGTATCGAATTGCGCTACAATGGCTGGAGTACTTTTTTCACTGGCCAATTCCATTTCTTTAAATAAATAAGGATGCGAGCGGAATAAGCCTTGACCAAAGATCACCAAAGAACGGGTTAAAATACTCGCGCCTTCTACCGTAATGCCAATCGGAGCGCTAGAATAATACGTTGTAATGGGATTGGTAGGTCCTATGCATAAGCCCTTGCCGCCTAAAATATCCATGGCATTTAATATCGCTGTGCGTGCCATTTCAGAAACTTGATATTTGACTATAGCTGAAATCACCGCTGGTTTTTCGCCCTGTTCAATCAGGCTCGTTGCAAACTCTTCGACTGCATCTGCAATATAAGTTAAGCCACACATATTTGCCAAAGCAGCTTGTACGCCTTCAAAATCAACCAGCGAATGTTTAAACTGCTGGCGTATGGTAGCATAAGCACCGCCATAAGCTAGGCAAGCTTTTGAGCCGCCTATACTCAGCGAAGGAATGGAAATGGCTCGACCTACGGACAAACACTCCACCAACATTTTCCAACCCTGGCCTATTTGTGCGGGACCGCCAATGATGGCATCTAAAGGTAAAAACACATCCTGACCTTGTGTAGGACCGTTTTGAAACAGTACATTATTCGTCAAATGCCTACGCCCTATGACCACCCCTGGAGTTTGTCTAGGGATCAAGGCGCAAGTTATTCCTAAGTTTTCTATTTCACCTAGAAGGTGATCCGGATCATACAGTTTAAAAGCAAGGCCTATAATAGTGGCGATGGGCGCGAGTGTGATATAGCGTTTATTCCAAGTCAAACGCATACCCAATACTTTTTTGCCATCGATCATCTCTTCACAAACGATGCCTTTATCGATAATACTGGTAGCATCTGACCCCGCTACAGGACTGGTGAGTGCGAAACAAGGAATTTCTATTCCTTGTGCTAAACGAGGCAAATAATAATCTTTTTGTTTTGTAGTCCCATAGTGTAATAGCAATTCAGCAGGGCCTAATGAATTGGGTACACTCACGCTAACGGCGGCAGCCGGTGATACGCTTGCCAGTTTAACAATAACACGGCTGTGCGCATAAGCAGAAAATTCTTTCCCACCATAATGTTTGGGAATGATAAGCCCTAAAAATCCATTTTCTTTAATAAACTGCCACACCACAAAGGGCATATCGCCGTCTTTAAATTGTATATTCCATGCATTTAATTGCGCGCACAATTCTTCAACTGGGCCATTGAGAAAGGCTTCTTCTTCTGCACTCAGCGTTGCTTTAGGATAATTTAATAACAAATTTGCATTAGGATTTCCGGAAAATAATTCCCCATCCCAAGAAACGCTTCCTGCGGCCATGGCGGCACGCTCGGTGGCCGATAATTTAGGTGTTTTCTTACGGTACAATGTTAACATCGGCCTTGTGAGCAATAAACGGCGCAACGGTGTGACCAAAAAAATGGCGCACACGCCTGCATAAATGAGCACTGTTATGCTCGCAGTAACCAAACTGGTGTGTAACAAAGCGAGCAATAGTATTAGAAAAGCAAAAACGGCAACAGCATACACAGCTTTGCTGGCATTATAAAAGCCCAATAAGCTGTTATTTATCAGCAAGGCGATGCACAATAAAATAATGTACATAATCAGTTCCCCTAAACCCGTAGAAACGCATGTGCTGGAAAATCATCTACTGCGATGATATCGGCGATGGCTTGTTCTAAAGCCTTTAAACGTAGTTTTTCCATTTCTGTAATGGTGCCTTCTTTAGCGTGTTGGTATAAGGGCTCACACAGCAACGCTTCATGATGCGTGTGAATTAATTTGGCAAGGAGGCTATTGGCATTTGCATCCATATAGACTTTCTCTCCTATTTCCGTGGTCAACGCATTATTCATCAACAAGGCTTCAGCAATGGCTTTTTTCTGTTTGTCTTTGATGCCACTTCGTTTTCGTCCCCAAGGGAAACACATCATAGATAAGCCTTTTGCCAAATGACGCTTAGGCAGTTGACTAATGAGGTCTGCCGCAGCCTTATCTATGGCATATAAATTCTCACTCAGACTGGCGGCAGTCAGTGTTTTTGCCATGGCAGGAGTCCATGCCAGATCTGATTTTTCTTGGGCGTATTTTAGAGTGCTGCTGGCAGCATACAAATGTATAAAATTATCGGCCATGCGTGCCGATACGCGTTCAGCAAATTTTAATTTTCCACCATACACTAAAAAACAAATTTCAGTTAAAAAAGCAAAGCGGGCGCTTCTTAGCGTTATTTTTTGTATGGCTCGCCAGTCATGATGGTTTTGCGGCCAAATAAGCCAACCACCGGTTAAGCTTTGCCATAGGACCCGCGGCCATAAACTGATAAAATGCATCATGTGTCCCCAAATGGCTTTATCGAAATCGACTAAGCCTTGTTTGGTTTCGCGGTGATTGAGCGCTGCTAAGCATGCACTTACATAGCGATGACAGCGTATAGCGCCTTGCCCGAATATGATCATATTGCGCGTTAAGATATTTGCCCCTTCTACCGTAATGGCTATAGGGGTTAGTTGATAGCTATCGGATAGATAATTACGCGGACCCATGCAAATACCTTTACCACCCTGCACATCCATGGCGGCGTGCGTAATCTGGCGCGCTGCTTCTGTAGCATAATATTTTACGATAGCAGACAATACACTGGGCTTTTCGCCTTGGTCTACTGTACTTAAGGTTAAACGAGTCATATGCTCTATTTGATATGATGCTATAGCCATGGAGGCAATTTTTTCTTGTATGCCCTCAAAGCTGCCTATAGGAACCTTAAATTGTTTGCGTATGTAGGCATAGGCACTGGTGATCAAGGTAGCGGCATAACAGCCACCTAAAGAAACACCCGGTAAAGCCATGGCACGCCCTGCCGATAAGCATTCGGTTAACATACGCCAACCCTGCCCTTTTTGCTCAACGCCACCGATAATCCAATCCAGTGGAATAAAAACATCTTTGCCCGAAGTCGGGCCATTGATGAAAAAGCCATTGCCTATAAAATGGCGACGGCCAGTCACGACTCCAGGATGCGCTGTAGGGATTAGTACCGAAGTGATGCCTATATAAGGTATGTCGCCTAATAAGCCATCCGGATCGTATAATTTGAACGCCAAGCCTAATAAGGTCGCTTTAGGCGCTAAGGTAATATAGCGTTTATTCCACGTAATTTTAATACCAATAACTGTTTTTCCTTGCCATTCTCCTTTGCTAACAATGCCATAATCTGGCATGGCGCTGGCATCCGACCCGGCTTCTGGGCTGGTTAAGGCAAAGCAAGGCACCTCAATGCCTTTGGCTAAACGTGGTAAATAATATTTTTTTTGTTCTTCAGTACCGTAATTCGCTAATAATTCAGCTGGACCTAGAGAATTAGGTACAGAAACCATGGCCGCTAAGACGCTGCTACAAGAAGCAATTTTAGCTAAAATTACCGCTATAGCCGTTTTAGAAAATGCTAAGCCCCCATATTCTTTGGCAATGTGTAAGCCAAAAAATCCTTGCTCTTTCAGCGTATCCCAAATTTCGGCGGGAATATCATTTTCTGTGGCTAAGAAACGATACGGCGCCATTTGCGCACATAAATTTTCTACAGGTCCTTGTAAAAACGAGCGCTCTTCGGCGGATAAAACGGTTAATTTTTGCTGCCATAGTTTTGGCCAATTGGGATTGCCGCTAAAGAGCTCTCCATCCCAGCCCACGGTTCCTGCTGCCAAGGCTTCGGCTTCCGTAGCTGATAATTTGGGTTGTGTCTTTTGATAAATTCGAAATAATAACGGCGTTAAGGTACAGCGGCGTAAGGGTCTGCACTGAAATAACAGCAGCCATATCGCCAAAATACTCCATGCGATGATGATAATGGGGACACTAGCAACAGAAAAGCTCACGATTAAGCAGCCTATAAGACCGTAAATAGAATAATAAATAGCAGGTCGCTGGTGATAAGATAAAATAAGTAAACCCGCGATGTATAAAGTTATCCCTAGCATGAAGTTTGCGCCCTATTCAATAGTCTATAAGACAATGTAGCATTAAATAGCTAAAAAAGAAAATGCCATACTCTTCGCATTTTTTTCTTAGACTTGGTTGCCTACACCTATCCCCCATAGGTAGAGCTCCAGCACATTGTCATCCTCGACCGAAGGTCGGGGATCCAGTTTCAAATCAAGTTTTCTACTACGCCTTGAACCCGTCCAAATATATTGCATTGTAAGATCCAAGGGCGTATAGTGTAGATCTATTAGTCTAAAAAGGATTTTCATAATGGCTAGGTTATTTAGAACAGTTTTAATTTTAAGCGTTTTTCTGTTGACAGCGTGCGCCGAACAACCGGTAGAAAAAAAGCCTGCTGCTGCATCTAATACGGTGGCGAGTGCTGCTACACCTGCAGCTACGCCTAAACCGGCGTCTAGTAGTAATGTACGCCTTAGTGAAGAGACTGGGCTTTCAACAGGTAGTTCTTATTACGTACAAAATCGTGTGCTCGCTTCGGGTGGTGTAGTGAGCGGCGCTCTAATGGGCAGTTAATTTATGTTGAAAATTTGGCGACTCAGTGTATTGGCAGGATTATTTGTTATATATACCGCCATGGCGGCTGATGAAGAAACTCCTTTGCCCGCATCACAAATGGTAACCGCCGCTAGCGATCCTTATACTGACACCACACGCGCCATTACCGTCAGCACAGATAATCCCGAATTTAGCATACGCTTAAAAAGCAATCCAACTACAGGTTATCGCTGGTATTTAAAAACATGGCCTAATACCTGGTTGCAAGTAATAGGACTCGATTATTCGGCGAACAATACTGCACTGATAGGCTCTGGCGGCGAAGAAGTATGGCATTTT
This sequence comes from Pseudomonadota bacterium, assembly GCA_021778015.1. GTDB lineage: Bacteria > Pseudomonadota > Gammaproteobacteria > UBA1113 > UBA1113 > VFKP01. Next base: position 60,291 of record JAJYCX010000010.1, read on the forward strand.
AAAGTGCTACCCCAAGCCTTTCAAGCACGCATGTTGATGTCGATTGAATTCGTTTCTATACAACCTTGGAATATGCAAAAAGTTGAATCTGGCACCAGCCAAACCTTTTATGTGGTGACGGATGTGAAGGAATAAAAAAGCGGATAAATTTCCGAGTGTGATTTTCCGAGCCGCAACCGTTAGGGCGCGGAAAGTAGCTACGCTCTTCTCTTTATTGTTAAACAGGCAAAAAATATGCTAACAAAATTAATAATAATGGATTGCTTCTTATGGGCAGGAATGATATTAGGCATTTCTTTTTTAGAAAGTTGGGTAAAATTTCGCGCACCTACTCTTGTAAAGCCGGTTGGCTTAGATGTAGGGCGTACTGTCTTTCGTTTTTTTCATGGTGCACAATGCGGTTTACTCTTAATCCTCATATTCCTCAGTATTTTCATAAACCTTGAGCCGATTCAGTGGGCAGCCATAGCCATTTTAACGGGTATTTTGATACTACAACTTTTTTGGTTATTTCCAAAATTAAGCCAGCGCGTCGACGCAATTATAGCGGGCAATACACCTTCTAATTCTTATATCCATAGCTTATATGGAATATTTGAGGTGGTTAAACTCTTAATTTTAATTATTTTCGGCTGGACACTCATTTCATAAAAGCCTAGAATAATAAATTTAAACTATTTGTTTAACACATAACGCATTAATTTGGAGAGTTTCTTACTAAATCCGCTAAAGTATATTTATTTAAATTTTTATAGAATGCGCCCAAAGATTCTTTTAAAATAAATCTTAGAAAGCAATTCCCCTGTAAACGACATTCTTCACAGTTTAATAATTCAGGTTTCGCTTCCAAGATAAGGATTATATCTCCGATTCTTAAACTGTCACTGGTTTCATTATAGGTTAACCCGCCATTTCTTCCTCTGATAGAGCTGATCCATTTTAATTTCACTAATAAATTTAATGCTTTAACTAAATGATTTCGTGGAATAGAATAGTATTCCGATATTTCATTTATAGTTATTATCCTATTATTCTGCTTAAGATAAATTAACGATTTTAAACATATATCAGAAAATGAACTCAATTTCATGTTTAACCTATGACGATAGCGTAAAACTATCTGAATAAAAATATTGTTTGTCTAATTCTAACATACTCGCGAGTTTAGACAAAGCTTCTATCATTGCTGGATTACCGCAAGCATAGACTTCATGCGCTGATAGATTAATAAAATTCTCTTTAATAAAGTCGGTAACAAATCCATTATAATAATTAGGTAATGGTGTTGAATCAAGGCACAATTGTATTGTTATGTTTAATTTTGATTGCCAAGTTAAAAGGATTTCGGGCAAATAAAAGTCTTCTACGCTAGCACCACCCCACACTAAAGTAATATGGCGATGATCATTGTCTTCTATCATTTTCTCTACAATAGCTTTTATCGGAGCAAATCCAGTACCAGTACAAACCAGAAGAACCTTACCTAAACAATTATGAAGCTTAAAACTGCCCATTGGCCCTTTAATACGGATAATTTGATTAGCGGCAAGTTTGTGCCAAACAATTTCAGAAAAGAATCCTTCAGCATGATATCGGATATGCAATTCAATACAACCATCTTTAATTTTGCCATTGGCGATTGAATAGCTCCTAGCTTTACCCTCATACATAATATCGATGTATTGTCCAGGCACATATTGAAATTCCTGATTGCTTGGCAGCTTAAGTTTTATTATAGCAACCGTTCCTATTTTATGAATGCTTTCAATTTTTGTTGGTAACATTTTAATTGGAAAATTATTGCTAAACCCAGGCATATCAAGTGTGACATCCGTTTTAGGCATTGCTCTACATGCCAAAGTATAACCGTTCGCAATCATCTCAGCGGTCAGAGATGTCTTGCTATAAGGTTGCATTAATTCAACATCGCCATTGCTTATCTTGCAAAGGCATGATGAACATTCTCCATTTTTACAGCTGTGTGGCAAATTGATATTCGCAGCCAATGCTGCATTTAATATATTATTGTCTTCTTCTACAGAAAATTCCATATTAATTGGTGATATAACAACCTTATGTGCCATTTATTTCAACCCTCAACGTTGTCATCCCCGACTGCATCGGGAATGCGAGAATGTGCGTAGGTGCAGGCCACAAAGCCTGCACTAGATGGACAACCATAGGAGTTCCGCTACGCACACATTGTTATGAATATATTCGCGCCAAATCTTCTTTTGCATCACCTGTTGCATGCAGCTTATATTTGTCGACTAGAATATTTACCACAGTAGGCGTCAAAAACGCAGGTAATGTTGGTCCTAGATAGATATTTTCAATCCCTAAACTTAACAAGGTTAACAATACAGCAGCGGCTTTTTGTTCAAACCATGAGATAATTAAAGATAGCGGTAATTGATTAACACTGCATTTAAAAACATCAGCCAAAGCGAGTGCGACTTGAATCGCAGAATAGGAATCATTACATTGCCCCATATCTAATAGACGTGGAATACCGTTGATTGTACCAAATTCATCTTTGTTAAAACGGTATTTGCCGCATCCTAGAGTTAAAATAATGCTATCGCTAGGAGTAGCATGTGCAAACTCAGTGTAATAATTACGTCCTGACTTTGCGCCATCACAACCACCTATCACAAAAAAGTGTTTAATATCGCCATTTTTAACGCTTTCCACGATTTGATCCGCTACGCCTAATACCGTGTTTCTAGCAAAGCCAGTGGTTATAAATTTAGCTTCGGAATCTTCACTAAATCCAGGATTGGCAAGCGCAGATTGAATTGCTGGAGTATAATCTTGGTTGGATAAATGCTTTATATTACTCCACCCTACCGCATTCGTAGTAAACAATCTTTGACTATAACTAACCTGCGGTGCAATTAAACAATTCGTTGTAATTATTATGCTGCCTGGAAATTTTGCAAATTCAGTTTGCTGATCTTGCCATGCACCACCGTAGTTAGCCACTAAATGTGGATACTTTTTAAATTCAGGATAGGCGTGAGCCGGCAACATTTCACCGTGTGTATAAACATTAATACCCATTCCCATAGTTTGTTCTAAGATATTTCTTAAATCATGAAGGTCATGACCGCTTACTAATATGGCTTTTCCTTTCACAGGCGTTATTCTTACTTGGGTTGGCTCCGGATGTCCAAATGTTTCTGTATGTGCTTTGTCTAAAAGTTCCATTGCTTTGTAATTCGTTGCACCAATTTTTAGTGCCCATTCTAAATAAGAACCCGCATCGCTGGACTCTTTGGCTAAAAAATCTAAGCATGCGTGTATGTCTGCATAAATTTGAAGATCCTCATAACCTAATAATCTAGCATGATCCGTATATGCGGCTAAGCCCTTTAACCCAAATAAAACCAGTCCATATAATCCAGTAATATCAGCATCCAAATTTAGAGATCTCATATCAAAGCCAATTGATTCAGCCTGTTCTAATAATCCGGGTAAATCATTTGCGGCTTGGTAGTTTATTGTTGTTAATTGTAATTCAACCGGTGTGGTTTTATTGAATTCACAATTTGCAATATACTGCAGACGTAATTCCTCACGTATATGAATAGCATTATAAATGTAATTCTGAATCCTTTTAGCGTCAAAATTTACATTTGTAAGCGTTGCAAAAAGCGCCTCAACAACAAAAGCGTTTGCGGCAGTGTTATTAATGCCCGACTGATGGCATAAATTTGCATAAACACCTATACCCGTAACTGCATGAACTAATAAATCTTGCAAATTAGCTGTAGTATTGTCTTTTCCACAAACCCCAATAGTACTGCAACCGACATTATTTTCTGTTCTTGTAGTCTGTTCGCATTGATAACAAAACATGATATTTTACCCTCGTTAATTAATAAAATGAGATGAGATGAACTTTGTCATCTTCCACGGCATTATTGTAGTATAGTTGCATTTCAAATGCAACTATACATTGGCAAGCCAACTCCTCCTACGGAATAAAAATGAATATGTACTAACAATTAGATATTAACTCTTTGATTCTTAGATGTTTTAATTCGAAATTCTTTAGCCTGAATCTAGACTTAGCCGACTACATGAAGAAATGAATTGTCTAACTCGTAAATAAATGTTTCGAAACCGGCGGGGTTCCAGAATTAAACCAGGGAAAAACTTGAATTGAAACTGGATCCCCGGCGGCGGCCTTGCCGAGGATGACAACGCTTAGGGATCCGATCAACCACCACCCGCCTTGGCGATTTCCGAAACATCCCAGCCGCCGCCTAAAGCTGTAATCAGGGCCACCGCAGAAACCATACGCACAAAATTAACATCCGCTGCAGTTTGTTCCACCGAATACGCATTGATCTGCGCGAGCAGTATGCTGGAAATATCCACAACTCCTGAATCGTATTGATTGGTCACCAACTGCAATGACAGCTTAGCATCCGCAACAGCGCGGTCATCAACTGCAGCCTCTTCATTGAGTAGACGCAAAGCGACTAGACTGTCTTCAACATTCTGGAATGCCGACAGCACGGTCTGACGATAAGATGCAACACTTGCTAGGTATGCTGCCGTATAAGCGCGTACGGTTGCACTGCGCAAGCCGCCATCATAAATCGTATCGGCCAATTGCGAGCCATAAGTCCAACCTATCTGTGGGAGGGAAATCCAGTTTGTTAGATTAGGGCCAACCGAATCTACCAGTCCTGACAAAGTCAGCGCGGGATAATAAGCTGCCTTTGCCACACCGATATTTGCATTGGCCTGCTCCATCAAACGCTCAGCTTCAGCAATATCCGGTCGGCGTTCTAAGAGGGTCGATGGAACTGACACAGGAATGGCCGGTGGCGATGCGGTGAGCGGGTCGGGTTTTAAGCTGAAATTGCCGGCAGGAACGCCGATCAGCATAGCAATAGCATGCTCATATTGACCGCGTAACACGCCATTGCTTAAGGCCTCAGCCTGTGCCGCTTCAAGCTCGCCGCGTATCTGCACAACGTTGGCGAGATTATCTACACCCGAATCATAATTGTTTTGTGTATATTGTAATAATTTTTTATAACTGACTACAGTTTCATCTAACAATTTTTGATTCATATCCAGACCACGTAATTCAAAATAATATTGCGCGAGTGAAGCTTGTGCAGAAAGGCGTGTATATGCGAGTAAAGCTGCGCTGGCTTGAGCATTGCTAACAGCGGATTCTACTTCGCGCCGTACCAATCCCCAGATATCCGGCTCCCAGCTGGCATTGAGATTCATGGTATGTGTAGTGGTATTTCCAGAAGAAGAACCCCCGCCGCCGCCGATCGGACTTATTGCGCCACTGCTTGATACACTTGAAGAGGTACCGCCGCTGCTGGGTCTCTGGTGCACAATACCGACCGAGCCTATTACTGTGGGGAAAAAAGCGGAGCGTGCTTCATCTACCAATGCATAAGCCTGCTGATAATTATAATAAGCGTTGGCAATGTTCTGATTATTTTTATCGAGTTGGTCTTCCAGTTCATTCAGTTTTGCATCATTAAAAACTTGCCACCATTTGCCGCGGTCAGATTGATCTTTAGGCTCAGCGACTTTCCATTCTTTTGATGGCGTGGGTGCAATGACTGTCTTGCCTTGCGCTTCTTTGAATTTATCTTGCAGTGGCGCCGTCGGGCGCTTGTAATCCGGCCCTACTTCGCAGGAAGCCAGTAACACCGTTAAGCTAAGTAATAGTAGTTTATAATTTATTTGCATATACCCGTCCCACTTCAAAATGCGAATTTAATACTAGAAGCAATCACGCACCACAACGTTATCATCCTCGACCAGGCCGCGAGGCCGCAGTCGGGGATCCAGAAAAAACTTGATTTGAAACTGGATCCCCGACTTCATCGAGGATGACAAAGCTTCGATTTAAATTTACAGTTTTCATCAAGTTCTCGCATCTTCAAGCTTTAAGTATCTTCTTTTCTTAACCAACGCTTAGGCTGAAAGCGCTCCCACTGTCGCCACCACCAGTCATCATAGCGCCCCATCGCGAGATAAATCAACGGTGTCGTGTACAGCGTCAATGCCTGGCTGACAATCAAACCGCCGACAATAGCGATACCCAAAGGCTGGCGCAATTCAGCGCCTAGTCCAAAGCCTATCATCAATGGCACCGCGCCCAAAGCCGCGGCGCAAGATGTCATCATGATAGGCCGAAAACGCATAACGGCTGCTTCATAAATCGCCTCCTCTCTGGTTTTACCTTGAGTCCTTTCCGCATTCAGGGCAAAATCAATCATCATGATCGCGTTTTTCTTCACAATGCCAATTAAAAGAATAATGCCAATCAAGGCAATAAGACTCAAGTCAGTGCCGCTGATAATGAGCGCGATCAATGCACCAACCCCCGCAGATGGCAACGTAGAAATGATCGTAATGGGATGGATCAGGCTTTCATATAATATGCCCAGTACGATATAAACAGCGAACAAGGCAGCTGCAATCAAATATGGCTCATTATCAAGCGAAGCCTGAAATGCCTGGGCTGTACCGGTAAAAGCGCCCTGTATATTAGACGGCAGGTGCATGTTTGCCACGGCATTACCGACCATGTTGACTGCGTCGCCTAATGCTACATTCGGCAGCAAGTTGAAAGAAAGCGTCGCGGAAGGTGCCTGTCCTTGGTGATTGACCAATAACAAAGTGGATGACGGCGTAAAACTGGCAAATGCTGATAATGGCACCGTAGCATTAGATGGCGATTGCACATAAATATCATCCAGTGTTTCCGGACGCTGCCAATAAGGCGGCGCGACTTCCATTACCACATAATATTGGTTCATGGCGGTATACATTGTGGAAGCATGGCTTTGTCCGAAAGCCGCATATAAAGTCGAGTCTATCTGGGCAGGCGTGATGCCAAAACGATAAGCGGTGTCATGATCTACATTCACCATGACTTGTAACCCATGATTACGCTGATCACTGTTGACGTCAGCAATGCCTGGCAATTTCTGAAGGCGTGCCACAACCTCAGGCGCCCATGTATTCAATTCGCTGAGATTGTCCGATGACAAGGTATATTGAAATTGTGCATTGCCCTGACGACCGCCAATGACAATATCCTGCGCTGATTGCATGTATATGGCAGAGCCTGTCACTACAGTCAGTTTTGGGCGAAGGCGATTGATAACTGCGTCCGCCGATACTTTACGCAGAGAAAGTGGCTTCAACGTAATATTCACCGAACCTGAGTTAACAGTCGTGCCGCCTACAAACCCCGTCACATTTTGTACCGCCGGATCAGCCTGAATAATCTTAATGTACTGCGTCAATTTTTTCTCGATCGCTTGAAACGATATATTCTGATCTGCTTGTATAGATCCCGAGATGCGCCCCGTGTCCTGTTGTGGAAAAAATCCTTTCGGTATTACCACGAATAGATAGATATTCAGGATAACTGTGGCCAAGGTCAGTAGCAGCATCAATCCCGAGTGTTGAAATGCCCAATCTAGACTGGTCTTATATTTATCTTTGACACGATCCATAAAATGAACGAAGCGATTTCTTTTTTCAACTTCATCTTCTTTGAGTAGACGTGAGCACATCATGGGCGTGACAGTCAGAGACACTATCATGGATACCAAGATGGCCACTGACAGAATCACGGAAAATTCACGGAACAGGCGTCCGACAATACCGCCCATCAATAAAATCGGAATAAAAACTGCGATTAAAGAAATACTCATAGATAATACGGTAAAACCCACTTCTTTTGCGCCAATGAGTGCGGCCTGTATTGGTTTTACACCCATCTCTAGATGTCGGGTAGTATTTTCCAGCACGACCACGGCATCATCTACGACAAAACCAGTGGAAATAGTCAATGCCATCAGAGATAGATTATCTAAGCTGTAACCCAAGAGCTTCATGACAGCAAAGGTTCCCAGTAATGACAAAGGTACGGCAATTCCCGGTATCAACATCGCGCGTATTCTGCCCAGGAATAGATAGCTCACCAAAATAACCAGGATCATGGCAATCACCAGAGTGATTTCCACGTCATGTAGTGAAGTGCGGATAGTGGCGGTACGATCCATCATGACTGTCAGATCAATTCCTGCAGGGATGTCGGCAGCGAGCACCGGCATCATAGCTCGTACCTGATCGATAGTTTTGATGACATTTGCACCGGGTTCTTTAAATAAGAGGATCAATACTGCTGGCTTGCCGTTGGCAAGACCGGCATTACGCACATCCTGCACTGAATCGTTGACCTCGGCTACATCGGATACTCGCACAGGCTTGCCATCCCGATAAGCAATGATGAGTGGTTTGTACTGATAAGCCTTGAATAGCTGATCATTCGTCGCAATTTCTGAAATTCTATTGCCGTTGATTATATGGCCCTTGGCCAGGTTGGAATTGGCTGATTGAAGCGCCGCCGCCACTTGAGGCAAGCTAATCCCATATTTATTGAGCTCTGTTGGGTTTAATTCCACACGCACAGCTGGCAGCGAACCGCCACCGACTACCACTTGCCCTACTCCACTCACCTGCGACAATTTTTGCTGCAGAATAGTGGACGCAGCATCATACATTTGGCCGCGGTTATATTTATTAGAAGTCAACGCCAGAATCATAACCGGCGCATCCGATGGATTAACTTTTCTGTAGGTGGGCGCTGAAGGCAAGTTCGTCGGCAAATTGCTGGCCGCGGCATTAATGGCGGCCTGCACATCGCGCGCGGCACCGTCAATATTGCGCGATAAATCAAACTGCAGGACTAGTTGAGTAGAGCCTAAACCGCTGGCGGAAGTCATTTGCGTTACACCGGCTATACGCCCCAACTGTGTTTCCAGCGGTGTCGCGACTGAGGATGCCATAATTTCCGCGCTGGCGCCCGGCAGGCTTGCTGACACGGCGATAGTAGGAAAATCCATCTGCGGCAATGACGACACCGGCAGCAGATTAAAAGAAACAAGGCCCGCAAGCGCCAAGCCAATCGCGAGTAAAGTAGTCGCTATAGGCCGCTTGATGAATGGCGATGAGAGATTCATCACACTTCCTCGCTGGGCTTGGCTACGTTATATGATCTGATTTTGCGGGAGAGTCGATCAAAGGTTAAATAAATTACTGGCGTAGTGTAAAGTGTCAGCAGCTGACTCACCATCAACCCACCAATAATAGCAATACCTAAGGGTTGCCGCAGTTCTGCTCCCATGCCGCTACCAAATGCCAATGGTATAGCGCCAAACAGGGAAGCCATGGTAGTCATCAGAATAGGACGGAAACGAAGTCGTGCTGCTTCATAAATCGCCGCGCGCGCTGATTTTTTCAGCTCGCGTTCCTGGGCCAGCGCAAAGTCAATCATCATGATTGCGTTTTTCATGACTATACCAATTAACAGTATGAGACCAATCAATGCGATCACAGTTAGCTCCTTCCCTGTGAGTAACAAGGCAAGCAGCGCACCCATGCCCGCAGAAGGCAACGTGGATAAAATAGTCAGCGGATGAATATAACTTTCATACAAAACACCCAGCACTATGTAAACTGCAATAATAGCGGCCAGCACCAGCCAGCCTTCATTGGCAAGCGAGCTTTGAAATATTTTTGCAGAACCCTGAAAACTGGCTTCCACATTTAAAGGTATATTTAAATCTTGTCGTGCCTGATTGATTGCAGTGACGGCTTCACCGAGCGAGGCACCCGGAGCAAGATTAAAGGAAATAGTGGCGACTGGAAACTGACCTTGACGACTAATCAGCAAAGGGCCCGTAGTCTGTAATATTTTTGTGAATGCGCTCAATGGCACAGCGCCGGTTGCAGTCGCAGTCGCGAGTAGATTGGGGCTAGCACTAGTATAGAGTGCACTGACAGCGCTCACAGGAGCTGCCGTGCCCGTCGTGGTAGTTGCTGCTGTATTGCTAGCCAATGCAGTTGGAATATAAATGTTATTCAGCGCGACGGGACCGCTTTGCATTTGTGGTAATACTTCCTGCACGACGTGATATTGATTGCGCTGGGTAAACATGGTCGATACCTGGCGCTGACCAAAAGCATCGTAAAGAATATTGTCTATTGTTGCCGCGGTGATACCAAAGCGATATGCGGTGTCACGGTCTATATCAATGTAGGTACGCAAACCATTATTCTGCAGGCTGCTGGCAACATCACGCAATACGGCAACAGTCGTCAATTTGTCTATCAATGCATTAGTCCATTTAGTTACATCCGCGGCATTGGGCGCGCCTACACTAAACTGATATTGCGTGCGACTGACAGTGGTATCAATCGTTAAATCCTGCACTGGCTGCATGTATAGCGTGCCGCTGCTAATCTTGTCCAGAGCAGGCTGCAGACGCTGGATAATCTGCGTCGCGCTGGCATCACGCTCGGCGAGCGGTTTAAGTGTAATCAGCATACGACCGCTGTTAAGCGTTGTATTAGTGCCATCTATACCTATATAAGATGAAACATTGGCCACCGCCGGATCTTTCAATACTTCCCGCGCCAAGGCCTGCTGGATTTTAGCCATGGTAGGAAATGAAACGGTTTCCGAAGCATTGGTAATTCCCTGAATAACGCCGGTATCTTGTATAGGGAAAAAGCCTTTGGGAATAGTGAAAAGCAAAAGTATACTTATCAACAAAGTGGCAGCAAACACCAGCAGTGTCAGCGGCTGGTGTTCCAATACCCAATGTAGGGACTTGCTGTAATTATGAATCAGCTTATCCAATATCTCGCCGCTGCGGCGTTCAAAGCGGCCCAACTCTTGTGAGCCTCTATGCCTCAAGATGCGCGCACACATCATGGGAGTAAGTGTCAGGGATATAAATGCGGAAATGACTATAGTCACGGACAGCGTAAGAGCAAATTCACGGAACAATCTACCGACAATATCATTCATGAACAATAATGGAATCAGCACAGCGATAAGCGCAGCAGACAGAGACAAAATGGTGAAGCCGATCTGTTCGGCGCCTTTCATCGCGGCTTGAAAAGGTTGTTCACCCGCTTCCAGATGGCGCGAAATGTTTTCTACCATGACGATGGCATCATCGACCACAAAACCGGTGGCGATGATCAGCGCCATCAGTGATAAATTATCTAGACTAAAACCCAACAGATACATGACACCCATCGTACCGAGCAGCGTGAGCGGCACGGCAACACTAGGAATGATCGTAGCAGGCAGATTGCGCAAAAAGAGAAATATCACCAACACTACCAGTGCGATAGCAAGCAGCAATTCAATCTGCACCTCATTAACAGAAGCACGGATAGTTGTGGTGGTGTCGTTCAATATGGTCAGCTGAATGTCGCCAGGCAGACTAGCCTGCAAGCGCGGCAATAATTGTTTGATGCTGTCGGCGACCGCAATTACATTCGCTCCAGGCTGGTGCCGGATATTCATGATGATAGCAGGCTCTGTGTTATACCAAGCGGCCAACATGTTGTTTTCGGGGCCTTCGATTACATTCGCAACATCTGAGAGACGCACCGGCGCATTATTTTTATACGCAACGATTATAGGACGATATGCAGCGGCACTCAGCAGTTGGTCATTGGAATTAATCGTGTATGAGAGACGCGGTCCGTCAAAGCTACCCTTAGCCGCGTTAACATTGGCATTGCTTATCGCCGTGCGCACATCTTCCAGGCTTAAACCATAAGCTGACAGCGCGTTGGGATTAGCCTGAATGCGCACAGCTGGGCGTTGGCCACCGCTGAGACTAACCAAACCTACTCCCGACAGCTGAGAAAATTTTGGCAGAAGTCGGGTTTCAGCATAATCTTCGACCGTGTACAACGGCAAGCTCTTGGATGTCAGTGCCAAAGTCAAGATAGGTGTATCAGCGGGATTCACTTTGTTATAAATGGGCGGATTAGGCAAGTTTGCCGGTAGATAGCTGGAAGCATCATTGATTGCAGCCTGCACTTCCTGCTCTGCGACATCTAGACTCATGGTCAGTGCAAATTGTAGGGTAATAACGGATGCGCCCATGGAACTCGACGATGTCATCTGAGACAGGCCCGGCATCTGGCCAAACTGTTTTTCCAGCGGTGCGGTGATGGCTGTTGCCGCCACATCTGGGCTTGCGCCGGGATAAAAAGTTAGCACTTGTATGGTGGGATATTCTACTGCCGGCAAGTTAGATATCGGCAGGATCTGAAAAGCAAATATTCCCGCCAGGAAAATAGCCAGCATTAGCAGCGACGTGGCAATGGATCGCGATATGAATGGTCCTGAAAGGCTCATGTTATACTCTTCGCATTTGATTCCTTAACGGGCGCTGTAGATAAGGATTGCGGAGTTGCTGGTAGCGCTGATGACGGCGCTGGGGATTTTGCCAACATAACTGTAGCGCCATCGGTGAGCTTGTCAGCACCTTCCGTTACCACAGATTCCCCAGCTTTTAGGCCGGCAGTGATAATCGTGTAGTCTCCGGATGTCACACCCAGCTTGACTACCCTGGTAGTTACTGTTTGATCCTTATTAAACACATAAACATAAGAATTGCCCTGGGGTATAAATTGAACCGCCGCTGTAGGCACTAACGTGGCATTTTTTATTGTTTTTATCAAAAGCCGCACGTTGACAAACTGGTCTGGGAAAAGCTGGTTCTGATCATTCTGAAATTGCGCGCGCAGCTTAACGGTTCCCGTCGTGGGATCTACCTGATTATCCATAGTCAATAATTTGCCAGTGTTCAGCAAAGTTTTTTGCTGTCTGTCATACACTTCCACTGTCATAGTTTTATCGGTATAGGCTGCCTGTAAAACATCATCAATATTATCTTCAGGGATAGTGAATATTACTGTGATGGGATTTAATGTATTTAACACCGCAATGCCAGTGGTATTGCTGGTCTGCACAAAATTGCCGGGGTCGACCAGACGCAAACCAACGCGGCCGTCTATGGGCGAAGTAATATAGCAGTACTGAATATTGAGTTTGGTTGCTTCTATCAACCCTGCGTCAATCTGTACGGTACCTTCATCCTGTTTCACCAACGCGCGCTGCGTAGCCAGCACTTGTTGCGATACTGAATTCTGTTTCCACAGCGTTTCATAACGCTTGAGATCAATCCTAGCATTATCCAGCAGCGCCTGGTCTCGCTCGAGCTGGCCATTGTACTGTATCAGTTGCGCCTGATAAGGACGGTCATCAATGACCGCCAGCAGATCGCCTTTTTTGACCATCTGCCCTTCCCTAAACAATACTTGCGTGAT
>JAJYCX010000011.1 GCA_021778015.1 Pseudomonadota bacterium
GCGCCTGCCGCAGCGTGTTTAACATCATCGATGCGCCGTGTTTAAATCATCGCTTATACAGCACGCAAGGAATATTGGCTGAAGAAAGTTTAGCATTGTTGCAGAGTTTTTTTAAAGCTAGAAGATGAGTAAATAGCAAGATTGTGTTTCAGAGACTGAACAAATTCTAAGTCACAATTATAACTTAAGATAGCGGAGCATGAGTTAATGCTTTCTTTTAGGCAACGTATAATGCGGGGGAAAGGTAAAATGCTTATCTATACGCCAAAACTGATAAGCGTGCCCTACACTGAAATGACAGCGCTGGTATAGCCGTAAGGCCCTTTCGTTATTTGCGGCTACCATCATATGGAAGTGGGTCTGGCCGTCGGCAATTAAGGTATTTAATACCAATTTTAATAACTGTAGGCCAAAGCCAAAATGCTGTTTCTCCGGTACAATGCCTATATCGTGTAAGCAAGCAGATCCATTAGATTCTATACGCACATGTGCTGCACCTAGGATTTCGCCGTGATGAAAGGCTAGAAAACAGCGTCTATTGGGCATGGTTATGGCTTTAGTAAAACGTTCTGTCATCAATTCCAGATTAGAACCAAAGCAACGCGCATGAACTTCTGCCAGGCGCAATCCATCTTCTTTCTTTTGTCCTTGCACCAATTCTATAGGGTCGGTGGCGTAAATTTCTTCTGCGCTTAGGTTGTCGCGCCTTAATATATATTCCGCATGAGTCTTCTTTGCCCCTAAACGAGTAAAGGTATTGACTAGGGCCGTATCTTGTTCACCGGTCGAGAGCAATAAAGCATCGTATTGCACCATTTGCAAATGATCGCGAGCATATTCCAGTAACTCTTCAAATAAACTTTGATTGCGAAAGTCGGGGTGAACGGCAAAGGAGATTTCAATAAGGGAATCTTCAAAACTAAAAGTGCTTAAATAACCAATCATTTTATTGTTTTGATATAAGCAATAATCGCCCGGAGTTTCACGTTTAAGCTTAAGGACTTCCCAATATAACATGGGGGCATAACCATCGACTGCTTTGCAAGCAGAAATCAATTCTTTAAGATCAGCTATTAATTTTTCACTGAATCCATTGTGTTCCTGTAATGTAATCATGGTGAGTCCTAATGTGAGGATTGTGATGAATCAGGCAATGGGTGAAATATACGATATGCATCAATTTTGTCAAACTCATAGCTTTGATTGCAAAACTCACAATTCACCACTAAAGTAGAAGTGCTGTTAAAAACATCCATGACTTCTTCTTCGCCAAAAGTAATCACTGCTTTTTCACTTTTTTCTTTAGAACAAGAGCATTTAAACTCAACAGGGCTTTCCACAAACCATTGCATGTCTTCACCATGAAACAATCGATGCATTAAGGCCATGGGCGCTACGCTCAATAATTCAGGTTGGGTTAGGGTATCGGCTAAACACGTGACGTGTTGCCACATATCTTCAGTCATAGCATCATCGGGCAAGCTTTGCAACATCAAGCCTACGATGTGTTCGTGGGTAGAGGCAAAATAAAATTTTGTGGGCAGTTGCTCGGATTGTTGAAAATAACTTTCCAAACACAAGGCCAAATTATCATATTCTAAAGGGACTATGCCATTATAGGTTTCTTGTGAAGTTGCTTGGGTGATACTGATCAAGCATTGTGCCTTAGAAAATAGGGGCGTGGTGGAAGCAAGGTCGATATTTTCATCCCACTTGGCTAAACCGCGTAAATGAAACAAATGATTACATTGTGCTAACAATAATTTTATAGTGCCCGGGCCTTCTATTTGCAAAGTGGTGCGACCCTCGTATTTTAAAGTGCTGGAAATAAGTGCGCTGGCTGCTAATGCTTCACCTATCAACATACGTATTGTTATTGGATATGGGTGTATGGATTGAATAGCGGTGTAAGCGTGATCTAGGTGGATCCATTGACCACGCACGTGTAAGTCTTTAAGAATAAAACGTTGTAAACAATCTTTAGGTAAAGACAAAGAAGTAGTCATATCATTTAGTACCAAATAAGCGATCCCCTGCATCGCCTAAGCCAGGTAAAATATAACCTTGTTCATTCAGCCGCCTATCTAAAGATGCCGTGTATATTTTGACATCGGGATGTGCTGAGGCCACTACCTCCACCCCTTCCGGTGCAGCTACCAAGCAAACGAAGGTGATATGCTGTATGCCACGTTCTTTTAATAGGCTAATCGCTTTGGCGATAGAGCCGCCCGTGGCCAGCATCGGGTCGCAAATAAAATAAGCACTGTTTTCACTTTTTTGTGGAATTTTAAAATAATATTGCTTCGGTTGTAGGCTTTCTTCATCGCGGTATAAGCCTATATGACCCACTCTGGCTTCAGGAATGAGTTGTAAAAAACTTTCGGTCATTCCTAGGCCTGCACGTAAAATAGGCACGATGACCGGATATCTGTCTGTGAGCATAGGAGTCAGCATGTTTTCTAAGGGCGTAGTGACGGAAACCTCGCTTAAGCTTAAATCTTGAGTCGCTTCATAGGCAATCAGCAGCGTAATTTCAGCAACCAATTCGCGAAAAATCTTTGCGGGCGTTTTTTTATCGCGTAACAAGGATAATTTATGTGCAATTAAGGGGTGTTTTACACAATAAAAAAGAGGAAATTGTGCAAGTGGCGCGACTAAGGGCATGTTTATTATCCTATTGTTTTGGGCCATTATATCATTTTATCCTTATAGATTAAAGTCATGATCTTAATCATAGCCATACATTGTGCAATTTAGAGACTAAAACAATTTTTAGTTCAAAAAAGGCGAATAATGCCTTGACGTAGGCGGGATAGATTGGTATAAATGGCGTCTCTTGTTTGTAGGCAAAACGGGTGCTTAGCTCAGTTGGTAGAGCATCGCCTTTACACGGCGAGGGTCGGGGGTTCGAGACCCTCAGCACCCACCACTTACAAGAAGAAAGTTGACGGCTCAAAGCAGTTGATTATTAGGCGAGGCAACAAAGCCTAAGAATCAAGTGTGAAGAGTATATTTGCGGAGTGGTAGTTCAGTTGGTTAGAATACCGGCCTGTCACGCCGGGGGTCGCGGGTTCGAGCCCCGTCCACTCCGCCATTTTAATTGATGTTATTACCTGGGCATCAATTTATCTATTATTTTAGCTGGCGTAGCTCAGCAGGTAGAGCAGCTGATTTGTAATCAGCCGGTCGTCCGTTCGATTCGGATCGCCAGCTCCATATAGCAAATTGAAGTAATCAAAAACAGGATGTTACCATGAAATTTAAAAACACCATTATTACATTATTCCTTTTTCTTCCTTTAGTGGGCTGTTCTGCAGCGGGTTCTTCTGTTAATGGGGCCCAGGAACAAATGTCCCAGAAACAGAATAAAATTGTTTATCAACGTCCCACAGCCTATAACTGGTTGAAAATAAATAGTGTAGATCCTCGCGGTACAATGACTCATTATGTTGAAGTACCTACGAACAAGTCAGTGAATGACTGGACTCAGAGCATCACTGAGACTCATGGAAACAATAAGCAAATGACCGCAGAGGATACCGCCCGAGAGTTCCATACCTATATGCAAAACCTATGTCAAGTAGAGGGATGGTCTGAAACACAAAATAGCAGCAAAGATATCACCATTAAAGCGACAGTGAAAAATTGCCGCGGGGTAGTAGCATCGGATGGATACATAGTCATGAGATTCTGGCAAGGAGTAGACGGTATTTGGAGCCTAAGCTATCAGGTAAGACTGGCTGCATTAACAGGAAGTCTGAAGGCAGAAATGGTGAAAATGGTTACCAATGCTTCTCTGCAACCCAGTTAATTCCTATTGAAGATTATGAGGCAAGACGGTAATATAGTTAAATATTACCGTCGTTCCCTCAGTTGACCGCTTTTAATATCAACTCATTATTGCTCTACTACTTCCGCCGCATTATTATAATTTAGCACCTGATGCTCGTGTACTTTTTGCTGATGTTCGCCGCTGTAAATAAGATAGCTTTTAAGCGGATGCTGTGTGACCAGAGAGCGGAAGCGTGTTAAGCCATTTAGAAAGTCCTTATTGAAGGTTTGAGATGACTTAATCTCGATCGCAATTAAATCTAAGCCATGCTGAAATACTAAGTCCACCTCCAAGCGGTTGCTATCTCTATAAAAATAAAGAGGGGCTTCTTCCCCACGATTTAATAGCGATTTAGAAATTTCATTGACCACTAGGTTTTCAAACAGATAGCCGCGTAAAGGGTGATTAGCCAGATGTTCAGCTGTGCGTATTCCCAATAAATGACAAGCCAAACCTACATCGGTAAAATATAATTTTGAAGATTTAATAATGCGTTTACCCAAATTTTCAAAATAAGGGGGTAATGCCGTAATAATAAACGATGCTTTTAATAGAGATATCCACTCTTTTATCGTATGACGAGATAAGCCTAAATCGTTAGCCAAGGAGCTATAATCTACCAATTGACCAATGCGTGTTGCTGCTAAATTTAAGAAACGACGAAATTGATCCAGATCTTTAATGTTGATCATCATTTTAACATCGCGCTCTACGTAAGTTTGCAAATAATCACGATAGAAACGTTGTGGCTCAATATGGTGTTGATAAATGCGTGGATAAAATCCGTAAAACAATTGCTGATCTAAGCTTTGTTCTAAGGAAGCAGCTTTTAACTCGGCCAAACTTAAGGGCATCAGGTGTAAAATACCTGTTCTACCTGCTAATGATTGGCTAATTTCCGCTTGTAACGATAACTGATGGCTACCACTTAATATAAATAATCCAGGACGATTTTGCTCATCTACAATACCTTGAATATAAGACAGCAGTGTAGGTACTCTTTGTACTTCATCTAGGATGGCGCCATCAGGGTATTGTGCTAAGAATTGACGCGGATCTTCTATTGCGAAACTGCGCACATCAGGGTCTTCTAAACTTAGATAAGGTTTATTCGGAAACGCTGTCTTTACTAAAGTCGTTTTTCCCGATTGCCTAGGCCCTAGCAAACTAACTACTGGGTAAGATGAGGCCGAACGTAATAGTTCTGGCAGTAGGGCACGTTCTATTTGTAACATAGCGAATTCTCATGCTTTATGATAAGTTAATTATACATAAAGATGATGACAATTTCAATAATTCTATGTAATTTGTATAGTTAATTATACAAATTACATAGGGCAGGCCTTATGCGCAAACTAACATACGCAAATTATTGATAAAAAAGAAAACAAAATAGCCCAAACGACCGAAAAATTTGTACGAAAATTCTCAAAATGATCAGATTAAAAACAACCATTTTTTGCCTTAACTCATTGATTTTTCAAAAAATCGTACACTAAAACAGCTGCCGGTCGACCATGTGTAGGATTTGCAAACAATTACTGACTGTTCTATCCTGAAGCAGTGTATAGGACGTACACAGTCATGGAAGAGAGTGTATGCACAGGACGTGCAAACTCAGGAGGATGTGCTAGGCGTACAGAATGGAGGTACGCGTTTAAGGATGATTGACTCGCTTAAGGATTAAGCACAAGACCAATTTCAGGGATGTAAGGGCAGGATAAAGGACGGTTTTTACCGTCCTTTGTTTTTTTAGGTCTTCTAATCTAAAATACCAAACAAACGATTGAACTATTCTATATAAAACAGTAAGATACGCTCCTTTAATTATTACAGGAGTGAATGCATGTCTAATAAAGTAGAATTGCTTCCCGTTGAGCAGATACAATCACTATTTTTTCCACCCATTTCTCCACCAGTTTTTTCGCCAATAAGTTGGATACAGGATACGGAATTTGAAAAAGAATGGCTAGAATCAAATTCAGAGTCTGTATCTTGTTTGGCATATACTAATCCCAAGGAAAGCCCTAGGTGTGTAAGAGAAATAGTCTTGACTGTAAATAATACTGGAAGCTGTAGCATTTCTATCTATATAGGCGCTTTTATTCAGCATCCTATGCCGGAGAATTGGCAACATAAGCAAAAAAAACAACACGAGGAATTCATTGGCAGCTTAGAGTCTATAGGGATACAACCAGAACAAACAGCAGATAAAA
The DNA here is from genome assembly GCA_021778015.1 of Pseudomonadota bacterium. Taxonomy (GTDB): domain Bacteria; phylum Pseudomonadota; class Gammaproteobacteria; order UBA1113; family UBA1113; genus VFKP01. The sequence continues at coordinate 6,049 of JAJYCX010000011.1, forward strand.
CTGTAGAATTCCCCAGTTTAGAAAATCTAGCTCATAATCGTTTGATTATAACGGCTGCTTTAGCGGTTATATCTGAAGAACTTAAGCGGTTCATACCTGTTATTATTGATTTTGAGGGTTCTTTTGCTGCTGGTACTATAGAAAGGATAGAAAATTTTTTTCCTAATGTTGCTTCCGCTAACAGTTTAAGCATGTGAGATGTACCCGTCGCCAATGAAGATGCGAGATCTAGCTGAATACTATAGATTTAAATCGAAGCGTTGTCATCCTCGACGAAGTCGAGGATGACAACGTTTTAGCACTGTATTCGTAGAAAGTATTGCGCTCGCATCTTCAAGTACGATGGATATATACACAATTACTTTTTAGTCGTAGCCGCCGCACTCTTAACATCGTCTTGCAATAAACGAATTAAAGCTTGCATATCCTCAGGACACGGTACGGTCCAAGACAGTGTTTCGCCACTGACGGGATGCGTTAGGGCCAAATGCGTTGCGTGTAAAGCTTGGCGATGAAAATTTTGCAAGGCTTCTACCAAAGCTATATCGGCTTGACGCGGAAATTTAGGGCGGCCGCCATAGGTGGCATCGCCCACAATGGGATGATGACTATGCGCTAGATGCACGCGAATTTGGTGTGTGCGTCCTGTTTCTAATTGCACTCGCAATAAAGTATGTGCGCGAAAACGTTCTAGCACGCGGTAATGGGTAATCGCTTCACGGCCACTGTCTGTCACGGCCATGCGTGTGCGTGCTTGTGGATGCCGCCCTATAGGCGCATCTATAGTGCCACCCGCAGTGATCATGCCCTGACATAAAGCCAAATATTCACGTTTAACCAAGCGCTTTTGCATTTGTCGTATTAAATGCGTGTGTGCAGTCAAGGTTTTGGCAATAACCAACAAGCCGCTGGTGTCCTTGTCTAAGCGATGTACCAACCCTGCACGCGGTAAGGTACTTAAGGACGGACAATGGTGTAGCAGGGCATTGACCAAGGTGTGCTCGGGATTGCCTGCACCTGGGTGTACAATTAAACCCGCTGGCTTGTTGATGACTAAAATGCTATCGTCTTCATATAGAATATTCAGATCTATGGCTTCTGCTTTGGCGGTAGTTTCTTCTAAGGCCGTGGGACTTAAACTTAAACACTCACCACCTTTTAATAGTTCTTTGCCTTTTAAAGCTTGGCCATCACACAATAACTGTTGCGACTTTATCCACTTTTGCAATAAGCTGCGTGAAAATTGATCAAACAATAAGGCTGCGGCACGATCTAGTCTATAGCCAGCCCATTCTATGGGGACTATGGCGGATAAAGGTTCGTTTGGTTCTGTTTTAGACATGATTTTTTATCTGGTTTTTTATATAGGCCCGATTTTGGCGGTATTGACGAGGGATTGCAAGCAAAAGTGAACAATAAGTACATTCTGTATACAGATCTGGGATAAATAGTTCATTTTCGCTGAATTTAAACCTGTTTTTTGGCGCAAATTTTCGTATAATGCGCTTTGGCGCGTGATTGTAACCGCGCAACCTCAGTAACTAAGGATTGATAATGAAAAAACAACAACGGCTCATTTTAGCATTAGCAGCGCTCTTTCTTGCTGCGTGCTCGGAAGATGTGAAAACGCCAGCCGATATTTATAAAGGCCAGTCAGCTGAGACTATTTTTAATGGCGGTGAGGCTTCTTTGGCAAAAGGTAGCTACCAAGATGCCGTGGAGCGTTTTGAAGGCTTAGATGCCTTGTATCCTTTTAGCCCTTACGAAGAACAATCGCAGCTCAATATTATTTATGCTTATTATAAAGCAAACGATTACGCTATGTCCGCCGCGGCAGCGGATCGCTTTATACATCTATACCCACGTAGTTCGCACGTAGATTATGCTTATTATATGAAAGGGGTTGCCAATACCACGGTTAACCGCGGTTTAGGCTCTGGTATAGTGAATTTGGATATTTCTACACGTGACTTAGGTTCGGTTAAAGAAGCCTTTAACGATTTTAACCAATTGGTGATCAATTATCCCGATAGCCCATATACGCCAGCAGCACGCAGTCGTATGATTTATTTGCGCAACACCTTAGCGCAATCCGAGCTTAATATTGCTCAATTCTATTACGACCACCGCGCCTATGTCGCTGCAGCAAATCGCGCCAATGATGTAGTGAAAGATTATCAACAAGCTCCGGCCGTGATTCCTGCTTTGGCATTGATGGTGAAATCCTATAGACAATTGGATCTAGAAGAGCCTGCGAATAAAGCCTTACAAGTATTAGCCTACAATTACCCGGATTCGCCTGAGTATAAGGCCTTAGTGGAAAATAAGAAGAGCTAAGGCTCGTTGCAAGCCACGTTATAGCTGTGGGCTAGGGTATTGTTGTCATCGATCCTCGACTAGGCCGCAAGGCCACAGTCGAGGATGGCAAATGCGTGTGGCCTAGGTCCCAGAATCATCACGCAATACTACAACTCTTCAGCTTTTCCCGCTGGCATTCATCTAATATACTGCTTAGCATATACACTGCCATGGCGTAATTAACGCTGGTGTTGTAACGCATGATGGTGTAGAAATTATTAAATCCTATCTCGTACAGCGGCCCATCTGGCGCAGCCAATTGCACAATATTCGCCTTTAATGCCGAACTGTATTGGCTATCGACTTTAAAACCCAGCGCTCGCAATTCACCTAAGGTTTTAGTAGGCGGCACATTCGGTACTATGGTCTTCAACGCGCTTTTCTTGGTAATGACCGCTTTAGTCAGAATAGGTTCACCGCGTTGCCAGCCATTTTCTTTCAAATAGTTCGCCACGCTGGCCAGGATATCATTATCGTCTTTTTGTAAATTGATATAATGCGCATCTTCATAAGCAATGGCGTATCGTCTATAACTGCTGGGCATAAATTGAGGTTTTCCTATAGCCCCAGCATAAGAGCCTTTTAAGGATAGGGGGGCTATGTGGTGTTCGCGGGTTAGGCGTAAATATTCCGCCAATTCTTTTTGGAAGAATTTTTGTCGCGGCGGGTAGTCAAAGGAAAGCGTAGTCAGGGCATCCATGACGCGATAAGTGCCTTGTCTTTCACCATAAAAAGTTTCTACCCCTAAAATAGCCACTATCACTGAAGCCGGTATACCGTATTGTTTTTGTAGCTTAGCCAAAACCTTATAGTGCTTTTGCCAAAAATGATAGCCGTCTACAACGCGCTTATCGGTGATAAAACGGTTTCTATAAAACAGCCAATCTTTACTTTCAGCCGGACTACTGATTAATTCAATGATCTTAGGCTGTAGCTCGACTTCATTAAATAGCTTATTTAATGACTTAGCGTTGAAATTATCATCTTTCACCATGGTTTGGATAAAAGCTTGTACGTCGGGGCGTTGACTCAGCTCTGCCGCTTGAACCGGTAAAGTAATGACGATTAAATAACAAAAGCAGAGTACAGTAAGGGTCTTTTTTAGGGTTATGAGCATAGCATTATATCCTTAAATGGGTAGTAATTAGCTAAATATACTATACGGGGTTGTAGCGATGTTGTAAACCAAGCTTATATAGGTTTAGCCGATTGTTTAGCTTTTGCATTGAAATATAAAGAGAATTTACCAGAACACCCCCCTAACCAACGGAAAAAGCGCAAATTATTTGAAATATACCGAACGTTTAATATCGCCTTAAGTTCTTTTTGATAAAATATCAATAAATCGAGTTTTACATAAGCGAATGTGTGGCACCAGGTTATAAATAAGGTCCAATAGCACATCAAAATAAGTGGGGGTATGATCATGAGTTGGATTTATAAATTTAAGAAAGAGATTGAAGATCTGCAATTGGAAAAAGCCATTTTAACTCCTGAGGAGCAAAAAAGTGCTTCCAATGACCGATTTGCTCAAATGAAACGTATCTTAAACACAGCGTTAGCACGACAAGATAGTGTAGAAGAACGCTTAAGTGAAGGGTTAAAAGAATTTGTCGCTGATTATAATGGTCGAAAAGAATTGTCTGCTAATATATTGCAGTCATTCCGAGTTATTGTGGATAAATGCACAGGGATTTCAGATGATCTTTTAGATTCTGGATCTTTACAGTCTTTTAATGACTCTACAGCATACACTCAACAAGAACTGGATGATTTGAGAGCTATGCAGCAGACTCTTTCTGATGCCATTATGGCATTGGAACAAAAGCAAGATGTCAGTAAAGCCGCAGAAGAAGAAAAAGGTATTCTTCAGAAAGTAGCTTCGTTAATTGAATCCCAAATTTTGGGAGATAACCCAGCACCTGAAAATAGTTCCAATTTGATTAAAAGTATTCACAAGCTTAAACAAGAAATAGCGTCGTCTACTCCTATAGAAGAAACTTCGCTTAAGACAGCAATAGGAAGTATTCCTAAGCTTGATTTCATTGAAAGAATTGAAAATGGGCTTTGTAAGGCATTTCTGAGGCGTAAATCTAAAGTTGCGCAATCTAGAGAAAAGCTCGTAACGGAAATAAAAAAATTGCACAAAAGTACAAGTGAAGTGCAGTCGAAAGCTCAAAAACATCTAGGTGATTTAATAGGGACCTTGAAGGCAGCCAATGAAAACATAGAGAGACGTATTCGTAAAATAGAGACTCATCAAGATCAATTTAATCGAAAAAAAGATAGCAGCTTAGCTGTTTTGGGAACTGCCGCTAAAAGTGCTGCTGATCTTTTAGCATTAAAGCCAAAAAAAGAAACTAAAATAAATGAGAATCTAAAGGCATCTAAAAGACATTTGGACGCAATAGAGCAGGAGCTGCTTAGTATACGTGTAATTGAAGAAAGAAAAAAATCTATTGATTTACCTATTGATCCTGCTCAAGAAAGAATTGATGCAATGATGGCTGAAATGTTTGAGCCTGTAGATGAACCAACTTCAAATCAACAAGAAATCATGGTAGAGGCTATAGATCTAGAGCAGCAAGAGATAGATCGCATTTTGGATGACATCGATACTAGTTTAGTTGAGGTTTCAGGGGTGTCGCGTTCAATGACAAGTTCAGCAAAACTGTCAGAACTTGTTGAAGAAAGCAAAGAATTAAGCAAAGATATCGCGAGCAGCTATAGAGCTGCACGAGTAAGTCACAATAGTATAAAAGCCCTTCAAAAAAAGTCCTCTGACAGCCATAAGGAAGTTTTAAAACTCACAAAAGAGATTGAGGAAATGAAACCAAGCCGAGTTGGTGCTAAAAGATTAGCATCAATAGAAGGTAAGGCTAAGGCTGTAGAACTAAGAGACTCTGCACAAAGACAATTAGAAAAACAAGAAAGAAATGTTGATGAAGCTAATATAAGAGAATCTGAACTTGAAGAAAAAAGAGCTAAAACATCTGAGTTATTGTTAAAATGCAAAAAAAGACATTTGACCGCATTGTCTGAGTTGTTTGAACAAAAGATGGCACATTGCGATAGTTTGATTGCTGCAAATGAAGCAAGGTTAGAGGAATTGCCTGAAGCATTGGCTCTAGAACCTATTCAAGCGAATGACTCAGAGTTTGATTCATTCCCTGATATTTATGCAGCCAATCTTAAAAAGAGTGGTTTGTCTGGTGAGATAAAACAAGCATTGGATAAATCCAAAAAAGCACATGAAAAAGTCTTGGGCTTAAGAAAAGCTTATGAAAACGAGATGAGAAAACATCAGGCTACCATAACTGATCCTGAGCGTTCATTTTGGGAAGCTGCTAAAGAAACTTTTTCTGGTTTTGTACAAGGCAAGCCTGAGCAAGAAGTTGAACATAGTACTGAAATAGAAAGAATAGATGATGCCATAGGCATAGAAAAGAAACGTCTTGAGGATCTTGAGGTTTTTCACCGCAGCATTCTTGCTCATAATGGTAATGCTGAGAGATTAGAAAGTAAAAAGGTGGCCTTTCAACAAGCCTATGTAGAAGCCAAAAAAGAAATAGCTGTTTTGAATTCTTTGGTTGGGCAAGCTGAGCATGAAGAACTTCGCCAAAAGAGTATAGAAAAATCGCTTCAAGGCGTTGTGGCTTCTGCGAATATGGCAACAGACGCTGATAAAGAATCAATACTTGAAACGGTTGCTGTTACCGTTAAAAATATTGTGAATCCAGCTCCAGAAGTGACTCCAATGATGTCGGAAGAGGATTTGGCAAAAGAAATAAGACGAGAAGCGAATGATAGTCTAAAAGCAGTTGAAGGCTTAGTTGCCAAATGTGCCGCATTGAGTGATGAAATTGCTTATTGCCGAAATCAAGGATATGATAAATTTAAGCGTGGCGGTGGAGAAAGCAAAATTCATCAATTAAAAGAAAAAGCTACCGCGCTGATGCAAGAGATGCATTCACATAGCCGTAAAGGCGAATTAGAGCTAGGCTTGGTTCAAACCTTAGTGTCTGCAAGCAGTGCGTTACAACATGCCGTTAATGCAGCTTTGCTGAATACTTTACTGGCAACCCCTACGCTGGAAGACCCTACTGATGTTAGAGCAGAAATGATTCAGGAAGCAGAAATGTGGGCAAAACAGGCTGAGGAATGGTTGAGTGCACAAGAGGAAGCGTTGAGCGAAGAGGGTGATGAAATGGTTAGTTTGCATCGTTTGGTCAAAGTGCAAAATTGGTTAGAAGTACAAAGGAAAAACCATGAACTTTTGATGCAACATCAAACGCGGTCTTCTAAAGGCAAAGAACTCATTTTGTCTGAAAAGGCTTTATATGAAGAATCTAGGTATTTACTGAATACTACAGAGGAAGTTATAGCACAACACGAATCTGCTAAAGAAGCTTTGAGCAAGTATAAAGAAAACATTGAACAGGCTAAAGCGCACAAGATGGATGCCGTTGTGTTAGAGGAGGCTAAGCCAGCAATAGAAATTAACCCAGTCGGGGCGATGGTTGCTGAAAGTAAACCTTCTGTATTAGTTGGTAATCGACATGCTCTTTTTGGATCAACTGCACCCCAAAAAGCGCATCAAGATGAGCCACGAGGTCTAGTGCGTAGAACATTGGGTCCTGTGCGTAAAGCTGTGGGGGTCTTGAGTGCCTTTGTTTTGAACGTCACTGCTTGGTTTGGTTCCGCCTTTGAAAGTGTGGGTGCAGGGTTCTTATAGAAACCTAAGTACTCCACAGTCGTCTATGCGTTTGTATAGACATCAATACGCCAAAGGCGGCCATTAAGGTCACCATAGAGGTTCCACCGTAACTGACTAAGGGCAAGGGAATGCCCACTACAGGTAATAGTCCACAGACCATGCCTATGTTGACAAAAACATTAAAGAAGAAAGCAATGGCGAGGCTGCCTGCCAATAAACGTGAAAAAGTATCTTGGGCCGTATACGCAATCACGAAACCACGACCAATGACCCAGGCGTAGGCCAGCAATAAGATCAAAGCGCCGAATAGGCCTAATTCTTCACCCGCAACGGCAAAGATAAAATCAGTGGCATGTTCAGGTAAAAAATTTAAATGGGATTGTGTGCCCATCAACCAACCTTTGCCAAATACGCCGCCTGAACCTATGGCGATTTTGGATTGTATAATATGATAACCATGCCCCAAGGGATCGGTTTCTGGGTTTAAAAAAGTTAACACGCGTTGCCGTTGATAATCGTGCATAGAATGCCATAAAACGGGCACAGCTGCAGCGGCCAGTAGTACCACCAAAATTAAATAACGGTAAGGTAGACCTGCTAAAAAGATTACACAAAATCCAGTCAACAGCAGCATTAAAGCCGTACCCAAATCGGGTTGCAACGCAGTTAAACCTACAGGCACTAAGATAATAAACAAGCATAACAACAAGGTTGTAAAACGCGGCGGTAATATTTTTTCGTGTAATATGGAAGCCAAATACATGGGGATGGCTAATTTCATGATCTCGGAAGGCTGAAAACGAATAATGCCGAAATCCAACCAGCGGCGCGCGCCTTTACCCACATCCCCCATCGCCATAACCGCAATGAGGAAAAATAAACCCACAAAAAAAGTCCAGGGTGCCAGCATACGTAAACGATAAGGTGGAATTTGCGCTACTGCTGCCAAAACCAGAGCGGCAAAAGCCAAGCGTACACATTGTCCCTCAACGGTATGCACATTTTCATTGCCCGCACTGTATAAGATCACTAGACCAAAGCCAATTAAAAAGAATAAAGCTTGCAGCAAATTACTGTCTAGATGCCATCTAAAGAGCAAATCTTGAGGTCGTGCTGTAGACGACGTGACGTTAGGGAGTGGTGGGTGGCGGTATTGCATTTTCGGCCTCGTTAAAAAAAGCGTCCAGTATCTGGCGGGCGATAGCGGGCGCGGCGTGAACGCCGTTTTCAATCACCACTGCCAGTGCTATTTTGGGGTTGTCTACAGGTGCAAAAGCAATGAAAGACGAATTGTCTTGCAAATTCTTAGGCTTCCCTTTGTTATCGATGTCTTTACCAAAAGTACTAAACACCTGGCCGGTACCGGTTTTGGCGGCAACGGTATAAGCTGGGACACCGAAAGAAACATGCGCAGTACCCTCACCGCTGGCGACTACATTTTGCATGGCGGTGACGATTAAGTTCCAATTGTCGGCGCTGAGTTGTATGGGTGGTGATGCCACGCTGGGCATGACTATTTTTTCACCATTGGGTAGAATTTGATAATCAACTATAGAAGGTCTATAAGGCTGACCACGCGTGGCAATACCGGCAACGGCATGTGCCATTTGTAAGGGGGTAGTCAACAAATACCCTTGACCTATACCTGCGACGATGGTATCGCCTAAATACCAAGGTTGGCCTTTGGTCTTTAATTTCCATTCGGGTGTAGGCACCAAACCGGGCAATTCTTCATCTACGTCTATACCTGTTTTTGCACCATAACCAAACATTTTCAACACATTGCCTAAACGAGTAATGCCCAGTATGTTTGCGACTTGATAAAAATAAGTATCGCAGGAAACAGTGATGGCACGGCTCATATAGACGCGGCCATGCCCATGTTTTTTCCACGCCCAACAACGATAGGTGTGTGAGCCATTGGGTAGCGTATAAAAACCATTGTCAAAGATGGTCCAATCGGGGGTGACCGCATTATAATAGAGTGCTGCAGTGGCTGAAAAAGGTTTGATCGTTGACGCAAAAGGATATTGGCCGCGTATAGAACGGTTATATAAAGGATGATCGGGTGAATCGCGCAATTGAGTATAATCGCTGCTGCTAATGCCAAATACAAAGGGGTTGGGGTCATAACCGGGGGCGCTGACCAGCGCTAAAATTCGCCCAGTCTTAGGTTCTATGGCGACCACGGCGCCGCGTTCGCCATCTAAGGCATTAGCTGCAGCCAATTGTAGCGTGCTATCTAAAGCCAAATGTAAATCATGGCCGGGGATCGGTGGTTTGCGTTGTAATACGCGTACAATCTGTCCGTTGGCGTCGGTTTCTACTTGTTGGTAGCCAACTGTGCCGTGTAATTCATTTTCATAAAATTTTTCTATGCCCAATTTACCTATATAATTGGTGCCTAAATAATTTTGTGAATCCACTTTTTTTAATTCATCGGCATTAATACGGCCTACATAACCTAGAGCACTGACAAAACTATCGCCTTGAGGATAATAACGCACTAATTCAGCGTCTACGTGTACGCCAGCAAAGCGATATTGATTGACATAAAAACGCGCCATATCGTCTGCGGATAATTTTGCCTTTAAGATAATAGGATTAAAGCGACCATTTTGTTTTAATTGTTTATAAAAATAAGCCAGATCATCGTTGGTGATCGTTAACACGGTTTGTAGGTCGACGATGGTGGCAGAGATATTTTTGACCTTATTGGGCGTTAAGGTCAAGTTGAAGACCGGGTTGTTTGCAGCCAATAACACGCCATGGCGATCATAAATTAGTCCGCGCGGAGGGGCGATGGGCAATAAAGTAAATTGATTTTGATTAGATAGGGTAGTATAGCGTTTATGCTCCATAATTTGTAAAAATATGAGTCTTGCTATCAAAACCAATATCAATAAGCCAATGACGCTAGCGGCCACCCATAAGCGACGTTGGAATAAGATTTTCTCTTCAGTATGATTTTTGACCAGCTCTTTAATAGTGGACATATTAACCTATTGATATAAAACATTTTTTTAACCATTGCCATCTGGTTTAGGCTACACTTGTATAACCTAAACCTTGGCACCTGGTAAAAATAGCACACTATGCTATACTCTGTCATTGTGCGGTCTGGCCTGGCCCGGCGTTCGGCTTGACTATGCAAAAAAGGAGTTTGGCATATGAGTGTTGAAAAAACGAAGCGGCGTTATATACCAGTGTTTCGCCATTTACGCTTGGGCAATAAGGAATATTGGGTCATGGATCCCAAGTTAGCGTGCGGGCGTGCCGCAGAGCATTTAAAAAAAGGCTTAGATTTATTCCACGAAGAAGCCACTGCCGAAGAAAAAGCCTTAGGATGTGAAGAATTATTATTGGCCACCGATTTTGGCTGCCAAGAAGCGCCTTTCTTATTAGCATTACAAATTTTATCCTATCCAGATGACCCTATTTTCCCACATCACGATCTTTTAAATTTATTACGTTTGGCTGCAGAGCGCGGCAATGGTCGAGCAGCATATCGTTTGGCCGCCAGTTACGCGCAGATGAATCATTTTCCAGTTATTGAATCATTAGGCGAAGCTCACTTTTCCTGTTTGCCAGCCCAAGATAGAATGCGTTTAGCAGAATATTATTTTGCGATGGCCATTGCCGATGGTAATGATGAAGCAATGGATGAATTGATCATGGCGTATGCGTATGGTCGCGGCTTAATTGCTAAAAACTCAGCGAAGTTTCAGCGTTTGTGTGAAACCTTAGTGAAAAAAGGCAAACAAACTGTGATGATAGGCTATGGCGCTTGGTTATGTGGCATGACCGTGACGGGCAAAGCAATGTTGCCGGGTGCCGTGGAAGTACCTCAAGATCCTGCTAGAGGAATAGATTATCTTTTAAAAGCGTCTCGTGGCGCAAAATTAAATTTAGCACAACGTGCTTTACATTTGGTGTTGGTGGCACAAAGTCAAGGTGCTTTAGGAACCGCTTCTTTGCAAAAGCTACAACGTCGTTTGTTTAAGGAAGCTAAAGATAAACATCAACTCTTAGCATTGTATTTTGCTTGGTATGCAACACCAGCGGCAATGCGCAGAGAAATTCCAGCATTTATAGCCGATGAACCTTTACCACAGTTGCAACATTTAGTTGTGCCCCATGAAGATTTAGCCATTAAATGGTTGGATCTCGCTTTGTTTGGTGCCGATGCTGCATTGTCAGATACCGCTAAATTATTGTTGGCAAATCTCTTTGCTAAAGTAGGCACGCCAAACAGCAAGAAAGTCGTCGATATAGATTTTTCTAAAGCCGATGGGGTTTGAATTTATTCATAGCCTATAAGAAATTTGTAATTACTCTCCTTCTACTCTTTAATATCCCTCCGCTCCCTGACGGTCGACGCTCGGTTACAAATACAAATTAACGACTCGCCACCAACAACAGTTCATGTCCTACGCGTGTAGTATCCCCGAAAGCAGGATAGCGATTCGTCAACACAACCACACCGGATTGAGTGGCGGGAATTATGCCTATGTAAGAACGAAAACCGTCTAGAGTCCCCGTCTTTTCAATAATAGCACGCGCATTATATTTGCTGTCTAGCGAGGACAACTGTATCGCTGGAGTAGGGCCTACAGAATTGCTTTTCTTAGGCAAGATCCACATATCATTTTGTCGTTGCAATGGAATAATCACCCATCCTAAACCTTGTTGGTAAGTGCCAGCGCTGGCAAAAGGGGTTTCGGTTAAGCGCATGGCATTGGCAATATTCGGTGGTGTGCCGGGTAGTAGCAGGGCCGCACGCATAAATTTCTGCATATCGTTTCCAGATGCTTTGACGGCACTGGCAGCGGTGAATAAATAATCTTTAGGTGGCATGGGATTACCCGCACGATTATAACCCTTAGCACGATAAGGCGCGTAAATAGCAGGAACGGTTGTGCCTAGCGGCGTCATGCCCAAAGGAATTAGAATATTTTGCTGATATAGCGCATTAATGGGTTTGTGCGTCTTGTTTTCTAATACATAACCTAATAAACCCATGCCTACATTGGAATAAGCCCAACTTTGGCCTATATGTACATGTGTTTGCCAACGACTAAAATAAGATAGGGCATCGCGATTGGTTTTGACCGTACTGGGTTCATCGTAAGGTAAACCTGCTGTATGCGTAGCCAAATTGCGCAGTGTGATTTTCCAAAAAGGGGTTTTAGTCTGAGCTTGAAATTCTGGAATATAAGTTGCAGCAGTATCGTTCAATTTTAGATCTTGATGTAGGACTTCTTGTGCCAACAAGATGGAAGTGAATAACTTAGTGATGGAACCAATTTCAAAAATGGTACTGCCATTAACGGGAATAGTTTTTTCCATGTCGGCATAGCCAAAATAATAAGCGTGTGGCACGCCATTAGAATATACCTCAACCACGGCGCCCGGGATTCCTCTTTTTTGCATCCACGGTTTCATAATATTGCTTATTTTAGTATCTAGCGTTTGCGCTGAATTGTCAGTGTCGGCCACGCGAGTGGCAGCAATACTGGGGCTCACAGCAAAAAACAAACTTAATAATACGCACAATCTTAAGCCATTTCTCATGATAAATAGGTATCCCTTTTTTTTCAAAACCAACAGCGAATGAGTATATACTCATTGTACCTCAAAATGCGAATCAAACTAAGAGAAATATTATATCCTACCGGGTGGTTTAACAAGTGCGATAGAACTATATATAACAGGGACTTCTGCCGCTTGCGTATAAAGGGAAAGATCTGTTAGTCTTGAAGGAATAAACCAATCAATTAACCGATGGAGTTATTATGGCTGTTAATGATGAACCTCTTTTCCCATCTTCGGCGGTAGTGCCGGAGATGACTTTCAAGGCGATGGTATTGGCCGTTATTTTAACTATTATATTGGCGGCTGCTAATGCGTTTTTAGCATTGAAGGTAGGTTTAACCATCGCGGCTTCTATTCCTGCAGCGGTGATTTCTATGGGGGTGTTGCATCTATTCAAGCGTTCTAATGCCTTGGAAAGTAACTTAGTGCAAACATCTGCCTCAGCGGGTGAGGCTATGGCATCTGGTCTTATGTATTCTTTGCCCGCATTGCTCATTATGCACTATTGGATTGGTTTTCATTATTGGGAAACGATGTTCATTGGTTTGGTCGGCGGTATTTTAGGGGTATTGTTTACCGTACCATTGCGTAAAGTATTATTGACAGAACGCAGTTTGAGTTTTCCTGAAGGCACAGCCATAGGTAATATTTTGCGTGTGAATGCCGCAAAAGGGGTGGGCTTAAAAGAGTTATTGACTGGTGGCGCTTGGGGTGCCGTGATAGCACTATGTCAAACCGGATTTAAGGTGTTGGGAGAATCTCTTCAATTTTGGACAGTGCGAGGGAAAGTCGCTTTTGGTATAGGCTGTGGTTTTTCTCCTGCATTAATCGGCGCGGGTTACATCATTGGCGTCAACGCGGCGGCAACCATTTTAATCGGCGTAGTGCTCGCTTGGGTGGTGGGTGTACCTGTGTTGTCATTAATTTATGGTTTGCCAGCGGGCATCACCGATCCTAGCCAAATTGCCTGGGCTTTATGGAAAACACAAATTCGTTATATCGGCGTGGGCACCATGATGATCGGCGGTATTTATGCCATTATCGGCTTATTAAAACCGATTTACATCGGTATCAAAGCGTCGATGGTAGCAGCGTCTAAACTAGAAGCGGGTGCAGTCATTCCCAGAATAGAACACGATATGCCACTTAAGACCGTTTTATATCTGCTCATTGCTATCAGCATTCCCGGTTATTTTCTGTTAGCGCATTTTGGAGTCACCGATGCGTTGCCTATTTCTTTGACCTCGGGCCGGTTGATGGTCTTTTTCTGCCTTATTTTCATTATTATAGCGGGCTTTTTCTTTTCCGCGGTCTGCGCTTATTTCGCAGGCTTGATTGGTTCTTCGTCTTCTCCTATCTCCAGTATGTCTTTGATGTCTCTTATACTGTCTTCTTTACTCATTATATTGTGGTTAGGTACGAGTCTAGATTTCGATGCTAAAAGTGCCCATACCTTGGCAGCTGCGGGTTTAGCTATTGTTATTACCGCTGTGATTTGTTCGGCGGCGGCCATCAGTTGCGATATCATGCAAGACCTTAAGGCAGGGCATATGGTAGGCGCTACTCCTTGGAAACAACAACTCATGATGATGATCGGCGTGGTTGTTGCCGCAGTGACTTTACCTTTTGTGATCGACTTATTGTTTAATGCTTATGGCATAGGCGGTATTTTGCCGCATCCAGGTATGGATCCCAATCAAACTTTGCTGGCACCACAAGCCGGTTTGATGGCAACGGTGGTGGAAGGTCTATTCACTCATCAATTCAATGCAACGATGTTGGCCGTAGGCATGGTGTTTGGGCTTATAGCCTTGTTGTTAAATCCCTTTTTACGTAAGAAAGGGTTTAGTATCCCTATCTTACCTCTGGGCATAGGTATTTATTTGCCTATCAGTACGACGACGCCCCTGATCATAGGTGGTTTTTTGTCTTACTATGTTAAGCGTGCTATCGACAAACGGATTAAAAACGATGAGCCTGAACTGCGCGGTGCGAAAGAGCATAAGGCTAGCCAGGTCGGTATGTTAATTTCCTGTGGTATGGTAGCGGGAGCTTCCGTCATGGCGGTGATATTGGCGATTCCCTTTGGTATTAAAGGCAGCGCCGATGCACTGCGCTTAATTCCAGACAATTACGATACCCTTGCTGAGTGGCTGAGCGCTGCTGTGACCGTTATTTTGATCTTGTGGTTCAGAAAACGAGTGCTGAATTCAGCGCGTTAAGCTAATGGCCTTAACGCTATAAGCGATTTGCAAACTATAGGCGCCAAGTTGGGTTCTGCGCATTTGTCATCCTCGACCAGGCCGCGAGGCCGCAGTCGGGGATCCAGGAAAAAAGCTTGAATCGAAACTGGCTCCTCGACTTCGTCGAGGATGACAATGTGCGGGATTCTCTACTTCAGCAGACAACGTTATAAATCTAGCTCTTACCCTAAAAATAATACAAATGGATGAATTCACTCGATACAAAGCGCGATAGCTATGGCGGGGTGTTCCGGTGAGGGCGTCCTCGTCGCGCGCAGGGACGAGCACGACGGAGAGGTCGCGTGACCGGGCCCGGCTAGTTTGAACGATAACGGTTCCACCTAAGCCTAATTACACTTAGAAGTATGCGTGCAGAGGCAATAATGATGGCGATGAGAGCTTATTGCCTTAAAAAAGACCACGGTTTAATGAGAATAAGGACCAGAATGCCCTTGAGTTTTAGCCTCAGATAGAATATAATGGCGCTTGGTGTGGAAACAATGGTTTTATTGCGGGGTGGAGCAGTCTGGTAGCTCGTCGGGCTCATAACCCGAAGGTCGTAGGTTCAAATCCTGCCCCCGCTACCAAATTAAAAAAATGTGGCTATGCCTAGAAGCGTGGCTTACGAGATAAAAAAACCCCGCTAGGGGTTTTTTTATGTGCAAAAATGGGCTATAGGCCCATTTTTAGTTTTTAGAGAGTGTGTGAATTATGTACAAACAATTAGATGCATTAATAGCGCCAGCGCTGACCCATTTGGGCTATGAGTACTGGGGCTGTGAACAACGACTAGAAGGACGTCGTTGTATCTATTGTATTTATATTGATAAACCAGGTGGTGTAAACTTAGATGACTGTGCCAAAGCCAGCGCTGACATAGCAGCTTTATTAGAAGCTGAAAGTGATTTGAGCGAGGCCTATGTTTTAGAAGTTTCTTCGCCAGGAATAGAAAGGCCGTTGTTTGACCTTCTGCAATATCAACGGTTTATAGGGGAAGTGGTGAGTATCAAGCTGCACGAAAAAATGGCTGAGCGACGATTGTGGCAAGGCGTTTTAACGGCAGTGACGGACAAAGAGGTCGTTATCAAAATAGATGAAGCCGAATATCCAATACCATTCATCAACATTGCTAGGGGACATTTGGTAGCAGCCGAATTATTGAAAAAGGCGTGAGTAGTTAGAAGTGGGGCCAATATGAGTAAAGAAGTTTTATTACTAGTCAAATCCTTATCCGATACTAAAGGTATCGATCAAAATGTTGCGTTTCAAGCACTGGAAGCGGCATTGGTTATGGCAACCAAAAAACGTTATGGTGCCGATTGGGATGTAGTGGTTAAGGTAGATAGAGAGTCTGGTGAACACACGACGACGCGCCGTATCAGCATTGTTGCTGATGAAGATTATATGATAGAAGGTGCGCAGTTAAATATTACCGAAGCTTTAGCAAAAGGGATGCAAGTGAAAGTAGGCGATGTGATAGAAAGCCAAATAGAATCTGTTTCTTTTGGCCGTATAGATGCACAAGCTGCTAAACATATTATTTTGCAGAAGATTCGTGAAGCTGAACGCCAAGAAGTGGTGAATATTTTTGCCGACAAAGTTGGCCAATTGTTTACGGCAGTGGTGAAGAAAGTGACGCGGGAATGGTTATTATTAGACTTAGGCTTTAGCGCCGAAGGTTTGTTGCAACGTTCAGAGATGTTGCAAACGGATGCATTTCGCATAGGCGATCGCGTGCGTGCGTATTTATACGATGTGCATTATGAACCTCGTGGTCCACAATTATTTTTTAGCCGCACTCAACCGGGTATGTTGACGGAATTATTTAGAATTGAAGTGCCAGAAATTGGTGAGCAAATTATCCAAGTGATGGCAGCAGCGCGCGATCCCGGTATACGTGCAAAAATAGCGGTTAAAACCAACGATGGTCGTATTGATCCGATCGGTGCTTGTATCGGTATGCGTGGTTCTAGAGTGCAGGCCGTATCCAATGAATTAGGTGGTGAGCGTGTAGACATAGTGCTGTGGGATGATAATCCTGCGCAATTGGTCATCAATGCTATGGCGCCAGCGGAAATTCAATCTATAGTGGTGGATGAAAATTTACATTCCATCGATATCGCGGTGAAACCAGAACAATTGTCGCAAGCCATAGGCCGTAATGGACAAAATGTGCGTTTGGCCAGCGAATTAACGGGTTGGACTTTAAATGTAATGACTCCAGATGAAATCGAAGCCAAAGCGGTAGTAGAGCAAGGCTCATATCAAGACTTTTTTGCCGAGAAATTAAATCTGGAAGAAGAAATCGCTGCTATTTTAGTACGCGAAGGCTTTACGACTCTAGAAGAAGTGGCTTATGTCTCGTTGGAAGATATGCTGGCCATAGAAGAATTTGACGAAGATATCGTTGCTGCTTTGCGAGAACGTGCTTTAGAAGCCATCGCTCATGAAGCAGAAGTGCGTAAATCTATCGTCAAACCCGCAACAGATTTATTGACGATGGAAGGCATGACAGAAGAGTTGGCATATCGTTTGGCGGAAAACGGCATTATCACTATGGAAGATCTGGCTGAATTGGCTATAGACGATCTGATAGAAGTTGATGCCAATTTAAGTGCAGAACATGCTGCACAATTGATTATGAAGGCGCGTGAACCTTGGTTTGCGAGTGATAAATAGAGATATCGTCTAGCTATACTCATCATCAATGAAGATGCGAGATTTGATATACCTGTTGTGCTTGAATCGAAGCTTTGTCATCCTCGACGAAGTCGGGGGTCCAGTTTCGATTTAAGTTTTTACCGGATCCCCGATTGGGCCTCGACGCCTGGTCGAGGATGACAAAGCTTTGGCTAAAAATTCGTATCTTGAAGTGGAATGAGTATATACTTCTAGTGTCAAATAAGGTTTTTTTGAGAAGTAACGCGGACGCTGATGCGTTGGATAAGAAGAGGTGATTTATGACAGAACATGACGACAAGCAAAAAGTAGATGCAAAAGAAAAGTCTGTTGCTGCACCTAAAAAGCTGAGTTTAAAGAAAACCAGTGTGGCGCCTGCTGAAGAAAATAAAGAAAGTGCTAAGGCGACTACAAAAATCGCTCTGAAAAAAAATGTGGCCAGCCAACTTTCAGTGGCCCAAACTGAAGGACGCAGCAAGGTTCGTAATGTAGATGTGATGGTCAAAAAGAAACCCACATTAAAAAAAGCAGTATTAGCACGACCTGAAGTAGAAGAACCGGCCGCAGAAGAAGCTATAGCCGCAGAAGCTTTAGCGGCAGAACAAACACAGGCTATTTCTGAGGAACAAGCCGTAGAACAAAAAGAAGTGGATTCTAAAGATAAATCTACTACAGCGTCAAAAGCAAAAACGAAGAAAACCAGCGATGTAGCGCAACCTTCACTATCGTTAGATGAAGGCTTTAAAAAAGTAGAAGCAGAAGTTAAAGCAACGCAAAATAAACTCGTCATTAGAGATGAAGGAGCGGATGAATTTGGGGATGGTAAGCGCAGTCATAAAAAAGATCTGCGCCGTAAACTGGACGATACAGGACCTGCCAGCAAACGCCATAAAATAGAAAAACGCAGTGGTTTTCAGCATAATAGAGATCGCACCAAAAAAGGTCCGGATGAAGCCAGGCGCGCATTGCATCAAGAATTTGCTAAACCCATGGCACCGATGATACATGAGATTTTTGTCCCTGAAACCATTACTGTTGCCGAGTTAGCACAAAAAATGTCGGTCAAAGGGGTGGATGTGATCAAAGCCTTGATGAAATTGGGTGCAATGGCAACCATTAATCAAGTCATCGATCAAGATACAGCTATGATTGTCGTTGAAGAAATGGGCCATATTGCTAAACAAGCTAAAGCTAATGAAATGGACAGCGATGTATTTTTAGAAGAAGCCTCCGTTGGGGGTACAGAGGTACCACGGCCGCCGGTGGTTACTATTATGGGCCACGTCGATCATGGTAAAACCTCATTATTAGATTATATACGCCGCACTAAAGTCGCTAGCGGTGAAGCAGGCGGTATCACGCAACACATAGGTGCATATCATGTTACCGTAGACAGAGGCACGATTACTTTTTTGGATACTCCTGGCCATGAAGCCTTTACCGCTATGCGCGCGCGCGGTGCACAGTGTACCGATATCGTCGTATTAGTGGTTGCTGCCGATGATGGTGTGATGCCGCAAACCATAGAAGCCATAGAACATGCGCGTGCGGCCGAGGTGCCTATCGTGGTGGCGATAACAAAAATCGATAAACCGGGCGCCGATGCTGAAAAAATTATAGGGGCATTAGCGAATTATGGCGTAATCTCGGAAAAATGGGGCGGCGATGCTTTATTTGTTTCTGTTTCCTCTAAATCGGGTGAGGGTATAGATGATTTATTAAATGCCATCTTATTGCAATCCGAAATGTTGGAATTGCGGGCTAAAATCGGCATTCCTGCGCGCGGTATTGTGCTGGAATCGCGTTTAGATAAGGGTCGCGGACCGGTCGCTTCTATTTTAGTGCGCAATGGCGAACTTAAAAAAGGCGATATTATTTTAACGGGTTTTGAATTTGGTCGTGTGCGGGCATTGTTTGATGAAACAGGCCATGCGATTACCGAAGCAGGTCCCTCTATTCCGGTAGAAGTGTTGGGTTTATCGGGAACGCCTAATGCGGGTAGCGATGTATGGGTCGTGAGCGATGAGAAAAAAGCGCGTGAAATTGCCTTATATAGACAAGGCAAATTCAGAGAAGTTAAATTGGCCAGCCAGCAAGGCGCAAAATTAGACAATGTCTTTGAACGTTTGAGCGAAGGCGCTTTAAATGTTTTAAATATAGTTTTAAAAACGGACGTACAAGGTTCTGCTGAAGCATTGCGCGATGCATTGACGAAATTGTCTACGGATGAAGTGAAAGTTAAAATTATTTCCAGTGCCGTAGGTGGTATTACTGAAACAGATATTAATTTGGCGATTGCGTCTAAAGCCATTGTTATGGGCTTTAATGTGCGCGCCGATGCTGGTGCTAGAAAATTAGTGGCGGCAGAAGGCGTAGATCTACGCTATTACAGCGTGATTTATAGCGCTATAGAAGAAGTCAAACAAGCTTTAACGGGTATGTTATCGCCAGAGCTGAAAGAAAAAATAGTGGGTATTGCCGAGGTACGTGATGTATTTCGTTCACCGAAATTTGGTGCCATTGCCGGTTGCATGGTTACAGAAGGACAGGTCAAACGTCATTTGCCTTTACGTGTATTGCGCGACAACGTCGTTATTTATGAAGGCGAATTAGAATCATTACGCCGCTTTAAAGAAGATGTGGCTGAAGTGCGCCATGGCATGGAATGCGGGATAGGTGTTAAAAATTATAATGACGTCAAAGTGGGCGATCAAATCGAAGTGTATGAAGTCATTAAAGTAGCGAAAACATTATAATGAGAGCTTTCAAACGTACAGACCGCGTGGGTGACTTAATCCAAAAAGAATTGGCTATTATTTTGCAAGCAAAATTTCGCGATGGCGATCTTCCAATGATTACTGTGTCGGCGGTACAACTGGCTCGCGATTTAGCCTATGCCAAAATCTATGTCAGCACCTTAGGCACAGAGGCTGAAATTAAAGCAATGGTTAAAACCTTAAATACTATGGCTCCAAAATTACGGTATTTATTAGCACAAACCATACGCATACGCACAACCCCAGAATTACAGTTTGTGTATGATAGTTCTATAGTCGAAGGCAGCAAATTAAGCGCGTTGATTGATTCGGTCGATCCCGATAAAAAGGATTAACCCTGTGGCCAAATCCTTTTCTCGTCCCATAAATGGCATTTTGCTTTTAGACAAATCATTGGGTGTTTCTTCTAATCACGCCTTACAATCCATTAAAAAAATGTTTTATGCTGATAAAGCAGGCCACACAGGTAGTTTAGATCCGTTAGCTTCTGGTATGTTGCCTATTTGTTTAGGCGCTGCAACGCGTTATGCGCAATACTTATTAAATGCCAATAAACGTTATAGAGCAAAAATTCGCTTAGGGCAAAGCACTACTACCGGCGATAGGGAAGGCAAAATCGTAGCAGAAACTCCATTGCCCTTATTAGGTGAAAAAGATGTAGCCGCGGTATTAAAAACATTTTTAGGACCGCAACAACAATGCCCACCCATGTATTCTGCCCTAAAACACCAAGGAAAAAAATTATACGAACTGGCAAGACAGGGCATAGAAGTAGAAAGGCCTTTGCGCGACATTGAAATATATAGTTTAAAGTTAATAGACTATGACATTACTACACTGACCATAGAAGTACATTGCAGCAAAGGAACTTATATACGCACTTTGGCCGAAGACATCGGTAAAAAGCTGGACTGCGGCGCGCATTTAGCTGCTTTGCATCGTTTATCCGTGGAAGGTTTTAACAGCGAGGAAATGCTGACTTTAGAACAATTGCAGGATCTAGCTGTGCAAAAAGGGGTTAGTGCTATAGAGGCGTATATATTGCCTATGGATAAAGCCCTAGCACATTATCCTAGTATTGCATTATCGGAATGGTGGTTAGCATTATTGCGTTGCGGTAAATCATTCATTTGTCCAGAGTTATCGTCTGGATTAAAACGCTTATACGCCCAGGATGGCCAATTTAAAGGCTTAGTGATTGTGGATGAGGCTGGGCGTGTTAAAGCAGAACGTTTATTGGCTTTTTAAGCTTAACTTCTCAGCGTGATTAAGCATAGGGCAAAATCGTTATCGTTCAGTGCTGGCCGGGTCCTGTCCCGGTGATACCTCGTCGTGCTCGTGCCTGCGCGCGCCGAGGACTCCCTCACCGGAACACCCCGCCATAACTACCGTGCTTTGTATCGAGTTAATTCATATCAGTCTGTATTTTCAGAGTAATGTCTAGATCTATAACGTTGTCATCCCCGACTGCGGCCTCGCGGCCTGGTCGAGGATGACAAATGCGCAGAATTAGGTCCAAAGCTATTATTGCCATTGTGTAAGCCATAAGTGGCATGAATCCCGCGCTATAACTGAGCCGCGACCGTCAGGGAGCGGAGTAACTGGGTTTACGGCGTGTTTGACACAACGCAGTGATAGCTTTGGGCGAGTAAGCTTGTAGCTTTATAAAATCAATGATTTCAGCTTTAATGAAAAGGAAGAGGGCGCGTGACAAAAGCTCCGAATTTTTGTATCATTCATGACTAGAACAATTCCATATAGGCTCTTTTATGACCGTTTTTATGACAGATAATGACTTAATCCTTCCGCCGCGCCGCCAGGCCCTCATGGATGCCTATCGCATGGATGAAGCGGTGTGCCTAGAACAACTGTTAAAAATCGCATCCTTCAGTGAGAGTGAATTAGATCGTATCCACGATAGAGCTTATCGCCTGGTGGAGGCTATACGCCATAAGGATCATGTTAAAAGTGGTTTAGACGCTTTTTTACAGCAATATCAACTGTCTACCGATGAAGGCATAGCCTTAATGTGCATGGCCGAAGCATTATTACGCATTCCCGATGATGCCACGCGCGATAAGCTCATTCAAGATAAAATAGGCGAAGGCCAATGGGAGCAACACTCGGGACAAAGTCAGTCATTTTTTGTCAATGCAGCCACCTGGGGCTTGATGCTAACCGGCAAATTTTCCACTTGGTCTAACACAGATGAAGCGCGTCTCAATAATACTTTAAAAGCTTTTGTCAGACGTAAGGGCTTATCCGTAGTGCGGACTATAGTTGCTTATGCGATGCGTGTACTGGGACAGCAATTTGTCATGGGACAAACCATAGAGGAAGCCTTGCAACGAGCTAAAAGTATGGAAGCCATAGGCTACCGTTTCTCTTATGATATGCTAGGCGAAGCTGCGTGCACACCTGATGATGCTGTACGTTATTATGGTGCTTATCACAAAGCCATTTTAGCTATCGGTAAATCAGCAGATGGACTAGGTCCTATACAGGGCCCCGGCATTTCCATCAAATTATCTGCATTGCACCCACGTTATGAATTTGCGCAGCGCAAAGACTGTGTCAAAGTTGTCAGCGAGCGTTTACTAGAGCTTGCTATTGCTGCCAAAGGTCAAGGTTTGGGTTTAACCATCGATGCTGAAGAAGCAGATCGACTTGATATTTCCTTAGATATCATTGAAAAAGTATTTACCGATACGGCCTTAAGCGGTTGGGAAGGTTTTGGTTTAGCAATACAATCCTATCAAAAACGCTGTTCTTTTTTAATCGATTGGCTCTCTGATTTATCCGGCAGCGCCAATAGACGCTTGATGGTGCGTTTGATCAAAGGCGCTTATTGGGACAGTGAAATTAAAATCAGTCAAGAACGCGGTTTAGTCGATTATCCAGTCTTTACGCGTAAAAGAAGCACAGACGTATCGTTTCTAGCCTGCGCACGTAAATTGTTACAGCATCAAAAACAATTTTTCCCGCAATTCGCCACCCACAATGCGTATAGTGCTGCGGCCATATTAGAAATTGTTGGGCAAAGACATGATTTTGAGTTTCAATGCCTGCATGGCATGGGGCGGCCTTTATACGATGAAATCGTCGGTGTAAAAAAACTAAATATACCTTGCAGAGTGTATGCGCCCGTCGGTGGTCATGAAGATCTATTAGCTTATTTAGTAAGACGTCTATTAGAAAATGGTGCCAACAGTTCTTTTGTCAATCGCATTGCTAATAATAAAGAGCCTATAGATCATTTAATCATAGCGCCTACAATACAGGTAGCTCAAGATGAGCCTAAACGCAACCCACGTATTCCGCTGCCCGCGAATATTTATCATGAACGTACTAATTCTAGGGGAATAGACTTGACAAATACAAACGAATTAAAGCCATTAATAGATGCTATGGAAAAAGCCTGCGAAGGCATGCCTTTGCAAGCAGGGCCTATGGTGAATGGGCATTATCGCTTTAAAAAAGGAGATGCCATTCGAAACCCGCATAATAGACAAAATATTGTAGGCACTGTATTAGCGTCTACAACGACGGATATCAATGAAGCATTACAAGCTGCAGCGGATGCTGAGGAAAACTGGCGTCAAACTGAACCTAAAGTACGTGCTGCGATGTTACTCAAGATGGCTGATCTATTAGAGGAAAACAAACCGCGTTTAATGGCCATCGCAATTCAAGAAGCGGGTAAAACCATTAACGACGCCATCAGTGAAGTGCGTGAAGCGATTGATTTTTGCCGTTACTATGCGCAAGAAGGCGAAAAACAATTAGCGCCACGTTTGCTGCAAGGTGTAACCGGTGAGCGCAACGAATATCATCTATTAGGGCGTGGTACGATATTGTGTATCAGTCCATGGAATTTTCCCTTAGCGATATTCTTAGGGCAAGTAACTGCTGCATTGATGAGTGGTAATTGTGTGATCGCCAAACCCGCAGAACAAACACCTTTAATTGCTGCAGTCGCAACGACATTATTGCATGAAGCCGGTATCCCCAAAGCGGTGATGCAATTATTACCTGGCGCGGGTGAAGTAGTGGGTGCGCAATTAGTCGCAGATGAACGGATTGCGGGGGTATTATTTACAGGTTCTACCGAAACGGCACGTTTGATTAATCGTCAATTGGCTGAACGCAAAGGCCCTATCGTGCCTTTTATTGCTGAAACCGGTGGACAAAATGCGATGATAGTCGATGCTTCAGCTTTACCAGAACAAGTGGTGAAAGATGCCATCACTTCTGCCTTTGGTAGTGCAGGGCAGCGTTGCTCGGCCTTGCGCGTGTTATATTTGCAAGAAGAAGTGGCAGATAAAATTATTAAAATGTTGGCCGGTGCCATGGCTACTTTAAAAGTAGGCGATCCGGCTTTATTGGAGACCGATATAGGCCCAGTGATTGACGAAGATGCTTTGGCTATTTTGAATGCGCATGCCGAACGCATGGAGCATGAAGCTAAAGCCATCTATCAAGTAAAATTACCTGAAAGCGCCGCACAAGGCTATTATTTTGCACCGCGTGCAGTTGAAATCAAGGAATTGGCACAATTACAGCGTGAAGTCTTTGGACCATTCTTGCACGTGATACGCTATAAAAGCAGTAAGATGGATGAAGTCATCAATGATATTAATAACAGCGGCTATGGTTTAACCTTTGGCGTACACAGCCGCATTAACCAAACGGTGCAACACTTGACTGACAGTATTCATGCTGGTAATGTTTATGTGAATCGCAATATGATAGGTGCTGTAGTAGGCGTGCAACCTTTTGGCGGCGAAGGCTTATCGGGCACAGGCCCCAAAGCCGGCGGACCGTATTATTTAGCACGATTGTGTACTGAAAAAGTTGTGTCTGTAAATACTACAGCTGCTGGTGGTAATGCCAGTTTGTTGGATAATGTGGGCGATTAGAGCACACTATAACCGAGCCGCGACCGTTAGGGAGCGGGATAAAAAAGAACGGAGCCGCGATCGTCAGGGAGCGGAAAAATTACGATTAATTTTAAGGAATAAATTATGAACGACAATTTTTATCAAGTCTTTGCGAAGTTATTAGCAGATACCTATACTTTGTATCTTAAAACACAAAACTATCATTGGAATGTGCATGGACCGTATTTTAAAACTTTGCATATAATGTTTGAAGAGCAGTATATGCAATTGGCTCTGGGTGTCGATGCCTTGGCTGAGCGCATTGTTACCTTAGGACACACTGCCCCTGCTAGTTTTGCCGAATTTAGTGCATTACGCAGCATAAAAGAAGGTGATCCTAAAAAGACGGCGGAACAAATGGTCTCGGAATTGTGTGATGATCATCAGCTCATTTTAAAAGACTTATATAAAGTCTTAAAAATAGCTCAAGAACACAATGATGAAGGCAGTACTACTTTATTAGGCGATCGTATTGCTGAACATGAGAAAATACATTGGATGTTACGCGCATCTAAGGCGTAATTAACCAGCCCAATCCGCTGATTTTCAACAGGCCAAATTGTTAAAAATCAGCGGGTTACACTTAACTCCATTTTTTACTTCTTTTAGCTATAAAACAATTCTGATTTAAATCAAAGACTTAAAGCAATCATAAAATCCCGCTCAAATAAATTATAAATTTAAAAGACATTGTGGTTTAACTCAAGGAAGTTTATAATTAACGGTCGTTAGCTCTGCCTGGATTCTTCTCCCTGAAGATAAAAACCACAAAGGCCCTTTTTTTGTAATAACTTATTCCAGGACTTATTTTGAAAAAGCTTAGGAGCTTATTTTTTTAGATATCAATAAATATTAGATGCGAGGTAATGTATGAAAGATTTTAGTTCAGGCTTGTTTAATCCTGAGAAGGGGGGTATGTCCAGTCTTCAGAAAGCGGGGACATCGAGTCCTCAGAAAGCGGAGGCATCCAGTTCTGAGCAAAGCAGAAAACCATCTGTCAATAGACAATTATTTGCTGATGATATACCGGCCCCAAAACCAGATGGTAAAGAAAATAAAAACCCTCAAAATTTAAAAATAGATAGTAATGGAAAAGGTATTGAACAAAGCATCCCTAAAGAAATTTTAGAACCGATAGAGGATTTTGCTCCATATCTTTTTGGTAAAGTTAAAAACGTGGGAGAGGAAGAAAACTTTATTTCAAATAGATTTATGTCTAAAGTTAAAGAGAATGAGAAAACTAACATTCTTGCTGAGTTGCATGATTTCGAGCTTTGTGTGATTGGTTATGTTGCAGTACAGCCACCAGCCTTTACAAAGCCCATTTATATTTTTGGTCGAAGTGGTGCTAATATTTCCAGTCATCCTGTAGAAAAGTTTAATCCTCATTTAGGAAGATATTTAAGTGTTCTTAAAGATGTGCCTAAAAAAAGAAGTGCAGCAGAAAAGAAATTGAATAGGGTTAAAAAAGATGATTTGCCCAAAGATCAGGAAAAGAGGAAAATTGAATTTGAAAAGGAAACACAAAAAATTGCAAAATCTCTTAAAATAATTCCCGCTGAAATTATGGGGCTGTATGATTTTGGGCCAGAATCGTCTTCAGATAAAATAAACAGTACAAAAGAAGATATTCAGTATTTAGTTGATTTAAATAAAGAAAAAGACATGGATGATGTATATAGCGATTTTATGAAGTTCAATGCGAATGATAAGAAGAAATTTTTTGTACTTCTGAACAAAAAAGCAAAAGATCAAATAACACTTAGGCTATTAAGAGATGCTTATAATGAAGTATGTGCAGAGATGCAGGCTGAGAACCAAGATGCGCATATCTGGTATGTTGATGATTTAAGCAACCAATCAAAAGATAAGATTAAGCAAGGAAAAAGTGAAAATTTAGATTTGCTTAAAAAGGTTGATGATGCGGAAGGCATACAGACGCTATTATTTGGAAATTTGCCAAAATCACAACTTGAAAGGATTTGTGCCGAAGATAAAATTACAGTGGAACTACTTAAGCTAAGAGCGATTACTGATAAACATATCATCTCTGGTGCATATTATAGCCTTAGTTCTGCTGCGCGAGCGGAAAAAGTAAGTGCAGAGAAACAGTTAATAGACGCGCAACGCTATGTTGTTGATGGAGAGATAGTATTAGCGCAACCCAAGATAAATAAATTTGAAGGAGCTGATGCGGGCAAAGAATCTAAGGTCGTTATAAGCCATATAGCAAGCTGCGAAATTTGTTATTACTTAGGAGTAAAAGGTCATCAAGCTAAAGCCTATGCCCATGAAACTATAGCCATTAGCATTAGCCCATGTAGAGCAAAAAAAGGGAAAGCTGTCCCATCAAGTGAACAAGAGAATAAATTGTTTAATAGTTTGATTGCTATTGTAGCTACGCTCCCAGAAAAAATAAGTCAATCACTTCAAGATAATATTAGATTTATTTTTAGCGCTAGAGACTTGTTGGGCGTAGAAGGCGAATTAACCCAAGAAAGGGTTGATTTAATTTCTATTTTCTTAGGCCAAGTTGAAATGTTTATTAGAGATAATTCTTATGACCTGTCTACAGAAGATTTAGCATCACTTTCAACGTTTGTAATTGAATCTAATCATTATCTTAGACAGATGCAAGATGCTGTTGCCTCTATACCTATGGATGATAAGAGACCAGAAGCATCTAGATTATTCTCAGGTAGCTCCTTTTTTAGCGCAGCTAGTTCTTCTAGTGCTGCTAGTTCTTCTAGTTCTGCTGGTTTTTTTAGTGCTGCTAGTTCTTCTAGTGCTGCTGGTTTTTTTAGCGCAGCTAGTTCTTCTAGTGCTGCTAGTTCTTCTAGTGCTGCTGGTTTTTTTAGTGCTGCTGGTTCTTCTAGCGCTAGAGCTTTATTCCAAGATGATTTTGCATCTAGTAACGATAAAAGCGCACCAACATTAGATCTGTAGTTACAATGTTGAGCAGGCAACATATAGATTATAGTCAATGAGTGGGTATTTACGAGTAATCAAATAGGGGTGTGATTTACACCCCTAATTTTTAAGCATATCCTATTGAATTTTATGAAATAATTTGTTATTGTACGGATATACAAAAAATGAAGAACTTATTAGGAAGGATTATGCTCAACACTACGCCAGAAGAACAGCGAATCAAGGATATTAGAGATAGTTTAACAAAATTATCTTCTGCTACGGCAGAGAACCTTGTCTATGTTATCAAGCCTTTCTTGGATTTATTAGCAGATCCTAAGAATCACACTATTTTAGATCATCTATATCTATACCCTTATTTTGCAGCATTAATAAAAGAACATAGCGCCATTTTAAACGGTCTAACTTTCATCAATGCAGAACTTGATTTTCAAGTAGGTACTACACCGTTAATGCAGCTCATAGGAATTTATAAGTTGGCATTATTTACGTGTAATAATCGCCAACAAGAGCGGTCTTTAGAAGACTGTTTAAATGACTATTCTTTTTCTGCACAACACGGAAATCTACAGGCTGCCACTGCTCTGATACAATATTATTTTAAGGAACTTCCTCATATGTCTGAGGATAATTTCGAGTCTTTTGTTAGAATGATCAATAAATCCGTATTTTCTAATCCTACGGCACTGCAGGCAAGCGGTTTTTTTCTTTCTGCACAATTATACTATCAAATAAGTCAACGG
Organism: Pseudomonadota bacterium; assembly: GCA_021778015.1. Lineage (GTDB taxonomy): Bacteria > Pseudomonadota > Gammaproteobacteria > UBA1113 > UBA1113 > VFKP01. Next base: position 35,032 of record JAJYCX010000011.1, read on the forward strand.
TATCTACAAAAAGAAAAGGATAATCCAAACAATTCCTTTAAATATTTTGAAAAAAGTGTTTTACACTATATTACAGCAAGACACTTACTTAGAGCAGGGCATGGTCAAGAGCCTATGCCACTGGTGGTTACTGAAAAAATTTACCCTAGTATAGAGGATGAAGAAGGGTTTATGCTGTATATTACAAACAAAGCTATGTTTTTTAAAGAAGAAAGCTCTGTGCTTTTGGATTGTAACTTCGTAGCGCGCCAAGCAAGCCTAAAGGCTGAAAATTGCGCACTCGAGTATAGCACCCATATAGCGCGTGCTACCAAGCCTCTAAACGGAGAAGAGCTGGATAAAATTATTCAAAAAATATTAAATGAATTAAAGCCTATAAGCTTAATATCTTATCCAGGCGCTTACTTTTCTCCTGCAAGTGCCGATGTACGGCCTGGGCCCTCAAACGCAGCCTCTATACCAGGGCTGAAACAGTGATAATATTCTCCTATAATTGCGGACGTCTTTGTGATAGTTTCTGTGACGTGTCAGTTCCACTATAATTTTTTCTGTTTTCGTTTGGTTCTTCACTTGGGCCCGATTTTAATGGGTTCTTTGGTGGGGGAGAGAAATGAGTTATAGTAGTACTCAAATTACTTTGTTGTTTCAAAGAAAACTCCTCTAACTCAATTAATTCTAATATGAGAGTATGAATGTTTGCTGTGCTGATATAGGACTCCAGCATTTCTTGAGGGGTACTAAAATTTATTGAACCATCTTCGCATTCATGCATTGCTGGATTACGAATTTCATTCCTACATCTTACCAGAACTTTTATGGGCATTCTAGAATTAGCATTATAAAGTCTAGGCAATAATTCACACAACCTATTAAAGCACTCAACAATGATGCACACTGAGGTCACGCAAGAGTAAATTTGGCAAAGATTTTTGGATAAATCAAAAAGATAATGATCATCTTTAAATGGCTTAAATGCTGATTTTAGACATGCTAATTCCGCATTCATTAACGCTAGATATATTTCCGGCCGCCATTCTATAGTAGGAGTTTGTTCGATTATTTTATTTGCAATGCCATTTATATTCTCATGGTTGCAAATAATTTTTGCAAGTTCTAATAAGGATGTTTGTTTCTTTTTTTGTATGGGTGACGATGCCTCTTCTATTCCATCCCAGTGAATATCCATACAAAAATAATGCACAAGAGCGACCCTTAGTTTGGAGAATAAGTTGCGCGTGGATTTTTCTGTGTTATTTTTTATAAGCTCAAGAATTATTTCTTGAATGACTCTATAATAGATTGCGCGGATAATAAATTTTCCATTATAGATTCGTTCGTCCTTATCCTCATATTGACGCAGAAGATGCTTTAGATGCGGATCAGTTTCTTTTTTTTGTTTTGCTGATGATGGAGCGCTTTTCTTTTCTTTCATCTTATCTTTAGCTCGTACCGTTTTCATTGCTCCGTCATCTAAAAAATGACTCATGTCAGGAGCTACTTCTACGCCAAGAGAAATGGGTTCTTTTTGTGCAGGAGGCTTCTTCACGCCTATAGTTGTGACTGTAGCATTGGTATGGACTAATGTCTCTGTTTTAACTTCTCTGGTATTACTATGAAGATTTTTGGTTACAACAGCAAGCGCTTTAGACGTATTTGAAGGTTTTTCACTTGCGTGCAATCCTTTTTTCTCTTGTCTATTGTGTTCTGAGCGCTTGGGCTTATATTTTCTTTTACCATTAATTCTCTCAAGACTTATCTCTTCTTTACGTTCCTCCACCACCTTTTTACGCTCGAATTCTTCTGGGCTAACTCGTTTTTCATTAAGAGTGGGTTGTATAGATGTTTTTTTTTGTTCTTCTTCCTTTAGCGTTTCAATCTTTTTAGATAACTGCGCACATTTCTTTTCACATACGGTATCGTCTAACAATACATCATAAGGGTAAGTGACAGTTATTATATCTCCATTTCCACTGTGCAATAAATTTGTCTTTTTTAATAAAATTATAAACGTTTTCATGGGTTCATAAGAAAGACAATAAGAAACTTTAATGGTGTATTTTTCTTGAGAAAAACTCACATCGCTCCACTGATAACCATTCGCTTTTACTTGCGCGGTTTCGAATGCGCTCAATAATTTAGCATGGGAAATCGCTATCCTCTCAGAAATAAGAGCATGATCTTTGGTGTCAAATAGAGAAAATACTCGTGATAGAGCATCAATCTTTTCTTCCCCTAAATTGAAAGTTATTGAATTTTCTTTAAAGAGAATTGCAATCCCAAAGTTTTCTTTTTTAAAAAGAATATATGCACTCAGACATTCCAATTGGGATCTATAATTAATTTTTACTTCATATATTGATTTTCTTTTTATTTTTTTTGCGGAAACTTTATACTGGGCTATTAAAGTCTTTATAATTTCAATATGAGGAACATCCTTGTAAATTGCAGTTAAGCATTGAGTTATACATTTTTTAATTTTATTAATAATGGGGTCTTTTGCATTTTGTAATATTTCCAAAACTTTAGCGTCATCAGTAAATCCCGCAAATTTTATAACAGTATCATCCATCACTGCATCGTAATCAAGTAGTATCTCTACAGCGAGTGCACGGTTGTGAGTGAGAATATGCCCCCTCTTTAATAATACTTTTAGGATGTCTTGTAGAAGCCTTGGATCTTCAAGGCTATATTCTAAATTAGATATATGAATATTTTCCCCTAGGAAATCACCTGTATAGACATTTCTATGGTCTGAGCTAATAACGGCATAATGATCTTCGTGAAGGTCTAGATAAATCGTGTTTGGGATTGCGGGTTTAAACTTTCCATCTAAGGTGCGAATTATATAACCGTTAATAGGATCTAAGTAAATTCCGTCGGTCTTTCCTGGAGAATTTGACATTACATCAAAAACATATCCACTAGTACCCAGAATAGCGCACAATAAAGGAGTAAGCTCTTTTTTTCTGGATTTGATGTTCGGGTCTGCTTTATGCTGTAGCAATACTTCCATAACTTCTATCCATCCGTGATAGGCAGCAAGATGCAATGGAATATCACCTTCTTCATTGAACTCATTGATCTTGTTCTTTACTCTTTGATCCTCTAGTAATGCTCGCATGGCATTGGGATAGTTGCCTTTAACAGCGCAATGCAAGACAAAATCATCAATATTTGCGCCGTGCTCAAGCAATGTCTTTGTGATTTCATAAAGGTCATTGGAAATCGCAATATGCAAAGAAGTTTCATTTTCTAATGTTTTGGCCTCGATATCTAAACCATTTTCTAACAACACTCTTATAGCCTCAACGTGACCATACCGAACAGCAAGGTGCAAGGCAGTGCCAATAATATTTTGAGCATGGAGAATTGTTTTATCTAGAGTAAGCAATAACTTCATAATATCAATTTGGCCGTGCGCTGCTGCAATATGAAATGGCGTCATGCGTTTATCGGCTTCAGCATAAATATCTGCACCACTTTCAAGCAAAACTCTTGCAATACCTGCGTGGCCAGCTAGTGCTGCGAGATGCAAAGGAGTACAGGCATTACTATTTCTAACATGAATATCTGCGCCTTTAGCGATCAACTCTTTCACAGCTTCGACATGTTCTTCTTTGAGAAGAACTACATACAGTAATTGTTGCGAAATATCTATAGCGGTTTCTTCTGGCATTTTATACCTCGTATATTATTTTTATAAATAGGATTTTTTTTGAAAAACAGTTAGAAATTTGACTAATATTTTTTGTATAGAAATCTCTTTAATTAAAACAAACCCGTAACCGTACCATTCTCGTCTATATCGATGAGTTCAGCAGCGGGAACTTTGGGTAAACCAGGCATCGTCATGATACTACCGCAGATCACCACAACAAATTCGGCGCCGTGAGCAGGACGTACTTCTCTGATAGGTAAAATGTGGCCTGAGGGCGCCCCTTTCAGCAAAGGATCGGCAGAGAACGACGATTGGGTCTTGGCGATGCAAACTGGATAAAGCGGATATTGTACACTGAGTTTATCTATCTGAGCGCGCACTTTATCATCAGCAGAAATATCGGCCGCACCATATAGGCGGGTTGCAATGGTCTTAATTTTATCCCACAACGGCATCTCGTTTGGATAAAGAAAATCGAAATTGGGTTGTGTACTTTGATCCAGGATATCCGCTACAGCATAAGCCAGTTCTTCTGCACCCTTGCCGCCTTCGGCCCAGTGCTTGCAAATAATGGCTGTAGTTCCCAAAGCTTCAATTTTTTTCTTAAGTAATGTTATTTCAGCATCGCTGTCCGATACGAAATGGTTGATAGCGACGACGCAGGGTAGAGCGAATTGTTCTTGCATGTTAAAGAGATGTCGTTCTAGATTAACAAAACCCGCCTCTAAAGCTTGCAGATTTTCTTCAGTTAGATTCTTAACGGCAACGCCACCATGAAACTTAAGCGCGCGCACAGTGGCAACGAGTACGACCATATCGGGTTGTAATCCAGCTTTGCGACATTTGATATGGATAAATTTTTCAGCACCTAGATCCGCACCGAAGCCGGCTTCGGTGACTACATAATCCGCCATTTTCAGCGCCGTTTTGGTAGCGATGACGGTATTGCAGCCATGCGCAATATTGGCAAAAGGACCACCATGCACAAAGGCTAGATTGTTTTCCAATGTTTGCACTAGATTGGGGCGTAGTGCGTTTTTCAACAATGTGGTCATTGCACCATGGGCATTCAGTTGGTGTGCAAAAACGGCTTGTCCATCGTGCGTATAGCCTACTAGAATATTACCTAAGCGTTGTTTCAGTTCTTTGATCGTAGTGGATAGGCATAAAATCGCCATGACTTCGGAAGCGGCAATGATATCAAAACCATCCTCACGAGGATAGCCGTCCATGGTGCCACCCAAGCCTACTACAATGTTACGGAGAGCGCGATCATTCATGTCCATCACACGCTTCCAGTGTATGCAACGACTGTCTAGATTCAGGCTATTGCCTTGGTGCATATGATTATCGATCATCGCTGCCAGTAAATTATGAGCGCTGCCTATAGCGTGAAAGTCTCCAGTAAAGTGTAGATTAATGTCTTCCATAGGCACTACCTGAGCATAACCGCCGCCCGCAGCACCACCTTTAACACCGAAACAAGGCCCCAGCGCCGGTTCGCGTAAACAGATTAAAGCCTTTTTGCCTATGCGATTTAAAGCATCGCCTAAACCCACCGTAGTGGTGGTTTTGCCTTCGCCAGCAGGAGTAGGGCTGATCGCAGTGACTAATATCAATTTCCCATTAGGACGCTCTTGAAGACTGTCACTGTATTCCAGCGATAGTTTGGCTTTGTAGTGACCATAAGGGTCTAGATGTTCTTCTGGAATATTCAACTGTTCCCGAGCTAAATCGATAATGGGTTTCATACGAGCGTGTTGGGCTATTTCACTGTCGGACATAATGTGTATTACTTTTATTCAAATAAGAGTATTGTATCAGTTATGGTGGGATTTAGGTATTGTCTGTTTATTGTTGAGAATTGTCACGGAGATTTGAAGTTTGAGGCTGATAAATAGCTCCAAGCTAGCCTGGTATGGATGAAGTCAAGTAAATTTTGAGCGATCGAATATTCCACCCGATCGCTCGCGGTAGTTTCAAAACCTACCGACGGAGTTTGTTAAATATAGCCCTCAAACTCCATCGGACACGTCTATTTCTTTATCTCTGTTGCTGTCCTGCTGGGGGGGGAGCTGCTTTACAGTTTGGCGCCCCACCGTGGCACGCGAAGCCACTGGCACAGACCAAAGCCAAACACAGTATAACCAAACCTTTTTTGATATTGTTTGACATGATTAAAACCCTCTTGTTTTATAATAATTAAAAGCTGCCCTGACAACACAGTAAATGCATCCGAGCATTATAATTATGGTCTAATTTTGAACAGGTGTCAAGATGAATAACCTCTCCTTGATTCTTCGTCACACCAACAAATTCTGCTGCTGATCAAAAGCTTCAAACGCATAGTCTATTAATTTCTTTACCAAGGCAGGACCATCTACACCGCTGGCCTGCCACATGCGTGGATACATGCTCATGGCGGTAAAGCCAGGAATGGTATTGAGTTCATTGATATAAACAGTACCGTCTTTAGTTAAGAAACAATCGACGCGTGCCATGCCGCGACAATCCAAACAAAAATAAGTTTTTAAGGCCAAAGCTTTTATTTTTTCTTGTAACGCAGGTTCTATGACAGCAGGTATTATAAATTCTGTACCGCCATTGTCATCATATTTGGCGGTAAAATCGTAATATTCGCGCGTGACTTTAATTTCACAAGGGTTAGTCACCATAGGAAAATCATTGCCCATCACTGAGCATTCTAACTCACGACCCACGATGGCTGCTTCTATCAATACTTTGTGATCGTATTTAAATGCCAGCACTATAGCTGCATGCAGGTCTTCGGCTTTATTGACCTTGCTGATGCCATAAGAGGAACCCATATTGGCCGGTTTCACAAAGCAAGGTAAACCTATATCTTTTAATAGCTCTGTTGTATTCACAGTTTCTAGCTCATGATGTCGCACTGTTTTAAAGGGTGCGATGGGTATGCCCGCTTCGCGCAGCAAGCGTTTAGAAACGTCTTTGTCCATACCTACGGCCGAACCCAAACAATTAGCGCCTACAAAGGGCAGGCCGATTAATTGTAATAAACCTTGCAGGGTACCGTCTTCGCCGTTAGGGCCATGTAAAACAGGGAAGACTACATCGATGACATCGCTAACAACTTTAGTATGCACATGATAGAGTTTATGGTCAGGCAATAGGCTGACTAAGTTTTCTGGTGCAGTGTTTACCTCTAATAAGGGAAAGGTGAGTTTCGGTTGTAAATACCAAAGACCGCTTTCTTTTTCTATGACTATGGCATAAGGGGTATATTGTGTTTGATCTAGGCTTTTTAAAACAAATTCAGCTGACTTTAAGGAAACACTGTGTTCAGCAGATTGGCCGCCGTAGATAACGGCAATATTTTTCTTCATAATAATAACTCTTTTAAAATAGCATAATAAATTTCACTTAAATTAGTGAGGTCGCTGATACGCACACACTCATTCGCTTCGTGTATGCCACTATGACACAGCCCTAATTCCACCACTTCCGGGCACATTTTAGCGATAAAACGGCCATCGGAGGTACCGCCTGCCGTGGAGCGTTGGGGCTTAATATGACGCAGTTGTTGCATGATTTTATCACAACAATCTAATAAAGTACCAGGTACAGTTAAAAAGGGGTCACCGCTTAAATCCCAGGACAATTCATGGCGTAAGCCATGGTATTCTAATAAAGCAACCGTCTTTTCCTTAATTTCTTGTGGCGTAATGGCTGGAGAAAAACGTAAATTAAAGCGTAAATTCACTTTTGCCGGAATGACATTTTGCATGGTATTGCCGGTGCACATATCGGTAATTTGCAGCGTGGTCGCTGGAAATTCTTCGGGTGGGTGATCCCATTTTATCTGCGTCCAATCATGTATGAACAAGCCCAATTTGTGTATGGGATTATCGGCTAGGTGCGGATAAGCCACGTGGCCTGCCTTGCCGTGTACAGTTAATTGCCCATGCAAAGAGCCGCGCCTACCAACGCGCAGCGTATCGCCGACTTGTTTATCGCTGGAAGGCTCGCCTATTAAGCAGTAATCTATGCTTTGGCCACTGCGTTTTAAATGATTTAAGACTATAGGCGTTCCACTATGCGAAGGGCCTTCTTCGGCGCTGGTGATCAAGAATGCCAAAGTACCCTTAAAATCAGGGTATTGTTGCACAAAGGCCATTGCTGCTGTGAGTTGTGCTGCTAGCCCCCCTTTCATATCCAAGGCGCCGCGACCATGTAAATAACCGTCGTTGATGGTGGCAGCAAAAGGAGGGTAGTCCCAATCTTTTTCATCGCCTGCACTGACCACATCAGTATGGCCGGCTAATACGACTACTGGCGCGCCCGAGCCATAGGTTGCCCATAAGTTGTGGGCATTTTCATAAGGTATATCGTGGCAGCTAAAGCCTAGAGGAGTTAATCTGCTTTTGATCAGTTCCTGACATCCTTTATCTTCAGGGGTGATGGAAGGAATGGCGATTAACGCCTGGGCTAATTCTAAGACTGCGGAGAAATCAGTCATGATTGGATACCTCCGCCTCACGCAATAATTCGTTCAAAGCCACTTTTTCACGGGTTTTGGCGTCGATCGTTTTGATGATGACGGCGCAATAGAGGCTATGACTGCCATTGGCGGCGGGTAATGCGCCTGGTACAACTACGGAACCCGCAGGTACGCGACCATAAATGATTTCGCCTGTTTGGCGGTTATAAATTTTAGTACTCTGGCCTATGTAAACGCCCATAGAAATGACGGAGTTTTCCTCGACTATAACACCTTCTACGATCTCCGAGCGCGCGCCTATAAAGCAATTGTCTTCGATGATAGTAGGGGCGGCTTGTACGGGTTCTAAGATGCCGCCTAAGCCTACACCGCCAGAAAGATGTACATTCTTACCGACTTGAGCGCAAGAGCCTACCGTCGCCCAGGTATCCACTAAAGTACCGCTGTCTATGTAAGCGCCGATATTTACATAAGAAGGCATGAGGATTGTATTTTTAGCAATAAATGCACCTTTACGAACTTGTGCCGTAGGCACAGCACGTATGCCCTGAGCCGCCCAATCAGCAGCCGTATAGTGGCTAAATTTTAGTGGGACTTTGTCATAATATTGGGTAAAGCCGCCGTCTACAATATGGCTGGGAGTAATACGAAATGACAATAATACCGCTTTTTTAAGCCAAGTATTCACCTGCCAATGGCCATCGATTTTCTCGGCGATACGCTGGCGGCCGCTGTCTAGCTCCGCTATGACTTCATCCACGGCAGCGCGTATGGCGGACGGCACGTTTTCTGGGCTGTACTCTAAGCGCTTGTCAAAGGCTTGTTCAATGGTGTTTTTTAGTATCATAATTAATATCCCATAGTGCGGCTGGTTGCGGATGAGTTTAACATGAAACTGTAAAAAAGTTGTATTTTAAAACATGTTGTGTGCAAAAATAGCTCAGAACAATGATATTAACCTCAGCACCTATATTCCATAGACAAGATTGTTAAAGGTCTGATGGTATAAGCTATAGCATTCATATTGGTCAGAGCGCTTATCACTGCTCTATGGGCTATAAGTTTTACGTTCGACGCATTACCGCACTTAACACTGGCTTTTCACTAAGTTGTGACATGGATGTAATATTATCGACTTCCCCTTTCTGATTAAGAGAAATGTTAACTGCAAAATTATTATCAATAAGCATACCACACAGTTCTTCGTTCATGTTCATAAAACTCGTGATTGCATATTCTGCGTTTTCAATCACTGTGTTTGCCCAGTGCATTGCCATAACAATAGAGGCAATTTTTTTTTCTTCCGGAGCTTTACGGTAGATATTTTGCAAAAATCCGGGTACATAGGTAGCAATTTTCTTTAGATCAGAAAAAATTCTATGATCTAACTTACAAAAGTCTAGCAAATTTTGATCTTTTATATGGGTATAAATTTCTGTTACGCTTTTCTTGTTAAAAATATTCGTCATATTAGCCAATTTTGTTATAAAAATAGCCAACATTTGATTATGTACATTAAGTTCAAGTTTCTTTAAACAGGCTTGGGAATACTCAGATAGAATATCAAGCTCGGGTTTATTGAGAAAAAGCTGAATATTTTCGTTTAATAATATAGCTCGTTGGAAGACGGATTCTGTCATAAAATGTGAACCTTGCATACTTTTGACATGCCCTTCAAAACCTAATGCATTAATTAGCCAATAGGTTAACCAGTTGTTGCATTCTATTTCTACGGATTGTCTATACCCCAGTGAGTCACATTTTGATAACTGCTCTTTAATAGGATCAAGACATATCAGATTTTCTAGGAAAAAAGCATGACGCCAATGCCTTTGATCATCAGGGAAACAATGTTGTATGACGAGGCGCTCATCCTCAGTTGCTGCGCTGTAAATCGGATATAAATCACCAGCTTTTCTAACAGTACGACCACTGAACTGAACACTATCATAAGGCCAATTATTACCTAGCCTCTGATTAGCCTGTTCTATGGCCTTAGGTGACAAAGTGAGCGATGCAATCACACTAGCATAGATTTGTGCATTGACTTGAGTAGTATTTAGTTGCTGCATCTGCCTAGCCAGTTCTCGGAAAGATTCTATCTGTAATCTATCCCCAATACATTGTTCTGCTGTGAACTCTTCATATAACTCTGAACAATTAGCCTCATTGACTTCACGCAAAAGTAATAGCATTTCAATACGACATAAGGCACGGAGAATTTCTCGGTTAAGATGAGTAGCCCAGTTATTCTTTTTATCATATAAAGCATCGGCTTGTGGCGTAAAGCGTTTATTTTCTTGAACCCAATATAGTTGGGATAGTATATTGAGGTATTGTTTTTCTGGTAATCCCTTAATACGCTTATACTTTTCTGTAATTAAACTTTCTATGTTTTTGAAATAAATTTCATCATTAATAAAAGCACTGCTAGCAGACATAACCAATTGCCCTCTTATTACACCGCCATGTTATGGTGTTATTTTACAACAATTCCCATTAAAATAATAGATTACTCACGCTCCACGGTTAGTACTTGTTGATCCCGTTCAGAATTCTCAGAATGTCTAATCGGAGACCATAGACTCTAATCAGCGTAGTATTTCCAATAAATGCATCAACCAAGGCAAACGCTGATCGCTCTTTTCCAAAGCCATATTCTATTTAAATCAATCAGCTGCATAATCGCGGCTGGTTGTGCGTGAGTTTAACATGAAATCGTAAAAAGGTTGTATTTTGAAATACCATATTGTACAATAATCCCTCAAAAAAATAATATTAATATAATTAGCGAGCGTAAAATGGGTAAAAAGAGACACAGTCATAATCACAATCATAAACAAAAGCCGAAGCGAAAAATAAGTAAAGTTGCGTCGTCCAGTGGCTCAGGCAGCCCTATAAATACTAAAAATCCTATTTATTATTGGGATGGTGTGGATTTTCCGCAAGAACTACAAGAAGAATATAAAAAGGCTTTAGAGCAACTAAAAGCGGGCCAATATCAGGCACTTCATTTAGAAAAACTACACGTTCATAACGGCGATGGAAGAGATTATTGGAGCATTCGTACTAATCAGAAAGGCAGACTTATTTTAACCACAGAATTTATAGAAGGTAAAAGAGTTCTGGTTTTTGTAAGAGCTTTACCGAATCATGAATATGCTAAGTGGGAACGTTCATTGTCCTCTGCGTCAAAATCATCTCCTATTCCAGATCAACAAGAAGTACAATCCTCGAGTGCAGAGGAGGTACAATTCAAAGATATTCTGCAAGCAGTAGATACTACACAAGTTACGGGCCTTAAATCTTATCTGGGGAAATATATTCTATTATCACAGCCCCAAAATGATATTGTAGAGATCGATGGGCCTTGTATAGTCAATGGTGTTGCTGGTTCGGGAAAAACTTCAAGTGCATTGTTCTTAGCATCCAGATGGATGGAAGAGAATCCACATGGTGAAGTCATTTGTATTGCTTCATCGGCAGCGGTAGTAAAAGGTATGAAAGACGAGTATGAATCCGCACAAACAGCGAAACGTAAGGAAGAAAAAGATAAAGAAGAAGAAAAAGGTAAAGAAGAGGAAAGAGTAGAAAAAACAGTACAATTTAAAACGTATGCGGAGTGGCTATGCACCGATGGTGGCCATAAGGAATTGAAAAGTCGAGAAACCATTTTAAACGAATTTGAAAAATGGTGGGAAGATTATTCACAGAGCTTTAAGGAAAGATATAGGAACCAAGAAAAGACTCGAAACAGATCTCAAAATAAGGGCCATTATAGCAGCTCCTCTTCATCTTTAAATTTTTTTACGCATGCAGATGCTCCGGAAGTTCGTTTTATGGAAATGGATGCTATGCAGTTATATCAGGAATTTAGAAAAATTTCGAATAAAGACGACTATGTGAAAAAAGGAATGGGTAGTTTTATTGCTCAGGGAGAAGAGCAACAGGCGCTAAGGGCGGTGATTTATGCGGCATATGAAGCTTGCCCAGATAGCATAAAAGAAGAAAGCGAAGATTTTGCTGATCTACAAGAACAGAGCAAAGATGAGCAAGCTATCACATTGGTGCTTGTAGATGAGGCTCAAGATTTGTCTAAAAAGGAGATAGAAAATCTCATTCAATGGTCAGCTGCTAGAGGATTACGTATTGTTTTCTTTAGAGATTCATTACAGACCGTTAGAGATGCGAGTTCAAACTATCTCCTTATAAAGGATGGATTTGTTAAAATTATGAAAGATTCATCTTTGCGTCAGCAGGAGATAAAAGAAATTAATCTGCCAGTTTCTTATCGATCATTCCCAGCCGCTAAGCCATGGGTTGACGGATGGTTGGACATCAGAAAAAAGTTAACCGAAAAAATGGATAAAACAGAGGTTATACAGTTAGAAGTAAAAGTAAATGAACATTCTGCTCCAGGATCAGTGCATTGGATCACGGAAATAGATGCTCAAAAACAGGCATTATTTAACGCAGGATGTAAGAATCCAAGTTTTGCAGTTGTTGCGCCTAAAGAATATTTAGACGAGGCAAAAAGAAAATTTAATACGCAATTAGTACTTACCCCAGAAGAAATTAAAGGTCGGCAATTTAAAGTCGTTCTGGTGTATCGTCCCTTTTCGCCGGATATATTCAAAGATGCCAGTAGGATTCTTGAACAAGATAGAACTAAGCATTCTATTAGAAAACAAAATAATAACAATGACCTCATTACAAGTTGCAATGAGGTTTTTGTCAGTTTAACTCGAGCCGATAGCCAGATGATAATCTATCAACCAGAAGAACATGGAATTAACACCTTGGTGAATAATTTAACTAAAGACAAGGTTGTTGATGTCAAGGCAGATTTTTCTTTAATTTTAGAAAAAAGTGATGCTAGTGAAGAAAAATGGCTGCAAGAGGCTAAAATGCAATTAAGATCTGGATATAGAGAAAAGGCCGAAGAAATTATTGCATGTCATGTAAATAAAAAAGAACTCAAAAAAGAATTTATAGAATTTAGAATGGGCTATGTAGAGGCTAAGAAAGAACCATCGTGCATTGTGTCACAACAAGAAGAATTAAAACGGGAAAAATCAAAGGGGAAAAAAGAGGCAAAGAAGGATTCGGGAAAAGTTGTAAATTACGCAAACGGACCTGAGCGTAATCTAGATTCTATTGAGCAGAGTGAGAGAGAAGTTGCTGACAGTATTTATGCTGAGGTAAAAGAAAAAGGTGAAATTTTTCTGCCGCAGTTAATTGCGTTGGCTGAAAGAGGCAATATTTATGCTCAATACAAATTGTACTGTTTCTATGATGAGGAGCCTTCATTTAAAGAGAGATATCGTGTGGAAGCTGCTAAACTTTGTCTTTCAGCCGCGAATGGTGGACATCCACAGGCACAATATCTGATTGCTAAAGATCTCTTTTTTCGTGCAGCAGAATTAAGAGCTCTGTCGAATAAAGCAGATTATGAAAAGATTATTTTTGATTATGAAAAGGAAGCTTTTGACCGATGTCTAGTGGCTGTGCAATCCAATGATCCACGGGCGCAACATTTGTTGTGCATGCTGTACGGTGAGGGCAGAGGAGTAGAGCTAAATATGACGGAATCCTTTTTTTGGTGTGCTAAGTCTGCAAAACAAGGATTTTCGTCGGCTTTGTATGATCTTGCAAGGTTATATTATCATGGTGATGGTACAGAAAAGGATCTGGAACAAGCAGAGTTTTGGTGTCGTGAGGCTATAGGGCAGGGACATCAAAAGGCGATATTTCTTTTGCTATCTATCGAAGCAGAAAAATCAAGAAAGGAAGCCCTCAGTCCTATAGAAAATCCTATCTTTTCCACGACGAGTAATACTGGACAACATAATCCCAGCTCTTTGAGCGATAATGTGTTTACTCCTGGTTCTGGGCCAAGTTCTGGTTCCAGTTCTAGCATTTCGAATGTCAGTCATTTTAAAAAGGAATTTGAATATTCCGATGACCCACATTTAGCTTTGCGTCAAGCTGCGGCACATGGAAATATAGAAAAATTTATGATGCTCATTCACAGCGGGCAAATAACAGATATTAATCGGCAAGGGGCTGGTTCCGGAAAAACAGCCCTTCATCAAGCAGTGTCCGCGGGAAAAATAGAAATCGTGAAATTACTACTTCAGTTAAACGCTAATACTACGATTTTAGATAGAGATGGCAAATCAGCACTACAACTCGCCAAAGAGAAAAATGATCCAGGCCTATGCCAATTATTAGATCCGAGTAAAATGGGTTTCATTATGAATAGTATAATTAGGATAGTAGCACATTGAAAGTTCTTGAAGTATCGTGGATATGAAACGAGTCAGTATTCAATATGTGCTTTTTCAATAAGGCACAAGCCGTTACGATTAGCGTAGTGTTTCCAGCAAATGTATCAGCCAGGGCAAACGCTGGGCGCTCTTTTCCACTTTAACATGAAAACGCAGTATTTGTGCGTTTTCTAGTTTATAGTTCTTAGGGTCGCTTTGAATCAATTCGATGAGCTTGGCTAAATCGATATTGGGTTTAGCTGCAAATTCTATTTTTCCACCCTGTTCGTTGGCATCAATGCGGGTAATGCCCAGAGACTTGGCTTGTAACTTTAAAGCAGTGACGGCAAATAAATGGCGCGTGGGTTCAGGCAATAAGCCAAAGCGGTCTATCATTTCGATTTGCAAGGTATCCAAATCGGCATCATTCTTGGCGGCAGAAATGCGTTTGTATAATACTAGGCGCTCATGGATGTCGGGAAGATAATCATCTGGAATTAAGGTGGGTAAATTGATTTTAATTTCTGTAGTATCGGGCCAAAAGTCTATAGGCTCACCATTTTTTAAGCTATTAACGGCTTTTTCCAATAATTCACTGTATAGGGTTAAGCCTACGCTTTGAATTTGCCCGCTTTGATCTTCACCTAATAATTCCCCCGCACCGCGAATTTCTAAATCATGGGTCGCTAAGATAAAGCCTACACCTAAGGCATCGTATGCGGTGATGGCTTCTAAACGTCTTTGCGCATCTTTATTGAGTAAAGCAACTTCTGGTACGAATAAATAAGCATAGGCTTGATGGTGCGAACGGCCTACGCGACCACGCAGCTGATGCAATTGCGCTAAGCCAAAACGATCGGCACGATTAATTAAAATCGTATTTGCGGTGGGTATATCGATACCGGTTTCGATGATGGTGGTGCATACCAACACATTAAAACGTTGGTGATAGAAGTCTCCCATGATGCGTTCTAGTTCACGTTCATGCATTTGCCCGTGAGCGGTGTGGAAGCTGGCCTCCGGGACCAGGGTTTGCAATTCTTGTGCTATACGTTCTATTTGTGACACATCGTTATGTAGAAAATACACTTGGCCGCCGCGATGAATCTCGCGCAAAATGGCTTCGCGTATTAAGCCACTGTCATATTCATGTAGAAAGGTTTTAATGGCTAAGCGACGCGGTGGCGGCGTACCTATAATGGATAATTGGCGCAGATCGGCAATGGCCATATTCAGTGTGCGCGGAATAGGCGTTGCGGTTAAGGTTAATATATCAATTTCCGCACGCAGGGTTTTTAATTTTTCTTTTTGTTGCACGCCAAAACGATGTTCTTCGTCGATGATCACCAAACCTAGGTTTTTAAATTTAACCTGCGGTTGAATCAATTTATGGGTGCCAATAACGATGTCTACAGTACCTTCGGCCAATTGCGCCAAAATAGTGTGTTGCACTTTAGTCGATTGAAAGCGCGATAAGGCGGCGATACTGACGGGCCAATCGGCAAAGCGATCTAGAAAAGAAGCATAATGTTGTTCAGCCAAGAGGGTTGTGGGGACTAAGATGGCCACTTGTTTTTTATTCATAACGGCAATGAAAGCGGCGCGCATGGCGACTTCCGTTTTACCAAAGCCCACATCGCCACAGACTAGGCGATCCATAGGCGTATCCGCAGCCATATCGGCAATCACCGCATCTATGGCTTGTTGTTGGTCTACCGTTTCTTCAAAGGCAAATCCTTGGCAAAATTGTTGGTATTCCAATTCGTCTATATTAAAGTGATGGCCCGTCAAAGCGCTGCGCTTGGCGTATAAAGCCAATAATTCAGCAGCGGTGTCGCGTGCTTTGGCCAACGCCTTTTCTTTGGCTTTCTGCCATTGGGCGCTACCCAAATGGCTTAAGGATACCTCTTCTGAATGAATGCCGCTGTAACGCGAGATAAAATGCAATGAAGATACGGGCACATATAATTTGTCGTTATTTTCATACGATAATAATAAGTATTCGCCTTTTTGTCCGCCTGCTTCTAACACCACTAAGCCTTCATAACGACCTATACCATAATCCAAATGCACGACGGCTGAACCCAATGATAAATCAGCGAGATTGGCAAAATCATCGCTGTAGCGTTTTTCGCGACGCGACCTTTCTCTTTCGCTGACGCTGACTTTCTGTCCCCATAAACGCGCTTCGTTGATCAAGGTAATGTGTAAAGGCGGACAACTGAAATCATCATATAATGGAGCGGCGATAATCGCTAAGGGCAATGTGCTTTGTAGAAATTCATCTAGGCTATTTACCGCGGGTAATTCTAAACCCTGTTTGGCAAAAAAATCTTGATTAAATTGTCGTCGCCCCATGCTGTGAGCGCAGATCAATAAACGCATAGTGTTTTGTTGTTGATAATCGATGATATCTTGCAATGCAGATTTTTTCTGTGGATGTATAGTGAGTATTGGCGCTGCTATTAACGCAAAACCCGTGCTATTTTCCAATACGGTATCGCTTAACAAACAAGCTTTGTTTTCAATTTTTTGTACGAGTGCTTTGAATTCGGTTGGGCTTATGAATAAACGCTCTGGCGGTAATAAGGGCCGTGAATTGTCTAGTTGGCGGCGTTCATAGCGATCTTGCCATTCGTTGGCGCAGGCTTGACTGAGATCGTCATAGTCTGCAGGCAGAAAGAAATAACTATTTTGATGCAGATAATCGAATAAAGTATGCGTATGCGGGTGAAATAACGGTAAATAATATTCGGCGCCACCGGGAATAAGACCATTTTGTATGCTTTGATAAAAAGGGGAACGCATAGGATCGCCGTTGAAGGTTTCACGCCATTGACGCCTGAAGAGTTGTAAACTGTCATCGTCTAAGGCAAATTCGCGTGCGGGTAAAATGTCTATGGTAGAGACTTTTTCTAAAGACAATTGGCTGTCGCAATCGAAAGTGCGGATGCTGTCGATCTCATTATCTAATAAATCGATACGAAAGGGGGTGGTGCTGCCCATGGGGAATAAGTCAATGATAGAACCACGGCATGCATATTCGCCATGTGTATACACTTGCGATACAGCGTGATAACCGGCTTGTTGCAATTGTCGAGTGAAGGAAGTGAGATCTAAATTTTGTCCTAGCTTTAAATAGAAAGCACGAGCGCTGACATATTGCTTGGGCGCCAAACGCTGTAATAAGGTGGCGATGGAAACGATCAAAACACCTTGTTCTAAGCGCTGCGATTGCGACAAGATCTTCAGGCGATTGGAAATAATGTCTTCGTGTGGTGAAAAAGCGTCATAGGCCAGGGTTTCCCAATCGGGAAATAACCACAAGGAAAGGTTTTTATCTTCTGTAAAATAAGCGATCTCATCCAGCAATTGTTGTGCTTGCTGCGTAGAGGCGGCAATGACAATAGTCCAGCCACGATGTTGTTGGGCAAAGCGGCTAATGGCCAAAGATTGTGCGCTTAAGGGCAAGCCGGACCAGCTTTGGTGCGTATTTGCTGCTAATGGCGGCTGCCAAGGCGTGTAAGTCATTGTTTTCGGTTCGCTATACTGTTTTCTGAACTGGCTATTTTAGAGTTAGAGGCCTATTTTAGCAATAGACGATATGTGGATAAATATGTATAATTAACATTCAAAAAGAATGACTAAAATAGTGTGGAGGGATAAAGAATGACCGACGAAGAAATCGATGCTGCGATAGAGAAAATATTTACTGAAGCTTTAAAATCTCCTTATACGTTGGAAAATATCAATGTCAGATGTGCCGATATGGGCAATACAGCTTTAATGCTGGCTGCGTTCAGTGGCGAACTTTTACTCGTTGAACGACTGCTTGAACGCGGTGCTGATCCAACACTGCGTAATCTAGATGGCGTGAGTGCCTTTATAGTTAGCATCCGTCGGAAGCATGAAGTAATAGCCAAAACATTATTGCCATATGAAACAGAGCAGAGTTTAAATACGCCAAATTATATTGATAAGACAGCGCTAGCTCTTGCTGCAAATTTCGAATTGGCTTCCTTGGAACAAGCAATTATAGCCAAAGGGGGCATTATTCCAGGAATGCACATCAAAGAAAATACCACGCCATCTCAAATGCGCAAAGAATTTCTTACATCTTTACAACAAAAAGGACCAATTCTGAGAGACGGCAGAACTCTCCCCAGAATAATGCTTTCAAAGTGTTTTGTTGAAGAAAATGACCGGGCTGATTTTCCTATAAGCTATTTCGATTATGCATTTTTAAATCCTGAACTTAGACGTTTAATGATTTTAACAGTGGGAGCTTGCAGTTTTTATAAATCAAAAATATTTTTTTTTGATTTTAAACATAATGAAGTTTTGCAATTTGACCCCATGGCTGCTGGATTTTTTAATGGCAATACCAAAGATATTGTTTGCCTCTACAAAGACGTACCATCTAGAGAAGCTATCATTAGTTTTTTTCATGAGGCTATGCACCTAGCGATGGATTTTATCTATCAGAATAATTGTATGCCTTATGCGAGCAAGGATTCTGAGAAAAAAGACAGGTTTGAAACCGTTTTGAAAAAAACAAAAGCCAAATTAGATCGTCTGGATCCAGACTTCATGTCTGATTCAAAAACAAAAGAAGCCTATAATAGCATGTATTTAGCATATAAGGATGAAGGCGCCGTAGAACTTATCGTAAGAATCCCAGAGATCTTAGTCAGTATGGGGATTGACAAGGGTATGGAGTGGTTGCGTCAGTTTAGGGAATTAATGGAGTACTATAATACTGTAGTCATACCTGATATGGAAAATTGTATTTTGCAGCGTGATTACTATTCGAGATTCATGTCTTTGCAATGCGATAATGCAAAGGTCATGTATACCGCACCACCTTCTTTTGAGATTATCATGCAGATGATCTGTGAGCAAGAGGATAGTTATTTTATACTCACACGGCTTGAAAAAATCCACAAAAAATTAACGTTAGATGAACTAGAGCAAATCAAGAAAGCAGCATTATTTTTTAAATACGAGTCTACAGTAATAGAGCAGTGTGAGAAATATTTTAAAGTAGAACAAGAGCATATACGCCTTGATGAAATACGAAAACAAGAGCCAAAAAACAGGAAAATACTGAATAGATTCTTTTTAGATCCTAATAAAGAAGAACATTTACGCTATTGGAGTAGTCAAGTTACAGGGTTTGGGGGTTATGATTATAAAGGGCATCGCATCCCACATACTGTCGCCAATATTTTTGAAGTGTTGGAACAAACATCTTTGATAGATACTCCTCCAGGTGAACTATTAGCAGAAATTCATAGACTAAGGAAACTAGACAGTGGCTCTAAAATAAGCTTTTTTCCCAATATGAGAAGTGCGATAGTAGAACAATTGAAAACAATGTCAGATGATAAATTTGAGTCGTCATTCTCCCCTGGCAACGGTTGCTAAGGCGTGTAAGCCATAGACGAGACGCGCACAAAAATGTATAATTAACGCGCAAATAAAACGACTAAAATAGTGTGAGGTATAGAGAGTGGCTGCCAAAGAAAACGATGCCTTCATAGAGCAAATACTGCTTAAAAAATTAGAACCGCTTGATACACCAAAAGGCATCAATGCTCGCTGTGCCAAGACAGGCGATACAGCGTTAATTTTTGCAGCGGCCAGTGGCGATGTTTTAGTGGTTAAACGACTGCTTGAGCGCGGTGCTGATCCAACACTGCGTAACTTAGATGATGCCACTGCCTTTGCTATAGCGATTTATTGTAAGCAACTAGAAATAGTACAGATGTTATTGCAATATGAAACAACACAAAGTTTAAACTATGTAGATTGTCGAGGAGATACTGCTTTAGCGCTTGCTGCAAGGCTGGAATGGGTTACTGTAGAAGAGAGTATTATGGCAAAAGGAGGTGTCATTCCCCAGTTTAAAATGGAAACTTTCAGAACGCCATCTCAAATGCGGACAAGCTTTCTTAAATCTTTGCAACGGGGCGGCCCACTATTGCTGGATAACAGTTCTTTTCCAAAGGCAATGCTCGCCAATTGTTTTGTCGACAATAAAAGCGCTGATTTTCATATTGATTATCTAGAATATCTTTCTTTAAATCCTGACCTTAGAAGATTAATGGCTTTAGTTACTCAGGGTTCTGGCTCTGATCGCTCAAAGCAATTTTTCTTCAATGTCAAATACAATAAAGCGATGCTATTTTCAGGGAATGCTAAAAGATCAGAAAATTCCGGTGGAACTTTTAATGTTGAAACTAAAGATATTTACTGTTTTTATAAAGATGTTATATCTATAGAAATTCTCATATCTTTTTTTCATGAAGCCATGCATTTAGCCATGGATTTTATCTATGAAAATAATGCTAGCCCTTATGCTAGAGAAGACTTTAAGCAAGAACAAAAATTTGACGAAGTTTTGCGTGAAACAAAAACTAAATTAAGTAACATGCGGCCAGAGAAAATGTCTATATGGGAAAAGTCAGCTTACTATAGACTGTGTTCTGTGTATACGACGTATCTTGAAAATGAACGAGCAGGGGAGCTAATCGCGAAAATCCCAGAAACCTTAATTTGCATGGGGATTCACAGAGGTATGGCGTGGTTGGAGCAATTCAAAGCATTAATGACATATTATAGAAATGTAGTCGTACCGGACATGCAAGATAAGTGTAAAAACGTAGCCTATGAAGAAAAGCAGGTGCCATTAACACCATTTACTATTATCATGCAATTGATCTATGAACGTAAGGTTTGTTTCTATACAGAGATAATAGATGTAGAAGCAATGAGAAATTTTGAGCGTTTAACTGTAGATGAGTTAACGAAAGTTAAAGAAATGGCATTATTCTTTGAATATGAACCGAGCTTAGTAAATGAGTTTGCAGCCTATGTGCTTTATATTAAAGCGCGTAAATTATCTATAAGCGCACAATGGACTAATCGTATCAATCTCTCTGTAGCAGTGTTAGAAGGGCTGGCAAAAGAACTCATACAATTGAAAGGAGACCATAATTTAATAGAGACCTTTAAGCTATATTTGAAAAACAGGCGAGAATTAGATAGATTATATTTAGATCCCAATAATAAAACGCATTTAGATTATTGGAGTCGTCAAGTTACATGGCCCGGTGGTTGTGATTATAAAGAACGGCGCGTACCGCATACTATTGCTAATCTTTTTAGAATGTTGGAACAAAAATCTTTGATAGAGACTCCGCCTGATGAGCTGAAAGAAGAAATTCATCGAATAAGAAAACAATCCAGTGGCTCTAGGATGGGATTTTTTGCTATTACCAATATGAGGACTCCGATAGTAGAACAATTAAAAACAATGTCAGATGATGATTTTGAGTTGTCATTTTTCCCTGGCAGCAGCTACAGCATGTAGTGCATTGTTTTAAGTTCACTGTATTGTTCACCCATTACGAATCAACACCTGACCTACTTTGTTACCCGCTTCTACAGCCAGGTGTGCTTGTACAATATCATCTAATGTATAGACTTTTGCAATCAATGGATTCAACTTATTTTCTTGCAAGGCGCGTTGTACCAATTCAATCGCATGTGCGCGCATCGATTTAGTTAGGATATAAGCAAAAATAAAATGTAAATTTAATTGTTTAAACATCATCGTATAAAAAGGCAGTGTGGGCTCAGTTTTCCCCATGGAAGCATAGGTTGCAATAGCGCTATTAGGCTTTAGCGCCTCCATACTCCAATCCAAATTGCCTCCAAAATCTACGTCGATGAGGCCATTGAGTAGTTGATCGTGCGTATAGTGTTTGACTTTAGCGAGTACGTTTTCTGTAGCGGTATTGATTACATAATCTGCGCCCATTTGTTTAGCAATTTGTGCTTTTTCTTCTGAACGTACCGTGGTGATGGTTTTTAAGCCCAACACTTTGGCGAGCTGAATGGCGCACATGCTTACGGCGCCCGCACCGCCGGTAATCATAATAGTATCACCGCGTTCACAGTTCAATGACAATAAGGACGCTGCGGCGGTGAGTGCAGGAATACCTAGGCAAGCGCCTATTTCAAAAGAAGCGTTATCCGCTAAAGGCACAACTAATTCTACGGGCAGATTGATTAAAGTAGAAGCCGTGCCATGCGTTCGTTCTCGGGCAGCATTGTATACCCATACGCGATCGCCGGGCTTAAACTGCGTAACAGCTGAACCACAAGCTTTGACTATGCCCGCACCATCGCTATGGGGGATTAAAGAAGGGACCGTTAGCGGACCTCTATTACCCTGACGCGTCTTAACATCGGATGGATTGACGGCCGAAGTGACGATTTCAATTTGCACTTCATTGTTTTGGGGTGGGGCTAGTTCAAAAGACCCGAGTTTTAATACGTCTTCTGCTTTCCCTACGGATTCATAATAAGCGGCTTTAAATGTGGTCATTTCTTTTTCCTTATTTGCACGACCTAGATATTATATACCCTTATTTCAAACTTGACCTCTACACAGCCAATCGCTACACTGCGCCATAAACTTAGACGATTGGAGAAACAATAATGGTCATTGCCCCTAAAGTACGTGGTTTTATTTGTACTACGGCTCATCCTCAGGGTTGCCGTGCGCATGTGCAAGCAGAAATATATTATGTTAAAAAACATTTAGGTTCCCTTAATGGGCCTAAAAAAGTATTGGTCATAGGTGCTTCGACTGGTTATGGTTTATCCAGCCGTATAGTAGCGGCTTTTGGCGGGAATGCCGCAACCATAGGCGTTTCTTTTGAGCGTCCAGCCAGCGACAATCGTACTGCCACCGCAGGCTGGTACAATACCGCTGCCTTTGAGGATTTGGCCCATCAACAAGGCCTATATGCTAAGAGCATCAATGGCGATGCCTATTCCGATGAAATCAAGCAACAAACTATAGACTTAATACGCAAGGATTGGCAGGGCGGCGTGGATTGTGTGATCTATAGTTTAGCTTCGCCTAGACGCACTAATCCTAGAACGGGTGAAACCTTAAATTCCGTATTAAAACCCATAGGGCAATCTTTTTCGGGCAAAACCATCAATATCATGAGCGGTGAATTGAGCACGGTGAATATCGAGCCGGCCAATGAAGACGAAATTCGTCAAACTGTAGCAGTGATGGGCGGTGAAGATTGGCAATGGTGGATGGAAGCATTAAAAGACGCTAATCTATTGGCTAAAGACGTGAAGACAGTTGCCTATTCTTACATAGGCCCAGAATTAACTTTTCCTATCTACCATCAAGGTACTATAGGTCGTGCTAAAGTCGACTTAGAACAAACCGCGGCGCGTTTAACCAAAATGTTGCAACAACAAGGTAGCGGGGCTGCGTATATATCGGTGAATAAGGGTTTAGTGACTCAAGCCAGTGCGGCTATTCCAGTCGTGCCTTTGTATATTTCGTTGTTGTATCACATCATGAAAGAAAAGGGTACACACGAAGGATGTATAGAACAAATCACGCGTCTTTTTAAGGATCGCCTATACTGCGGCAAAGCCGTACCCGTTGATGAGGGTGGACGCATACGCATAGATGATTGGGAAATGGCGCCAGAAGTGCAACGCGAAATTAATGCGCGATGGAAAAAAGTGGATGCTGATCTGTTAGCACAATACGCCGATTTACACGGCTATAGACTAGATTTTTATAAATTATTTGGCTTTGAATGGCCTGGTGTGGACTATGCTGCTGATGTAAGTGCGGATGTAGCGATTGAGTCTATAGAACAAGGGTAACTACCCACTCTAGTGACCTAGGCTCGGTTACAACTATGTAAACCGAGCCGCTTGTCTCCGAGCCGCGACCGTCAGGGAGCGGAAAGATATTTAGAGAAGAATATTTCCGAGTAATGATTGTATTTCGAGCACCATTATTTTTCGAACCGCGAGCGAAAAGCGAAAATATACGCTAATCTATCCAGCATAAGTTTTTCTTACTACGGGGGATGAGTAGTTACTCCGTAGCTTTTTTGGGGCTCCACTACAATACTTGGCGAGCGATTTTCTTGTCGATTCTTAACGTGAAATGAACTGGGATGACTAGAGAGTGTGCCTAGAGTTGAAGAAGATGAATCATGAATGACCGGGCTTGATGGCAGTTCATTTTTCTCTTTTCCTAATAAGAAAGTTACCATGGTACATAAATTAGTTAAGAATTTACTATGCCATGTATAATGAATGGATTCACCGACTAAGTCAGACAATATATTTTGAAGAAGCATTGCTTCGGCATTAAAGCTTATCAAATAAGCAGCCGAATCGTTTGTTGAACTTACTGGTATTATAAGTTCTTCGAGTTTTTCACAATAATTTTGTAATACAACAGGAATGTGTTTTTCTTGAGTCTCCTCATCAGCAGTCTTTTTACTATCTTCGGGGACAATGTCATAAGGAGCAAGTTTAATGATAGCTATTATGCAAGTCATTCGAGATGATATTTGCATTAACGAAGAGGCAGAAGGGCCATTGGGTAGAGCGTCAAACACTTTTTCAGCAACTTTGTAATAAAGCTCATATTTTACCTGTGAAAAAAGATTTTCTTTCTTTGTTATTAGTTCTTGATATTTCTCAAAAGTTATTGGCATATGATGTTCGATTAAATACTGTCCGTAAATGGCGATTATATTTTCAGCCTCTCTGTAGTTCATGCTGAATATTCGCTGCCGATAGGGATCTTGCTTCATAAGTGCTACTATCATGCGCTTATATTTAGCCATGTATTCTAGAGTTTCCACTGCTTCATGATAAGATTCTGTTGTATAGCCTATATTTGTATAATAATCGATACATTCTTCTGCTTCATATTCTAAAAAATATCTTTTGGTGAAAAAACTATGTATAACCGAATAAATAGCAACATGTCTATGGTCGTCATTTTGAAAATACATCATTATCGGCATGCTAAAATGTTTTAAATTGCTTAGGTCTATGTGCTCAGGCAGAGATTGAGGTAATTCCTTACGTAAAGCTATATTAAAGTCCTTATAAAAGCTCTTTAGCCAATTAACAAACAAATAATTTTCATTATCTATCTGGGAACGGCTAGAAGAGAGCCTTTTTGAGTTTGAAAGACCGCAGAGATGTGATATAGACGAAAACAGGCCAACTTGCTCAAATATTTTTTGTGCAACTATTTCTAAAAGGATAGCACGCATCTTTTTATGTGCATTCTTCTTGAGCGCGAAGATATTTAATGTATAGGTATCCATCCTACTTTTCGAAGAGGCTCCTGAAGGATTTGTGATTTCTTGATTTGGAGGATTAAATGAGATAGAGCTGTGAAAAAACCTCCAACTAGGCATTTTTGAAAGCAAGGGTATTTCCTCTTTGGATTCAATATCTTCAGGATTAGGTCGCGCAATATCTACTTCTTTAGATTCAGTAGCCAGTGGGGATTTTTCTAGAGGGGGCGGTAATGGGGCAAAAGGCACGGTAGTAGATATTTCTGAAAGGAAAGGTCTTTCTTCTCTGCGTTCAATATTTTCAGAATTAGATGATGCTACATTTACCTCTGTTGTGCACTCTGTTATTGATAAAGATGTAGGCTGTGGATAATCATCTGTTTTAATTTTGAGTATTGCTTCAGATTTGGCAGGCGGCTGCAGTTCTTTTTTAGACTGTTGGGGTTTCGCTGTTTGATGTATTTTTTTGGGAAGATCTTGTAAAAACCTTAATCTTAAAAGGTGCCATTCGTAATGGGTGCTAAGATTATTCGCAGACGAACTATTTTCCGCTTTCTTCCAATAAAAGACGATTATATTCTTTTTCAGCAATAGACGGGGTATACTTTTTATTTAACGCAAGTTCTAAAATAGCGACTATGTCTTTAGCTTCTTTCTTTGTTTTAAGATGTAACTCTTTTTTTAGAGCCAGATATAACGTGTTATCTTCAGAGTGTTCTTTTTGAAAACAGTTTAAAATGATCCGCTGCAGATTCTTTTCTCGTAACAGATAACTCAATCGTTCGCGATTTTCACCTGAGAAATGTGCATTATAATGATCCGGTTGCACACCAATTTCTAAACAAAAATTTTCAAATGAAACAAACTTTATCTGATCTTGCAACCACTTTAAGAAAGCAGCTTTGTCATACTGTAGTTGAGGCGAATGAAAGCCCTTCCCCTTGCATAATTCTGCGGCCATAAGTTCTATTATTGTTTGTTTGCTAGCAGCCATAGCTTTTACCTTTGCTATAATTCTATATCCGTAACTACGTACACTGTGTAGTAAGAAAAACGTATATTTTTGCTTTCCGCGCTCTTTCGGTCGCAGTTCGGTTTATCCGGGGCTAAAGCATGCCGTCATTTTAAATCATAATTTGCTATACTCTACAAAACACATTTTAACATAGTTGATTGTCCTGCGCATAACCAAAGCAGGGATGCTTTTTCTCTACAAAGGGTTTACAATGTGCTGAATCGATGGGGATAAAGGGAAAATACCATGATCCATGAATTAACAGTGCAAAATTTTGACGAAATATTAGACCAACATGAAACGATTGTGATTGATTTTTGGGCACCTTGGTGCCAGCCATGCTTGGCCTTTAAACCTATCTTTACCCGCGTGGCCGAACAGTTTCCAGAAGTGTGTTTTGCCAGCATCAATGTGGAAGTGGAGAAGGATCTAGGGACAGATTTTAACGTACGACAAATTCCTCTCATCATGATTCTACGCCAACGCGTGGCGTTGTTTTCAGAAGCCGGCACCTTAACTCAAGGCGCCTTGGCCGATTTGGTGCAACAAGCTTTGGATCTAGACATGAGCGCCTTGCATGCAGAAGTCAAACACGACGACGAGACTTAAATGGCAACAGGCGTAATCTTAGCGAATCTGGGTACGCCTACCGCCCCTACCAAAAAAGCCATACGCGCTTTCTTAAGGCCCTTTCTGCAAGATAAGCGTGTCATACAAGATGTTCATCCGTGGTTGTGGCGTATTATCTTAGAAGGCCTTATTTTGCCCTTTAGGCCCGCTAAGCTCGCCCATAATTATCAAAAAATTTGGCTGAAAGAAGGTTCGCCCTTATTGGTATCTAGTTTATTACAAAAAAAAGCCTTAACCGCGGCTTTGCAAACAGATGATATCGTGGTGACTCTGGCCATGACGTATGGCGAACCTTCATTTAGCGTTGCGTTGAATGTTTTAGAAGCCGCCGCTTGTGAACGCATTATCGTTATTCCACTGTACCCGCAATATTCCAGCACGACTACCGCTGCAGTATTCGATGGTTTAGCCCGTGCTTTAGCGACTAAAATGGTGCTGCCAGAAATTGTTTTTGTGGCCGATTATTATCGTCATCCCTTATACATTCAGGCAATCAGTCGTAGCATTACAGAGTATTGGCAACAGCATGGCCGTGGCGATTTACTATTATTTTCATTTCACGGCATTCCTGTATCATATTGCGAACGTGGCGATACCTATCCTACGGCTTGCGAGGAGACGGTAGCCGCAGTGGTAGAAGCATTGCAATTAGAACCTACGGAATATGCGTTGAGTTATCAATCGCGTTTAGGCTATAAGCCGTGGTTACAACCCTATACCATCGATTTTTTACCCGAGCAGGCACGTGCGGGACTTAAACGCGTGGATGTGATTGCACCGGGCTTTGCCACGGATTGTTTAGAAACGTTAGAAGAATTGCAGCTGCAGAATAAAACCGCGTTTTTGACTGCGGGTGGAAAAGAATTTCACTATATTCCTGCTTTAAATGACAATGCAGATCATATAGCTTTGTTGGCAGCATTGGTGCGAGAACGGGTGTAACAGCTTGTTTATGGTAAATGGCACGGAACTTCGTCATTGCGAGCCAGTGAGCGCAGCGAACAAGGCGTGGCAATCCAGGGGTTAAAACCCTGATTTTATAAGGACCACATTTTTTTAGTAGTCATCAATGTAAGCAATGATTCATTTCATTTGACATAATGCCTAGGATTTTACCCTCCCGGAGGTTTGGGCGTAGGAGGTGTAAAAGTATTTTGATTTTGATTCTGTAGCGTTAATTGTTTTTTATGCGCTAGTACGTTCTGTAATTGTTGAGCAGCATCTGGCTGTACAGTGGTATCAGCGGAAACATTGGGATCGCGTCCCGTCATTTTAGAAGTGAGCGGATGCACCGGAGCACGTATTGGGTTATTTCCCGCTGAAGTTTTTCTTGTGGGTAGAACTTCAGTCTTGAATCGTGCTAACCATCCTTCAACTTTAGAGCGTAAGCGTTCTAAGCGTTTTTTATCGTTGAATTTTTCGCGTTCTTCTTTTTGTTTCTTTTTTACCGGGTCAATTTCATGGCTTTCAGCCTTTTCAGCCTCTATCGCTGTTTTTACACTTTTCTTTTTTTTCTCTTTTTCTGGCTTTTCTTTCTGACGGCGCTCAGTTTTCTCTTGCTTTTTTTGTTGCCTTTTTTCTTTGCGTTCTTTGAGCGTTTCTTTGATATCAATGATATTGGTGCGCTTGCCGTCGCCTACGCGATTCGGATCGTTAGGATCGGGCAGTATGGGGCCTTTGGGAGGCTTGGAATCGTCGCTCATGGTACACCTTAATTTGCTACTGTTGATCTATATCGATAACGTTGTCATCCTCAACCAGGCCGCGAGGCCGCAGTTGGGGATCCAGAAAAAACTTGATTTGAAATTGGATCCCCGACTTCGTCGAGGATGACAACGCTTCGATTCAAATCTATAGTATTCATCCAGATCCAGCATTCGCACTGATTACAATTGTATCATAAAAAAAGGCGGCCTAGGCCGCCTTTTTAAAGTATCCGGTTGCAGTTATGCGACCATATCCTTTAGCTTTTTCAAGGCTTTGATTTTGACTACATTACGAGCTGGTTTAGCTTTAAATATAGTTTCTTCGCCGTTAAAGGGGTTGATGCCTTTACGAGCCTTGGTTGCAGGTTTGCGTACAACTTTAATCTTCAACAAACCTGGTAGCGTAAATTCGCCAGCAGCCTTGCTTTTGATACAGCCATTAACGATGTCTGCTAAACCGGAGAATATGGCAGTGACTTGCTTTTTGCTGACGTCAGCAAATTCGGCCAATGTCGTCAAGATTTCCGTTTTAGTAGGGGCGTCTTTGTAAGTTTTATTCAAGCTAGCAGGTGCCGCTTTACGTGCCAAAGGCTTAGCTTTAGTCGTTGATTTGATGCTGCGCGTAGCTTTCTTAGCTTTAACTGCAGATTTCTTAACCGCTTTCCCGGCTGGTTTTTTTGATGTTGCCATGTTTATTTCCTCTAACAATATGCAGATGACATTTAAATACCCTAAACTACCGGCTTAAACTGACAAAACAACGTCTAAGCAAGCAGATCCACGAGAAAATAAGATATCATATTTTTCAGGCTTGTATAGGGGTTTTATGAAAAAAAAACGTTTTTTTCATGATTTTTTATGATTATTTCTGGGGTTTTGGGAAAAACCCCTTAAGTGGCTTGTTCAAAAGGGGATTCTAGTTTACAATAGCGGATCTTTACAGCCGCGGATTGCACAAACTTTGTGCAATATGCTCGTAGCAGTCGCGAAGAGTATAGACTCACAGCAGTTGATTTTTAGGCGAGGCGCCGAGTCCTCGAGCACCAGGAGTGTAGTATTCTACATGACTGGGGCGAGATGGGCGTAGGCAACAAAGCCTAAAGGTCAAATGCGAAGAGTATAGTGGTTATTATTGTTTTTAAGATGTAATTTGGAGTGAATAGTATGCTAGCTAAAGAACAAAAAAATGAAATTATCAGTCGGTTTCAGCGTCAAGAAGGTGATGTAGGCTCTCCTGAAGTGCAAATCGCCCTGTTGAGCGCCCGTATTCGTGGCTTACAAGGGCACTTTACGGTGAATAAGAAAGATCGCCACTCACGTAGAGGCTTGATGCAAATGGTGTCCAGACGTAAGAAATTACTGTCTTATCTACTCAGAAAGGATAAGGCCAAGCACCAACAATTGATCAGTGATTTGGATATACGCGGCTAAGTAAGCCCAAAAGGGTATTTTAAAAGAGGTTAAATTTGTGAGTATAGTAACGAAATCTTTCCAATATGGAAGTCATGTGGTCACCCTAGAAACGGGCTTGATCGCTAAACAAGCAACGGGCTCCGTCACGGTGCGTATGGGCGATACGATGGTGTTAGTCACTGTTGTAGGCCAAAAAGAGTCTGCTGTAGAAAGGGACTTTTTCCCATTAACAGTTAATTATATTGAAAAAACATATGCTGGCGGTAATATCCCAGGCGGTTATTTTAAGCGCGAAGGGCGCCCTACAGAGCGTGAAGTATTGGCTTCCCGCTTAATAGACAGGCCTTTGCGTCCTATGTTCCCAGATGGCTTTAAACAAGAAGTACAGATCGTTGCTACGGTAATGTCCGTCGATCCCGATGTTAATCCTGATGTGCCTGCTTTATTGGGTGCTTCTGCTGCCTTGGCTTTGTCTGGAATCCCTTTCCATGGTCCAGTTGCTGCAGCCCGCGTGGGTTATGTGAATAATGAATATGTTTTGAATCCTTCTAAAGAAAAATTGCTGGATTCTAAGTTAGATTTAGTTGTTGCCGGTGCGGCCGATGCTATTTTGATGGTGGAATCAGAAGCCAAAGAATTATCTGAAGATGTCATGTTGGGTGCGGTGATGTTTGGTCATCAGCACATGCAAATCGCTATTGAAACGATCCGTGAATTGGCTGCAGATGCAGGTACTGTAACTTGGCAGTGGGCTGCACGAAGCACCGATGCCGAATTATTGGCGTTCATTGAAAAACAACATTATGCCGCTATTGTCAGCGCCTATGAAATCGTAGACAAAAAAGCGCGTCACGATAAATTAGATGCAATCAAAGAAGCGATACAAGCAGAATTTGCTATAGAAAGCGACGATACCCGTAAAAAGGCGATAAGCACTATTATCGGTGATCTAGAAAGCCGCGCTGTGCGTGAAAAAGTATTAGCCGGTGGCCCACGTATCGATGCGCGTGCATTGAATGCCATACGTCCTATCTCCATTCAAACGGGTATATTGCCGCGTACACACGGCTCAGCCTTGTTTACGCGTGGCGAAACGCAAGCTATAGTCGTTACTACTTTAGGTACGGGTAAAGATGCTCAGTTGATCGATGATTTAGATGGCTTACGTAAAGAAACCTTTATGTTGCATTACAATTTCCCTCCCTATTCCGTAGGCGAAGTGGGCATGATGACCTCACCTAAGCGTCGTGAGATTGGTCATGGTAATTTAGCGCGCCGTGCTTTAAATGCGGTGTTGCCTGATGCCATGTCTTTCCCTTATGTATTGCGTGTAGTGTCTGAAATTACAGAATCCAATGGTTCTAGCTCCATGGCCAGTGTCTGTGGTGGTAGCTTATCCTTAATGGATGCAGGTGTGCCTATCAAGGCTCCTGTAGCCGGTATAGCCATGGGCTTGGTGAAAGAAGGCGAACGCTTTGCTGTATTAAGCGATATTCTAGGCGATGAAGATCATCTAGGCGATATGGACTTTAAAGTAGCGGGAACGGCAGCAGGTGTGACGGCATTGCAAATGGATATCAAAATTACCGGTATCACTGAAGAAATCATGCGTGTTGCTTTGAAACAAGCTAAAGAAGGGCGACTGCATATTTTAGGTGAGATGGCTAAGGTCTTGACCGAGCCACGTGCTGAAATGTCCAATTACGCACCGCGCATGACGACGATGCAAATCCCAGTCGATAAAATCAAAGACGTTATAGGCAAGGGTGGTGTAACCATTCGTGGCTTGATTGACGAATTGGGTGTAACCATCGACATCGATGATGACGGTATCGTGAAAATAGCTTCCGTCAGTGGTGAAGCCGCTAAAGAAGCGAAACGCCGTATTGAATTACTAACGGCCGAAGTTGAAATCGGTCAGAAGTATGAAGGTAAAGTAGTGAAGATTGCTGATTTCGGTGCTTTTGTGTCCATACTACCTGGTAAAGAAGGTTTGGTGCACATTTCACAAATTACCAATGAACGTGTAGAGCGCGTTACCGATGTATTGTCTGAAGGTCAGATGGTACGAGTGAAAGTCTTGGAAATTGATAAGCAAGGGCGTATACGTTTGACCATGAGAGACGTAGAGACGGCCTAACTGCTATAGACAAGGGCGGCTCGGTTTCTCCGGGCCGTTCATTGTGAGTTCCTTTTACAAGGTTGTAATATGTTATATCCCTGGTTGACACCGTATTTACAACAACTTCCATCCAATAGATTACTGTGGCCACAAGCGTTATTGCTTGCGGGTGCGGCCGATCTAGGCGGCATGGATTTAGCCCAGCATTGGGCTGCTTTCTTGTTATGTCATCAACCTAAAGAACACACTGCATGTGGGCAATGTCAAAGTTGTCATTGGTTGCAAGCCGGACATCATCCTGATTTTTTTACCCTCATCAAAGCCGAAGACGAAAAAGTCATTAAAATCGATGCCATTCGCGAACTCATTGCGCGCTTAAGCAAGACTGCACACAGTCAGGCCGCACAAGTGATTGTAATTTCGCCCGCAGAAAGTTTAAATACAGCGGCGGCCAATGCTTTATTGAAATCACTAGAAGAACCTAAAGCGCGTGTACATTTTCTTTTAGTAGCCGATCATCATCTAAGTTTGCCTAAAACCATACGCAGTCGTTGTCAAACAATAGTACTGCATGCAGCGCGGGAACAATCGCTGGCCTGGTTAAAGACACAATTTAGCGACAAAACAGAAGATGACTTGCGTCAGGCGTTGCGCTTAGAACGCGATCACCCTTTAGCGGCTGCGCGGGCGTTAACACAAGATGACACGCTACAATTGGATGCTTGGTTAGATGATTGTGTGGCAGTGGCTTTAAAACAGCGAAATGCTTTATTGGTCGCGCAGAAATGGGCGGGTGTTTTAAAAGAGCAGCAATTACGCGCCACGGCCTATTTCTTTTTAGACATGGTGCGTTATAGTGTCACGCACAATCATCTATTCTCTGTTTATGAAAATAGAGCACAGCAAATAGAACAATTGGCAGCGCGTTTTTCCCTAAACAAAGGCTTAGAACACTGCCAATCATTGTGGACTTTATATGCTGAGACCATACAGGGTTTAAATCTTAATTTTCAGCTGGCCTTGGAATGTAGGTTATTGGCCTTGGCCGCTGATTAAATACACTTTTCTGACGACAAACAAACGATCCTAGGCAAATGGTATCGGCAGCCGAAAAAGATTAGTTCCGCACAAAAATTGAGAAGGTATACTGAACTGTGTCATCCTCGGCAAGGCCGCGAGGCCGCAGCCGGGGATCCAGTTTCAATTCAAGTTTTCCCCTGATTTCTTAATCTTACACCCAGAATGACGCAGTTCAGTGAATCTTCTCCAAAAAGGGACCATATTTTGACCTAGAGCTGTCTATTTTTTAGACTAAACTATAGATTTAACAAAAAAAGACCATTTTCTTAATATTCCCTTAACGTTTGGCCTGTATAATGCGCTTCAATAATTATTATATTTTCAGAAGGTAAACAAAATGAGCGCTGATCTATCCAAAATACAGGCTGAACAAAGGCTTGCTACATTAAAAGAATTAATTGAGTCAATCGGGTTAAACATTGGGCTTGAAGCAATCACGCAAAAAGCTAAGGATTATCTTGAGCTATGTGCTCAGTTTCATGACAAAGCCGCAGAGAACTTAACGGCTGCTGATATTCAATCAGTGTATAAAGCGGATTTACAAACGATGGATATAGAGCAGATTCAGGAAGTACGCAACTTGCTGACAGAAGCATTTTACACTAACTATGGAAATTATGTCGCGACAATGGATTTTAATGGAGGTTTTTTTGATGGGCAACAACCATTACAGTTGATTACTAGCTTAGGCTCCATTTCACTTATAACACATCAAATTCTACAGGCTATTGATAAAGGTACCCCTAATTTCGTTAAAGGTAAAGAAGAAGATGATGATGGTTTTTACCCTTTGCACCAAGCTGTAACGGGTGGTTTTTCCGTGTTAACAAAAAAATTGTTAGAAAAGGAATCAATAAACGTTAATTTTGTAAATCAAGATGGTATAACGCCATTGATTGAGCTTGTAAAGTCAGATCCCATTGATATAGATGTATTTAATATGCTTTTGGGTAAAGGAGCCGATCTTACTATTAAATCCGAAAACGGATGCACTGTATTGTCTTATGCAAGAAAATATAAAGTTGAAGGTTGGGCCGAAGCGGTTCAAAAAAAATTAAATGAACAACTTGTTTTGGCAATAAATGAAGAAGAAAATGACAGAATTTTGGCTTTGTTAGACGCTGGCGCACAGATTCACGTTATAGAAATTGATGCATTAAACGCTAACATAAAAGCAGTAATTGTTAAGCATAAAAATGAATTGAATGAAAAACTATTCTCAATTGCAAAAGGTCATAATTATTCTGCTATATCAAAGATATATGGTGGTGCAACTGAAGAGCAAGTAATACAATTATTGATTGCTGCGGGCGCGGATATTAGTGCTACCGATAAGCAAGGATTAACGCCACTACATCATGCTGCTGCGGCCGGTGAAGTAGATGTGGTAAGTGCCTTGATTGCTGCGGGCGCGTATATTAATGTTAAAGATAATAAGGGGGAGGTTCCTTATGAATTATTTTCATTTAATCTGGCTGCAGAAAGTTATGATACTGCATTAGAGGAAAACAAAAAACTCACGAATGTTTATAAAGCATTTCTAGGTAATCCACAAGAAGATCCTATCGTCATTCAAATGACAAAATTACAGAGTGAGATGGAAACGGCTAAAAATGATAAAGCCGTTCAACCTGCCGTTTTAGCGCAGACATTAAATGCGGTGAACAAAGAACTTAAAAATCATATGGACTATCGTTTTGGGGCTAAGGAGGGTCCATTCCAACCTGCGCATAAGTCAGGAGAGTTAAATGACCTGATACAAAAAAGTAAAGATGCTACCTCTCCATATAAAAAAGTGGCGGGTTATGCCTTGATGGGTATAGGGCTTATTTTGGGGGCTGGTTTTCTTGTAGGATTGGGCTTTGTTACCTTTGGTGTTGCGCCTGCAATATTGACACCAGTAATAGCGGCTATTGCGCCCATAGTTTCGTTCAAGATTGCTGTAGCGGTGGGATTAACCGCGAGTGCTTCAATCGGTGGAAGTGTAGCATTGAATAGAGCAGCCAGAGAAGACGCTAAGGTATTGGATACTGCGGGTGAAGCGGTTAGGGCTATACACGGCCAAACTAAAGCTAAAGTTGAAGGCGCTGCCAATACGGATTTCTTTAAACCTAAGAAAGGTTTTTTTGCATCGATGTTACCGGAGGTAACACCTATTCCAAGCAAATAAAAAAATAGCCGTTATAGGCATGTTACAAACTAAAGGCTCACTTTTCAGTGGGCCTTTTTTTTGTTAAGCTAGTGTTATTATCATTTTGGCGTAAGCACGAGTATTGATATTAACTATGGGCAATCAACCTAATCATTTTTCAATTTCCTTTCAAGACAAAGCAACGCTTTATAAGCAATACATGCCGTTTATACAAAATGGCGGTTTATTTGTACGCACGCAACAGCCATTCTCTTTGGGCGATGCGGTGTCTTTATCGGTGCAACTGCCCGATGACAGCGACCAGCACCATATCACGAGCCATGTGGTTTGGATAACGCCAGAATCGGCGCAGCGCGGTTTGCCAGCAGGCATAGGAGTGCAATTTGCTGCGGATAAGGGGGTATCTTTGTGCGCTAAAATAGAAGGCTATTTAGCAGATATGCTAGACTCTAACCATCTTACGGATACTTTATAGGACCTTTTATGGGAAAAGAGATTATTTGGGCAGACAGCCATTGCCATTTAGATCAATTGGATTTAACCCCTTTTGAGGGTAAATTTGAAAACTTTTTTGCGCGCGCCAATAGCGTAGGCGTACGCTATTTCTTAGATGTGTGCATAGATGAAGATAATCTAGATGCCGTCTGTGCCGCTGCCCGTGCTTATCCTTTTGTATGGTGTAGTGTAGGCATACACCCTAATACCGAATTAAAGAATGAAATCAGTGTAGACACTCTATGTGAATGGGCTAGTCGTCCTAGAGTAGTGGCCATAGGCGAAACTGGGTTGGATTATTATCGCAGTCAGGGCGATTTAGATTGGCAAAGAGCGCGTTTTAGGCGTCATATACAAGCAGCCATTACCATGCAAATACCATTGATAGTACACAGTCGCGATGCCAACGAAGATACGATTGCCATTTTACGGGAAGAAAATGCCACAACAGTAGGTGGGGTATTGCATTGTTTTGCGGGCGATTTAACGATGGCCAAAGCGGCTATAGATATGGGTTTTTATGTCTCTTTTTCAGGCGTGTTGACCTTTAAAAATGCCGTAGCCTTGCAAGATATTGCGCGCCTATTACCGTTAAGCCATTTAATGGTTGAAACCGATTCGCCTTATTTAACGCCAGTGCCGCATCGTGGCAAGGCCAATTATCCCGATTTTGTGCATTACGTGGGTGAAAAATTGGCTGAATTGCAACAACTGAGCGTAGAAACAGTGGCAGAGCAGACGACGAAGAATTTTTTTGAGTTGTTTAGATTAGATCAATTGTAAAAAGGTGCCGTAGGGGCAACCCCCCGTGGTTGCCCATGTTAGGGCAGGCACGGGGGCCCGC
>JAJYCX010000047.1 GCA_021778015.1 Pseudomonadota bacterium
GGTCAAACCAGAATCATCCTTTGTTTTACGGTTTAATGTGGTCATAGTAAAATCATCAAAGGTCATTGCTTTTTGCAAAGTAGAAAGTTGGCTAATAAATAAAGCCAAATGATGGTAATCGCCCGTCACAGCAATGTTAATCGGCATGACACTATAAAATTCTCTAACGCTTTCTTGTTCAGGTTTGACTAAGTTAACGGCTAAATCATTGGCAACAGCCAACTTGGCAATAGTATCGATTAATGGTGGGATTTCGTTCGCGGTGGTTAATTGCAGACTTAACGTTGTTACTGTTTTTTGCATGCTGACTAACTGATTTTCATATTCAGACAAAACAGCGACTTGTTGGCGCTCGCGTTGATAACGTGATTCTAAATCGCTTTGTTGTTTTTCAAGATTGTGTAACTGAGTTAGGCGGGGTTTGATTAGAAATAGATATCCTAAAATTAGAGTAAATAGAAATATTCCTGTCAATGCGATAATACGCACGCGTATAGGCCATGAGCCTAATCTGTCGAAGTTTAATTCATTGAGATTCATTTTTTTTCCTCTTTCTTTGCAAAATTTCTCTATCTAAGCTGCACGCCTTGGGCCCAGAATTTTGTCATCCTCGACGAAGTCGGGGATCCAGTTTCAAATCAAGCTTTTCTGGACCCCCGACTGCGGCCTCGCGGCCTGGTCGAGGATGACACCCTCTAGACTTATTCTTGCTCCGTGTATTTAATTCCCATCTTCAAGAAAGTTATCTCCCGCACATGAAAGCTTACAATGGCGTTACAAACACTGCGCGGTTATTTTAAAATAGTAACCTTTACTACTATCTGCACCTTTAATCTCTATTAAATGTGGTTCAGTAATCCACTTGGATTGCGCTATCTTCCGCATGAACTCTGAAACGCGCACATTCGATTCGGCTACACCTTCAAAAATTAGTTGCAATCCTTTCTTATCAAGACGCGTTAAATGCACCCCCGGTGGGGTTTGATAAACAACTTGTTCCAATAAACGCACTGTACGTATGCGTTCTAATTGCAATTTCTCTAAGGCATCTTGTTTAGCAGCTAAGTTATTTAATTCGATTTTAATTGTCTTGATTGCGGAAAATTTGGCCTCTAATACCCTCGTATTTGCTTGCAAAGCAGTATTGACCTTCAGCTGGCGTTGCATTTTAGACTTGATAATATTCGCGCCTATAATCAAGATGGAAAGTGCCAACGCCAAAATGATGGTCATAACAATTAAAAATTCTATTTTTATCGCATTGCGTAAAGCATCCCGCCAAGGAAGTAAGTTAATTTCTGTCATAATGCATTAGCCCTCGCAATGCTAAACCACAAGCAATTGTAAAAGCCGATGCTTCCTGCTGCAGCTGTAGTGCGTTTACTGTATCGGTTAAAAGCATCGCGTGAAAAGGATTTATTATGGTTACAGGTAACGACAAATCATCAGAAACTATTGCAGTTAATCCATTTAACTCTGAGCCAGATAGTAAGATCTCATCCACCGGATGACTCTTTGCAGAAGAAAGAAACATTTGCATAGCACGTCGCAATAAAGGCGTTAAAGATTCTGTCAATGGTTGCACGCTCAACAATTCCTCGTGAGTATAGATAACCCGTCTTTGGTGTATTACGGTTAAAGTCATTGTGGTCGGACCAAAATCGATCGCCGCTATGGTTTTAGGAGCATCTTTATATCTTAAATAATTAACGCATCTTTCTACCGCAAAGCTGTCTACCTCTATATAATCCACAACTAAGCCCGCGGTTTCTACCACATTGCGGCGCGCATCTACTTGTGCCAAGCGCGCCGCCACTAATAAAACATCCACTTTAGTGAAATCTTTTTCATTCACTCCCAAAACTGAAAAATCCATACACACTTCATCTAAGGGAAAAGGAATAGCGGTCGCTGCTTCTAATTGTACATGTGCTTCTAATTCTTCTTCAGAAAGACCGGCATCGATAGTTACTGTTTTTGAAATAACCGCCGTGGTAGGCAGTGCAATGCCTACATGACGTGTACTAAAGTGCATCTGACCTAAAGCAGCTTTAATGGCTGAGATCACATCTTGCGGACTTTTAATTAGGTTATCTACGATGGCATTGGGCATTAAAGGTACTATGGCAAGACTTTGTACCCCAAGCTGTTTATCAGTACGGCGCAATTCCAAAATTCTAACTGCTGTGGCATTGATATCTAGCCCTAACACAGCATGTGCTTTTCTGGGAAATAATAAAGCCATAAAGTCCCCCATGTGTTATCAACGGGGGGTTGCATTTATGGTTTTTATTGTAATGCATTATTGAATAAAAAACAATAGCTTTTCTTTTTCTTCTTTGCTCCCTGTAACCACCGAGTTGTGTCATCCCCGACTTCGTCGAGGATGACAATGTTGTAGTCCCAGCTACGGCAAGGATAACGTTCTGTACCATCAAGGAAAAAGATACCACCCAGCCATAGAAAATGCTAAAATGACCCGTCTTTATAGTTAATGGGTAACCTAATTCGATGAAATTTTTCACAAAATGGCTGCGACGGCTGCTTTTCTTGCTCATAGGCTTATTCTGCTTAGGGGCAGTGGCTATAGTCCTGTTAATTTTGCATGTAGAACGTGGTTTACCCGATATTTCAGTACTCAAAGACATTCAATTGCAAGTGCCGCTGCGCATTTATTCCGACGAAGGCTTACTCATGGCCGAATATGGCGAAAAGAAACGCGTTCCAGTTCCTTATGAGCAAATTCCCAAGCAACTCATACAAGCCGTGCTCGCTACTGAAGACCAGCGTTATTTCGAGCACAGTGGTGTAGATTTAGTGGGGTTAGTGCGTGCCTCCGTGGTATTGGTCACCACTGGCACCAAAGCTCAAGGCGGTAGCACCATCACCATGCAAGTCGCACGCAACTTTTTCTTAAACAATAAAAAAACCTATACCCGTAAATTACGTGAAATTTTATTGGCTGTTAAAATAGACAAGGCTTTTTCTAAACAAAAAATTCTAGACCTTTATTTAAATCAAATTTTTTATGGCAATCGTGCTTATGGCGTAGAAGCAGCCGCAGAAACCTATTACGGCAAACACCTCAATCAACTGACTCTGGCACAAATAGCCATGATAGCTGGCATTCCTAAGGCGCCCTCGTCGCTTAATCCTCTAGCCGACACTGCCGCTGCTTTAGATCGCCGCAACCACGTTTTATCGCGTATGTTGGATCACGGTTATATTTCACAAAAACAATATCAACAGGCTATCGCCGAACCAGAAACAGCCACCATGCATGGCTCTTTGATCGAATGCCCCGCTCCTTATGTAGGCGAAATGATCCGCAATGGCATTATCGGCCAATTTGGTGAAGATGCTTATACTTCCGGCATGCTTGTTTACACCACGATACAATGTAAATTACAACAACAAGCCGAGGTGTCTTTACAAACAGAATTACTGAATTACGACCAACGCCATGGTTATCGCGGCCCACGTCGCCACTTAGCCTATGACAATCCAGGTCACAGCATTTGGCTAGCCACACTCAGAAAACAACCTGTTTATTCGCCTCTAACCCCTGCCGTAGTCTTTAGCGTAGGCAACGATTATGCGGAAGTCTTTACCAGCGATAAACGCATCATACGCCTAGAATGGCCAGGGTTATCGTGGGCACGACGTGCAGGTAGTGATGGTGGCGTAGGCCCATCGCCTAAAAGCACAAGTGACATTGTCGCAGCCGGCGATATCGTCGATATTTTACCTACAGCAGACAACAGCTGGCGTTTGGCACAAATTCCGGAAGTACAAGGTGCTCTCATTGCATTATCACCACAAAATGGCGCTGTGCGTGCTCTAGTGGGTGGATTTAACTATATGCAGAGTAGTTTTAACCGCGTGTCACAAGCAGCACTACAACCCGGTTCTAGTTTTAAACCTTTCATTTATACTGCGGCATTAGACAAAGGTTTTACT
>JAJYCX010000048.1 GCA_021778015.1 Pseudomonadota bacterium
ACCCTGGGGTTATGAAGTCAACGTGCCAGCGCAATTAAGTTTGAAGGTAGGTGAAAACAATTGGCATTCGATTTCTGCTTGGCAACAAGCGGGTGTTACTTTAACCAATGGGCAACCTATTCCGGATAGTACTGCCGAGGCGGTGTTGATTATGCCTGATGGTGGGCCTGGTTTGTTAGCATTTGCTAATTTTTTTGTGTTTGAACAGTATAATAATTCAATCTATTATGCAGGAACAGTAAGCCATATGGCGAATGCGATTTGTCAAGGGTGAGAGAGAATAAATGTTAAAATGTATGATGTTATGCTTAGCGATATCCTTTGCATTGGTGGCTTGTTGTTCATCCACCCCAACGAAGGCACCCCTATCGAAAGAGGCTTATGCTAAACAACAGCGTGAGAAGAAGATCAGCGACATGGAAAAGCAGTTACAGGCAGGGGGAGTGACGGTGATTCATTCAGGGCAACAAACTATGTTGGTTTTGCCTGAGGATAAATTCTTTTTTCTGGACTCATCACATTTAAATGGCGCTAATTACGCAACCTTGAATGTATTGAGCGATTATATTTCTTTATTTGATGTGGAAACGGTCAAGGTGAGTGGCTATAGTGATAATTGCGGTGATCCACTGCGTGCGGTGGCTTTATCGCGACAACAAGCACAAGATATAGCAGACTATTTAAAGAACCAAGAAATAAAAGCACCGATCATTTATGCGATAGGGTATGGTTGTACGTTCCCCATTGCCGACAATCAACGCGTCGATGGCCGAGCAATGAATAGACGTATACAAATCACATTTTATCGTTTAAATGCTAGGCGATAAGTTTACAAACTAGGCGATGAGGAGGCTTTCATGGCAGAAGAAGAAATGAAACAAGACAAGAAGGCGGCTTATAGTGCGCGCAAAAGCGCCATAGAAATAGTGCGCTTAAGAAATAACTATTACCGCGATAGCTATAGATTTTTGATGGGGGCTGTGTTGGCCTTAGTGGTATTGTGCGTCTTGATGATGGTGATCCTTTTTTATCTTTATACCACACGACCCGCGCCGCGCTATTTTGCTACCAACGTAGTGGGTGGTTTAGTTGAAATTCAACCCCTTACTTCGCCCAGTTTATCCGATGCTGCTTTGCTAAGTTGGTCTTCGCGCGCAGCGACGGCGGCGCTCACACTCAACTATGCAGAATATCAACAGCAACTAGAAGAAACTAAAAACACTTATTTTACGGTTGCTGGCGGGCAAAATTTTTTGGACGCCATCAAAGCATCGCTCAATTTGCAAACGATAATGCAAGGTTTCTTTGTAGTAACCGCTAGCGTGGCGCAAGCGCCGACTATCTTAGATCAAGGTATTATGACGATGGCGAATGGCGCTAAAACGTATGCCTGGCAAGTCAAGGTGCCCGTACGCGTACAATGGACTAGTCAGGCGCGTAGTTTTACCAATATGTATAATGTTATTTTAACAATTGTACGTACCGTGCCGTTGATTGATCCTGTAGCCAGACAAATGAACTTAGATAGTTTGCAAGGCGTGGGTGTGCAGCAATTCGTAGCGCAAACCCTAGGTTGATTTTTAGGAATAATTATGGCAAATCGTCTGGATCGAAAAAACAGAATCTTTTTCAGAACCGTGATTGCCGCGACAATCGTCATCATCGGCTTAATGATAGCCATATTTTGGCGAATTCGAAATCCAGAAGAGCCCCGTTATTTTCAAGTGAAGCTAGAACAGGGACAAAAACAATTTACGCCTCTGCAG
Organism: Pseudomonadota bacterium; assembly: GCA_021778015.1. GTDB lineage: Bacteria > Pseudomonadota > Gammaproteobacteria > UBA1113 > UBA1113 > VFKP01. The sequence goes on from JAJYCX010000048.1 coordinate 1,767, forward strand.
GCCTTAAATGGTCGTCTCTTTTCACGTCAAGATTTATTAATGTGGGTGCAAGAAGTCGTTGGAAATGTTTATACCTTTAATGCGATTACCTACAAGCAAAAATTTGATTATCTCCTGGCCAACGATTTCACATCAGATGGTGCAAGTTCTTTTCGCCAAACTTTAGCTGACAGTCAATTGGTAAATCAAGTGATTACACAGCAAGTTAATTTAACGGGACTGGTTTCAGGCCAACCCGTTATCTTGCAGGAAGGGTCATTGATGGGGCAATACACTTGGAAAGTGCAAATGCCCGTGCTATTAACCTTTGAAAATGCTAACCAAGTGTCGACGAAGCGCATTCTTGTTACTGTGCTCATCGTGAATGTGCCTACGCAACAGTCACCACAGGCTGTTGCTATAAAAGAATTTTGGTCTGAGGAATATTAACCATGCAGCAGTTATCGGATGTAGACTTTGTTGAATTATTGGCTTTAGACAATAGTTTTATCGTTGATTTGCCTTATGCCAGCGGTAATAACTTTACGAAAAAAATAATTTATGATGCCAATGCTAAAGCATATTTACGTAGACCTGTAGCCGAAGCGTTAGTAACAGCGCAACGTAAATTGAATGCACAGCAATTCGGACTTAAGATTTGGGATGCATACCGACCTTTTCATATTCAAGAAATATTTTGGTCTCACTGTCCTGATGAGCGTTATATCATGAAGCCTGTTAGAGAAAATGGGCACATGAAAGAAGGCTCGGCGCACAATAGAGGTTGCGCGGTGGATCTAACCTTGGTGAATACAGTAACGGGACTAGAGTTAGTCATGCCTACTTTATTTGATGACTTTAGTGAGGCGGCTCATCGCAACTATATGGAGTCTAGCAGAGAGGCTATATACAATCGAGAACTATTAAATGACATCATGGTATCGTGTGGTTTCATAGGCTTACCCACGGAATGGTGGCATTTCAACTGGCATGCGGCGGAAGAGTTTGAGTTATGTGATTTGCCGATGGCTTGATGGTAATTGCGCTTTGCTTCTTGTTCGTTCACATCCATCTATACTCGGTTATATTCAGGGCTATGTTGTTTGAGTTCAGAGCTGGCCGGGCCCGGTCACGACTATTGCACTTTGTATTGAATTTGTCATATCCATTTATATTTTCAGTGTAACGGTTAGATCTATAACCTTGTCACACTGCAGTTGGGAATCTCGCATATTGTCATCCTCGACGAAGTCGGGGATCCAGTTTCAATTGAAGTTTTCTGCTTTTTTACATACGAAGCGCAGAGCGTAGGCCCAAAGCCATTATTGCAAAGTTGTGGCAAACCGTAAGCGGCATGGATCGCACGCGGGCTAGCCTACATGGATGTATTTACGGCGTGTTTGACACAACGGCAATGATGGCTTTGGGCGAAGATCCAAGGCGCTATAAAAAAGCATAATTTGCATTTGTTTATAATGCATGTAATAATTAATAATCCGAATTTTTTGGTACTACCCATTTAAAATGAATCACAATACTCTAAAAGCGCGTTTAGCGGTGGCTTTGGCGCCGGGTTTGTCTTTGCGCATGTGGCAGGGGATCACGCAAAAAGGTCTTAATGCCGAGGAGTTCATCGCTGGTGGTGCGCGTTTGTGGCAAAGCTTAGCCTTAAAACCCAGCACCATAGATTATTTAACAACTTTACCGTGGGCGTTAATAGACGAATGCCTGTCTTGGCAAGACAATAGCAGTCATTGCCAAATTTGTTTTGCCGACGATGTGCTTTATCCTGAATTACTCAAGACCATTCAAGCGCCACCAAAGCTATTATTCTTACAAGGTCGCAGCGAGCTATTACACAGACCGCAATTGGCCATTGTAGGCAGCCGTAATCCCACAACTATAGGTTGTGAATGGGCTAGGCACTTTGCACGTGAACT
>JAJYCX010000012.1 GCA_021778015.1 Pseudomonadota bacterium
CCGTTTCGGCCTTGGCACTAAATGTTTTCATGATAACTTTTCCTAAAATCTAAGCATTTTGCTTATTATATGTACAATTCTCGCTCTATTCTCGCCTTTCTGTCGTTCTAAACCACAGACTTAGGCTAAAGACCCGCTATTCTACAAAATATAGGGACAATAAACAAGGGGGATAGCCGTAAAAGATTGGCTCAAACAGAAATAAGCTTATTTCTATAATAATTAAGCGGCTGGGGTTGCATGAGGGCCATAGGTTATTCGTGCATCTTCGCCTCTAGCATCTTCCCCACTCCTTAGACTTGCGAGCAACGCCAATGCCGCACGCCAATGCTCCAATTGTGCCCTACTAGTCTCTAACTCCTTTTGCAATTCAAGTAATATAGCATCTACTTTCGCGATTTGTGTATCAGTGTTTCTTATTTCTGGCTCAACAGCGTCTCTATTGCGATCTCTTACAGAAGTCAACTTTCTAAATAACAGGTTCTTTTCATCCTTTGACCTTGGCACTGCTTGTATTTTTCTTTCATAGTCATTTAGATTATTTAGTTTCGTCCAATATGTATCTAAATTTTTCTTACGATCATTAATTAGTTTTTTGCGTTCAGCACAGCGATCACTGATATCAATCTCGTAGGCTACAACTATTCTTTCCAATCGTGCTATCTCATCTACAATCCGTGTACAAGGATTGTAGAATGAACTTCGCGGAGCTCCTTCAAGATACAATGCAGTCGTCATATCAACTCCTCCTTTAGCTATTGTGTAACTTACTAATCTATTGCTACCCGAACCTTGCACTGACCAAATCTAAGTGCGCCGTCCTTTCTATAACAGTCTGTGAAGGTGTCGAAACTGGCGGCTGACTATTTGGCTTGGCAAGGAATCCACATTTATCTAAAGCCTGAGTTTGCGAGCATACAGGCCTTCTCCCACTTCTTTTTTCTACAGAAACAACGTGCGAAGAGGCATATTCATTGCGTTTAGGTGCTTCAACTTCCATAGTTGCTATCAAAGAAGCTACATCTATCTCATTTGTAATAGCCTCTAGCTCACTGTTTATTTTATTTAATTGACGTTCTATCTCCTCCGTACGTGCAGTTATCTTCCTTTCACTTGCGTCTATTTCTTTCCTACGTTCATTTCTTTTCTGTATCGAAAAATAGCGATTGATTGCAACGGGAATTAATGCCAAACCAGCAGTGAACAACGTGGCAACACCTAGCAACACATTTAGTCCCGAGCTGCGCTTTTTATTAGCTGCGACATCGAGCGCTTCAAGTTCTCTATTCAAGTCTTCTCTAGCTTCGACTAGCGATTCTTTTTCTTGAATAAGCGTTTCGCGCCTATTCACAAGTTGATTGTTTCGTTTCTGCTTAGGATCTTCTTCCCCTCTTATTTTAGAGTCGTTTTCATCCAAACGACAGAATGTATTGACTTGCGCTAACGCTGCTGTAAGCTCCGAGTCAGTAAAGAATATATGGGGTTGGGGGGTTGAAGAATTTTCTCCATATTCATTTTCTATAGCCGTTACTTTTTCAAGCAGTCCTATTTTACCTAATTGCGGATCACCATTTATTTCGTATTCTATTTCTAGCATCCGTGAATCGATTGCTTTTGAACGGCTAGTAAAGAGCTTAACCAACACAGTCATATTTTTAGCTTCCCCATCAAGTTTTGTATGCTCATTGCGAAGCTCTGTAAGTTTAGCGCTAAGGTTATTATATTGTATGCGTTTTGGATTATCTCGAGATTCTATTATCATGTTTCTTGCAGCATAAGCCTCTTTCTTCTCTTCAATGGAATTAAAAAACTTTTCAGCTTTGAGTGGATCATAATAATGATACCCTTCTGCATCCCAATACCCGCTTTCACTAGGCTTACTTTTTGTAGAAATTAATTTAATAGGCGCACATTGCGGTTCCCCGTTTATATCCGTTAAATCTGAAACCAGTATTTCAAATTCACTGTATAGTTCAGGATCTGTTGTTGTGTGCAACTCAGCAATAATCTTTTCGCCTTGACGTGAAAACGATACAGCATAGTCAATACTACATAAATCGCCATTAGAGTTAAATTTGGGCTGATTTTCATCCATTAATCTTTTATGATAGCCATAAAGATTCTGTTGCATTAAACGAATAAAGCATGCAGCCTGCTCCGCAGTAAGCCCTAGATTCTTTTCAAATATATGACGAAGAATATTAATTTTGAGGGCCGCTTCTTCTTTTTGTAGTTCAGCTAGTTTATTAAGGCATTCTCGTTTTCCTGCTGCCAATAGACTTCTTTTTTCTTTCTCAGTGGGTTGTAGTTGTTTTCCTTGAAGTTGCGTTAATTCACCATCTATCCTATCAACTTCAATAGCACAAGACAACAATTCTTGTTTAATGTTAAATAAATCGACATTCCATAGAATACTCAGTTTAACCCAGTTGATGTCTCTTTGTAGTTGTTCTAAAACTGGTTGAAGATTTTCTTGATTTTTGGTTAACTGCTCATCCAACAAAAAAAATACAGGCCCAAGTTCTCGCTCTAAACTTTCTATTTTAGTCTCTAAATACTCTTTCTGCGTTATTTCTGCCGCTGTAAACTCAGTCCCCTTACCTAGTAAAGGAGCTAACTCTTTTCGCGCTTGCTTCCATTCAGCGCTTAATCTGCGAGCTTTGCTCCAGTATTCACCAAAACCATCAATATAGCTTTCCGCTAAAGATTGCTCACTTACCCCATCATCAAAAGACATAGCGCCACGAAAAAAATCGCCGCCAAATCTAGAGAAGAAGAAACCATCATCTCCAGAATCATCTACTTCAGTAGTCCAAATACCATTTTGATCAAATTCAAATCTATAGCCATCTTTGTTTCTAGCTGCAAACAACCTTTGTTGCTCAAAAGTTATTATTTGAAACTTTGTATCTTTATCTGAAGCACTCATGACACACCTCTCTGTGAATCAACTATTACCGTTATCTTAACTATAGCAAGTGTATATTAAGGAAACCTTAAATACCATTCGTTTATAGAATAATTTCTTGAGTGTATTGAGGAATTAAAATTTATTTTATTAATCGGTCGGTCTAAATGGGATGGCATTCATGACAACAACAGAAAATAGATATTCATTCTTCTAGACTATCGCCAAAGGAACAGCTATAAAAACAGTATAACCGTCCCTTATGGGTTATTTATGGTACTTTTACTAAGTTATTACATGCTACTTATTAATTGCATTGCACCTTGAACGGTGTCACCAATTCTAGCACTAGCACTGCAACCCGTTAAACTTAAAAATAGCACCACTATAGCTAAAAGCGTATAGCTTTTTTTATAGATCTTCGTCATTATAAAACTCCTTTGTTTGACAAATTACCGTTTAGGTAAAGCTAGTATAGTACATTTTAAAAATTATGCTGCTTTTACAATAAGTTATTACATACTACTTATGAATTGCGACGCGCCTTTAAACATAGTATCAACGCTAATACCGGCACTGCAACCCGTTAAACTTAAAAATAGTACCACTATGGCTAAAAGCGTATAGCTCTTTTTATAGATCTTTGTCATGATAAACCCCTTTGTTTCAAAAATAACCATTTAGTAAAGTTATTATAGTACATTTTTTATACAAAAGAGACGTCTATATCTTTGAATGGGTTAGGCTCAATTTGATATAAATACTTGAATATGGCTTGAAATAGACCAATAAAGACCGAATTCAACTGAATTCGGTCGTTATCAAAGATTGGGGCCGTATGACTGGACTTTATTGTGCTTTTACAATCAGGTTATTGTGTACCGTCTTCACTCCTTCGACCTTGCTGGTTACTTCACCTGCACGGATGACTTGAGCTTCATTCTTTACAAAACCACTGAGTTGCACCGCTCCCTTGAAGGTTTCAACGCTGATGCTGCCGCTGGATACTTGTTTATCCCCCAATAAGGCTGTTTTTACCTTAGTGGTAATGGCGCTATCGTCTATATATTCACCCGTGCTTTCACTTGTAGGTGTAGCATGACAAGCCATTAAACTTAAAAATAACACCAATATGGCGAGAATCGAATAACCTTTTTTATGCCCTTTAGTCATAGTAAACCCCTTTGTTTCAATAACATTGTCTTAAGATAAATTATTGTACTGCATTTAGAGAGATGGGGGAAGGGTATCTCAAAAAGATGGCCTTTTATCCGCCCCTCAACTAAAAGAATTTTAATTATATGTTTTTTTGAATTAAAGTGCGTTATAATATGCGCTTGACAACATATGTTTTTAAGGTTATAATTTACCATGGGTTGGGTTATTCGGTTTCACGACGCTTTCAATTCAGAATTTGATGCACTTACAGAAGAAGTACAGGATGAACTCCTTTCTTGTGCCGCATTGTTGGAACGATTTGGCCCTACTTTGGGAAGACCCCGCGTAGATACCCTAAATGGATCCAAATATAGCAACATGAAAGAGTTGCGCTTCCAAGTTGGGGATGGGGTGTGGCGAGTTGCATTTGCTTTCGATACCAAACGCGATGGGGTTTTATTGATAGCGGGAAATAAATCAGGTATCAGCCAGAAGCGATTTTATAAAAATTTAATAAAAAAAGCAGATGACCGATTTACTGAGCATCTTAAACTTTTTGAGGTATAAGATTATGACCAAAACATTGAAAGATAAATTGAATGCGCTGCCTGAAAAAAAGCGTAATAAAATACTGCGCAGAGCAAATGAGCTTATTCAAGAAGAGCTAAACCTAAGAAGCCTGCGTAATTTACGAGAAAAAACACAAGAACAAATGGCCGCTCTACTGAAAAAAAGGCAAGAGGAAATTTCACGATTTGAAAAACGAGACGATTTTCTAGTCTCTACTTTAAGCGAATACATTGAGGCTTTAGGCGGTCATTTAAGGCTCATTGTAGAATTTGATGATTCACCGCCAATTTTATTAAATAATCCCGCACATCCCCTTTAGACTCCCGCCAAAATCGTCTGAATTTGTGCCGCTAAGGTTTCTGCATATGCTTTCGTATGGATGGCATCTTTGCCTTCTACCATGACACGTATCAAAGGCTCTGTGCCCGAGGCGCGCAATAATACGCGACCGTGACCGGCTAATTGCTGTTCTATAGCTGCGACGGCTTCTTTGATAGCCACTGAGCTTAAATCCGGTTTACCGCCTGCATGGCGTACGTTGATCATCACTTGCGGATACTTAACCATGCCATTTTTTAATTCGGACAAAGGCTTTCTAGCCTTAACCATGGCTTGTAAGATCAGCAATGCTGACACGATGCCATCGCCCGTAGTGCCATACTGTAAATGCAATATATGCCCTGAAGATTCGCCACCCAAAAACCAATTACGTTCTTGCAAAGCTTCTAAAACATAGCGATCGCCTACATTGGCACGATAGAAAGGAACTTGTTTTGCGGCTAAAGCTTCGACTAAGCCTAAATTACTCATCAAAGTGCCGACCACGCCGGGCAATTCTTTCTGCTCTCTCAGTTGATGCGCGGCTAAGATCCACAATAATTCATCGCCATCGACAACCACACCATCGCCATCCACCATCATAACCCGATCACCATCGCCATCAAAAGCAATGCCGAGGTGCGCTTCTTTTTCTTTAACCGCTTGTTGCAAAGCGCGTAAATCGGTAGCGCCACAAGCAGCATTGATGTTGCGTCCGTCGGGTGTAATATGCAAACTGTGTACCGTAGCACCCAAGTCACTCAATAAAGCAGGCGCTAAACGATAGGTGGCGCCATGTGCGCAATCTAGCACTAACTCTAATCCCGCCAAAGCCTGCGGTGCAAAAAACGTTTGACAATGCTGTGCGTAAGTTTGCGCTAAGCTAGGATCAGATTCTATTTGTCCAGGTTTTGCCGCTAAAGGTATGGTTGCAATATGGTCTACAGCTGTTTCGATGGCTGTTTCAGCCTCGTCGCTTAACTTAAAACCATCACTACAAAAAAACTTAATGCCATTATCATAATAGGGATTGTGTGAAGCGCTGATCACTACGCCTAGGTTAAAATCGTTGTGCTTACACAGAAAAGCAATCGCAGGCGTAGGCAATACACCGGCTAAAATAACATGATGACCCTGTGCCGCTAAGCCTGCAGCAACAGCATCACCCAACATGGCGCTAGATTCGCGAGTATCTAAGCCAATGACGATAGGTTTACCCTGATTTTGTATCACACTACCTACAGCTCGCCCTAAGGACGACAACCACTCTACCGTCATCGGTGCTGCACCGACTCTTGCACGTATACCGTCTGTACCAAAATATTTTTTCATGATAATTCTATTGCTCGTATGATTTTTAAGGCTTGCACGGTAGGCGCCACGTCATGCACACGCACTATACGCGCTCCGTGTTGATAAGCGATTATTATCGCTGCTAAGGACCCTGCTAAGCGTTCTTCTTGAGGCAAACCCAATACATCACCTATAAAAGTTTTACGTGATACACCCACTAAAAGGGGGTAATTGGCGGCGCACAGTTTGTTTAACTGTTTTAGCAATACTAAGTTCTGCTCTGTTGTTTTACCAAAGTGGCCATTACCTATGCCTGGATCTAAAACGATGCGTTGTTTGGCTATGCCTGCCGCTACACAGGCTTCGGCTCTGTCCCATAAAAATTGGCCAATGATTTTGATATCCCTACCATCGCCTTGATGCATTAAACACACACCCGCATCACTGTTAGCAACAGTTGCTAATGCACCTTCATAGGCTAAAGCGCGTGTATCATTGATAATGCTTGCCCCTTCGTTCAATACTGCTTGCATCACTTTGGGTTGAGATGTGTCTATAGAAATAGGCACTGCTACGCGGCTTACTAAGGCGCGCAAGACCGGTAATAAACGTTCTAATTCTTCTTCGGCGCTAATGGTTGTGGTTGTCTGTTGTGGATTGGTGGGCTCTGCGCCTAAATCTATGATAGCAGCACCTTCTCTGACCATATTCAGCGCTTGTGCTACGCTTTCATCTACAGAGGGCCTATAACTGATACTGGCAAAAGAAGCAGGATGCAAATTAACCACACCCATTACTATGGGTTGTGACAGATCTAAATTGTAAGCACCACATTGCCACATGCAAGAAAACCTATACTAAGCCATCTTGTTTTTTGGGATCTGTAGGGTATCCATCTGGCTTTGCTTTATCGTCCGTGCCTGCCGCATCGGCAACTTGTACTGCATCACCTCCAGTAGGTCCACCCAGATCGGATTCAACCCAACCCTTAGGTGGTTGCGGCACACGGCCTGCCATTAAATCTTTCAATTGAATTTCATCGATGGTCTCATATTTGATTAAGGCTTCCGCCATCAAATGCAGAATTTGTGTTTTTTCCACCAAAATAGCTTTAGCGCGGGCATAAGATTCTTCGATGATGATCTTCACTTCGGCATCGATCAATGCGGCTGTGCCTTCAGAGATGTCTTGAGTACGAGTCATTGAACGACCCAAAAAAACTTCGCCTTGTTCTTCGCCAAATACAATGGGGCCCAATTTGGTAGAAAAACCCCATTTGGTCACCATGCTGCGCGCGATTTGTGTAGCACGTTCCATATCATTAGAAGCACCTGTGGTTACACCCATTTCACCAAAAATGAGTTCTTCGGCGATACGGCCACCAAATAAACTGCATAATTGGCTCAGCAACCGTTGTTTAGAATGGCTATAGCGATCTTGCTCCGGCAAAAACATGGTAACACCCAAAGCTCTGCCGCGTGGAATGATCGTTACTTTATAAACGGGATCATGATCCGGTACACTCAATCCAACGATGGCATGTCCAGATTCGTGATAAGCGGTTAACTTCTTCTCCTCACTGCTCATCACCATGGAGTGACGCTCAGCGCCCATTAAGATCTTATCTTTGGCATATTCTAGTTCTTTCATTTCCACCAAGCGCTTATTGGCTTTGGCCGCAAACAAAGCCGCCTCATTCACCAAATTAGCAAGATCCGCACCGGAAAAACCGGGGGTACCACGAGCAATCACGCCGGGCCTTACATCCTCCGCCAAAGGTACTTTGCGCAAATGCACATTCAAGATTTGTTCGCGACCACGTACATCGGGCAGAGGTACTACCACTTGACGGTCAAAACGACCCGGTCGCAATAAGGCAGGATCTAGCACGTCAGGACGGTTGGTGGCAGCAATGACGATTACGCCTTCATTGCCCTCGAAACCATCCATTTCTACCAATAATTGATTTAGCGTCTGTTCACGTTCATCGTGACCACCGCCTAAACCCGCGCCTCTATGACGACCTACAGCATCGATTTCATCGATGAAAATAATACAAGGCGCGCTTTTCTTAGCTTGTTCGAACATATCGCGCACCCGCGATGCACCCACGCCCACAAACATTTCCACAAAGTCGGAACCGGAAATGGTAAAGAATGGCACTTTAGCCTCACCCGCCACAGCGCGTGCTAGTAAGGTTTTACCAGTCCCCGGAGGACCTACCATTAACACGCCGCGCGGAATACGGCCACCTAAGCGCTGAAATTTACCTGGGTCGCGTAGAAAATCTACCAATTCGGAAACTTCTTCTTTAGCCTCGTCTGCGCCCGCCACATCGGCAAAGGTGACTTTAACCTGATCTTCCGTCAATAAACGTGCTCGGCTACGACCAAAAGACATCGCACCACGGCCAGCACCGCCGCCGCCTTGCATTTGTCGCATGAAGAAAATCCAAATACCGATAAACAACAATAAAGGGAACCAATTGATGAAAATACGCATTAACAGCGGTTGGCTTTCTGGCAATTTACCTTTAACATCTACACCCTTACGCAATAAATCACGAACCAAATCTTGTGGTCCAGTAGGAATAATGGTGTAAATTTGTTGATTGGATTTGGTGACACCTATGATTTGGCCTTCCGTAAACACGGCTGAAGTCAGATCATTCTTGTCTGCCCTATCTAAAAATTGGGTAAAAGATACCTGGGTAGTAGGCTCGGTTTTGGGGCCAAAATTACTAAAAACGGAGGCCAATATAATGACGATAATCGACCAAATGATTAAATTTTTCAGCATGTCGTTCAAAGTTAGCGCTCCTTTATGCACCGGATTGCAAATATATTTATAGAGAATGTGCTAGTTTACGCCAAAATGAGCTAAAGCGCAAAGAGCAAACATGATTATTTTTTGGTCTATTGCTCTAACTTAAACCCCTGCGCGACCCAATATACTTCTCGCGAACGGGCACGTGAGGCATCGGGTTTACGTATCAACACTTTAGTAAATGCAGCTCGGGCCTCACGCAATAAAACATCGCTGCCTTCGCCTTGAAACACTTTACACACCCAAAAACCGCCTTTTTTTAGAGTTTCACAAGCAAATTGAAAGCTAAGCTCTGATAAATACATAGAACGCGCCTGATCTACGGCCAAGGTACCGCTGGTATTCGGTGCAATATCACTTAAGACGCCGTCTATTAGGCGCTCGCCCTTACGTCCCTCGTTGGCAGCACGTTCCTGAATCAGTTGGCAAAATTGTTCATAGACTTCGGGCTGAGTGAAATCCCCTTGCAGCGTGTCCACATCGGCTAAGGCATCCATCGCTAAAATATCCAAGGCAAAAACACGGCCTTGTACACCACAATGGATGGCCGCCACCTGACTCCAACTGCCCGGTGCTGCCCCCAAGTCGACTACCCACATTCCCCTACGGATCAAAGGGTTCTGCGTGAGAATTTCTTCTAATTTGAAGGCCGAGCGGGCCCTATAACCTTGCTGTTGCGCCTTTTTAACATAAGGATCGTTGAAATGCTCGTGTAACCAGCGCTTACTGCTTCTTGATTTAACCATATTGTTCACCCTTCTTTTGAAAAACCCTATATCCGTGTATAATCGCTGCACTATTTATTATAACGAGACCCCTATGATACTATCTGCCCAACAAATACACAAGCTGCGCCAACAAGCTCACGCATTAAAACCCGTAGTCTGGTTAGGCCAACACGGCTTAAGCGAAAAAGTCCTAGAAGAAATTAACATTGCCTTAGATGCCCACGAACTGATTAAGGTCAAATTGGCAGGAAGCGATCGTGAAACCCGCGACAACCTGGCGCAACAGGTCATACAAAATTTATCGGCAACCTTGGTGCAACAAATAGGACAAATTGCCGTGTTTTATCGCAAAAACAACGATAAAAAGTAAATGAGCATATACGCGTTCTGTTTATATAAGTATTTTCCTTTTGGCGGCTTGCAACGCGATTTTTTGCGCATTGCCCGCCTCTGCCATGAGCGTGGCCATCAAATCCGTGTTTATACACTGAGTTGGCAAGGTGAAATACCTAACTTTATAGACTTACGCTTAGTGCCAGTACGCGCCTTACAAAATCACGTTGTATATCGCCGCTTCCAGCGTTGGGTTGCCGCCGACTTACAAAAGCAGCCCGTAGATGCTACGATTGGCTTTAATAAAATGCCGGGCTTAGATTTTTACTATGGAGCTGATCCTTGTTATATTGCTAAAACAAAAGGCACCATACCTTGGTATCAACGTTTTAATCCTAGATTTCAGCAGTTTTATAAAGATGAAAAAGCCGTTTTCTCACCCAACGCAAAAACAGAAGTATTGCTTTTAAACCAGCAACAAAAAAATGGATATCAACAGTTTTATCCTATCCCTGAAACGCGCTTGCATATTTTGCCACCCGGTATTGCAGCCGATCGCGTGCGACCAGACAATGCAGATGCTATACGCAAAGCATTACGTGTAGAGTTTGCAATTAAAAATGACGATATTGTGTTATTGATGGTAGGCTCTGGTTTTAAAACCAAGGGTCTAGATCGCAGTCTATTGGCTATTGCCGCCTTACCGCCTGCAGTGCGAGAACGTTGTCAGTTGATAGTTATCGGTCAAGACAAAGCAGGTGCTTTTATACGCATGAGCCGGCGTTTTAACATTGTCGATCGCATACGTATTCTTCCTGGGCGAGACGATATCCCGCGTTTTTTATTTGCTGCAGATGTATTATTGCATCCAGCTTATGCGGAAAGCGCTGGTATTGTTCTATTAGAAGCCCTAGTAGCAGGTTTACCCGTATTGGTCAGCGATGTGTGCGGTTATGCACCGTATATTGCAGATTCGGGTTGCGGTGCGTTGTTGGCATCCCCTTTTAAACAAGAAGATTTTAATGCGTTGTTATTAAAAGCGATTGAAGATAAAGATTTGAGACAACAATGGCAAGAAGCCGGCCTACGTTATGCGAAGACGGCTAATTTATTTGGTTTGGCGGCGAGGGCTGTGGATATTATTGAAAATAGATGAATCATTGCAAACACCATGGAGCAAGAGAGACGTCATTGCTGTAAAGGTTAAGTAATTCGTTGATAGAATAGTAGAAGAGTCACAACGAACTCCAAAATTTCACGGTACGATTGTTACGCGCGAAGCTCGTCATTGCGAGCAAGCGAAAACACAAAATTATAAAGAAGTCTATGTGCGTGAATGTCTTTTGAATAGTAGAATTTCGCGGAACTAGATGAGCGCAGTGCGGCAATCCAGCGGTTTAATAATGAAAATGAGCGGCTATATACAGTGAAAATCATAAAGCACTGTGGGGTGTATAAATTGGGTATTTTACTGGATTGCCGCGCCGCACTCGTTTAGTTTCGTGCAACTTAATCATTCCACTGTTGCTACCGTTCATATTTTCTATTATATATTCAGTACTCGTTTGCTCGCAATGACGGAACGGCGAGCTCTACGCTATGGAAATCTACTCATAGATACGGAGAAAACTATCAACGAATTACTTAACCTTTACAGCAATGACGACTCTCTCGCTACGCTGACACCCGCATGACAGATGCGTTGCCACAATCGCAAGTTCGTGGCAATGACAAACTAATACTTCGCCTGTCCAGGTGCACGCGGAAACGGAATCAAATCGCGCACATTCGCCACACCCGTAATATAACTCAATAAACGTTCAAAGCCTAAACCAAAACCGGCATGCGGTACACTGCCATAACGGCGTAAATCTAAATACCAACTGTAATCTTCTGGATTTAAGCCGCTGTCTTTCATGCGCTGTGTTAACACATCTAAACGCTCTTCACGTTGACTGCCGCCGATGATTTCACCTATGCCGGGCGCTAATACATCCATAGCCGCCACAGTCTTACCATCGTCATTTAAACGCATATAAAAAGCTTTAATATCCTTAGGATAATCCGTCAAGATCACCGGTCCTTTTACATATTGCTCCGCCAAGTAACGCTCGTGTTCGGATTGCAGATCAATCCCCCAACTGACGGGATATTCAAAACGGCTATTTTCTTTTTCTAACACCGCCACCGCTTCACTGTAAGTCATCGTCACAAAGTCATTCGTAATGACCTGATCTAAACGAGCAAGACACGTTTTATCTACCCATTCATTGAAAAATGCCATATCATCGGCGCGTTCGCGTAATACTGTGGTCAATACATATTTTAACAGTGCTTCGGCTAAAGCAGCATCTTCCTTCAATGTCGCAAAAGCCATTTCAGGTTCTATCATCCAGAATTCCGCTAAATGGCGGCTGGTATTCGAATTCTCAGCTCTAAAAGTAGGTCCAAAAGTATAAACCTTCGATAAAGCCAAGGCATAGGCTTCAGCATTGAGCTGCCCAGACACGGTTAAAAAAGCTTCGCGGCTAAAGAAATCTTCGCTAAAATTCACTTTACCTTGATCGTCTTTAGGAACATGATATAAGTCTAATGTGCTAACGCGAAATAATTCACCCGCCCCTTCACAATCGTTGGTGGTGATAATAGGTGTATTAAGCCAGAAAAAGCCTTGTTGATGGAAGAATTCATGTATCGCATGCGCCACACTGTGACGCACTCTGGCCACGGCGCCTATAATATTTGTGCGCGGACGCAAATGTTGTACTTCACGTAAATATTCTAAAGTATGTCGTTTGGGACTAATAGGGTATAGTTCCGGATTGTCTACAAAGCCAATCACCGTGACATTTTCAGCTTTTATTTCCACCGTTTGTCCTTGCCCCTCTGAAGGCACCAATGTACCCACGACGCGTATGGAACAACCCGCAGTCAGCTTTAATATTTCATTCTCATAATTCGGTAAATCGCTGGGCGCTATGATTTGCACTGTTGCAAAACAAGAGCCATCGTATAAAGCAATAAAGGACATGCCCGCTTTCGAATCGCGGCGCGTACGCACCCACCCTTCAATGCTCACCGTCGTATTGATTTTAGTATTATCGTTTAATAAGGCTGCAATAGACATTTTTATTTATAATCTCCTATAGGTATGGCTTTACGCACATGCGCTATTTCTTCTAAATTAATTTCAGCACACACACTGCCTGACTTTTCTGCTTTACATTCAGCAATAATGGTTCCCCAAGGATCGATAATGACACTATGACCATAAGTCCGGCGGCCACTGGCGTGAGTACCACTTTGTGCAGGTGCTACCATATAACAAAAAGTATCGATGGCACGAGCGCGCGTCAATACATGCCAATGCGCTTCCCCCGTTTTAACGGTAAAAGCCGATGGCAAGACTATAATTTCCGCGCCCTTTCTAAAGAGTTCATTGAACAATTCTGGAAAGCGCACGTCATAACAGATGGCTAGGCCTAACCGTCCAAAAGGCGTTTCCACGACTACGCTGTTTTCTCCGGCTTCGACAGTATCGGATTCGCGATAATATTCCGTAGTGGATAATACCACATCGAATAAATGTATTTTATCGTAACGCGCGACCCTTACCCCTTGGTCGTTATAGACCAAACAAGCCGCGCGGACTTTATCGCCTTGCTGATTGAGTATAGGCACGGTACCGCCCACTAACCACACACCATATTGCTGTGCCGTGTGTGCTAAAAAATCCTGTATTTTGCCCTGACCAAAGGATTCGCGAGCATGTAGCCTCAGATCGCTTTTATCCGTTATTAAAGGAAACATTTCTGGTAAGGCAACCAGCTTTGCGCCTTGTTTTGCCGCTTCGCCTATTAAACGATGTGCTGTCTGCAGATTTTCATCTACATTCTCACTAGAGCACATTTGTATGGCAGCAATTTTGCTAGTCATGATTTACAGCGCTTGTAATAATTGTTGATGTATACCACCAAAGCCTTTGTTGCTCATTACAACGAGATGATCGCCGGCTTTCGTTTTTGCTTTAAAATGCTCAACTATAGCTTCTAGAGTATCTAATACCGTCACGGGACGTTTTGAAGCAGCGATTAAATCATCTACGCCCCAATCTGGATTTGGACGGATGATAACGATTTCATCGGCATCGAACCACGATGGTGGCAAGGTTTTTTTGTGTACGCCGGTACGCATGGTATAAGAGCCCAATTCCAATAAAGCAAATAAACGCGCTGACCCTATGCGCGCACGCAAGCCTTGTAAGGTGGTGGCGATTGCCGTTGGGTGATGCGCAAAATCATCGTAAATACTCACACCATGTGCCTCGCCCTTTTTCTCCATGCGACGTTTCACATTTTTAAATGCGGGCATTGCAGCTATGGCGGTGGCAATGGGCACGCCTACGGCATGTGCAGCGGCAATCGCTGCCAATGCATTGTGTATATTGTGCTGCCCTAATAAATTCCAATGCACCGTGCCTTGTTCTTTGTCTTGATAATATACTTTAAATTCGCTGCCATCGTCTTTTAAGGATTGCGCTTTAAAATCTTGTCCCAAATACACCACCGGCGTCCACACACCTAAATCTAAAACTTCCTGGATAGCGGTATCGTTAGCAGGCACTATAACCGTACCATTGCTGGGCACAATGCGCAGCAAATGATGAAATTGTTTTTGAATATCGGCTAGATTGTCAAAAATATCCGCGTGATCGAATTCTAAGTTATTGATCACTAAGGTACGCGGATGATAATGGATGAACTTAGAGCGTTTATCAAAAAAAGCGCTATCGTATTCATCGGCTTCAATGACAAAAAATTCGCTATCGCCTAAACGCGCCGAAATACCAAAATTCTCCGGAACACCGCCTATTAAAAAGCCTGGTTTTAATCCTGCATATTCTAAGACCCACGCAATTAAACTCGCCGTGGTGGTTTTACCATGCGTGCCGGAAACAGCGATGACATGACGTTGTTGTAGAATTTCTCGGTACAGCCATTCTGGCCCCGATGAATAAGGAAAATTGCGTGCCAAAATGGCTTCGATAATAGGCTTGCCTCTGGATAAGGCGTTGCCTATAACGATGTCATCATCATTGTCATCCTCGGCCGAAGGCCGGGGATCCAGGAAAACTTGATTTGAAACTGGATCCCCGGCCTTCGGCCGAGGATGACAACGCTTCGTTTCAAAATCAGAGTTTTCATCATAGTTTGCATCTGGCATAGCCTGTGACAAGGTATCATCATAACCCTGGTGTAATGCTATACCCAAAGCCGTTAATTGTGTACTCATGGGCGGATATACAGCTTCATCAGCGCCGCTGACGCTAAAACCCGCTTCCTTAGCAAGGGCAGCAATTCCACCCATAAAAGTGCCGCAAATCCCTAAGATGTGCAGATGTTTACTCATAACACGCTGGCCTTGATCCATTGTAATAAACGCATCGTCCATTCAAATATATTGGAACTGGCCAATAACACAAATACAGCGATGCAAACTGCTACAAAACGCGATTTTTCTAGCGCTGATTGATAGATTTTGCCCTGTACGGCTATCGCCCAGACGACCATCAAGACGATGACGAATAAAACCAAATACTGTAAAAAGGGAATGCCTTCAGCTAGAAAAGAGCTGGAAACGATAAGGATTGCCGCTACTAGATTAAGCAACAACGATGTGCCCAACAAAGCCGCCTGCATTTGTACATAACGCGCCGTTTTATGGGCAGCCAGCAGGACTAGATAAGGCAACAGCAACAAAGTACCTACATAGATGGTGGCAGCCAAAAGACCATACTGCCAATTCTTGCTGTTGGTCCAAGCTAAAAAGGCCAAACCCCATTGGCACATGGCCACCACGGCTAATAAGGTAGGCGAATAAGGCACGTCTTCAGGATCGCGCTTAAAGCGACAAATATCCCACCATAAACGTAATAACGCCAACAAGCCTTTCATAATGAACCCTTAAATGATCGTACAATCTGCAATAGTATATTGGAATGTCAAAATAGATGCAATATGATACAGCTTAAGCCCAAGCGACCTATTTTTGTGCAAAATGGCCGCTGGGGAAATTGACCTTATTTGCGAAGAGCAATCGTTATGTGCATTCCATCCGCCACGGCCTTAACGTCCTCTGGATATGCCAACTGAAATGTATAGAGCATATTACCCGCTGCTTTTCGAATAGCCTCATATGCCTTTGCACGGTCCGCGCTTTTGCTACTAACATGAAAAGTTATTCTATCCGCATCTTTTTTAGCCTCTAGCTGACCCTTTTGAGCCTCTGTTATCACGTCCAAAAGCTGTTTTATCAGCATCTTACGCTCATCGGAGCTGCCAGGAAGATGACAGGTCCTAACTCCGTTATAGGCTGCGTCAATCAAGTCAATTATTTTAGCCGCAAATGAAGTCACTCTTCTATTTTGTAGAGAAGAATCGTCTTTTTCACCTGCTGGCAGAGAGTAACGGCCTTTGTCCTTTGGTTGCGAAGATATTGATTTAATGACAACACCACTTGGAAAACTGGTTTCTAATGTATGCTTATCAATTTCCTCAAATACAATCAAATGAAGATTCAATAACTTATCTCTGAGATAACCTGGTAATAATAGTGCTTTAGCTTCTACAGCTTCTCTATCTTTTTTTGCCGCAGCTTTTTCTGCTGCAGCCCTTTCTGCTACACACTGCAATTGCTTATCCAAATTATAGCTTTCAAATACCTCCCATACTGTGGGGTTCTCAGCTACAGCAGCAACTGCATCATATTCTTTAGCAGGCGATATAATTTTTGATATAAACCACGAGTTTTCAATATCTCGGCTTTCTATAAGAGTTAACAATTTTGAATGTCTCAAAATACACTCTTCTAATCCAATACGACCATTTTGATTTTTAATAAACGTTTCAATATCAGTGACTAATTCAGTAAGCGCTATTTTTAGTTTAAGTTTAGCGCCATCTGTCTTCAATTCCATTAACTTTTCATCTATGGCAGCTATGAGCTCGCCACCAATTATCTCAAGACTTCTGGAATCTTGTGGTTCGTTTGCAGCCATGTTATTACCCTCACTCATTATTATCAAAAATTAAGTATAAAATTATCTACATTCCATCTGTTCCTTGACTTCATAAAATATACTGCGCATTTTATGCCGCATACTTTACCAAGTCAAAGGGCTAACCATTGCTGATGAGAGAAAATCGTAGGGCTCCCGTGGCTGCCCATTTTAGGGCTGGCACGGGAGCCTGCCCTTATGCATGGATTTGTGTCTACAAAACAACCTTTCATTTTATGACCTCAAACTGTTATAATGCAGTCCTCATATAATAGTCAGGGTTTTATCGCATCATGGCCAAAAAAAATATATTCTATGCCCAGTCGGGTGGTGTTACTGCTGTTATCAATGCCACCGCTTGTGGCTTAATCGAAGCCGCCCGCGCCCATAAAAAAAGCTTCGGCAAAGTCTTGGTCGGCCGTAATGGCATTTTGGGGGCTTTGCATGAAGAATTGATCGACACGTCGCTAGAATCCAAAGCGCAGATCCGTGGCTTGTATCATACCCCCGCCGGCGCTTTTGGCTCTTGCAGATATAAATTAAAAAGCTTAACCGAATACAAAGCCGAATATGAGCGCTTAATTGAAGTATTTGCTGCTCATAATATCGGTTATTTTATGTATAACGGCGGCGGCGATTCTCAAGACACAACTCATAAAGTAGCGCAAATGAGTAAGCAAATGGGTTATCCCTTAACCTGCATAGGCATACCCAAAACAGTAGACAACGATTTACCCATCACCGACAATTGCCCTGGTTTTGGTTCAGTAGCCAAATACGTGGCCGTATCGATACGCGAGGCTGGCTTAGATGTCGCTTCCATGGCAGCCACTTCAACTAAAGTGTTTATTATGGAAGTCATGGGCCGCCATGCGGGTTGGATAGCGGCTGCAGGCGGATTAGCCGCCGAGCAAGAAGGCCAAGCACCCCATATCATATTATTCCCTGAAGTAGAATTAAACCAAAAAACCTTTTTAGAAAAAGTCGATAAAACGGTTAAAAAATATGGTTATTGCGCCATTGTAGTCTCTGAAGGTGTGCGCAACAGCGCGGGAGAATTCATTGCCAGTGCCGGGTTAAAAGATGCCTTTGGTCATATGCAATTAGGCGGTGTAGCGCCCGTAATCGCACAGCTCATTAAAAGCGAATTAGGTTATAAATACCATTGGGCCGTATGCGATTATCTACAACGCGCGGCACGCCATATTGCATCTAAAACCGATGTAGAGCAAGCCTATGCGCTGGGTTATAAGGCCATCGAATTTGCGCTAGAAGGCAAAAGCGGCATTATGGCCGCCATCGTGCGCAAGCCCGGTAAACAATATCGTTGGAGCATAGGCACCACGCCGTTAGAAAACGTCGCTAATCAAGAAAAGTGTTTGCCTAAACATTTTATACGCGCGGATGGTTTTGGTATTACAGAGGCATGTCGCAATTACTTAGCGCCCCTGATTGCCGGCGAAGATTATCCGCCCTATAAAAATGGCTTACCACAGTACGTTACCCTGAAAAATGAATTGGTGCCTAAAAAACTTAAAACAAAATTCCAGGAAAAGCGTTAATCATGTCATTACTGCCGCGTTATATAGACAGTAAGCTAGCCCGTCAATGGCATCGCGAAATGGTGCATTATTTGTGGGTGGGATGTTTAGCGACGGGCAGTCAATATATCGTGTTGGTTTTGTGTGTAGAGCTTTTTCAGACGAGTGCGGTTTTAGGCTCTAGTTTAGGATATTTATTAGGTGGCATAGTCAATTATGTTTTAAACCGCAAACATACTTTTACCTCACAAAAAAAGCACCATAAAGCCATTACCCAGTTTATCATCGTGTTTATCATTGCTTTTTTTATGAATGCCGCTTTATTGCAGCTACTACACGGTGTCTTCGCCGTGCCTTATTTGCTCGCACAAGTGATCGCAACGATATTGGTGTTAGGCTGGAATTATTCCGCGCATAAATTTTGGACTTTTAGAGAAGCGGCATAGTTTAAGGGAAATATCCGTCCCTCGTCATTGCGAGGAGCGAAGCGACGAAGCAATCCAGGAAAATATTCGTTTTATACGTATCACAGTGTTTTAAAAATTTCTCTGTACAAACAGTTAATTTTCATTATTCCAACGCTAGATTGCCGCGCCTGTTCGCTGCGCTCACTGGCTCGCAATGACGGGTACTGCTATTTTCTTGCTAAAAGAGATATAACCCAATAAATCAATTCTTCTGCAGATCCGTTAGAAAATATACGGACTGATATTCCGTATCGCCCAACGGTAACCAAAAAGAATGGTCTAAATCTTTAGCCTGTTGTTGATACTGCGTCGATAATATGGTTTTTGCTGAGTCGGCGCTCAATGCACAAACCCACACACTTTTACGACAATCGCTGGGTTTGAATGGGTTCATATCAGGTGGAGCCTTTGGATCTTCTACCGAGCAAGACCAAAAAGGCGGCTTCCTGCCCGTTTCGATGCGCAAAGTATCCGCCGTGGATTTATAAACATACACAGCCCACGCTCTAGGACCCAATTCTTGTGTTAGTCCAGCACTTGCACCTATATGACCCTCAAGAAAATCTAAGACTAAAGCGCTGTCATATTGACTGCGTACTAAGAAAATTTGTGCTTTGTTATCGGGCGCGCCAAAATGTATATCGCCCTTATCGTTAAATTGCACTTGATTGGGTATACAATGCAAATTGCCATCAGAAGCGGGTGCTGCCAACAGAGTCGCGCTTATCGTCCATAATAAAAGGGCCATCCATCTTTTTTTATTCATCGCCTTCCTCATCTTCCTTCAAAGTAAAAGAATTACCGCAACCACAAGTTGTTTTTGCATGTGGATTGCGGATGATAAAGCGCTGCCCTTCTACATCATCTTTATAATCTAATTCAGCGCCGGTTAAATATTGTAAACTTAATGGGTCTATATAAATATGAATTTCTGCACGGGTTTTATACGCGGCATCCTCTTTAGCCACAGGACAAGAGATTACCGTATCGTCTTCTTTACATTCTTCA
The DNA here is from genome assembly GCA_021778015.1 of Pseudomonadota bacterium. Lineage (GTDB taxonomy): Bacteria > Pseudomonadota > Gammaproteobacteria > UBA1113 > UBA1113 > VFKP01. The sequence goes on from JAJYCX010000012.1 coordinate 20,208, forward strand.
TCCAGGATGAAACCATATTGAAAACCAGAACAACCGCCGCCTTCTATATAAATACGCAATTGTGTGCGTACATCTTCTTCTTCAGACAATAGCTCGGCTATACGTGCAATGGCCGCGGGCGTTACTTTTAGATAGTCATTGGCGCTAAAACCTGGAGTATAGATTGCAGCTTCGCTCATTGAGATATTCTCCTGTATTCTAAAAATCGGTATGCATAAGGGTTTTTATCATCGGCAGCAAAGGCTTCTTCCGCCACTAACCGCCATTCATCGTCATTCCATTGTGGAAAAAATCTATCGCCTGTCGTTTCTAACTCTATTTTGGTTAAGTATAAACGATTTGCCAAGGGGAGTATTTGTTTATACACAGCCTCACCGCCGATAACCATCATTTCATCACAATCTGCGCACAAAGTCTCGACTTCAGACCAATTGTGCACTACCTCACAACCCGGTGCTACAAAGTTTAGATCATGTGTTAAAACGATATTGCGCCGCTCCGGCAAGGGCTTGCCCAAAGATAAATAGGTTTGCCGCCCCATGACAATGGGTTTCCCCAGGGTTAAAGCCTTAAAATGGCGCAAATCCGCAGGCAAATGCCACGGCATATGATTATTTAAGCCTATAACCCGCTTTTCGGCCATGGCGGCAATAATGGAAATGGTCATAAATTTACCTCGACGATTGCGGTTAGTATACCATTTTTGGCCACAGCATGGGATAATATGGCTATTATAGATCGATGCATAGAGGCAGCCCCCTTGCCCGCCCTAACATGGGCAACCACAGGGGGTTGTCCCTACGTTTTTTCTCACATCAGGAGCCATTATGCCCACATCCAGTCAAAATGCCTTTGAAAAAGCGCAACTTTATATTCCCGGTGGCGTGAATTCGCCCGTGCGTGCCTTTGGGTATGTAGGCGGTACACCTTTATTCATCGCCAAGGCCAAAGGCCCTTATATTACCGATATACATGGCCAATCTTATGTCGATTATATAGGCTCTTGGGGGCCGATGATTTTGGGACACAATCACCCAGCCGTAATCAAAGCCGTGCACGAAGCCGTAGACAATGGCCTAAGTTTCGGTACCCCTACGGAATTAGAAACGCTGTTGGCCGAAAAGATTTGCACTATGGTTCCTTCGGTAGAGCAAATTCGTATGGTCAATTCCGGCACCGAAGCCACTATGAGTGCCATACGTTTAGCACGCGGTTATACACACCGCAATAAAATCATCAAATTTATAGGCTGTTATCATGGTCACAGCGATGGCTTGTTGGTGCAAGCAGGTTCCGGCACACTGACCTTTGGTCATCCCAGCTCACCGGGTGTACCGCCGGCCGTGGTTGAATATACTTTACTCGCACCTTATAACGATTTAGCCGCAGTAGAAAATTTATTTTTACAGTATGGCGATGACATTGCAGCGATTATTGTAGAACCCGTTGCAGGCAATATGAATTGTGTACTACCTGAATTCGGTTTTTTACAAGGCTTACGCGCTTTATGTGATAAATACCATTCCGTATTAATTTTTGATGAAGTGATGACCGGCTTTCGTATACATCCTCAGGGTGCTCAAGGTTTATATAATATCAAGCCCGATCTGACCACCTTTGGTAAAATCATCGGTGGCGGCATGCCCGTGGGCGCTTTTGGTGGACGACGTGGCATCATGCAGCAATTATCCCCCGTAGGTCCTGTGTATCAAGCAGGTACTTTGTCGGGGAATCCTATTACCATGGCTGCAGGTCTTGCCACTTTAACGGAATTAGCCGCTTATCCAGAATATTATGCTGATTTACAACAGCACACGATGCAGTTAATGAATGGCTTAAAAGAATTGGCCGCTAAGGCCGATGTGCCCTTCTCTACTACTGCCGTTTGCGGTATGTTTGGTTTGTATTTTCGCGATATGGCACCTACTAATTTAGATGAAGTGAAGACCGCTGATGAAGCGCGGTTTAAAAAATTCTTTCATGCGTTGTTAGCGCAAGGCGTGTATTTAGGACCGTCGGCTTTTGAAGCAGGTTTTATTTCGTTAGCACATAATGATGAGACACTGGATAAAACACTAACGGCTGCACAAGCGGCGTTTTGTAAGAAATGAAAAGAAGATGAACTCTCCGTACGGTGAATATATTAAATTGCACAGGACTGTCATTGCGAGCCAGTGAGCGCAGCGAACAAGGCGTGGCAATCCAGGGGTGAAAATACTCGATTTATAAGCGCCATAGTTCTTTATAGATTTCATTGTACGTAACGCTTATTTTAATTATCGAAGATCCCTGGATTGCCGCGCTGCATTCGTTTGGTTCCGTGCAATTTAATCATTCTACTGTTGTTACCGTACATAGCCTTTATTATATATCCAGTGCTCATTTGCTCGCAATGACGATACGGGAAGATCTTTGCTATAAGAACTTATTTCACAGATACGGGGCATCATACGAGCAAAAAATCATCTTACTGGACCCCAGTCAACCTCTCATAATAAGCATCAAAACGTTTATGCCCTATAGCCAATAATGCTGAAACAAAAATCACGATAGAAAATAACATCATCGCCGAATAATGCAAAGTTAAGGCACCAAATTCACCACCCAAATAACTGCCCAATCCCCATGAAATGGAGATGTTAGCCGAAATCATGATGGTGGCATAGGCTTTAGGCGCTATTTGCGTGGCGGCTGCTAGCATCACAGGAATGGCTAATAATTCGCTGACGCAAAATAAAACATAGAATGTGATCAACGGCCATGGACTACCGATGTAGCTCGGGTTGTGTTCTATGGCGTAAATCAATGGTAATAAAGCGACACAACTCGCCACTAAAAACCAATAACTCAGCGACAACTTGCGATTCACCGTTAAAGACACACCACGGCTATGTAGGTAATCGTATACTTTAGCTAAGCACAAGCTAAACAGAATGATGAGAACAGAATAAAAAGCCAAATACCAAGTTACCGGAAAGGTGTAACTTCCTATGACATTATGGATGTTGTGTGCAGCATAATACGTCAATAAACCAAAAGGCATAGCATAGATAAGATTCCAGACGATGTTGGCGACACACATGCCTAGATACACTTTAATGCGTTTTTTTTCTATGGATGTTAAGGCTGGCAATTGCAACTGGTCCGCACTACGGCGCAAACCTATATCGCGCAAACTACGGCGACTTGCCAGCGACAAGTTGATCAATGCAATAATAAAACCCAGCGCGCCTAATAAGAAAGCACACCGATAACCCCAATGCTGTGCCACTAAACCCGATAAAAAGGTTCCCATTAAGCCACCTATGTTGATTGCCATATAAAATACAGCAAATGCCGAGTGACGCTTGTGATCTTGTTCGCTGAAAAATTCTCCTACCATGGCACTTAGGCTGGGTTTTAATAGTCCACAACCTAATACCAACAGGGACAAGCCACAATAAAACGCGGCTGTACTGTGTATCATGATAGTTAGCTGGCCTATGCCCATTAACACTGCACCTACAGCAGCACCTAAGCGGCGCCCTAAAAATTTATCTGTAATAAAACCACCGATCACGGGGCTAATGTAGACAAAAGCACCATATGTACCTGAAATACGAATGGCGGCTTCCGCAGACCAGCCTAAACCACCCGCAGAGGGTGAATCGTTGGCATACAGTACCAACAAGGTTTGCAACATGTAGAAACTAAAGCGTTCCCACATTTCAATAGTCGATATAGCACGCACGCCTTTGGGTAAGGCTTTAGTTTCAGTCATGGTATAAATTATTCCTCATCTATATGAGTATGAAAAAATCCAGATTTAACGGTATAGGTCATTTTCATCATGACACATATTTTTCTCGGCGTACTTGTTGTGCATTAAAGTCTTTCTCCTTCAAGATTTCATAAGCGGCATCGATCATATTAGGATTACCACATAAATAAACGATGTCGTTGTTTGGTGATGGATTTAAAAGAGCAAATTGATCTTGTACATAGCCTAAGTGCTCGAAGGGCTGTAATTGTTCTTTGTCGCTTTCCCGGCTATAACAAATGCGGAAATCCAAATTAGGATACTGATTTGCATACGCTAAAAAATCTTCGCTATACAAAGCATCACCGCGCGTTTGCACGCCTAGCATAATCACTACTTTAATATCATTAAGCCGTGCTGCCAATGCGGGCAACATAGACCGATAAGGTGTTACCCCTGTGCTGGTGGCAACCAGAATATAGCGCTGCGGGGTTTCATCACGTAAAATGAGACGGCCATAAGGCCCGCTCATGGTGAATTGATCCCCGGGTTTTGCACTGAACAAAGCCTCAGAAGCAACGCCGCCTTTGACATAACCCAAAGCGAGTTCAATATGCGACGATTGTCCAGGAATACTCGCCAAGCTGTAACTGCGCCGTATTTCTTTAGCGCCTTCAACAGGAAAATGGAAGCTCACAAATTGACCAGGAATAAACTCCAATGGTTGCCCATCGTGACGCTTTAATTTTAAATGCCGCACCTTAGGCGTCAACAAAGTAGCTTCAGCCAAGGTTACCGTAAACGTATTTTGCATAATTTGCCCTCTTTATAGGCGATGTTATACCATAATTTAGTATAATCGGTATATACCCGTCGTCAATGAAGATGTGGGGGTAATAAATACTGTGGCTTTGAATCAAAGCTTTGTCATCCTCGGCTGAAGACCGGGGATCCAGTTTCGACTCAAGTTTTTTCTGGATCCCCGACTGCGGCCTCGCGGCCTGGTCGAGGATGACAATGTTTTGGTTTATGATTATTTTCAATATTCAACTCGCATCTTGCAGCCAAGTCGGTATATACTATTTTCCATTTTAGAGGCGTCATCTCATGGCTAAACTGTACTTTTATTACTCTGCAATGAACGCGGGTAAAAGCACTACCCTGTTACAATCAGATTATAATTATCGCGAACGCGGCATGGAAACGCTGTTGTTCACCCCAGAATTAGACAACAGGCAACAAAAAGGCCTAATCTCCTCGCGTATAGGGCTACAAGCCAATGCCATCACCTTCGATGCGCACACCAACTTATACAGCATGGTGGAAGCCATACAGCAAGAACGCCCCGCATTAAAATGTATTTTTGTGGATGAAGCACAATTTTTAAATAAGCAGCAAGTACTGCAATTGGCGGCCATAGTCGATCAACTGAATTTACCCGTTTTAACCTATGGCTTGCGTTCCGATTTTAAGGGCGAACCTTTTGAAGGTAGCTTATATTTGTTGATCTTAGCAGAAGAAGTAGCGGAGATTAAAACCATCTGCCATTGTGGCCGTAAAGCGACTATGAACATGCGTATAGACGATAAAGGCAATAAGGTGTCTGATGGCGCTCAAGTGGAAATAGGCGGCAATGACCGTTATATTGCCACCTGCCGTATTCATTTTAATTGCGGTGATAGCGGACAGCGTCTATAGACCCTTTAATTATTCCCTCTTTCGTAGGACAAGCTAGCATCATTGCCACTATTAGGGAAACCATAACTTACATCACCACCAGCCAAAGTATTATTCTTGGCAGTGTTATTTGGGATATTGGTGTTGGTGCTAGATTGCATTAATCCCCCGGTGACTCCAAAAGACCAACTCCCCTGCTGTTGTTGAGGCGCAGTGAGATTAATATCGTTGGATAATGGCATAGGTGTAGTTTCAATAGCATCTGCATACGCAGTAGCACCGATTAAAGCTAAAATAATACACGCTATTTTAGTTTTCATGGTTAAAATACTCCTTAAAAGTTGATAAGAAGGAAGCTACAGAATCTACTTTACAAATTTTTTCTGTTGTTTACAAGTAGCAAAAAAGGGCGATTTCAAAACCGCCCTTTTAACAACGGGTTAAAACCGCTTAAGCTAGATCCAACTGAACACGCGCATAGGGACCTTGTACACCGAAGTTTGAGGTACTATCATAATGCTCGCCTGGTTGAGCACCCTTGTTACTACCACCATTATTACCTATTGCATCGCCTAGATACGGTTGATCCGAAATCACATTAAAGTAATTGGTTGCTTGCCAACCCAACTCAAAACCCAGTGCCGTATTAGCGTTAAAATCAACGGTATAATTTAAACCTAAACGACCATCGATTTCAGGGATAACGCGCGTTTCAGAATAGTCTGCTACCGTTACTGTGCCCGAAGCGGGTCCAACGACTACATTGCCGCCAGTATAGTCCGTTACAGTTGCTGAGTTCTGCAATTTGTGTGAACCAATCAATGCTGACAAGCCTAAACGACCCCGTACAGAAAAGCCTTGGCCTAGATTCACTTGTGCATCACTACCAAAACGCGGACCTATACCACTGAAAGTGTTTTCAATCTTAGCGCTTTCAACTTGTGAGTAAAGACCATCAAAGTCCTGCCCGCCCGTATAAGAGCCCGTGTCGTTGGTATTGATATAGGCATAACGTACACCGGCGAAGGGATGCAAGCGTATACGCGAACCTACATCCAGCTTTTGACCAAATACTAGATCGCCAGCATCATAGCGGGTGTCCGTTTTCCCTTCAGCGGTTAGAAAAGCTAAGCCGGAAAAACTACTGTGCAAAGCACCGAAGGTATTGGTACTGGTACTATCAGAGGCGGTACCATGCAAACCTTCATAGGCTAAAGTCACATCTCTACCGTTGCCAGGGAAAGCGTACGTAACATCCGCGCCAAACCACCAATCATAACCTTCGGTCACCTTAGGATGAGTGATTGTACCGCCAGGGCCACTACCACTAAAAGTATCCGTGCTATAAGCTGCATAGGTAAAATCTTTGTTAGTGGGCTGCATTAACACTGCCATGACTCCAAAGGACCACATGCCGGATTGCTCTGGAGCGACCACATTCACGTCATTGGACACAGGCATAGGAGCGGTCTCGATAGTGCCAGCATAGGCGGAAGCACTAACTAAACCTAAAGCAAACAGAACTAAAGAAATCTTTGTCTTCATGTTTAAAAATCCTCTTTTATTTGTAATAACTCAGGTTTATCTTAACAAAATCTTTTATCTGTTTGCAAGACAAAAGAAAAGGGCAGCTTGCACGGCCCTATCTTCTAGTCTTTTGACAAGCGATTGCTTACGATACATCCAATTGTAGGCGTGCATACGGACCTTGTAGACCAAAGTTCGAAGTCGCATCGTAGTGTTGGTTACCGATAGTACTAGCAACACCAATACCGCTACCGCCACTGTTGCCACCGCCAATCCCCGTAAGACCTAGGTTCACAGGATATTGATCGGAAACTACGTTAAAGTAGTTGGTCGCTTGCCAACCCGCTTCTATGCCCAATGCCATACCCGAATTAAAGGCATAAGTGTAATTTAAACCTAAGCGACCGTCGATTTCAGGAATAACGCGAGTTTGCGAATCGGTGTTATTCTCAGCATTGAGAACACCTCCTGATTTGAAACCAGCACCACTACTACCATTATTATTAGGAGGAATTGTTATAATCGCCGTATTGGTTACACGCTGTGAACCGATCAACGCAGATAGACCTAGACGACCGCGTATGGAAAAACCTTGTCCTAGATTAATTTGTGCGTCACTCCCCAAACGTGGCCCTATGCCGTCGAATTGGTTTTCTAACGTAGAGTCTTCAGCTGTAGCCCCCGTACCCTCACCTTTGCTGCTGTTACCAAAAATAGGCACTACACCGTAATAAGTACCGCTATCGGTTAGATCTAGATGCGCATAACGCACACCGACAAAGGGATGCAACCGTATGCGCGACCCCACATCCAGCTTTTGACCAAACAACAAATCACCGGCATCATATTGGGTATCCGTCTCGCCCTGAGCATTTGTATACGGAAGCCCAGTAAAATCACTGACCAAACCTTGAATATGGCCGGTATTACCGCCACTAAATCCAGACGCAGTGCTATCCGTATCTGTACCATGCAAACCTTCATAGGCCAAGGTTACATCGCGACCATTGCCCGGAAAAGCATAGGTCACATCCGCTCCAAACCACCAATCATAATTATCATCCACGCTGTGGTGCGTATCGCTACCGTCTATAACAGTAGGGGTACTACCACCACTATTGATACCTACAGCATTAACGCTATCCGCATAATTGAAAGCTTTATTAGTTGGTTGCATCAACACAGCTGTTGCGCCAAAGGACCACATACCAGTTTGATCTGGCGCAGTTACATTAATGTCATTAGAAACAGGCATAGGAGTCGTATCAATAGTGCCCGCATAGGCGGAAGCATTGACTAACCCTAAACTTAAAAGCACTAAAGAAATCTTTGTCTTCATGTTTAAAAATCCTCTTTTATAGTAAAGCGCGGATTTATTTTAACAAATTTTTTTGTTTTTTATCAAGGCAAAAGAAAAGGGCAGCTTGCGCTGCCCCATCCTCTAGTCTTTTGAAAAGGAAAATCAAAAAGCGATTGCTTATGATACATCCAATTGTAGACGCGCATACGGACCTTGTAGACCAAAGTTCGAAGTAGCATCGTAGTGTTGGTTACCAATAGCGCTAGCAGCACCAATACCGCCGCCGCCGCCGCCGCCGCCACCGTTGCCGCCGCCAATACCCGTAATACCTAGGTTCACAGGATATTGATCGGAAACTACATTAAAGTAGTTGGTTGCTTGCCAACCGGCTTCTATACCCAAAGCCATACCCGAATTGAAGGCATAGGTGTAATTTAAACCTAAGCGACCGTCGATTTCAGGAATAACGCGAGTTTGTGAATCGGTATTATTTTCAGCATTAATAACGCCACCAGCATTAAACGTATTACCGCCATTATTAGTAGCAGGAACCGTTATAACCGCCGTATTGGTAATCCGTTGTGAACCAATCAACGCAGACAGACCTAGGCGACCGCGTACGGAAAAGCCTTGTCCTAGATTGACTTGTAGATCACTGCCCAAACGTGGACCTACACCGTCGAATTGATTTTCTAGTGTAGAGCTTTCAGCTGAAGGTCCATTACCACCACCAGTACTGCCGCCGTTACCAAAAACAGGCACTTCACCGTAATAACTACCTGTATCGGTTACATCTAGATGCGCATAACGCACACCGACGAATGGGTGCAAGCGTACGCGCGATCCCACATCGAGTTTTTGACCAAATACTAAATCACCAGCATCGTATTGGGTATCCGTTTTACCTTCAGCGTTGGTGTAAGGAAGCCCAGTAAAATCACTGACCATGCCCTTAATAGTACCGCCAGCAGCACCAAATCCAGGAGCTGCCGTACTATCGGTATCCGTGCCATGCAAACCTTCATAAGCCAAAGTTACATCGCGACCATTGCCTGGGAAAGCATAAGTCACATCAGCACCAAACCACCAATCGTAACCTTCATCCACACTGTTGTGCGTATCGCTACCGTTTATAACAGACGGGGTCGTACCGCTGCCACTAGCACCGATAACATTAACGGTATCCGCGTAATTGAAAGCTTTGTTGGTTGGTTGCATTAACACAGCCGTTGCACCAAAGGACCACATGCCGGTTTGATCCGGTGCAGTCACATCAATGTCGTTAGAAACAGGCATAGGCGTAGTTTCAATAGTCCCTGCATAAGCAGAGGCACTGACTAGACCTAAACCTAAAAGCACTAAAGAAATCTTAGTCTTCATATTTAAATCATCCTCTTGATTAGTAATATCACAAGAGCCACTTTACTCAATTTTCGGCTTTATATACAAGCCATTATTTGTTATTATTTTGTTTTTTGAGAAAAATCTTACGATTACTGACTTAAATTTAAACTTTTTGTTTGGATAAAAAAGAAAAGGGCAGCTTATGCTGCCCTATCCTTAGTCTAGAAAAGGAAGATCCTTGGCCTTAGAGCCTATGCAACATCAAATTGTAGACGTGCATATGGACCTTGTAACGCAAAATTTGCAGTATTGGCATTGGCATTTATGCTAGAGTTAAAGTAGTTCTCTGCTTGCCAACCCGCTTCTACTCCCAATGCCATATCGGTATCAAAAGCATAGGTGTAGGCCAAAGCCAAACGACCATCAATTTCAGGAACAACGCGTGTTTGCGAATCAGTATCAGCAGATTGTGCATCTGTAGCAACTAAAGTGCCCGCAGTAGCGCCTGTAGTACCGTAGTATGAATCTATGAAAGAATTATTGGCATCACGTGTACCAATTAATGCGGATAAACCCAAACGGCCGCGTACGGAGAAGCCTTGGCCTAAATTCACTTGTGCATCACTACCGAAACGTGGGCCTATGCCGTTGAAAGTACTGTTCAACTTACCAACTTCAGTAATATCATACGTTGTTGCGGGTGATCGCGATGAAGTTGCAGTGGTATAGGTTCCCGCATAATTGCCAGTACCCTGTAGATTAATGTGTGCATAACGCACGCCAGCGAAAGGATGTAAGCGTACACGCGAACCTACATCAAGCTTTTGACCGAATAGTAAATCACCTGCATCGTAGTTAGTCTCTACTTTGCCACTAGCATCTGTGAAAGTTCCACCATCCACATTATAGCTTCCCAGCGTATTAGTCGAATAGCGAAATGGGCTGGCCAAGGAACCTGCGGAAGTGCCACCCGTAATAGAATCAAAGCGCGGGACTGCAGAATCGGTGCTATTGGTATTGGAACTGTGCATGCCTTCATAAGCTACCATAACATCGCGACCATTGCCTGGAAAGGCATAGGTTATATCAGCGCCAAACCACCAATTGTAATTTTGACCCACTCCATTTTTACTGATATCGCCCGCCGTCTCGCCATTCGTAGTGGCACTGTCAAGACTATTAGCGTAATTCAACCCGCCTCCTATAGGTTGCATCAGCAAAGCGGTTACACCAAAGGACCACATATCGCTTTGATCGGGTGCTGTGACATTAATGTCATTAGATACTGGCATAGGAGCAGTCTCGATAGTGCCGGCATAGGCAGAAGCACTTGCTAAACCCATAGCCAGCAAAATTAAAGAAATTTTAGTTTTCATGTTATAAATCATCCTTTTGATTAGTAAAAGCACTCCAAATAGTAATAATTTTCTCTGCCTGGTTACAAGTGTCCCATTGCCTGAAACTCAGGTCTAAAGAAAAATCTTATGCATTTTGTTTGTTATTTTCGCTTATTTTGTTGACTGCAAAAGAAAAGGGCAGCTTGCGCTGCCCTATCCTCTAGTCTCGAAAAGGAAGATCAACAAGTGACCTTAGAACCTATGCAACATCAAATTGTAGACGTGCATATGGACCTTGTAGAGCGAAGTCTGCAGAATTACCGTTTACATCTATAGTAGAGTTAAAGTAATTCTCTGCTTGCCAGCCTGCTTCTATTCCCAACGCCATGTTGTTAGCGAAATCGTAGGTGTAGTTTAAGCCTAAACGACCATCAATTTCAGGAACAACGCGAGTTTGTGAATCCGTATCAGCAGATTGTGCATCTGTACCAATTAAAGTACCCGCAGTAGTGTAGTATGAATCTACAAAAGAATTGTCGGCCTTGCGTGTACCAATTAATGCGGATAAACCCAAACGACCGCGTACGGAGAAACCTTGGCCTAAATTCACTTGCGCATCACTACCGAAACGTGGACCTATACCATTGAAAGTGCTATTCAACTGAGCTTCTTCAGCGATATTAGCTGTCACTGGTATGGATGCTGAGCCTACTAAAGTGGTAAAAGTTCCAGCGTAGTCGCCAGTATTCTTTTGGTTAATGTACGCATAACGCACACCAGCAAAAGGATGTAAACGTACACGCGAACCTACATCTAGCTTTTGACCAAATAGTAAATCGCCAGCATCATAGTTAGTCTCTACTTTGCCGCTAGCTTCTGTAAACGTTCCACCATTCGCGCTATAGCTGCCAGCAGGACTATTGGCTGTATAATCAAATGGGCTAGCCAAAGAGCCTGCAAAGGTATCACCAAAAACATTGGTGCGCCCAACTGCAGAATCCGTGCTATTCGTGTTTGAACTGTGCATGCCTTCATATGCCAAAGTCACATCGCGACCATGTCCTGGGAAAGCATAAGTTACATCCGCACCAAACCACCAATTGTAGTTTTGATCAACCGTGTTCGCATCTATACTACCAACTGTAGTTGGATTCGTAATCGAAGCATTACTGCTCAAGCTATCTGCATAATCAAAAGTACCGCCTATAGGTTGCATCAGCAAAGCTGTTACGCCAAAAGACCACATACCGCTTTGATCGGGTGCAGTGACATCGATGTCGCTAGAAACAGGCATAGGAACTGTTTCGACAGTGCCGGCATAGGCAGAAGCACTTGCTAAACCCATAGCCAACAACATTAAAGAAATTTTAGTTTTCATGTTATAAATCATCCTCATAAGTTAAAGAAACCACACCCCCTATTGTAGAGCTTTTCCTATGTTTTGCAAGGATTTCTTAAGGAAATTTTAAGTTTTAGTGAAAAAAAATTTTTTTCTGAGATAAATCTTATGCATTTTGTTTATAATTTTTACTATTTTGAGTTGTAGAGTGGTTATTTTTTATTTTTGTTCAGCCTTTGACTATTTTCAGAAATGCATGCTTTGTTTAAATGTAAGGCGGAATAACGGTGAGTAAGTGGGGGTTACAATTATATAGCTATATTCTTTTGTTAACCGGTCGGTTCTTGTGAGCCGTTTATGTTTCCCCAAAAAAAACGCCGGGAGGTCCCGGCGTTTTAAAACAAACATTTCTTCTACAAGAAACTATGCTACATCCAATTGAATGCGTGCATAAGGACCTTGCATAAAGAAGTCGGTGTACTCCGTAGAAGTATCTACTGTACTAATAGTGCTATTTTCTATAGCATTAAAGTAATTAGTTACTTGGTAACCTACTTCAAAACCTAGACCATAGCCATTATTAAAGTCGGCATGATACATGGCAGCTAACTTGGCATCAGCTTCAGGAACTACACGAGTATTGGTGTCTACATCGTGGTCTGTATCGCTTATACTGTTCAAAGAAACCACACCACTAGTGGATGTGTAATTTGCTGTAGTATAGTCATCTTCTACATCCATACTGCCTACTAGCAAGGAAACACCCAAAGTACCGCGTAAAGAGAAACCAGAACCTAAGTTCACTGCAGCATCACTACCCAAACGGGGGCCTGCTCCGCTGAAAGTAGATTTTATAGTCTGGCTATCAGCTTGCTGAACATATTCAGTGTTAGGAGTCACGGATGAGTCAATAGCATCCCTTGTGTAATCCCCTGTAGCCTTATAATCTATGTACGAATAACGTACGCCCGCGAAAGGATGCAGTGTAATACGGCTGCCTGCAGTAATCACTTGACCGAAAGTTAAGTCTGCGGAATCGTAGTTAGTTTTCACTTCACCAGTGGCGTCAGTATAATTACCTCTGCCAAAACTGCCCTTACCAAACGCAGAAGCTCCTGGCGCACTTATACCAGCCAGCGTATTGTCGTCGGTAGAAGCTGAATCACTGTCACTAGTGTTCAATTGTGTAAATGCTAAGGTTACATCACGACCATCACCTGGGAAATGATAGGTGATATCTGCGCCCCAACCCCAATCGTTATCCGAACCCACAGCATAGGTGTTCACTTGATTTTGAGTCGAGTTAGGCACAAGACCGGCAGGGGCCGCTTGTTGCTCTAAGGCATAATTAAAATCATTATTAGGTTGGAAATAATTAGCTTGCAATCCAAAAGACCAGGAACCTTCTTGATGAGGTGCCATTAAATCCACGCCGGAGGCTATAGGTAATGGCACATCGGCTGGACCAGCAGCCAGTGCAGCAGTACTGCCTAAAATAGCCACTAAACATAAAGTTACTTTTTTCAACATTGCTTTTATCTTCCTTTTCAAATTTACATTAAGCCAGATGTTGCCAGTATGCCGCACAACTTTCTCGCCCTATCGATACCACTCACACGATATGCTTTCTTTAAAAGCAAAATCACATCAGCAATAAAATTTGTGTACAGTACGCAACCAAAACATTTTAAGACTAGTTAAAATATTCGTTTCTACGCACTTACAAAACCATCTTAATACGAAAAAATAATAAATAACAACTCTTTTTTTTAAAATAGGGGTCTTTTTTGTAAATATTTTCGCTTCCCCTTTATTTCTGTTTGTTTTAAGAACAAAAACTGCAAGCCACTAAAATAATTAACCTTTTTTGTATTCATATAGTTAAATAACTTGCCAGCCTCACAACATATTGATATGCTGGATTGCTGTCATAGCATACCTTTTATTTAACAGAGGAAAATAAACTGATGATTAAGAAAATTACGATTGCGTTAATTGCTACCTTAGGTTCTGCTTCTGCTTTAGCGGGCAATATCGATAATACGCCCCTACCCACAAATTCAGGCGTGAATTTAATAGCACCACATCAAGAAGGTTCCTGGTCTTTTGGATTGCAAGCTAATTATTTTGAACCTAATAATGACTTTAATTATGCCGTAGTCACCGATTCAGTTAGTAACTCCACGAATACAGTAACCCAAAACCAAACTAAAACCGCTGCTGTAGGCACGGATTATAATTGGGGCTGGGGTGCAGATATCACCTATCATTTCCCTGGTGATGGCCGTGATGTAACCTTAGCGTTTACACAATTAAACACCAGTAGCAGCGATTCTGTTGATGTTTCAAATAACCCCGCCGCATTTTTAATGCCTACTGGAAGTGTTTCTGGCTTCAATAGATTTGTACAGTCTTACAATGAATCTAGCGGGGAAGTCAAAACTAATTACGATTCCGCAGACTTAACATTCGGTCAAGTTATTGCTATAGGCAGCCGTATTACTCTGCATCCTTTTGCAGGCGCACGTTACGCTTATATCAACTACAAAGCCTCAGCAGCCTATACTGATCTAGAACTTAATAACAATAATGTATTGGCTCCGGATGCAATTGCTAGCCAAACTTTGAAATCTAAGTTTCAAGGTGCAGGTCCTCGCTTAGGCAGTGATGCCGCCGTTAACTTAGGCGCTGGTTTCTCCTTACGCACTACTTTGGGCGTATCCTTGTTAGCGGGTAGTATGGATATTGACAATACTTTTGACAGCGCGTTCTATGATGGTACGGGTGCTCTCATAAGATCAACCACAAATTATCATGACGTAGAATCAAATACTCGTGTAGTGCCTGAAGCCGATGCCAAATTGTCTGCCATGTACGACATGGATTTTAATAATGGTTATGCCTTAGGCTTAGAAGTAGGTTACCAAGTCACCAATTACTTTGATGCCATACAAGATAGCGTCATTAGTACGGTTGATACTTCCACTAACTATACCAATTTCTTTATGCAAGGTCCTTTTGCACGTCTACAATTGGATGTAGCATAATTTCTTGCTAGAGAAGTTTTTCGTTCAAAACGCCGGGTTCTCCCGGCGTTTTTTTCTGGATACTTAAAAAATGACACCTCTATCCCCACTTATCGTCATCACTGGTCCTACGGCTAGCGGCAAATCGGCATTAGCCTTGACTTTATGCAAGCAATTTAATGGTGAAATCATCAATGCCGACTCCACCCTTATTTATCGTCATTTAGATATTGGTACGGCAAAGCCTACACCGCAGGAATTAAAAATCGTACCGCACCATTTAATCGATATTCTAGAGCCAGAAATACCTTTTTCTGCAGGTCAATTTTGTAGAGAAGCTGAAAAGACAATTATAGATATAGAACAACGACACCATATTCCTTTTCTGGTTGGCGGCACTATGCTTTATTTAAAAACCTTGTTGTATGGTTTGTCTACCTTACCGACTGCTTCAACCGAAATACGCGAAGCCATTACCAAAGATGCAGAAAAATATGGTTGGGGAGTTTTGCATGAACGTTTAAAACAAGTCGATCCCAAAGCCGCGGCACGCATACACGTCAACGACCCACAGCGCTTACAACGCGCTCTAGAAATTTATTATTTAACGGGACAAGCGCAGAGTGAGTTATTTGAAACGCCTAAACAAGGATTAATACAACAGTCGCATCGCGTATTAACAATTGCCGTTGCCCCACAAGATCGCGCTGTTTTACACCAACGCATTGCTGAACGTTTTGATGCCATGCTACAAGCTGGTTTTGTAGATGAAGTGGCTGCCTTAAAGAAACGTCCGGAATTACATGCCACTTTGCCTTCTATGCGTGCCGTGGGTTACAGACAAGTGTGGCAATATTTAGAGGGTGAATATGATTATGACACGATGCGTGAGAAAGCCATCGCTGCAACCAGACAATTGGCAAAAAGACAATTGACTTGGCTTAGACGATGGCCGGAAATACAGTGCTTTGATCCCACCAAAGATGATTTTTTAACCTCGGTAGAAAATTGTATTCGTGATTTCTTGAACAACAAGAATTGATTTCCAGAAAGGCTTAACCACCCATTATATAATGTCGGCTCGCATTTTCTGTAGGGGTGCCGTTAGGTGTTGATTCATTCTGGTATTGAGGGAAAAATACCATCTTGTTTGCTTTTCTTTCATTTCTTTGTGGGGGAGTTTCTTTTATTGATATTTTAGCCTCAACTTCTTTGCCTTCACTTTTTTGTGGGGGAGTTTCTTCTATTGATATTTTAGCCTCAACTTCTTTGCCTTCACTTTTTTGTGGAGAAGCTTCTTCTATTGATATTTTAGACACAAACTCTGGCTCAACTTCTTTGCTGGCTATTAATTGAATCTTATTCTTTTGTTCTATAGTAAGAGAAACAATACTTTCATCTTTGACTTTACTTATCTGTGCACGGGCTTCTTCTCTTAACAATTTAAGGCCAAAGTGCATCTTAAAGATTTTACCTATAGCAATAAATCCTTCGCTTATTGAAGAAAAGAATTTTTCACGAATCTCAGAGCCGAGCCTACTTGAATTGTCATTTCCTGTTGATGCCTTATCTTTTGGTGTGCTTATGGATAACTCTTTAATTCTGTTTCCCATGTCTCCCAGAAAAGTGCCTATAATTGATAAAACTGCGCCGCCAACATATCCGCCAGTAGCAATAAAATAAACACCCCAATCTATCAATTGAAACCCTTCATGGATTAAGTTGAGTATCTCTTCATTTTCTGGCGCGGAAGTAGGCTCAGCTCCATTTTCTTTTAAAGCCTGATCCAATAACTCGATTAATTGACTTTTGCTGCCAGTTAAACGCAAATACATAGCCTCTCTGTAGATTAACCTTAAAATCATCTCCCTCTTAATATTTTCCGGTTCCTTATTTTCTTCAACAATCTTTAAAACATCATTGCGGATAGTTTGGGCTCTAGCATCTTCTGTTCTTTTCTTAAATAAATGTAGCGAGGATTTCCCTCGCTGGTATAAAAAAGTTAATCTATAAATGGATAGCGTCAATTTTTCTAATTCACGCAGATCATCATTACATTTTTTTTGTGCAGCATCAAAGCTCAGGTCGATAAGCTTATCCGGATAAATCATCTGCACTACAGACAGCGATTCTAATAATGGCGAACCAGTAGGGCCTTCTGCTACTAAAATTCCGTCCTCGTTGATTTTATTACTTCTTTTTAAATGTTCATATAAGGCTGGGCTATGTTTTTTTATTTTTTTAATTTCTGCTTCAACTTGCTCTTTTTTTGAAGCGCTCTTTCCTAGAAACCTAGGGTCTTCTTTATTCATTTCAAATAGATAGTTAAAGGTTCTAGGATACGTGATCTTAAAGAGTTCCTGCTCTAATTTGTTTATAAAAAAGTCGCTGTCTCGTACATAGAATTTTAAGTGCTGATTTATTTTTCTAGGAACCCTAAACGTGGGTAGACTATCTACAGGATTGAGTCTTATCCCATAGTTATAATACTTTTCTCGTTGTAAGTGATGACGACCAAATTCATTGCATAAATCTTCATTCTTTGTGCTTATTGTTGTTGTCGTGCTATCTTCGCATGTAGCCATATCAGGCATCTCGTCGTGTTCGAATGTTGAACCATGACTCGTTAGGAATGAATAGAGTGCTGGCCACAATATGTGGGGGGCACTGTCCATATCCTCACTTTTTTCTTTAATACTGTCGGAATGATTGCCATACATAGGCAATTCAATCATAGAAGTTTTTTGGGGGTCCACAACTTTAAAACGGCCCTCCAACGTTGCCTGAGGCTTAAAATCACGCCTACGCTCATCGCGCTGCAGTATAGTGATACAACGTCTTGCTCGAATAAGCTGGGCTTCTTCATCGCCCTTTGCAGTATAGCCTGCAACCGGATCCACTAGGAAAAGATTGAATTCTAATCGCTTTAGTTTATCAAGAAGCTTTTTGTCCTCCGGGTTAAGGCCTGTCTTAGCCTCCAAATCATTTTTAAGCGCATTTAATCTATTTGCAATCCGTACACAGGTAACAGCACCACGGCTAAATCCAGTCAGGTTAGCCCTTAGTTCGCCTTCATCTTCATTACTCATGAGCCAGCCGATAATACTCTTAACCCCAGCTTCGGTTTGGTCCGCAACTTCTCTACCCAGCAAATCGGGGCCATCTATAACATGTATAGGCCCTACACAGGCAGCAGCAAAGCTCTTTAAGATATTATCGTCGCCCTTATGGTACTTCTGGCTCGTACCTAGGGCTATCAAGGTAAAGGTTGTATTGGTGGACATATCTTCGCTCTAATAATAATGGTTTAATTTTAAACATCTATGTGTTTTCAGTTGCGGATTATACCGAACAAACATTAAAGATATATTAAGAAACGGTGTCTTTTTTGATCAAAATGACTTGTTTTTACAAATTCTTTTTGTTATGTCCCCATTAAAAATGGGCCATAATGGGTAAGTCTTTGAATATCCATGTAAAATGGAAATTAGGCTATTTTGCTAAGCTTATGTGGGAGTTTTAAAGAAATATCTATAATTACACGCCGCTTTGCCCCCTATGCGTGCAGAGGGGGGTACAGGCAAGTATGGCTGTATTTGATGGAAATTAGGACTATGCTCGAGAAAGCAATCGCGGCAGCCAGACAATTTCAATCTATTTATTCAAATCTCGCGTATCCACGGGCGATGGGTACATCGCTAGGCGGATATTGGAGTTTCATAAACACCTACTCTTTTGACATCGTCTAAAGTTACCCAGCGTATACACTGATTTGCATCCAATAGATACCCTGCTTCTAGCCATAGTTTATGCACAGCCTCTAGACTCATTTTCTTAAAGTAATCCGGAGGTAAAGCCATGTGATCGATCAAAGCCGCCAACCAAGGTGTATGGTTATTTTCTTCGGCAAGACTAGCGGCTAAAAAAGCAGTAAAAACCGCGCTATTTAAGCAATCTTTCAATAAGGCTGGCAACTGTCGTACCGTCAATATGCCGTCTTCCCAATCAAAATGGATTCCTAAAATGGCTAATTTTCTTTGCATCAATAGTCTAGTCGTAGCATCGCAACCACTAAAAGGATAAGTCTGCGGCAATAACAACCATTGCGCCTTTAAGGGTTCTCCTTGCCAAGCACGTAAAGCTTTGTCGTAAACATTTTTTTGATAGATCTTTTTCAAATCTAACCAACCTATATGTTCATCCTGCTTTAACAGTGCATAGTCCTGATAAAATACGCCTAAAATAGTATCTCTTGCATGTGGGTTGCTGTTTTCTACGTTCAAAGCTGCTGTGGTATATGGCGCACGTTGCGCATTCACTTGTGGCATATAAGCCGCTATCCTGTTGTTGTATTCTGTATAAGGCGCATCTAATGCTGGTGCTGAATTTTCATTTTCCGACGCACTATTTTCCGGCCAGGGTTCCGCATCGACGGCCATTTTGACACTGAGCGCATCTTGCAAAGCATTGCGCAAAGTCATCGCCAGCCATTCATGGACTAAACGACTATCGGTAAAGCGTACTTCTTGTTTCGTAGGATGTACATTGACGTCAATCACCTCGGGCGCAATCGTCAAATACAATACATAACAAGGATAACGGCCTTCTTCTATGCTGTCTAAATAAGCTGAACGTATAGCGTGGCTCAATACTTTATCTTTAACCACACGACCATTAATGTAAATATACTGTAAATCGCTTTGACTACGGTTAAACGCAGGTAACCCCAACCACCCCCATAATTGCATGCCTTCATAGCTGCTATCGATGCGCAACGCATTTTTCAAAAAAGCATTGCCACACACAGCGGCTAAACGTTTATCTTGTTCTATCTCACTTTTACCGGCACGCACTTGCGCCACTAAGCGTTGATTATGACGCAGCACAAAACCCACATCAAAAGTAGACAACATGATGCGCTTGACCATATCTTCTAGAGCCAAATATTCTGTTTTTTCAGAGCGCAAGAATTTGCGCCTAACCGGTGCATAGCAAAACAATTCGCTCACTTCCACCGTAGTGCCGCGCGGATGTGCTGCGGGCTCTAAGGTGTATTCTTGGTTATCGGGTGCGCGATATAATTTCCACGCTGTCTGCTCGTCTTCGGCTAAAGAGGTAATCGCCAAATGTGCTATGCTGTCTATGCTGGCTAAAGCTTCACCGCGAAAACCCAACGTATTAATCAGCTCTAAATCGCGCGCCGTTTTTATTTTACTGGTGGCATGACGCTCTGGCGCCAAGGCTAAATCTTCTTTACCCATGCCCATGCCATCATCGCGCACGCGTATCAATTGCAAGCCGCCTTTCTCTATATCTATCTGAATGCGCCTAGCTTTAGCATCTAGGCTATTTTCTAATAATTCTTTCACTACCGATGCCGGTCTTTCAATGACCTCGCCTGCAGCAATTAAATTCGCCACCATAGGCGGTAATATGTAAATTTGTCTAGCGACCATGCTTAACTCTCCCTTTTTTGTGCTTTCACTTGTGCTGAAACCCATGTTCCCTCAGGCGGTTGCTGATAAAAATATGCGATAACCCCTTTTAAAATAGCCTTAGCCACTTTTTGTTGGTATTGTGCATCCCGTAGTTTCAATTCTTCACTGCTATTAGATAAAAATCCCGTTTCTACCAAAACAGAAGGAATATCCGGCGATTTTAATACTACAAAACGGGCTTGTTCCACACCTACATGATGTAAACGCGTAAATAATCCCATCTGCGCTAATATATCATCGCCTAGTTTTAAACTGGAACTGATAGTCGCAGTTTGCGATAGATCGATTAAAACCGATCGTAACATATCGTTTTTATCGCTTAAGTCTACTCCACCTAATTCGGAATAGTTTTCTTTTGCTGCCAACCAACGTGCCGCTTCACTGCTCGCTCCTTTTAAGGATAAGGCATACACCGAAGCGCCATGAGATTGTGCATTTTGATAGGCATCCGCATGCACGGCAATAAAGACATCGGCCTTGGCTTCACGCGCTTTTTGTAAACGCTGTCTTAAGGTTAAATAATAATCGCCGCTGCGTGTCATCACAGCGCGCATGCCGGGCGTAGCATTGATGTCTTCATATAAATCTTGAGAAATGCCCAATACCACATTTTTTTCCTTGCTGCCTCTAGGACCCGAAGCACCTGGATCTTTACCTCCGTGGCCAGCATCGATCACCACCACCACTTTGCGCATGCCTTGCGGCGCTGTTTTAACCACAGTGGCATTAGCATTTTTATTGGTAGTCGCCGCAGTCACCGGATAGGGATCGTCAGATATTTTATTCGTATTGTTGGTGGCAACTACAGGTTGTTGTACCTTAGGTTTTTTATTTTTTAACTCAAATATCACGGTTTTAGGATCGACCATAGACTCGCTGACATTGACATCGCTGTTGAGATCAAACACCAAACGCAATACTTGGTGCGGTTGTGCCCCCTGACGCAATGAGTTGATCAACGTGCCATTAAATGCAGAAGGATGAATGGGAATTTGTAAACGCCCATTGTCTACGTCCACCACCAGACGCGTAGGATGATCTAAAATAAAATAATGCACTGTAGGCGTATCGGCAAAAATCAACTTCAGATCAGTCGTATTGGCATCTACACTGCGTACTTGTATATCGTTTAGGGGCAATACGGGTTCGGCAAAGCAGAGTGTAGTCATTAAACATAATAGGAGAATAGCTAATATTTTACACCTATACACTATTTTGCCCCAATTGTTCCAGAACCTGTTTCCCGCGCGTACTATGGGCAATACATTCAATGGATCGGCCACATTCATGGTAAGAGAGTGTACAGAATATATCAGCCTGTGGCAACACATCCGCGCCTTTTTCTGGCCACTCAACGATCACGATGGCATCATCGCTGAAATAATCATCTAACCCTATATAGTGCAATTCTTGGGCTGATTGTAAGCGATATAAATCAAAATGATGAATAGGCGTATTCTTTACCGTATACGTTTCCACCAGCGTATACGTAGGGCTTTTAACCGCATCCAACACCCCTAATTGCCGTAAAAAACACCGTACCAAGGTGGTTTTGCCTACACCTAATTCACCCGATAAATAAAGGCAAAACCCAGGCGTTATTGTCTTGGCTAATACAGCGGCCAAGGATACCCATTCATTTTCATCTTTAATAATACGTTGCATAATTACTCTTAAATGATAGTTTGCAAATAAGGCCGCAAATCGCTGGCCAATATGCTACGCTTGCCATCGGCGGCTTTTTCACCGGCATAAGCATGCGCATATACGCCTAAGGGTGCGGCATCGGCCAAAGACAAGCCTTGAGCCACTAAAGCGGCTAACACCCCACTTAATGCATCGCCCATGCCTGCAGTTGCCATAGCGGGATCGCCCGCGCTACACACAAAAACTTGCTCTTGCATGTTGATAATCAAGCTGCCCGCTCCTTTTAAAATCACATTGCCACCATAACGATGTTGTAGTTGTTTTAAGGCATGCAAGCGATCCGCTTGTATCTCTTGCACACTCGTATTCAATAAGCGTGCGGCTTCTCCCGGATGCGGTGTTAATAACCACCGTTGATTTTCTCTAGGTTGTAATGCCAGAAGATTTAACGCATCAGCATCAACGATCACCGGCAAGGTGGTTTTTAAAGCCGCTTGAAACAAAGCTTCTGACCATGCCGATTGTCCTAAACCAGGACCTAATACAATCACAGTCGCGCGCGCTAATAAAGGTTTTAATTGTTTGACATCGTCTATGCCACACACTAAAGCTTCGGGCCTGCGCGCCGTCACGGCTAAAAGATGTTGTGGGCGTGTAGCAACGGTCACTAAACCTGCACCAGCAGCATAGGCCGCATCAGCCGCTAAAATAGGCGCTCCAGGCATACCCTCATCGCCTCCTATCACCAACACGTGGCCAAAATCACCTTTATTTGCATGTCCCTTGCGGGGTGCTAATAAGGGTTTTTGTCTGTCATAATTTAAACGCGTTAAAGTAGGGGTTAGATTTTGATAAATGCTTTCTGGTAATTCTAAGTTGTCGCAACGCAACTTGCCGCAATAACTGGGGGCCGCGCCGGTTAATAAGCCTACTTTTAAGCCTATAAAAGTAATGGTAGCCGTAGCACAAACGGCAACTCCCATGACCGCTCCACGCGCACTGTCTAAACCAGAAGGACAATCTAAACTTAAGATAGGTGTGCCTTGTTGATTTAATTTTTGAATGGTAGCGCGATATAAGCCTTCTACCTCGCGTTGCAACCCTATGCCCAATAAGGCATCCACCCACAGATCGGTTTTAGGCCAAGCACTTTGTGTCAATGGAAAATGTTTGATCGACGATTCTAAACAAGCTTTTTGATAAAAGGCAGCGGGATCCTTGTTGATGACAGAGGAACCCTCATCGCCTATAAATACCGTGTAACCTGATTTTTGTGCTAATAAGGCCAGCGCATAACCATCACCACCATTATTGCCTCGACCACAAACTATGCCTATGGTTCTTGCTTTAGGCCATAATTCTTGTAGATACTTTAAAGCCGCTTGTGCTGCACGCTCCATTAAACTGCGCGCTGGAATATTTTGTGTTTTCAACGCCAACTTCTCTAAAACATAAATATCTTGCGGTTGATAAACGCGCGTATTTAAACTATCCATTCTTTTTCCTTATTGTAATAACAGTTCAATCAATGCCATATGCTTATCTACGGCTCCCTGATTTTGTTGCACCACTTGTAGACCATGATGACCTAGTTGGGCGCGCAGTGCGCCATCTTGCAATAAAGTTAATACAGCAGCCGCCAAAGTGTGTTCGTCGTTGACCACGCGCAAGCTATCTGCTTGTTGCAATAATTTAAAAATCTCATTGAAATTAAAAATATGTGGTCCCGTAATAACGGGCAGGCCCAACATTGCTGGCTCCAATAAATTGTGGCCGCCAGTAGGAATTAAACTGCCCCCTACAAAAGCAACATCAGCAGCGCCGTAATAGGCCATCAATTCGCCCATGCTATCGCCCACTACCACTTGTGTGCTTTCAGATACTTCTTCATCCAAACTGCGTAGGGTAACATTTAGCCCTTGTTTCTTAACCAGAGACATAACTTTAGAAAAACGCTCTGGATGTCTAGGCACCCACAGCAACAAGGCATTGGGCAATTGTTTTAACACCAACTGTGCTGCTTTTAAAATCATTTCCTCTTCACCTTCATGCGTACTCGCTGCAATCCATATAGGTCGCATAGCACCAAAACGCTGGCGGAATAAATGTGCTTGTTGAATACTACTTTCGGGCACCGTCATATCAAACTTAACCGAACCGGTGATCACTAATTGTTGTGCTGAGGCGCCCAAAGCAGCGAAGCGATCGGCATCGTCTTTGGTTTGTGCGGCAATATAATGAAAGGCTTTTAAAATATCTTTCATCCAAAAAGCGATTTTTTGATAGCCACGTAAAGATCGTGCGGATAAACGCGCATTCGCCAAGAGCGTCGGTAATTTGTGTTGTTGAGAAACAGCCAGCAAATTAGGCCACAGTTCGGTTTCCATGATGATCAAAATTTTCGGTTTTTTGTTGTTTAAAAAACGATTGATGGCTTGTGGTAAATCATAGGGCACAAAACAATGTTGTACCCCGTCATCGAATAGTGCCGCAACGCGTTCGGCACCTGTAACCGTCATAGTAGTGACCACAATGGGATAATGTGGGTATTTTGCTTTCAGCTTTTTAACTAGGGGCACTGCCGCTATCACTTCGCCTACCGATACCGCATGCAGCCAAATGCCGCCCTGATTGCGCGCATCACAATAGCCAAAACGTTCTTTTAAACGTGAGACTTTTTGCTTGCGTACAGACGCCTTCCAGAATAAGCGTAACAATACTAGGGGCATAATTAAATAAGCAATTAATGTATAAATTGTGCGCACACACACCCTTCCTATTTTAAATTAGTGTTTTCAACCATTCTATCACTACCGCGGCTGCTAAACAAAGAAAGAAACGCTATAATAATGGTATACCATTAATTTTGGGGTGAAACCATGAGCATCTATAAGCACATTCTGCTGGCTACGGATTTAAACGATGAAAGTGCCGTAGTCTCCAAAAAAGCCGCCGCACTGGCCAAATTGCACCATGCTAAACTCAGCATCGCCCACATAGTGGAATACATCCCCCCTTTTTATGGTGTAGGCGAAATCGCCATTGACATAGAACTGAATACGGAAAAAAAATTAGAACATGAAGCACATGAAAAGATAAAAGCACTGATACAAGAGCTAGGCCTAGAAAAACCTGCTGTTTGGGTCCTCTCTGGTGACAAACATGAAGAAATTATTAAATTGGTTGAAAAACACCATATCGATTTAATCGTGGTCGGTAGTCATCACCAACCCTATTTGCATCTATTTTTTGGCGGATCTTTGCCTGAAATCCTGCTACACCATCTATTATGCGATATCATTGTAGTTAATCTAGGGCCACTGTAAATGGCGACTTATGCCATAGGCGATGTGCAGGGCTGTTATAAAACACTGCGTTATTTATTAAAAACGATTTCGTTCGATCCTAAACACGATCATTTATGGTTAGTCGGCGATGTGGTCAATCGCGGCATGGGTTCCTTGGCAGTCCTGGATTACTTATACGATATCCAAGATCGCTGCGAGATCGTTCTAGGTAATCACGATTTGCATTTAATCGCCGTTTTCGCCGGAACCACCTCATTAAATCCAGAAGATACCTTCATGGATATATTGGAACACGACAATGCGGATACATTGTGCACCTGGCTCAGAAAACAACCCTTGTTGCATTATGATAACCAATTCAATGCGCTAATGACTCATGCTGGACTTTATCCATTGTGGGATTTAGATACTGCGAAACGTTTAGCAGAAGAAGTAGAAACAGTGTTACGCGGCAGAGATTATAAATCTTTTCTAAGTGTTTTATATGGCAATGAACCCAGTTTATGGAATGAAAACTTAACCGGCTATAACCGCGACCGCTTTATAGTCAATGCTTTTACACGCATGCGCGTGATGAACAGTAATGGTCATTTAGAATTAGATTACAAAGGCCGTGTTGAAGATTGTCCCCCTGGATTGATGCCTTGGTTCAAATTGCCCTCGTTACTAGATCACAATACACGTATTATCTTCGGTCACTGGGCACAGTGCGTATTACCTATCCCCTATCAAAATCTATATCAATTAGACACCGGCTGTGCTTGGGGACGACAATTAACGGCGCTGCGCTTGGAAGATAACACCGTGTTTGCAGTAGAAAGCGTAGAATAACTTTGTAATAATCAATATCAAAGCGCGCACATCCCTACTAACTTAGCTAATTTATTAGCATAGAAAAGCGCTTTGGCTTTTTGGCCTAAAGAAACAGTACTGGGCTTATCTTCTTGAATGTATTCAGCAAAGAAGATTCTACGATCGCCGCTTTCCAGCCATCCTACAAACCAACCTATGGGCTTAGATTCATCACTGAGATCGGCTTCATTGACTATATGGCCGCTACCCGTTTTACCATATAATTTCCAGCCATCGGCGATGTTTTCAATGAAGAGTAATTGTTTGGTCATTTGCACTGATTTATTGCTGATAGGCAACTTGCCATCTAGCATTTTTTTTAAGAAAACAACTTGTTCTTGAGGGGAAATGGCTAGAGAGCTGGATAACCATGCGTGGGTTAAACCATTATTTTTACCCTTATCTCCAGATACATCTTCGTTGCCATAATCAAAATTGGTAACGTATTTTTGAAAAGTAGGCATGCCCATTTGTTGCGTTATTAACTGCGAATACCAAACGCAAGAATTTTTTATCCACGTTGTAGGGTTTTGATCTTGCTTCCAGCTAGGAAGATACTCCGCATAGCCTTTTTTAAAGGGATAAACCGGATGCGTAGTGTCTATTAAAATGCCTTCATTATAACCCATGAGGCTAATGGCAATTTTAAAAGTAGAACACGGTGCGTGGCGTGTCACGCAATCGCCTTCTTTTTGTAGTACATGATTATTTTCAGTGGCGATAAAGCATTGGCTTTGTGCGTAAGTTGATAGGCTTAGACATAGGAGGATAAGAAATAATATTTTTTTTTTCATGGATAGTCTCATTTCTTAAATAGTGTTTATAATTATTTTCAATCTCTGGCCTCGTCATTGCGAGTCTACGAGCGCCAGCGAGTGGACGTGGCAATCCAGGGGTTAAAATTCTGGATTTATATGTGCCACATTACTTTATTAGTCATTATAGAAATGACGTTTAGCTTCATTATTTTATATCTTCCTGGATTGCTTCGCAAGCTCGCAATGACGAAGATCGATACAATGCAATATATCTACGGTACCAATACACATGCTCTTCTTTGCTGCTATCTCACACATAATTATTCTTTATTTTCACATAATAATTGGCGCTATAAACAATGCGCTCTTTTTCAGCATCGGTTAAGGGTCTTTTTACGACCACGGGGCTGCCAAAGTATAAATAGCCACTTTCTAGCACCTTACCTTCGGGCACCAAACTACCCGCACCTATAATTACATCGCTCTCTACAACCACTCCGTCTAAAATAATACAGCCCATGCCTATCAGCACTCTGTCGTGTATATGGCAACCATGCAATATAACGCGATGCCCGGCCGTCACATCATCGCCTATGGTCAGTGGAAAGCCTTCAGGATTATAAGGACCTTGATGTGTTACATGTAAAACACTGTTATCTTGTATGTTGGTGCGCGCTCCTACCACAATACGATTCACATCGCCGCGCGCTGCCACGCCAGGCCAGAAGGAACTGTCTGAACCTATAGTCACATCCCCGACAACTACAGCCGCCGGATCCACATAAGCGCCTTTTGCCAATTGTGGCATGATATTTTGATATGGCCGTAGCATGATTATTTTCTCCGGTTATACAACTACACAGGGCTATTCAAGAGGGCGGGGAGCTCCCCGCCCCTACAACGGATCTGTGGTTATACCTACCGTTAATATTAAACCGTTTAACGCCCCGAACGAAAACTGTCTAACAATTCTTCTTCAGCTATTTTGTGGCTGTCTACAATGGTTTTAGTCAAATTAGGAAAATATGGCGGCCGATTGACATTGACCGACTCAGACTTAGCATTGACCAACACAGGCTTTGTCACCTTACTGGTATGGCGCCAAGAAATCATTGTTTGTTGTGGATCGCTTAATTCAGCGTATAACACACAAGCGCCTTCAACAAAAGGAGTCTCCCCGATCATATTAGACTGTTGCGGTATACGCGCGCCGTAGAAGGGCATAGCCAGCACTAAAACTTGATCAGCCTTGTATTCTGTCGCTAATTGCACTCGATTCAGCAATCCGTTTTTGCTGGCAAGGTCCTCTGGGTCTATATACGGGTGCTCTTTGGCAATTACGGCTTTGATATGCTTTTTAGCCAAGGCTTGTTGGAACTGTTCAGCTAAACCATGATAATACCAATCCACATCCATTTGATTTACGTGCTCGGCCAGTCTTTGGGCCTTCATATTAGCTATATCAAAAGTAGCCTCTCTAGTAGCCGCATTTTCATCGGCATAGAGTGGCTTGTCGGTATGTGTCGTTACAATGACAACGGTATTAGGCTTATATTGTTGCCAAAAAGTTTGATTGGTATTGATGTTGGCGTTATTAGCACAACCGGTTATGGCAGAAACCAGGGCTATTAGGCCCAAAATAGATAGTTTACGCATTGAAAATCTCCTTGTTTTTTAGGTTGGGCGCTAGCGCCCAAGTATCTATACCTTGCAAAACTTTCTTGAGCGATATTGTAGAAACCGCTTCTTCTTGTTTAACGAAAGGCGTATTCGGCGTACTGGAAACTAAATGTACATTTATGCGCCTTGAGCCTCTCTCCAATAAGCTGCTACCCCCTCTTCTACTGTTTTAAAGGGTTTATCATAGCCCGCATCACGCAGCAAAGATAAATTTGCTTCAGTGAAACTTTGATAATGACCCACTAAATGCGGCGGAAAAGGGATATATTCAATTTTACCGCGGCCAGCCTCATGAACAACTGCTCGCGCTACTTCATTGAAGGTTTGCGCACGACCAGTGCCTATATTAAAAATACCACGTGCAGCAGGATTTTGCCATAACCATATATTCACAGCAACTACATCGTCTACATAGACAAAATCGCGTCGTTGCTCGCCATCGGCATAGCCATCGGTCCCTGCGAACAAACGCAGCGTATCGCCTTGTTGCAGTTGTTGTTGCCAATGAAAAGCCACACTGGCCATACTGCCTTTATGGGATTCGCCAGGCCCATAAACATTAAAATATCTACAGCCTGCTATCTGACTTTTTGTCTCAGGTAACAACCGACGCACCCATTGGTCGAAAAGATATTTGGAATATCCATACACATTGATGGGGTTTTCATAAGCTATCTGTTCTTCGAAAATATTGCCATTGCCATATACAGCCGCGCTAGAGGCATAAATAAAGGGGATTTTGTGTGCTAAAGCATAGCTGAGTAATTGCTTAGAATAGTCATAGTTGTTTTTCATCATATAACGGCCGTCCCATTCTGTAGTCACAGAACAAGCCCCTTGGTGAAAAATAACCTCTATTTTTTCGGAATAACCGTTATCATTTAGTTTTTGCAAGAAAGAATCTTTGTCTTCATAATCGCGTATACGCGCATTGCTTAGGTTCTTAAATTTTTTGCCATCGCTTAAATCATCCACCGCTAAAATATCATCAAAACCTTGTGCATTTAAGGTTTTAATCAAACGGCTGCCTATAAAGCCGGCCCCTCCGGTAACAATAATCATTTTTTACTCTCTTATTTTTTCAATAATAGCTGTAGTGGAATAACCTTCTATAAAAGTTAAAAACTTCACTTCCCCACCATTGGTTTCTACTGACTTAGCTCCGGCAATCGTTTTACCCTGCCAATCGCTGCCCTTAACTAAAATATCCGGCAAAACAGCACTGATCAATTCTTCCGGCGTTTCATCACTAAAGGGGATAACCCAGTCCACAGCTTGTAAGCCGGCTAATACTGCCATGCGATGCGCCAAAGGATTAATAGGTCTATTGGTTCCTTTATTTTGTGCACGCACTGACGCATCATCATTAACAGCGACGATCAAACAATCGCCTAAGGCGCGTGCCTCTTGTAAATAAGCCACATGTCCAGGATGCAGAATATCAAAACAGCCATTGGTCATTACCACTTTGCGACCTTTTTGTTGTTCTGTTCGCACCAAAGCAGAAAGCGCCTCTTTATTCAATATACGCGCACTACCGCCCTGTTCTAAGCGCAGCTCATGGATGATTTCTTCGCTGCTGATCGTGGTCGTACCTAGCTTAGTCACCGCCAAACCCGCCGCCACGTTGGATAATAATACCGCTGCAGCCCATTCAAAACCAGAGGCAATAGCACACGCTAAAGTGGCGATGACGGTATCGCCTGCACCGGTTACATCAAATACTTCTTGTTTGTGCGCAGGCAAATGCAATGGGGCTCCCACTGCAGGCACAAATAACATACCATCTTTACCCAAAGTAATGAGTATAGAATCAAAAGAAAATTGTTCTAATAGCACACGTGCTTTGCTGATACGCTCTTCATTGCTGTGACAAACACCTACAACCGCTTCGAATTCTTTACGGTTGGGTGTAATGAGAGTCGCGCCTCTATACACAGAAAAATCCATATTTTTAGGATCTACAAATACCGCCACACCGTGTTGTTTTGCGGTGGCAATTAAATGACTGACATCGCCTATGACGCCTTTGGCATAATCGGAAATAATTAACACTTGCGCGCTATCTAGATATGAAACTAGGTCTTCTATTAACGCATCCTCAGCAGGTGCTTTCTTCTCAAAGTCCAGACGCAATAATTGTTGGTCATGACTCATAATGCGCAATTTGACGGTAGTAGGATTACCCTCTACATGGCATAAATGTGAAATCACATTATTTTGTTTTAATAGTTTTTCCAGATCATCGCCCGCGTCATCGTCGCCACATAGGCCAAATAAACGCACCGTGGCACTCAACGCTTGCGCACCCAAGGCCACGTTACCCGCACCACCTACACATTGATGTTTACGCTGCACATGGACTACGGGAATGGGGGCTTCTGGGGAAATACGCTCGGTATCGCCAAACCAATACTGGTCCAGCATCACGTCGCCATAGACTAAGATGGTACTTTGACTAAAATCGATTTTTTGTATATCCAATGCTTCAATGGACATAACAGCCCCTACGGTTAAATTGATGGTTATGGTACCATTAATCGCCATTATTTGCCATTAGAGGGGCCTATGTTGTGAAAGAAAAGATCAAATTTATCTCCGGTTACGGCTACCTGCTGCTAGCCTATCTGTTGATGCCTTTAACCTGGTTAAATTATAAACAGCAGCAGTGGGTAGGCCGACAATTAGGCTTATTATTACTGCGCCTAGATAAGCGTTCTAGAAATATAGCCACCACCAATATCAATATAGCCTTTGCTCATCTATCCGAAGAAGAAAGAGCCCAATTATTGCGCGATAATTTTATCGCTACAGGCATTTCTGCCCTAGAGGGTATTGCTCTACTTTCCCCCTTTAGAAAACGTTTGCTTAGCCGCCTGCACTCTATTCAAGGTTTAGAGGCACTACATCAAAGCATTAATAGTGGTCATAGCGTATTGCTCTTATTCCCCCATTTAACCAGCGTTTATTTTGCGGGTTATCTCTTAATAAAAAGGACAGGGTTAACTTGCGCTATTCAATATAACCCTCCCCGTAATTCCGTCATTGCTCACACCATGCAAAAAAAGCTAGAAACCTGCGTTTACCCAGCCTTCAATCGTGATCATCTACAACGCATCGTGAGTTATTTGCGTAAACCTAATATTCTTTGGTATGCCCCTGATTTGGATTTAGGCCGTAAACGCAGCTTATTTATCAATTTTTTCAATTTCCCCGCCGCAACCAGTGTCATCACCCATTTTTTAGCCGCTAAAACTGGCGCTAAAGTCTTTACTATTGCCTTTTATCGTAATGAAGTCGGCCAGTATGATATTGAATTACAACCTTTGTCCGGCTTTGGTGAAGGTCCAGTGGAAGCGGATCTACAACGACTTAATCAACGCATCGAAGATATCGTCCGGCCTAAACCAGAACAATATCTATGGCAACATAAACGCTACAATACCCGCCCTGAGGGGGAAGAAAAGGTGTATAAGAAGGTGGTGATATAGTGATATTATAATCCCTCTATAACTTCCATCGCAATTTCATCATACGGTTTTGTCCTGTCTAGACAAGATTTTAGTTTAGCAATAGCTTGTTGGATATCATGACTAAAGGTATGTGTTGCTTCATCGCCCCAGAACTTATCCCTAGTCTCACGGTTCGGCCAGCGCGAATAGGCAATGTACTCCCCTGCTGCTGTTTGATGCAGTGTAGAGCCTATTGCTCCACAGTGCGTTATAAAATAATCTGCTATGGTTTTCCAAAGCTGTCTATATTCTTCATCATACTGAGGATAAACAAAACCTCTATAAATGACTGCAAACATGGTGTATAACTCCTGTTTTTTAAACGATGGGTCCCGTTAATACTATTAAAATTAACATTTCTTTAATATCTTGTCTACAATTTCATAACCATCTTCTATGCCAATTTCCTTTAAAAAAGCCTCATCATGAGAAATCACTATCATGGCTCCTGGATATTCTTTTAATACTTCAATGACATGTGTTTTAGTTTCAAGATCCAGATTATTGGTGATTTCATCTAAAATAAGCATTTTTGGCGTCAGTGCTGCAATATGTGCCAAACAAAGTCGTACCTTTTCGCCACCGGATAATTGCTCAACCCGCATATTAACTTCTTCATTTTTACGAAACAAAAAATCATTCAAATGACAACGTACTTCGGCATGAGACCAGGTGGGTACACAAGCAGAGATTGTTTCGCCCACACTTTTATCCATCGATAATGTATTGTAATGTTGATCCAAATAGCCTATGTCTACTTTTTTCGGCATGAACCAATTACCCGATTTAATCACCGTAGCATCCTCTAGAATGGCCTTAATCAACGTTGATTTTCCACTGGCATTATCGCCTAGAATAGCGATACGATCTTGTGAGCGCAGCGCTAAATGAATCTCTTTCAACAAAGGAACTGCGCCTAAATATCCTACGCTGCCATCCGTAATAGACAAAATGGTTTTATCACCCATATCGCTTGCTTGCAAAGAAAATTTTGGCTCAATGGCTGTAGGTAACTGCAATGCAGATAAGCGTTCACTTAAGACTTGTTTTTTATCGTCAATCGCTACTTTCTTACGCCCCGAGGTTTGCTCGGCCCTACGCGCACTGGCTTTTCCTCCTAAAGGCCATTTGTGCTCGGCAATACTTTTTTCGCCCTTAGCACGACTTTTAGCGGCACGGTTTTGTTCTTTCATTAAAGCCTGATGCGTATCTTTCTTTTGTCTATGCAATCGTGATAATTCTTGCTCTATAGATGCTCTTTTAGCCTCTATTTCACGTTTGTAATCGTCATAATTGCCTGAAAATACTTCTATTTTACCATTGGTTATATGCCACAAAGTATCAACATTGTTGCGCAATAGTTCCGTATCATGAGACACCACAATCAAGGTTCCAGAATAATGGCGCAATAATCGCAACAGACTTTGGCGATTATGGCGATCTAAATGGTTCGTGGGTTCATCCAACAATAAAACATTGGGATCAATATTCAATGCTTGAGTCAGCATCTTATGCAAACGCTGACCGCCACTTAAAGCATCAAAATCCGTAATAATTTGTGGCACATAGCCAAAAATCACGTCTTTAGGTATAAAAACATCTCCCGTAATATCTGTAAATGTTCCCATTAATATTTTAAGCAAAGTCGATTTGCCACTGCCATTGCGGCCTATAATGGCAATACGCTTACCATAATGGATTTGTGCATTAAAATGATCGAAACATGTTTTATGGGGAAAAGATAAACTCAGATCTTTAATTTGGATGGGTTTATGCATCATAATACCTCTTAAATACAAACTATTAGGCCTAAAGCCGCAGTGGGCTTTTACTGTGCGCCTATAATAGACGCTATTTAAGAGATATGGTTCATGATGTTGTAACCTCAAGTTGCGGGAATGACAAGTAGTATAGTTTACTTTTTTAGGTTTTTCAATACATATTCATTACACTTCAAAATGCGCGATTGAGTCAATATTGTGGTTTTGAATCAAAGCTTTGTCATCCTCGACGGAGTCGAGATCCAGTTTCAAATCAAGTTTTTTCCTGGACCCCCGACTGCGGCCTCGCGGCCTAGTCGAGGATGACAAATGCGCGGAACCTAAACCCAAAGTCATCGCCCCGTGATGTTTCCATTAGACTTAGCCGTTACTCGGAAAATAAAGCGCAATAGCTATGGCGGGGTGTTCCGGTGAGGGAGTCCTCGTCGCGCGCAGGCACGAGCACGACGAGGTATCACCGGGACAGGACCCGGCCAGCTAGGGATTATAACGTGCAACCCTGGATATAATTGAGCTGAGAAACATAAAAATACATCAATCCAGCGTTTGCCTATAACGCTTAGTCGCAAACGTCAGCATAACGGCCGTAAACAACAGCATGGGCCAAATATCAACCCAAATTTGCGATATGCCATTACCTTTTAATAAAATCCCGCGCGCAATACGCACCATGTGCGTCAAGGGCAATCCCTCTCCAATAAAGGTAGCCCACTGCGGCATGCCGTAAAAGGGGAACATAAAGCCTGATAACAAAATAGAAGGTAAGAAAAAGAAGAAGGTCATTTGCGTAGCTTGTAATTGACTATCCGCCAGCGTTGAAAAGAATAATCCCATTGACAAATTACCAATAATAAAAACAAAAATAGACACATATAATAAAAGCAAACTGCCTCGTATAGGCACATGAAATAAGAACGCTGCTAGCAGTAAAATGATAGTCGCTTGGAAATAGCCTAGAAAAATATACGGGACCATTTTGCCTATCATCACTTCCTTGGGTTTAATCGGTGTGGCTAATAAGCTCTCAATGGTGCCTAGCTCAACCTCCCGCGTAATCGCCTGGGCCGTCACCGTGATCATCGACATGGTTAAAATGACCCCTAATAATCCAGGAAGAATGCTGTAACTGGTAATATTCTCGGGGTTATACAATGGATGGGCAATCACTTGAAAACTTGGTGTTTGATAGCGCAGTTTCTGCGTTCCACCTAATAATAAGGGGTCAAACACGGTTTTTGACAGTTGCGTCAAGGCTTGCATGGCGGGACCAATGGCCACACCATCGGTGGCATCGGCTTCGACCAAAATATTAGGTTTATCACCACGCAAAAAATCCCGGGTAAAATTAGGTGGAATTGAAAAAACAAATAACACCCGATTTTTTCGCAATAAATCTTGTGATTCTTGCTCACTTTGAGCTACCGACACTATCCGAAAATAATCCGTATTCTCAAGTCCTGTCACAAAGGATCGCACATAGGGACTGTTGTCTCCCAATACCAAAGCAACGGGTAAATGCTTAGGGTTGGTGTTAATTGCATAACCAAATATAATTAGCTGAATAACGGGGATCCATAAAATTAAACCTATGGTTATCTTATCACGGCGCATATGAATAAATTCTTTTTTAAGCATGGCCCATAAGCGATAAAGCGATGAATCGCTAAAATAGTCTTTTACGCCATTATTATCCATGATCCACCTCTTTGGGCTCTATCTTAATTAAAGCAATAAAAACATCCTCTAAGTTAGGCAATATCTCTTTTAACTGCAATTGATTTTGTTCTGCAAAAGGCAATAATACCTCAGCCATTTTATCATGTTCATAACCACTAATATGCAATGCCGCACCAAAACTACCCACTTGATCTAAATAGGGTCGTTTTCGCAATGCTACTGTGTACTGCTGCACATCTTCCCCGGAAAGCTCCCACGTATATAACTTCGCCTCTTGTACTATTTGTTTCGGTGTGCCTCGTGCTAAAATATTGCCATAGGCGATGTATGCCAATTCAGTACAACGCTCCGCTTCATCCATGTAGTGCGTAGCCACTAAAGTGGTAATTCCTTTTAACGATAGATCATGCACATGATCCCAAAATTCGCGTCGTGCTTTGGGATCCACCCCTGCCGTAGGCTCATCTAACAATAACAGTTTAGGTTCATGTAAAGTGGCACAAGATAAGGCCACACGTTGCTTCCAACCACCCGATAAAGTAGCGACATAATGTTTACGTCTATCATATAAGCCTAAATCATCTAAGGCTTGCCGCACACGTTCCTTGCGATCATCCATACCATAGACCATGGCCACAAAATCTAAATTTTCTTCTATGCTCAGATCTTCGTACAAGCTAAACTTTTGGGTCATATAACCCACTTGTTTTTTAATATCGCGTTGTTGCGTTGATAAATCCATGCCTAAACAATGGCCAGAGCCTCCATCAGGAGTCAATAAACCGCATAACATGCGAATCGTGGTGGTTTTACCGCTACCATTGGGGCCTAAAAAACCAAACACAGCACCTTTTTTAACTTGCAATTTGATGCCATTGACCACTGTCGCATGACCAAACTTTTTAGTGAGGTCTTGAACGTCAATCGCCAACTGCGGAGTAATCATTTAGGATCCCGTAAATAGACTGTGACAGGACTACCAGGATGAAATTTTAAGGCTATCTCTGGTGGCAATTTTGCTTCTATCCTATAGACTAATTTTGATTTGGATTCCTCACTGTATATCACGGGTGGCGTATATTCCGCTTCTTTAGAGATAAAACTGACCTTAACGGCTTTAGCGGTCTTTACACCATCCACTATAAACCATACGGTTTGCCCTAATTTGATATGGCTATAATTGGGCTCTGGCACATAAAATAAAACACGTATTTCTTTAGGACTCAAAATTGCCAATACCGGTTGACCTGCGGGGATAAATTCGCCAGGCCTAAAGAAGGTATCAAAAATAATGCCTTCATCGCTGGCCACGCCCGTTTTTTGTGACAGCTGCCAGGCAGAAGTTTTCATTGCTGCTTCGGCAGCATTGACTTTTTGTACTTGCGCTTGAATCAAATGTTGACGTGCGCCCAATTCGGCTTCGGCAAGATTAGATTGTAATTGTTTGACTTCTTGTAATTTCGTAGAATAATCGGCTTGTGTCGTATCTAAATCGGCTTTACTCACGACGTTCTTAGCATACAAGCGCTGATATCGCTCTAAGGTAATTTTGGATAATGCCAATTGCGCCTGGGCCGCTAATACATTGGCGCGTATTGCGTCTAAGATGGTATTACGTTGGCCATTCTCTAAGTCGGACAAAGTTTCTTGCTCAGCAGCCAGGGTATATTGCGCTTGATTCAAAGCAGAGCGTTCTGGTTCTGGATCCAATTGATAAAGCTTTTGATCTATTTTTACAGGATCGCCACGGGCAACATCTAAATCGAACAACTGCCCCGACACCGGTGGTGTAATATAAATTAAGTATGCTTCTATATAACCTAGGTAATGGGTCTTTTCCCCACTGCAGGACAGTAACAACAACAAAGCGCCAAACGCAGTAAAGATTTTAAGGCTACGCACAGATACCCTTATTAGCATTTTACCCCAACTCCCTTTGTATTATGAAAGATCCGCAAATGCATGCAAGGCTTCAGCAGCATACATGACAGAAGGCCCACCGCCCATGTAAATAGCCATACCCAAAGCTTCAACCAAGGCTTCGCGGCTCACTCCCAACTTTACTAAGGTTTGTACATGAAAACCAATACAACCTTCACAATGATTGGCTACGGCCAAAGCAATAGCAATCAATTCTTTAGTTTTCTTATCTAAAGCATTCTCTTCAGTAGCCGCTTTCCCCATACTGGAAAAAGCCTGCATAACACCGGGTAAGTCTTTATGTAGCTGAGCGACAAAAGGCAATAATTCACCAGTAATTTCTTTGTAGTTCTTAGCCATACTCAATCTCCTTATACTTTTGCAAATGAAAACGCCATAATTTGTGATAACGTCTCTTGCTCATATACAGATAATAACAATCTATCTATTCCCAATGCAACGCCCGCACAGGCAGGCAACCCAGCCACTAGAGCCGCTAACAAATATTCATCTATAACCACTTCAGGCAAACCCAAACGTCGCCTTTTTTCATTATCGGCTACAAAACGTGCCCGCTGTATTGCTGCATCTTGTAATTCTTCAAACCCATTGGCCAATTCTATGCCATCAATATACACTTCAAAGCGCTTAGCCACTGTACCATATTCTGTTTCAGCCAAGGCCGCCAATATAGCCTGGCTGGAGGGATAATCATAAACAAAAACCAACCCTTTCCCTCGCCATTGCGGTTCTATAACAGTGGCCATTAGCCACATCAACCACATGTCCTTATCGTTGACATCCACCGTATCGGGAACGCTCACCCCGTGTACTATAGCACTATTTTGCAATTCGTGGGCAGTCACTTGCCAGGGGTCTAGTGACAGATAGTCTAAGAACAACTGTCTATAACTGTATTGTACGATAGGGACGGTTGGCAAAA
This sequence comes from Pseudomonadota bacterium, assembly GCA_021778015.1. GTDB lineage: Bacteria > Pseudomonadota > Gammaproteobacteria > UBA1113 > UBA1113 > VFKP01. The sequence continues at coordinate 59,073 of JAJYCX010000012.1, forward strand.
ATTGTTGTATCAATTCGACCACTTCAGCCATTAATTGCTGATAAGTCCATCCTACCCTATACCATTCCAATAACGTAAATTCGGGATTATGATAACGCCCTTGTTCATCGCCGCGAAAAGCCTTGCCCATTTGATAAATAGATCCACTGCCACTTGCCAATAACCGCTTCATGGCATATTCAGGTGAGGTTTGTAAATAACAAGCTTTGTTTGCCGGAGCGCCATCTACATAAGCTCGCCATGATTTTATAAAAGGATCACTAGAGCCATGATGACACAGTAATGGCGTTTCAACTTCCAATACGCTCCTATGTTCAAAAAAATCACGTATGCGCTTTAAAGCATGAGCCCGTTGTTTTAACAGTTTGACCGTGGCATCGCTCTGCCAAAGATCATTCACCCTCAGTGACTCCCGCCTCAGCTCTTACTTTGGCCTGTATATTTTCAGACAATTCACGCACAAAAGTGGCCATTTCGCTACCTTCTTGATAAGGCACGTTATCGGGTGGGTAATATGTCGCTGAAATCATATCATCTAATAATTCATTGGAAATATTAGCCGCATGTCGGCCTGTTTTACCCAATAGACGCTCTAGACGTTCTATGCAAGCTTTGACTTCATTTCTAGACACAATGGGTTTTGAAAAAGCTTCAAATTGTTCACCCATGAGCATAGGCACTAAAGGATCGGTTAGTCGAAATGGGGTAAAAAGATTCATTTGATTAAATGGCATATCGTCCAAATCTTCTTCTATAACGGGTGGCGCATTCTTTTGTTGGAAAGCTTGTAAAGCTATCATAGCGGCTTCTACAGAAGTACTGCCTTCTGTCTCACTCATCACTTTAGTGATCAATTGTAGATCTTCATCTATCGGCACATTCGTCGTAGCAAAAATAGTATCTACTTGTGACACCGCTTCATTAAAATGTTTTTCTCGTTGTTCAAGCTCTACTAGTACTTTTGTGGGTGGTGGTTCTACCCGTAAGAAATGGTTTAAACGCATTTCTTCGATGGGTGGCGGACCCGCATAAAACATTTGTGCGCGCACAATACGCGATTTAAAGAAAACATGCGCTTCGCCTTCGCGCTGCTCTTTTAAATCCAAGAGATCGATACGTTGTCTTTTTTCTGCCGAAGAACTACGGGTATCCATGTAATTATTCATCATGCTACTGGCATTAGTTTGGAAAGTATCCACTTTAGTCACATAAGATTCGCCCGCTGTTTTTGAGAAGAATTCCCAGGTTTCAGTAGGATCTTCTAATTTCATACAAATCTTAATGTTGGTATTAGCGCCAATGGAAGCCGCTTCTTCTTTGGAAGCCTTCTGGAAGGCTGGCATATCTTGTCCAGCGAAAATAGCCGAAAAGCCCAATGACCGCGCCTGCGCAGGTACCACAGCAAAGCCTTCAATGGCATAATACCCATATTCATCCAAAATACACATGAAAGGCGTCGTAGCATTGGTGGGTTTTCTAGTAATCAATTCCCTATAGCTGCCTTCTACCTCGCTGCCCAGACCCGCCGACATCATTGCCTTTAAGGTGGAAATAATGACCTTTCCTAAATTCGCCAATTCATCGGGCGCTTTTTCCAAAGCCGGTAATAGCACGATTAAAATGCGTCTATTTAACACCACGTCTTTGAGATCCACCTCGGCTAATTTGACGCGTAGAATATGGCCATAGGTATCCGCTAAGGAGGTAAATACCCGCGTTAACTGCATGGTGATAAAACCATGCTGTTCTAATACTTGTGACACTTGCTTACCTTTTTTGCTTTTATCGTAACCGGGTAAGTTGTCTAAGTAATGCGAAATAGGCTGCATCACCACCTCAGGAACATCGTGCAAGGGTACGGACTCTTGATGTTCACGCGGAAACAATTTGTCTACAACGATACTTTCTAATTTTTCCAAAGAAAAGTATAGCCGTGTGCTATGCGCATCCAATAATATGTGTCCTTGATCACGCATGTACACCAAGATTTTCATCAAAGCTTCGACGAAGGAAATAGCGCGCCCTTTCCACATATCCCCATCGGGCGAAGCCGATGCGGAATCCATCATACTCACCACCAATTGCGATAACATGCTAGATGAACCATTTGAAAAAGGGTTCAAGGTATTAGAAATCTTTTTCTCTTGTCGACCTACAATATCGCGCGCGCCGGTCATAAAGTTGATGATCAATAGATCGTCTTCACGCCCCATAGAACGCGCCATAGAAAATATCTTAGCAAATAAAGAGTTGTCACCCTTACCATCGACGTAAATAAAACCACTACCATACACTAAAGCATTATAAGCAATTGAAACCAGTGCTTCTGTTTTACCACTACCCGTTGAACCGAAAATGAGTACGTGTGTACGCAAGTCATCGTTAGAAAACCACAGTTCTTCATTGGTTTTGCGATCATTGCCAAAAAATGCAATGCCTCGAGCACGATTATATTCTTTAGACCCTGGTTTTAAATCTCCATAATCGACCTGCCCAGAAACTTGCGGCAAACGGAATGGCAAAGTAACTTTGCGTGTGCGTTGATACCAGTAAATGCAAAGGCCAACAATGAATAAAGCATCTACGTACGCTGGGAAAATAAAACCCACAATGACGCAAAATATCAGGCTCGCAGCAACACTTTCGGGTTGTGAAAGAAAATCTTTAATGCGTTGCCCTAAGGTACGCGTATCGCGTATGAGTAGGCCGGAATCTTGTTCCTGGTGACTGTCTAATCCCCGTTGTGTAGGGGCTTTTCTAACCATAATTTACTCCTAAAGCTATCCGCTCCCTAACGGTCGCGGCTCGGCTCCGTATTTTTATCCGCCCCCTAACGGCCATGGCTCGGCTCCTTATTTTCATCCGGAACATAAACCAATTCATCGATCGCATCCTCTAAACTGATCACCGCTTCTTCAACCATAGGCGACATTAAACGATAACCTATAACTTTTTCCGCATAAAAGTGAGCAAAGATTCCCGCCACTTCTGGAAACACCGTTTGCCTGCCTACCGAATTCAATACATACCACAAGACTCTATCGTGTGGTTTTAACCATAAAAATTCGGCCGATGCCAATACCCCATCGCTGCGAGCCAATTCTAACATAGCCGCTAATACGCCATACTCAAAGGCGTGACGCGCTATAATTTCTTTTACAATTTTATTGTCTTTGTACTTTGCTAACAACGCGTCTGCCCCCGTAAAATTGAGCTGGGGGTCTCTAGCAGAAATGGCAATTTGTCGCAATAATTTGTTGGCCACATCCCTATCTCCCATTGCTTTAGCTGCAAAAATAACAAATAAAACACGACGATGCGGTAATAATTCTTCTGGCGAACGCCATAATTCGCCTAATTGTCTCACAAAGATTTTGTGTGCACGATATTTATTTACTTTAGCTTCATAACCCATTTCACGCGATAAACCCGTTGCCCCCATCTGTTTTTTCTCTACATCTAACAACTTATATTTTTTAGAAAACTGCATGGCCGTTAACGCCATTGCCCATCGGCCTTTTTGAATATCTTGTTTGACTAAATCTAAGCCAAAAACCACATTGGCATAAGGCCAATTGTCTAACTCTTGCTTTAACAAAGATTTCATATTAAAAGTTGAACAAAAACGTGTCGCGGCACTGGCACGATAAACCCGTATGGCCAATAAAATAAGAATAACCCCAAAAGGATAACGTAAATAACGCCCTACTTCCGCAGCCACAGCAATCAGTTGGCCCAAAGTCACATTTTGTGGCGCAGCATATGCGATGGCATTTTTTAGCGGTAATATACTAGCGGTAAATAAGCCTATGAAACTTGCTTCCCAAAATTTTATTTGTAGTATCACCGTCACGATTGCAACATGAAAGAAATACCAGACAAATATACAACCAATTACAAGGGCTGCTATGATCCACAACAGATCCATTCCATTGTCGCCTTGCCCTTGTCCTTGTCCGCCTTGTGGTGATGCCATAGTCGCTATACCTCAATTAATTTGTCTTTTTGTACCCAATAAACTTTATCTCTATGCTTAAATTGGCGCAATTGAGACAATTCAATTTTTTGTATGGTTAAAAGGGCGCAATCTAAATAACGATCGCGTTTGGGAGCTGTATATAAACTTAAGTCTTGTGACACATTAATACACGCACTAAAAAAACCATAACTGTCATTGCGTAAACTGCGTTCAGCCAAACTCCAATCATCATAAACAGCCAGACCATTCTTCTCGCAAAATTTTACCATCTCTAATAAAATGGGGATACAATTCATGCCATCGGCTACTTCACCTAATTTAGGTAAATCACGGTGAAAGACCCGTATATAAACCATTTTCTCATCTTGTCTTTGTGGCATATTCTTTCGGTTACTATTTTCTTTAGCATTCTTTTTTGTTTCTTCTCCCGTAGAATCTTGGCTTACGGTCAGTTGTGTATGCAATTCATGACTTAAGCGCGTTAGCTCATTTAACAAAATGGCAAAACTGGTTGCTTGTCCTGCATAACAGGTTTCCATTTTTGTAATCGCTTCCGTGACCATGTTCAGCAACACATAATTAAGATATGGGTCATCCATATTCTCCACAGTATAGGTCATCGCGTGTTTCTGTTCTAGTTGATGCCCAATGTCTACCGTATGTTGTAATAAAACACTGGCCGCGTCTTTTAATTCTTGCAGACTTGCTTTTTGTTGTTGCACCCCTGAACGACCGAAAGCAACCTCGCCTTGTTCAAGAGGCTTATTTTTAATGCTAATGATTTTCTCTAAAATAGGAATATAGCGTCTACACAGCTGGCTAATGGCTTGCAATGCTGCGCCCGTAGTCTGAGCATTTTTATGGGGTTTCTCATGATCATCAATCATACATCAATTCATCCAATACCACCGCTGTTTTACTAGATGCTGTTTTAGCCAGTTCGTTCATGACGTCGGTGATGCACAATATACGCAAAATATCGGGCGTTACTGCATCAAAGCCCACCTTAACGCCCAATAGAGTCCCCTCTTGTTCTTCAAAAGAAGCCCCTAAACCATAACCCAAACACAACGATGACAGTTGTTCTGCGCGACGCACAACAGCAGGAAATATGCCCACATCAGAAAATACTTCTTCAGGCATAAGCTCACGGCCATTTAGGGTAAAACCAAAACCCATGGTTTTCATGACTGCAACTAATCTTTTCTGTAAGTCTATCATTTTTCCATCACATTAATTTATCATCTCGCCACCACGGCCTACACAATTTACGCGATCCGGCCAATAAAGATCGTGCAATACGACCAAAAACAACCATCGTAAAGCCAAGCCGTTCTAGAAGAGCAAAAAAAACAGCTATTGTTAAAAAAGTCCAAAAAGTCCACCAACGTATGTGCACTAAGAATAATAAGAACGGTAAGGCTGAGCGCGCATCAATCACAAAAAAGCGCGCGGGACGCACACTATCTCGCCAATGGGCTCTGACCTTTAAACGCGCCATTACTTGCAACCGACCGGTTGATATATAGCCATGTGACTCCTAGTCCTCTTGCCCTTTTATGAAACTCTATATTGAGTATACATCCATATGGCATTATGATAAAGTGGCTATGGTTAAACAGCGCTTTGATAGGGTTAAGACAATATGCGAATTTATCTCGGTTTATTGATACTAGGTGTAGGCATTAGTCTTACAGCTTGCTCATTACCTACACAAAATGCTAGTACTATCCCTAAAAGTCCAACTGTAGACCCTGCAGAAGAAAAACTGGCTGAAGCGGCTGACAGTGTCAGCAAATCGCTACAAAGCTTGGCTGAAAACCAACAAGCCCTCTATCCAAAACCTAAACAATACAGAGAACCCGATCCTTCCGACTATGGCATGTCCAACTTGACCAGCATGAATTGGTCTGGACCCATAGAACCCTTGGTCACACAAATTGCCAAGGCATCAGGTTATAAATTGCGCGTCTCGGGTGTAGCTCCCGCTATCCCCATATTAGTGAGCATCAATGCTAAAGACACGCCATTGGGTCAAATTTTACGCGATGCGGGTTATCAATGTGGTGACCGGGCTGATATTGTAGTCTTTACACGCTCTAAGGTGATTGAGCTACTGTATGCAAATAATTAATATACCCAAAGGATTTCAAGATGTGACGAGGCGTGTGCGCAGCCGAGCAGCGCACTGGTGCATGAGCAGCGAAGCAAGCACACAACAAAATCGCAGCTTGAAAGACGAAGGGTATAAACGATCCAAATCTAATCTATTTCGTCTTAGTCTGTGCCTCTTAGGCGGCGCTGCTTTATTGGGTTGTGCGCCTAAATACGATACCGTTGTTTATCCTATGCATGCAGACACCACCGATTTAGCTCAATTGCGTGTATTAAGACAAGTTAAAATGGAGAAAACGGATGGTTCAGAAGGCATTAATTCTATGCGTTTACTCGCCCTGCATCAAGCTGCACTCACTGTAGGTGCACAGGGTGCTTTGGCCAAACGCAGCCAAGAATTAAACGGCTTGTTTAAAACACAAGCGGCTCACTTGGATCAAGTGTTTAACTTTAACCTGATGATGTTAAGCCATAATGTCCTGCCGCCCGTACTCACCGAGGGTGATAATACTTTAAACTTGCAAGATCCTGACACCATACGTGTAGCAGACAGAACTTATTCTATAGTTTCACAAGCCCATTTTGTGACTGTTCCGCCTACTTGGCGCGATTATCTACGTATGAGCTATAAAAAACCCGATGTACCCGATAAAACCTTATTGCCTAAAAATGCCGCTGAAGTGGCTGAATGGAAAGTGTATGTACAAAAAGGCTGGGAAGAAGGAACTCTGCAAGCCGATAATATCTTTATAGATAATTTAAACCGCTTAACACGCGATTATACTGGTATGGCTTTGTATCGCGCACTCTACAATCAAAAAATGATCAGCGCACCCTTTGTGGCCAAAGCCAATCTGGGTATTACTGGCGGCGGCGATAATCTAACCATTAACGATTCCGTACTGCGCATCACTGCCGTACCACAATTGAACACTGAAGCCAAAACGTGGACTCCTGCGGTCAGACAGCCGCAGTAGGTGTTTATACTTATTCTACCTCAAGATGCGAGAGCGGTACTTTCTGCGAACGCAGTACTAAAACGTTGTCATCCTCGACCAGGCCGCGAGGCCGCAGTCGGGGGTCCAGCACATTGTCATCCCCGACCTTCGGTCGAGGATGACAATGTGCTGGACCCCCGACTTCATCGAGAAT
>JAJYCX010000031.1 GCA_021778015.1 Pseudomonadota bacterium
ACATTGCACGCATGAAAGATAAACAAGACAAAATCTATTATGTGACTGCCGATTCTGCCGCCGCCGCGCGTCATAGTCCGCAATTGGAAATATTCAAGCAAAAAGATATAGAAGTATTGCTGTTGTCAGATCGAGTCGATGAATGGTTAGTGGTGCATTTATCCGAATTTGAAGGTAAATCACTGCAATCTATCGCTAAAGGCTTGTTGGATTTAGATACTTTTGCCAATGAAGAAGAGAAAAAAGCACATGAACAAATTGCCGCCGAATTAAAACCATTGGCCGAAGCCGTTAAAGAAGCTTTGGGCGATGAAGTAAAAGAAGTGCGTATTAGTCATCGCTTAACCGATTCCCCTGCTTGTGTGGTTGCCGATGACAACGATTTAGGTGGTCATGTGCAGCGCTTATTAAAAGCTGCTGGACAAGCGATGCCAGAAAGTAAACCTATTTTGGAATTAAATCCAAATCATCCTATAGTCAAACAATTGGATCAGAATAAGGGTACAGCGCAGTTTAAACAATGGAGTCAAATCTTATTGTCACAAGCCATTTTGGCCGACGGCGCACCTTTGGTAGATCCGGCTACGTTTGTGAATCAATTGAACGACTTGTGGAAAGAGTTGTTAGCAGGGCATTAATAGTGGACGTAAAAAAAGCGCGATATTCGCGCTTTTTTTTAAAGAGCATTTCGTTGGCATTGATTCTGAACCACACATCCCACTAGGTGGAATTGGATAGGATTGTTTTAGGCTTCTTGCTACAAGGCAAGCATGCACACCGCAATCACTGACCCTGGTTCCTGTATATTTCAGTATCGGCTCAGAAATAAGATGCCAATCAAAACGCTCAGATATAGTATAGTCAATATTGATAGCCGTTACAAGTCTATTCTATGCAACAAAATATGAACAGAATATTAGCTGTGCGCATAAAAATGGAATGTTATGATAGTTCTTAATTAAGGAGAATAGCTATGCCTCATGACGTTAGCCTGATTGCCACGATTGCTGCCAGCTTTGGTCTCGCACTGATCTTTGGTTTTATCGCCGCGCGCCTGAAAATGCCGCCATTAGTAGGTTATATGTTTGCTGGGATTCTGATCGGTCCGGCGACTCCCGGGTTCGTCGGAGACATTGGTCTGGCAAAGCAGCTTGCGGAAATCGGTGTGATGCTACTCATGTTCGGAGTCGGATTGCATTTTTCACTCGAAGATTTGATGTCAGTAAAGCGCATCGCTGTGCCGGGTGCTATTGTGCAAATTATAGTGGCTGTACTACTAGGCATGGGCACTGCATCCTTATGGGGATGGGGCCTAGGCAGTTCTTTAGTGTTTGGTCTTTGTCTTTCAGTAGCAAGTACGGTGGTGTTGCTACGCGCCTTAGAGACTAAGGGGCTTCTTAATTCAGTCAATGGCCAAATTGCAGTGGGATGGCTGGTGGTTGAAGATCTGGCGATGGTTTTAGTGCTCGTTCTATTGCCAGCGCTAGCCAGTGTGCTCTCGGCTAGCCATGCTGCTGTGGTCTCAAGCAGCGATGTCTGGGAAGCGGTGGGGCTTACGTTGATCAAAATGATTGCCTTCTTTGCTACGATGTTGATCCTTGGGCGACGAGTTCTACCCAAAGTGTTGTGGTATATAGCACGTACGGGCTCGCAGGAACTCTTTACCTTGAGCGTAGTGGCTATTGCAGTGGGGGTTGCATTTGGCGCAGCGAAGCTATTTGATATGTCATTTGCCTTAGGTGCTTTTTTTGCCGGGATGATGATGCGCGAATCCGAATTCAGTCATCGTGCAGCCAAGGAATCTTTACCATTACGAGATGCTTTTGCCGTACTGTTTTTTGTTTCAGTCGGTATGTTATTTGATCCTAGTATCATTTGGACAGAACCAATGAAGCTATTGGCGGTAGTTGGTATCATCATGGTGGGTAAGACAATCGCGGCAATCATTTTGGTTTTATTGCTTCGATACCCTCTGAATACCGCCGTAACCGTAGGTGCAAGCTTGGCACAGATAGGAGAATTTTCGTTTATCCTGGCGAGCTTAGGCGTCGCTCTAGGCCTCATGTCTGTTCAGGGGCAAAGCTTGGTAATGGCTGGAGCATTGATCTCCATTGCGGCCAACTCGGTGGTTTTTTTAGTGCTTGATCTTTTTAGACGCTGGGCGCTTAAGCGATCAGCTTTTGCAAGGCAGCTGGAACAGCGGGATAGAGGATAATTGCTGGAAATTCTCGCTCCCTAACGGTCGACGCTCGGTTATAAATTGATGAACCGAGCGTCGACCGTTAGGGATAGAAGGCGTTACACTAATTCTTTTTATTAAACCGCATCTTAGGAAACTCAATGGTAATGCAAAACCCCGTTTCTGTTTCAGGGTGTGTGCTTTCCAGAGTAATTGTCGCTTGATGCAGATCAGCAATTTGTTGCACAATCGCTAAACCTAAACCGGTACCATGCGCTTTATTACCCAATACTCTATAAAAACGCTCAAATATGCGTTTACGGTATGCGGGTGGTACGCCCGGACCATTGTCCGCAACTTGCAATACGATAGATTGTTTCTTTTCTTCTAAACGGACCCAGATATGCGAATTCGGTGGACTGTAACGAATGGCATTGTCTAGTAAATTGCGAATTAATATAGAGATGCTGGTCATTTGTCCTTGCAAAGCCAAAGCATGTTCTGGTGAGATCAACTCTAGTTCAATTTTCTTTTCTATAGCTTTAGGGACTACATCGGTTATTTCATCAACGGTTAATCTATGCATATCAAAAGTGCTGATGTCAGTTAGGGTATAGGCTTCTTCGGGTACTATACGGCTTAATGTTAATAATTGTTGCACGATATGAGTGCTGCGATCGGCAATGCTGATCAGCTTGTCTAATGCAGCTTTACGTTCTTGAGAGTCTTTTAATTTTAATGCCAACTGTGCTTGCGATTTTAATGCTGCCAAGGGGGTACGCAATTCATGAGCAGCATCAGCGGCAAAACGTTTTTCTCGATCAAAAGCACTTTGTAAACGGGTTAATAGTTTGTTGAGCTCATCGACCAAAGCGATGATTTCAATCGGTACGGAAGTTGAATCCACTATGGACAGATTCGAGCGATCGCGATTTGAAACCTCATAGGCGATTTTATTTAAAGGCGATAAGCCCTTGCCTATAGTGACCCAAATCATAAAACCTAATAGTGGATAAATGAGCAGCATAATAAAGATATCGTCTCTAGCAATGCTGCGCGCTAATTGTACTCGCGAATCGAAACGTTCACCCACAACGATCTTTAGGCTGCTACCAACATCGGTGATGGTAAGAGAACGCCAAGTGTGGCCGTTTATGTTAATGTTGGTAAAGCCATCTTCGCCGTTCGATAAAGAGATTAGAGGAGCATTAACAGAGTGTACTAATAAATTTCCTTGTTGATCCCATACTTGAAATTGAAATTTATCTTCTAGATTTATATTCTTATTTCTGCCGGAGCGGGATATTTGACGTACTATAGTTGGAATTTCGTTTAATTGTCTCTGAACGTGAGCTAGATCGCGCAATTTAAAATCGTCGCTTATTAAGGCTTGAAAAACCAGGCCCGATTGCCCCAGCAATGAGTCCAAATGTTGCTCAATGTCTCGTTGGTCTAGGATGTAGTTACCAATTACCGTCAAAGTCGTGGCTAACGTAATCCAAATTAGGAGGTTTATAACTAAAAATTTTCTAATCGAATAAGTCATGATTCGCAACTATTCTCCTATACTCTTCGCATTTGTAGTTAGGGGCTGTTGCCTTCGCCCATCTCGCACCCCAGTATATGACAGAAGTATGTCATTCCTTGTGCTCAAGGGCTCGACGCCTACCCTAAAAATCAACAGCTGTGAGTATATACACATGTACCGAAAAGTGCGAGAGGTGATCATGATTCATCTTTTTCAATCATATATCCTACGCCACGTATAGTGCGGATCATGTCGTTGCCAAATTTCTTACGCAGATTATGGATATGCACTTCTAACGCGTTTGAGTCCACATCTTCATCCCAGCTGTAAATACTTTGTGTTAATTGTTCGCGCGACAAAGCCTTACCAGGATTTTCTAATAATTTTTGCAATAAAGCAAATTCGCGGCGAGGTAGACTGAAGGATTGATCCTCAAACGCAACCGCATGTGCGGCTGGATCCAGTGAGATGCCTTTGTAAACGATAACCGGATTGGCGCGCCCGGAGTCGCGGCGGCGCATGGCACGTATACGCGCAGACAATTCGTCTAAATCGAAGGGTTTGACCATATAATCGTCGGCACCCATGTCTAAGCCTTTGACCCGTTCTTCTATGGCTTCGTGAGCGGTGAGGATTAAAATGGGGATAGAATTGCCTTGATTACGCACGGTACGTAGAACTTCTAAGCCAGGAATTTTAGGCAGGCCTAAATCCAATATGGCAACGTCAAAATTTTCGGTAGATAAGGCGCTGATGGCCGCTTGACCGTCTTTTACCCAATCAACAGTGTTGCCTTCTCTAGCCAAAGCAGTACGAATGATTTCCCCTAAGTCTTCATCATCTTCGATCAATAATGCGCGCATTGATAATTATCTCCACAGTCTAGAATACAGAATATATACTCATTTCAAGATGCGGGATTTTGCGTACACACTGATTTTTAATCAACGCTTTGTCATCCTCGACCAGGCCGCGAGGCCGCAGTCGGGGATCCAGAAAACCTTGATTGAGCCTGGATCCCCGCCTTCGACGTGGATGACAGTGCTTTGATTCAAAACCAGAGCATTCACTAGATCCCGCATCTTCATTGACGATGGCTATATCATAGACTGAAATCAAGAAAAGAGCAATTTTATGGCAGTTAGAACCTATAAGCGCTCTGTTTCGGCTAGGCTTGAATATTTATCCGTAAGTTTATAGATTTCCTTATAATACAATCAGATAAATTAGATTGACAAAGAAATGACTAATAGTTAGTATTAGCCGCTATTTTGGGAAATTTGAAAATGGTTTTTAGTAACTACTTTCATACTTACGTGCACCAAAAGATGGATTTTTTATTGAAAAAGGAGGAAATAGGGGCATATTTTATAAATAAATAACGCGAGGCATAATATTATGGCAGCAGAACCAAAAAAATTTAAAGATTTCAACACTTTTTTGGAAGAGTATAAAGGCAAAATAGAAGCCTGTCCGTGTCACGTAGGGGGGCAGAACCTACAAAAAGCAGCAATAAGTCTTATTGAAGGCCTGAAAAAAGGGATCCCTCTTCCTAACACTGAACGGGCCAAAGAATTACAGCAGTATTATAATCTAATAAGGGCTGAACTCGGGCTCGGGAATAAAACTTTGGAAGGCGGTGTGGCTAAAACGCCAGATCACTATCAGCTGGCTGTAATTGCTCGAGATATGTTTAAGGATATCCTGAATTCCGATGTAGATGATCCCGCCATAAAAGGGGCCCTATCTACTAATAAGAAGTTCATCCAAAAAAGGCATGATGAACTAGATGGGCTTATAAAAGATTTCGAATCAAGAAAAGATCTTAAGGCCGAAGTTATTGGCGCGCTAGAACAGAATTCCGCTTTAATTTTACAAGAACATAACGACCAAAATAATGAGAATGTTATAAAAAAATATTTTAAGGTTAAGGATGGTCTAACGATTGATAAGTTAACAGCATTTGTTAATGCCACTGCAGAGCAAATCCGGGATACGTTTGCATTGCCTGATAGAAGGTCTCTTATAATTCTGGGCGGACATTATTCTTGTTACACAGATGCTAATCTTAATCCCCGCGATAAACTGATCAATACAGTCTTTTTGCCTGAGAGCACCCACAGCAAAGAGAAGCGTATTCATCATTTTAATCCTTTTCGTCAATTTGACGTTGCTGTAGAAAAATTTGAAAATAGCGAAGAATTAAATAGTCTCAAACCTAGAATGGCTGCTCTCGAAAGGCAATGTCAAAATGAAGCGGAAAGAGCCGGGAACAGGGCACACTTCTGTAATGCATATTCATCAACGGACTCATATGGGAACGGAGGGTTATTCCCATGGCATAAGCGTATTGAAGAAGAATTAAGGCGAGTATTAAATGATTATAATAAGGCACGCAGTGGTTTTTTCTCGTTCAAACGTCCTGAAAATGTTCAAAGGATAATGAAAGAGCTAGAAGACATGCAGATTGAAATCAGCAAGGATTGCAAAGAAATTGCGTCCCACTACTATACAAGCGAAACATTGGTAGAAATCATTAACAAATTTCAAAGATATGAAGAAACTCTTTCTGAAATGCTAGGAAGGCTCAAGGATGAATTCAAAACTGAGGCAAAAGCTACCAAGGAAGAAGAATATCAAATTATTAAGGATCTTCATACGGACATAGCCAAGTTTAATTCCGCTATAGAGGAGCATCTTTGTGCGAAATACCGAGATAAGATTGAGGGATTACCCAGTGTAAAGGAACAGCAACCTGCTCAGGAACAACAATCTTCTTTATCTGTACGTAAGTTGGGGGCAGGTAAAGGAACAAGTTCTTAGTTGTAGGAGCATTTTTTCATAGGACGGGCTTTTTGTGTTCGTCCTAAATAAGAGCGCCACAGGGGCTCATCCCCTGTGGTTGCTCATCTTCATGGCAATTGCAATAGATGTAATGGCTTAAAATAAGCCAATATCTCAGGATTATGGATAAAGGATAAGTTATAAGGGTGTTCAGCATAATGGCGGCAAAAACGGTGACTCACAGGGAAATCATCAATTAACTGCGCCAAACGACCCCATAGCAATAATTCGGTCTGAGGCGCCTTTTCTGCGATTAAGGTCAAGAGTTTTGCCATAAAGGGTTGCCAGGCTTTGGTATCTTTTTGTACGGGGTTCTCTGATAACACCAATGAAGCATTGAGCAATAAAAACCCATTCTTTTCTAAAGCAGCGAATAACTGTGGCAAGGTTTGTATAAATTTTGACTTATCTAATGCTGCAATCGCTGGTTGTGATAAGTCATCTGCCGATAATACCCCTTCGGCCAGCAACAACATTTTTAAGATATTGCGCAATGAAGTCGCACGATTGATGGCTTTGGAAAGCCCAGACTCACTCCACAAATTATCCACACTGGCATCGTAAAAAGCATAGCCATTGGCGGAAATAGCGCGAGGATAGGGCGACTCGCCAAATAAAATGACTTTTAACCGGGAGAATGGCAGAGAGAAAGCATTGAACACCGCTTCCGGCCCAGGTAACCAATTTGGATTTTCAAGCAAGCTATGCTTATAATCGGGGCAGACTTCTGCAAAGGCACTTTGTACTAAAGGAAGCCAACTAGGGTCTATTGCTGAAGTGTTAAATGTCATTTTTTTGTACTCTTACCTGAGGGGATATTCATGGATCACGCATTGCTTGAAATTTTAGTGTGTCCGATTTGTAAAGGTAAATTAGTTTACCATAAAACGGCGAAAGAATTGGTTTGCAAGGCCGATAAGCTGGCCTATCCTATACGCGATGATATTCCCGTTATGTTGAGCGATGAAGCGCGTAAGATAAGTTTAGAAGAATACGATAGGCTTTAAATACTCAATTCCCCACGCAGATTACGCACATATTGCTGTCGTATCCAAGTAGAATCATTGGAAATGCTGCATAAGAATTGTAATTTGACCGTGGCTGCTTCTGGGGTCATGTCCTGTGCTGAGATAACACCTATTTCCTGCAAAGCTTGGCCGGTGGCATAACTGGTCATATTCACATGACCTTTCAAGCATTGCGAACAATTGGCGACGACTACACCGCGTGCAATCGCTTGCTCCAATAATGAAAATAGTTTTTTATCTATTGTGGGGACATTACCGCTGCCATAAGTATGTAACAACAGTGCACGTAGCGGATGATGCAACAAGGTATCTAAGAAATCTAGGCTGTATCCTGGAAAAAATTGAAAATGAGCCAGTGTGATTGGAATATATTTATGTAAGGTGAGTGCTTTGGTATCGGTAGTGCAGAAAAGTTCAGTGTGCGCTAATAACGCGCTACCGACTTCGGCCAAAGGCGGATAATTCGGTGATAAAAAAGCATTGTAACCTATCGCATCGATTTTGTGAGCGCGATTGCCGCGCAATAGATAATGATTAAATAAAATAGCAACCTCAGGAAAACAATAACGACTGGCGAGCAGCAATGCTGAAATCAAATTTTCTCTGGCATCGGAATGGGCTTCGGTCAAAGCCACTTGAGCACCGGTTAAGATCACCGGTTTGTTTAGACCATCAATCATAAACGACAAGGCACAAGCGGTGTAAGCCATGGTATCCGTACCATGTAAGATGATAAAACCATCGTAATCTTCATACGCTTTGATGATGTCTTTGGCCAAGACATTCCAATGGTGCAAGGTCATATTGGAAGAATCGATCAGCGGCGTGTATTCGACTATATCGTAATTGGGCATATCTTCATGACTAAAAGCACGGTCTTCGGCCATGAGTTTGGATAACAAGCCAGCCGTAGGTTGGTAACCAGAAGCAGTTTTTGCCATGCCTATGGTGCCGCCCGTGTATAGAATTAATATGGCCTTTTTCATGAAAATCTCCGCAATCTTTTGTTGTTTCCTACAGTATATGTCATAATGGTTAAAATCGGCAGTTATGGGGGCAAAATGAGTCTTTTTAATATATTAGCTGCAGTGCTAACCTTTGCCGTTGCAGTGGCTTATATCAATTATCGTACCATTCGTCTGCCTGCAGTCATTGCGATTATGGCCGCCTCTTTAGCTTTATCGTTAATGTTGATTATCGCCGGTAAATTTGGCCTAGTGCAGTCTAAAAATGCTTTATCGCTGGTTTTGGTTAAGGTTGATTTTCATGAATTGCTAGTCAACGGCATGTTAAGCTTTTTATTATTCGCGGGCGCTTTGAATGTCGATATTAGCCATTTGCAAGCGCGCAAATGGGAAATTGGTTTATTGGCATCATTAGGCACAGTGGTATCTACGGTATTGGTTGCTATTTTAGTGTATTACTTAGTACCTTTGTTTGGATTTCACTTAGCGTTTATTTATTGTTTGTTATTTGGCGCTTTGATTTCTCCTACCGATCCTATCGCGGTGTTAGCCTTGTTTAAATCTTTAAATGCACCACGACAAATGAGTGTGTTTTTAGAAGGGGAATCTTTGTTTAATGATGGGGTGGGCATCGTTATATTTTTATCACTGTACCAATTGGCTTTTAGCGGCGAACCATTAACTTTTACGAGTGTGAGTATCTTGTTCTTACAACAAGCAGTAGGCGGCATGGTTTACGGCGCTGGTTTAGGCTTTTTAACGTATTTCCTACTAAAGCCTATAGACGATCACAAGATTGAAATCTTAGTTACCTTGGCTATAGTCAGTGGCGGTTATGCTTTTGCGGAATGGTTGCATGTCTCTGGTCCTTTAGCGATGGTGGTAGCTGGCCTGTTTATCGGCAATCAAGGCCGTTATTTTTATATGTCTAAAAAAACACGTGAGAGTTTGGATACTTTTTGGGAAGTCATCGATGAAGTTTTAAATGCGGTCTTGTTTTTATTGATAGGTTTAGAGTTATTGATATTAGATGTGCACTTGGGGGGAATGTTGTTAGGCCTGGCGGTTATTCCATTGGTTCTGGTGGTGCGTTGGTTGTGTGTGGCCACACCGATGACCTTTTTTAAAAGACGGCAAGAATATTCTCCTTATATGATTTATATTTTAACGTGGGGTGGATTACGCGGTGGCTTGGCGGTGGCGCTGGCCTTGGCTTTGCCGGTTATGGCTGAGCGCGACGTGATCCTCACTATGACTTATGCAGTAGTGGTTTTTTCTATATTGGTTCAAGGCTTGACAATGAAGCCATTATTGCGTAAAAGCTTAGCAATGAAGCAATCTCAGGCAGAAAAGGAGCAGGTATGATTAAAATTAAGACAAATTATGGTGATATAGAACTACGCCTACATGAAGATAAAACCCCGGTAACCGCGGCTAATTTTATAGCCTATGCCAAAGAGGGTTTTTACAATGGCACTATTTTTCATAGGGTTATCCCGCGTTTTATGATCCAAGGTGGTGGTTTTGACGAAGAATTTCAGCAAAAAAAGACCCGTGCTGCTATTGAAAATGAAGCCAATAAAGGTGCTAAGAATACACGCGGTACGATTGCCATGGCACGTACAGCTGACCCGCATTCTGCTACAGCACAATTTTTTATTAACGTCGCCGACAATGCTTTCTTAGATTTCAAAGAACCTAGCCGCGATGGCTGGGGATATTGTGTATTTGGTGAAGTGGTTACGGGCATGGACATCCTAGACAAAATCCAACAAGTCGCGACGCATTCTCGTTCAGGCCATCAAGATGTGCCTCAAAACGATGTGATCATTGAAACAGTTGAAGTATACGAAGATGCCATCTAAACAAGATGTTAAACCTTTAGTTGCGGTGGTGATGGGTTCTAAGTCCGATTGGACCTGTATGCAGCATGCCAGCGAAACATTAGATGCTTTGTCTATTCCGCATGAAGTAACTATAGTCTCAGCGCATCGCACTCCAGATCGTTTATTTGACTATGCGTCTACTGCCAGTGCACGCGGTTTGAAAATCATCATTGCGGGTGCGGGAGGAGCAGCACATTTACCCGGTATGTTGGCAGCAAAAACCATTGTGCCTGTATTGGGTGTGCCAGTGGAGGCGACCCCTTTACAGGGCTTGGATGCTTTATTTTCTATAGTGCAAATGCCCGGCGGTGTGCCGGTAGCTACTTTTGCTGTGGGTCGTCCTGGCGCCGTCAATGCCGCTTTATTTGCAGCAGAAATATTAGCATTAAATGATGCTGCACTACATAAAGCATTAACACACTATAGGCTACAACAAACAGAATTAGTGTTGGCGCATCTAGATCCCAGAGATAGCGCTACATGACGAAAACGGTAGGCATTTTAGGAGCAGGTCAACTGGCAAGAATGCTGGCGCTGGCTGCACATGAATTAGGCGTCAAAACCATTTGCTATGATGCGAATGATATGAGCTCAGCGGCAGCCGTAACGCAAACCGTGCAAGGCAGTTTTGAAGATGAGGAAAGCTTATTAGCGTGGGCCCGTGGCTGCGATATCATTACCTATGAAACTGAAAACATTCCCTTAGCAGCAACCGATATCTTGGCAGGTCAGGGTATAGAAGTGTATCCATCGCGACGCGCATTGGCAATGATGCAAAATCGCAACTTAGAAAAAACATTTTGTAGGCAATTGGGGATACAAACAGCCGAGTTTGTCATAGTTCATAACGAAGCAGAACTACGAGATGCTGTGTCCTTATTAGGTTACCCTTGTGTGTTAAAGACAACAACCCAAGGTTATGATGGTAAAGGACAGTATCGTTTAAATGACGATAGCGATCTATCTGGTTTATCGCTTTCCTGGGATAGAGAATATATTTTAGAGCAGTGGTTGACACATGACGGCGAATGTTCGCTATTAAGTGTACGAGATCACGACGGTAAGATAAAACATTATCCATTAACTTACAATCAACATCAACACGGCATGTTGGCATATTCAAGAGCGCCGTACCCAGATCGTGCTATGCAGAAAAAAGCCAATGACATAGCCGAACGCATTTTGGAACATTTTACTTATGTAGGTGTCTTGGCAATAGAATTTTTTATAGTGGGCGATGATTTGCTCATCAATGAAATGGCACCACGGGTGCACAATTCATTTCATTGGACTATCGAAGGGGCTACGACCAGCCAATTCGCCAATCATCTACGCGCACTGTTGCATTGGCCTTTAGGCACTACTGAAGCAATTGCAACAAGCCATCTTTACAATTGCATAGGACAACTGCCGCCTTGCGAGCGTATTTTATCGTATTCTGGGGCGTATTATCATAATTATGGTAAAATAGCACGCCCCGGACGAAAATTAGGACATGTTACCTGGTGCGACTTTAATCATCCCGGTGACACAGAAATAGCCACAGCGCTGTGGTCAGAGATCAATAATATTTACAACTAGGAAAAATAATCATGAGTTTTAATGCGAGTAATTCTTTTATAGTGCGTCTTAAATTAAGACACGACGCAGCCTTATTGTCACAAGTGATGACGGTGATTGCTGCAAATGACGCCTCCATAGGAGCAATGGATATCATTCGTTTTGAAGAAGGTAAAAGCATTCGTGATTTGACTTTGTACGCACAAGATGCTGATCATATGGAAACTATTGTTGTCGCTTTGAATGCTATAGCCGAAGTACATGTAGTGCATTATTCGGATCGCACCTTTCTGATGCATCTAGGCGGGAAGATCTGCGTGAACAGCAAAGTGCCCATTAAAAACCGCGATGATTTATCCATGGCCTATACCCCAGGTGTAGCACGGGTGTGTATGGCGATACATGAAGATCCCAAACGTGCCTACAACTTAACTATCAAACGCAATACAGTGGCAGTAGTGACGGATGGCACGGCGGTATTGGGCTTAGGTGACATAGGTCCTTTGGGGGCTTTGCCGGTTATGGAAGGGAAAGCGATGTTGTTTAAAGATTTTGCTGATGTCGATGCATTTCCTATTTGTTTAGATACGAAAGACGTAGAAGAAATCATTGCTACCGTTAAGCGTATTGCGCCGGTATTTGGCGGAATTAATCTAGAAGATATTTCTTCTCCACGTTGCTTTGAAATAGAAACACGGTTGAAACAAGAGTTGGATATTCCCGTATTTCATGACGATCAACACGGTACCGCTATAGTCTTCACCGCGGGTCTTATCAATGCCTTAAAAATTGTTAAAAAACCCATCGCTGATTTAAAAGTCGTAGTGAGTGGTGTGGGTGCAGCTGGCGTGGCGTGTACTAAAATGTTGATCAATTTAGGGGTTAAAAACATTATTGGTTGCGATCGTAAGGGTGCTATTTGTAAATCCCGTCAGGATTTAGATGCTGTTAAACGAAGTTTCTTGGAAATGACCAATCCAAATGATGAAAGTGGTTCCATTGCCGATGTATTGCGCGGAGCCGATGTGTTTGTAGGTTTATCTGCGCCGAACTTATTAAGCGTAGATGATATACGCTCTATGGCTAAAGATCCCATCGTATTTGCCATGGCCAATCCTACACCTGAAATCATGCCCGAAATAGCGCGTGATTATGTGGCTATTATGGCAACGGGCCGTAGCGATTATCCTAACCAAATCAACAATGTTTTGGCTTTTCCGGGTATCTTCCGCGGCGCTTTAGACGTGCGTGCGCGTGACATTAACGAAGCCATGAAATTGGCCGCAGCGCATGCTATTGCTAATGTGATTGAACCAGAAAATTTAAACCCAGATTATATTATTCCTAGTGTGTTTGATACGCGAGTTGTTATAGCCGTTGCCGAAGCGGTTAAAAAAGCTGCGATAGAAACCGGAGTGGCCGAAAAACCAGGGAATTGATTGTAAACGGGTATATACTAAACACACTTAGACATGCGGGAGTTCCTGAAGACTTAAACTAGAATCGCAGTTGTGTCATCCTCGGCCGAAGGCCGGGGATCCCGTTTGAATTCAAGTTTTTTCCTGGATCCCCGACTGCGGCCTGGTCGAGGATGACAACGCTTCGATTAAAGTTCCATAAGCTTATTCAGATCTTGCATCTTCATTGACGACGTCAATGTTTTCTTTTGGGGATAGTATAATGCGGTGGAAAGATAAAATGCTTATCCATACGCCAAAATTGATAGGCGTGTCCTACCGTGAAATGGCAGCGCTGGTATAGTCTTAAGGCGTTTTCGTTATTTGCTGCCACCATCATATGAAAATGAGTTTGACCGTCGGCAATTAAGGTATTTAAGACCAATTTTAATAACTGTAGGCCAAAGCCAAAATGTTGTTTTTCGGGGACAATACTTATATCGTGTAAGCAGGCGGAGCCATTAGAGTCTATACGCACATGTGCTGCACCTATGGCTTCGCCGTGATGCAAGGCTAGAAAACAGCGTCTATTGGGCATGGTTATGGTTTTTGTAAAGCGTTCTGTCATTACCTCCAGATTAGAACCAAAGCAGCGCGCATGAACTTCTGCCAGACGCAATCCATCTTCTTTCTTTTGTCCTTGTACTAATTGAATAGGGTCAGTAAAGGAAAATTCTTCTGCGGCAATGTTATCGCGCCTTAGAATATATTCTGTATGAGTCTTCTTTGCCCCTAAACGGGTAAAGGTATTGACTAGGGCTGTATCTTGTTCGCCGGTCGAGAGCAACAAAGCATCGTATTGCACCATTTGCAAATGATCGCGAGCATATTCTAGTAATTCTTCAAATAAACTTTGGTTGCGAAAGTCAGGGTGAACGGCAAAAGAGATTTCAATAAGAGAATCTTCAAAGCTAAAAGTGCTTAAATAACCAATCATTTTATTGTTTTGATATAAGCAATAATCGCCCGGAGTTTCACGTTTGAGTTTAAGTACGTCCCAGTATAACATGGGCGCATAACCATCGACGGCTTTACAGGCAGCAATCAACTCTTTAAGGTCAGCAATTAATCTTTCACTGAATCCATTGTATTCCTGTAATGTAATCATGGTTAGTCCTAATGTGAGGATTGTGATGAATCAGGCAATGGGTGAAATATACGGTAGGCATCAATTTTGTCAAACGCATAACTCTGATTGCAAAATTCACAATTTACGACTAAAGTAGCCGTAGTGTTAAAAACATCCATGACTTCTTCTTCGCCAAAGGTAATCACCGCTTGTTCACTTTTTTCTTTAGAACAGGAGCATTTAAATTCAACTGGACTTTCCACAAACCATTGCATGTCTTCACCATGAAACAATCGATGCATTAAAGCCATGGGCGGTACACTCAATAATTCAGGTTGAGTTAGGGTATCGGCTAAACACGTGACGTGTTGCCACATATCTTCTGTCATAGCATCATCCGGTAAGCTTTGTAACATCAAGCCGACGATGTGTTCATGAGTAGATGCAAAATAAAATTTTGTAGGCAGTTGTTCGGATTGTTGAAAATAACTTTCTAAACACAAGGCCAAATTATCGTATTCTAAAGGGACTATGCCATTATAGGTTTCTTGTGAAGTTGCTTGCGTGATACTGATCAGGCATTGTGCTTTTGAAAATAGGGGAGTAGTGGAAGCAAGATCAATATCTTCATCCCACTTGGCTAAACCGCGCAACTGAAACAAATGATTGCATTGCGCCAGCAGTAATTTTATAGCACCCGGGCCCTCTATTTGCAAAGTGGTACGACCCTCGTATTTTAAAGTGCTGGAAATAAGCGCGCTGGCCGCCAAGGCTTCGCCTATTAACATACGTATTGTGATTGGATATGGATGTATAGATTGAATGGCGGTGTAAGCGCGATCTAAGTGGATCCATTGGCCGCGCACGTGCAAATCTTTAAGAATAAAACGTTGCAGGCAATCTTTAGGTAAAGATAAAGAGGTACTCATATTATTTAGTACCAAATAAGCGATCACCTGCATCGCCTAATCCAGGTAAAATATAACCGTGTTCATTCAACTTTCTATCTAAAGAAGCCGTGTATATTTTGACATCGGGATGTGCTGAGGCCACTACCTCCACCCCTTCCGGTGCAGCCACCAAGCAAACAAAGGTGATACGCTGTATGCCACGTTCTTTTAATAGGCTAATAGCTTTGGCGATAGAGCCGCCCGTGGCCAGCATGGGATCGCAAATAAAATAATCACTGTTTTCACTTTTTTGTGGAATTTTAAAATAATATTGTTTCGGTTGTAGGCTTTCCTCATCGCGGTATAAGCCGATATGGCCTACCCTAGCCTCGGGGATGAGTTGCAAAAAGCTTTCGGTCATTCCCAGGCCCGCCCGTAAAATGGGCACTATGACGGGATATCTGTCTGTGAGCATAGGAGTCAGCATGGTTTCTAAGGGTGTAGTGACGGAAACTTCACTTAAGCTTAAATCTTGGGTTGCTTCATAAGCGATCAGCAGCGTAATTTCAGCTACCAATTCGCGAAAAATCTTTGCAGGCGTTTTTATATCGCGTAACAAGGATAATTTATGTGCAATTAAGGGATGTTTTACGCAATAAAAAAGAGGAAATTGGGCTAATGGCGCGACTAAGGGCATATTTATTATCCTATTGTTTTAGGCGATTATATCATATTTCCCTTATAGGCCCAACCTCAAAATGTGAATCTGCGTGTAGGGCAACCCCCTGTGGTTGCCCACGTTTAGGGCAGACAGAGGGATCTGCTCCTACATTCATTCATTTTAGTTCAAAAAAGGCGAATAATGCCTTGACGTAGGCGGGATAGATTGGTATAAATGGCGTCTCTTGTTTGTAGGCAAAACGGGTGCTTAGCTCAGTTGGTAGAGCATCGCCTTTA
>JAJYCX010000013.1 GCA_021778015.1 Pseudomonadota bacterium
CTTTAAAAGCCTGTCTGGAGATGCAACACAAAATTGCCGATTTTGCTGGAGGCCGCACCGATGTAAAATTAGAAGTCGGCATGGGTTTACATTATGGTCCTTTGATGTTGGGCATAGTGGGCGAGGCTACGCACATAGAGGGTACGGTTATTGGCGATACCGTCAATGTGGCTTCACGATTAGAAGGATTGAATAAAACCTTTAAGACCCAATGTTTGATTAGCGATGCGGTTAAAATCACCTTGCCACTAGAGGCACACTATCATTTGCGCCCTGTAGGTAAGATTATTTTAATGGGGCGCGCTGAGGCCATGACAGTATGGCAATTGTTAGACAGTATACGCGATGCGAATGAACGTGCCTTGCACATAGAGCAATTGCCTTTATTTGAAACTTATTATCAAGCTTATCTGGGACGAGACTTTAAGGCTGCAAAACTCGGTTTTGAGGCCCTATTGAAAGACAATCCTAATGATAGCGTTTTAATTTTTTATGCAGAAACCTGCCGTTACTACGAACAAACCCCTCCGCCTGCAGAATGGCAAGCTGAGATAGAGATGCGGTTTAAGTAAAGAAAATGTGAGATCTTGATGAATCCTATAGATTTAAATCGAAGCTTTGTCATATATGGACTCGCCATAGGCGAAGCAGGGCTTTGTTATTCTCGACGCAGTCGGGAATCCAGCACATTGTCATCCTCGACCGAAGGTCGGGGATGACAATGTTGTGCAATTCAACACATTCATAGTACTAACAAAATCTATCTTCTTTCTGAATATTTATCATCAACAATATCACTCTCTAACCGGCTCACGGATCCACACTAATACCAATAAAGCCAACAAAAGAGAAATGGGTAATATACTTAAGGCCATTGTATACGACGATATCGAAAAATTGGTTGCATCGTGTGATACCGCCTGACTCTTCAACAAAAACCCGACCAAAGGCATAAACAAAGGCGCACCAAAGATAATGCTCAGCATGTTGGTAAAACCCATGGCTGTACCACGGACTTCCTCTGGGGCAATTTCATTGACCAAGGCGAAGGGCAACATATAAACACTGGAAAAAATTCCAGTCAAAAAGAGTAAAGCAATAACATAGGCAAAGCGCAAATGCGGAATATACAAAGCCATGCTGAAAGTAACGAAAGCGGCTAAGGCACCTATAGCCATAACCACCTTTCTGCGGCGAAAGAAATCTGATACGTGCCCTAGGAATGGGCACCCTAGCCCCGCACCTATAAATAAAGCTAAATTCCCTAAGGCCGCTAATTGTATCGTAATTCCATAACGCACCATTAAATAAGGGATACACCAATAAGTGGCTAACAGGCTAATCACAGGGAATATTAATCCTGAAAATAAGCCATTCAACCAAACTTGAGGTAATCTTAAAACAGCTACCAATTGTTGTTTAATGGATAAATGAGGAGTAGCCTTTTTCAGATGATGGCTTTGTTGAGGCCGATCTCGTAAAAAAATAACCATAAGCACTGTCAGCACTAAGCAGAAAATACCAGCACAAACCAGCACAGTACGCCACCCTACATGAATTGCCGCCGTAGAAATGATTTCACTGCCTACCCCACCCGAAAGCATTGCTAAGGCTTCACTTAAACCCACCACAAAAGCAAAATACACGGGCGTAAACCAAGTCCCAATTAAATAAAAACCACAGGCCAATGCTGGGGCTGTACCCAAGCCCGTTAGCATTCTAGACCAAACCGCTGTGTGCACATTCGGACTCATTGCAAACAATAAAGTCCCAATGGCGCAAATAATTGAACCCGCAACCAAGATGGTTTTAGCCCCTAAGCGATCGACCAAGACCCCTCCGGGTAACTGTAACAATAAATATGTCCAAAAATAACTAGAAGAAATTAATCCTATCGCCGCTACATCCGTATTAAAATCTTTTGCTAGGAAGGGTGCCATACCACTGACAGAGCCTTGCAGTACAAATTGTAGTAATAAAAAGATAATAGCCAAGCCCCACATAAACCAGGCTTTAGAACTAGGAACTTGGTCAGCTGTAAACATACTAATTTCTCTACTCTTTAACTACCAACACATCTTCCATGATCAAATAACGTAAATCACAGCCAAAAAACATATTCAAAGCATCTGCAGGCGTACAGACCATAGGCTCACCGCGACGATTTAAAGAGGTATTTAATATCACGGCATTACCCGTCAATCGTTCCAAAGCGCTGATCAACTCATAATAACGCGGGTTGGACTTTTGTGTCACCACTTGTGCCCGTATAGTGCCATCTTCATGTACCACTTCGGGTATACGCGTCTTCCATTCTGGCGCCACATCAAAGGTGATGGTCATATATGGCGCGGGATGGTCGCTTTGTAAGATATCTTTAGCCACCGTGTCTAATAGACTGGGGCAAAAAGGCCGCCAACGTTCACGGTATTTAATCTGTTGATTAATTTTATCGGCAATGCCTACGGCATTAGGACAACCTAAAATGCTGCGATTTCCCAAGGCCCTAGGACCAAATTCCATACGACCCTGAAACCAAGCCAAGGGTTCACCTTCAGCCAGCAATTTAGCAGCATACTCTACCGTATTGTCCAATATTCGAAAGCTAGGTCTAGCGACGTGTTGCTCACAGGCCTTTACACAGGCTTCTGTAGTATAACTAGGTCCTAAATAAACATGCTCTAAAGGCTGTACAGGGATGGAATGTAAAGATGCGGCATAAGTAGCAGCACCTACTGCTGTGCCGGCATCATTGGCTGCCGGTTGCACAAATAATTCTTTTAATCCGGGTAATTGTAATAGTCTTTGATTGAGCTTTACATTTAAGGCCACACCACCCGCAAAACACAAACGTCCCGTTTCCTGAATAATATCGCCCAAATAATGCTGCACTAAAGCAAGCACGCTGTCTTCCAACATCTTTTGAATACCAGCGGCATAATGTACATAAGGTTCATCAATTTCGTCACCCACACGCATGGGTCCTAGCCAATCGACTAACTTCGAACTAAAATAATAAGATTGTCCGCTTTGTTTATGACGTCGAAAGCCTACGGTATTCACCAAACGCGTATTAACCTTAAAGCTTTTTCCATTAAACGCCAATAAAGGCGATAAATCATAACGGCTGGCATCACCATAGGGCGCCATACCCATTACCTTAAATTCACCATCTAGCATTTCAAAGCCCAAATATTGCGTCATAGCGCCATACAAACCGCCTAAAGAATCGGGGTCAAAAAATTCTTTTATTTTATGAATGCGGCCATTCTCATCGGCATAGCCTAGAAAGGTAGAGGCATATTCTCCCTTACCATCTACTCCCAATATAGCCGCTCTGCCCTTAAAACCGCTTAAATGATAAGCGCTACTGGCATGCGTTAGATGATGCTCTATCGGCATAAATTGTGTTTTTTGCAGATCAAAGCCCAAATCGGTTAAAAAGGATAATACTCTTTTTTCATTGCGCTTATAGTGACGATTACCATTGAATAAAGCATCTAAAGCTCTATCTGGAGCATACCAATAGCGTTTGGCATAGTGCCACCGCGCGGCCGTTCCTAAACCAATGGGAGCGAAAGGGAAAGCGACGATGTCTATATCTTTAGGATTTAGCCCCGCATCTTGCAAACACCAACGTGTTGCTTCTAATGGCAGTTTATTTTTAGCGTGTTTATCACGTATAAAGCGCTCTTCTTCGGCCGCACAAATCAATTTGCCATCTACAACGAGAGCCGCTCCCGCATCATGCGATACAGCCCCAGATAATCCCAAAATTTTCATAATAAGTCAGCCTCTTTAAAAGCAGTAACAAAGGCTTGCTGCAATACAGGCCTATTCCGCCAAATTTTTAAGAATCGTTTAACATCTTTGTTAAACGTGCGTGTAAATAATAGCTTCCAGGGATATACGCGCAGATTATCTAAGTCCAACAGATACAGTTTATCCCCGCAAACCTGGAAATTCTGAGATTTGACATCGCGATGACACAAACGATTTTGTTTTAAAGCATTCATAATTTGTACCACTTTAACAATCATCTGCTGTTGCTGTTCATGCAGATCGCAAAAAGAATGTAGATATTCCCGCAATGTTTGTCCAGGTACATATTCCATTACAAAATAATCGCGATGCCGCAACACCCCCCATTTTTTTTGCAATACGGCTATGGGCTTTGCGGTCAAAATCTGCAATGATTGCAAGCGATTAGCGTTTTGCCACGATAACCCAGCATGTGTGCCCTTAATAGCATGCTTTAAGCCATGCCACCAGGATCTATCACTATATTGCTTCACCACCCAATCGTGTTCACCCCATTGATAACGAAAAACATTATTGGCTTTGCCGTGTTTTAAGATCTCAAAATAAGTTTCTGGCTGTTGTGTAAAATGATTAAACATTGTGGCTACAGCCTCTTCTTGTTCTACAGCGGCAACATATTTATACGTTCCTAGTTTCCCTAGTGTAAACGCACTGCACTTGCGCCATGCTTTAGACTGTATCTTTCTTTGCCTATACAGGCTTTTTTGGAAAATTTTCTTTTGCAATAGAGGCACCCAAGCCTCATGAAACGCAAACCATTGTGAACCTTTTTCCGTTAATATCGTCCATAACAATTCTTGATCTATTGCAGAGAATTGCACAAAGAAATCAGCTAGATTATTCAATTGCGCGCGACACGACAAAGAAGATGCCTTTTTAACACATTTAACATCCATACCATCAATGATATACAGTTGTTTTTCATCCGTTAAAATATTATCTAGATGTAAATCATTATGGTATATCCCTTGTTGGTACATTTTTGCTAATTGTTGCAGTATAGAGGATAAACCTTCTTTCTTTTGCTGATCATTCCAAGAACCCCATTGACTAGCCACGGTATGGGTATTTTCTAAATAGGATAGCACTAATAAAATACTGTCTTCTAACACGGAATATTCTAACACTTTGCTAGTAGCAATACCGCATTGATGTAATAATTCCAATCCTCTCATTTCGCGACGCACATGACGCAGGCCTTGTTTGTCATAAAACAATTTAACAATGCTTTTTTGCCCTTGATATTCTGCCAAAAAAGTAGCGCGTCGGGCTGCTAAATCGCGCAGTATTGCTTGTAAGAAAATAGGTTTATCTGTTGCGCTTCGAGTCCAACACAAAGGCTCTTGCCATTGTTTTTGTCGCAACAAATCTAATAATTGTGCTGTGTTGATTTTATTCATATTTAATACAAACCTATTATGCTTTACTCAACTTACCTGAGAAATTTTTCCATAAGTTTCTTATTGTTCGCGATTGCCGTGGTTTGCTCAACCTAAGAGACATTCTTTGCCATAAAGCTTTTATGTCCTTTTTACTCGCACCTGCTCCCAGGTATGCTTTAATAAAACGCCATTTGTCTGTGGCCTTGATTTTGTTAACTCTGGTTCTAAACAAACTATCCAGATCGGTTATTTCACAATATTGTTTAGAAAACCAATAGCGCAGTTTTTCCAAGTCAATAATGCTGATCTTCACTTCGTCATTATCAAGATTCAAAAAAACATGCTTAAATACCAAACAGCAATGTTTATAATGATTTTCATGAATTTTGCCAACGACCCTGGCTAATTCATTGATAATGCGATTGCGCAAAGCACGGTCAGGAAAAGCGGTTTCTTCCCATTGTTCAAACCAGCTTTTTAATGGGCGATAACCGGTAAGTTCCTCGGTCATTAAAATCGCATCATCGCCGCGTTGGCCATAATAAATAGGCGTTACGGTAGGGATCTGATGACGGTTGAACCGGATAATATTACGAAATTCACGCTCAAAGGTAGGTCTGTTTTTAAATGGGCTGCCTATAGAATAATACTTATGTTTAGATTGTCGTTTCAGAAAAACAACTCTTTCTTTTCCTGCAGCATCATGCAATACGATACGTACCACACCACTCCAGCCGCCACGTCGCTGATTAGGTTCTTCTACCCAATGGGTTTCAAAGTTTTTATTTTTTTCACACTCCCACAGATCTTCAAAAGAACTGAGTCCTTGGAAACGTAAAGTCTCTTGCCATTCTTTAGCTATATATGTTTTCATTATGAATTCTTCTCCTTGCAAATTTTAGCTATCACTTTCTTGTCTTGTTGTGTCAGTCTTTTGCGCTGCTGATACGCCAAATAAAGTCGTAATCTATCGCTGCGCGATAAATAACGACGTGCATCTTTGTCAAAATCGCGCAAATCACGCCACCACCCTAATCCATATTGAAAACTTAGATACCGTTGTCCTACGGGACAATCGATTAAATAAACCTCTGTAGGGTCATTCCATTGTATGACAAAATTACGCCATTTAAAGTCTTTGTGAATAAATCGACTGACATGCAGTTGTCTTAAATACGTTATTAATTTCAACAACACTTGTGTTCGCCTTGAAACATCCACATGCCAGTGAGGTTCTACCTTGGCAATATGACTTAAATCTTTGCTCGCACCAATTTCACGTTGCACCAAGAATCCGCCTTCGTAATGTTTACGACGATTGGATTCACCATAAACCAATACTTCTGGAACGGGTAGATTATTTTGCTTGAAATACTGTAGGTTTTCCCATTCGCCGCGAGCTCGGCTTCTGGCGCAATATTTTCGCAAATAACGGCCACGGCGATGATAAATTTTAATATAATAATTCTGCCCAGAAGGTGTTTCTAGGTACCACATGCGATTATAAGGTCCTTCTGAAACTATCTTAGCCGTAGCAGTCAACGCTCGAATCGCTTCAGCGCTTGCAAAACGCTGCCGCTCTTCCTGGCTTATACCCTTCTCTGCAAAACGAAGTTGAATCATTATCCACCCCCCTTACGCACAGCTTTTTGTTGTAGGCTATGTGCTTTGCGCTCTACACGCTGCCATAATTTTTTTTGCAAACGATACGGTTTCCCGCCATTATAGCAACGTATAAAATACAACACATCACGGACGCTTACACCATACTCAAATGCAGAGTAATATAGAGCGCTTAGGTCTTTAATGCGCCAACGCCGGGAAAATCTTTTGTGCTGCATACGATGTAAATCAATCAAGTAATACTTATCTTCTTCATCCAATGCCTTTAAAAAATGACATAAATATAAATCCCTGTGAAACCAACGCTCATCGTGTATGGTTTTAACATAATTGGCCAATTGACGTATAAGCTTGTTTCGTTCGTTTCTAGAAGGCGGATTGTCGCGCCATTCTTGACAATAGCTTTCCAAGCTCTCTGCTGCTGTCAATTCGCGCGTCAGTAAAAAAGATTGTCGTTTAAAGGAAAGCATGCCTCGTTCAGCAAAAGCAACCGCATCCAATGTCGGTAATTTTAATGATTTTAATTTAGCAATGGCTTGCCATTCCGTGCGCGCACTGACTATAGGCGCGCGTAATGAAAACCAATTCTTTAGCCATTCGTTAAAACCTATACCTTGATGCAACTTGGCATAAAAGCCTTGGCCTTCACACTCAAAACGCAATGTTTTGCGCCCTTCTTTGTGTCGTACTATGTTGCCTTCCAATTCCATAATGCGATCAAATATCGTGGATTCACAGCCATAATGGGCCATAGCCGCATTGGCACCAAAAGGTTTCAGTAATTTCGGTTGGTCCAAATACTCTAATAAATAGTCCCCGAAGCCCCCGCCTAAACTTTGTCCCCTTTCCAGAGGATGGATGTGTATGTTGGTTTGTGACTGTTCACAAGTTTCTAAACTTAACCAATGTAAACGACTCGCTGGCGTACGATAATGTACTTTGATAGCCCGCAATATCATTAAGCTGGGTGATACTACCTGGCAATGGGTAGTCATCGATAAAATGCTTTTTTCAAATTGTAGACGTTGTCGATGACGTGGTATGGAACGCCGTGCCCCCTGCACTAATTCCGCAATACAAGGTTCCTTAGCATAATAAATATCTAGGCCAGGAATAGCATTAAAGCCTACCACGCAATCATATCCCTCTTTAATGCGCGCGTCATGTACAAAGCGTGCTAAATAAGCATATTGTCTAAAGAGAGGAATGCCTTGTTTTTTGATGCTGTGTATAGTAGCGCCCTTAGGTTGATCGCCACGCCATTCTAAAGTATAAATATCTACACTATGGCCCGCCTCTAAGCATTTATTAATCGTATTCAAAAAATCGCGCTGCAGATCTTCGCCAGCTACATAGCTAAAAATAACAAAACACAACCGTTGCTTCACGATGCAACCTCCTGCAATAACGACTGTAGTGTTTGCATGACGTGGTTATCCCTTAAAGTATTGTAGCAAGGCGGCGTTTCGCTCTCTTTCACCCAACGACATTTTTGTTGCAAACAAGGCGCGCAATGATATTGTACGCTTAAATGCTGTTGATTGCGGCCGCGTGTGCCTGTTTTATTGGCATCGGTTGCACCATATAAAGAAAGGGTGGGCACCGACAGAGCCGCTGCTAAATGACCCAAGCCTGTATCCACAGCAACTACCGCTTCTGCATTGATAAGCTCTAGCGCTATCTCACGCAAATTTAACGAGGGTAATACCTGCCCATCACACGCTTTAGCAATCGCTTCGGCGCGCTCCTTTTCAACGGCATTGCCCCAAGGCAAGCGAATTTGATAACCGGCTTTTTTTAATTTCTGCCCTAAGGCTTGCCATTCTGATAATGGCCATAATTTAGTATCCCAAGTCGTGCCGTGTAAAAATAGAATATATTGGGTAGATTGTGCGGATAAATAAGGCTTAAAGAAATTTTGCAAACCATAATCGGCTGCCGTATTAGGCATAGGATAATGCAAAGTCTTAGCGAACAATTGCCTTACACGCTCTATGGCATGCATTTTCCAATCTATAACGTGACGATAATGATATAACCACGGTGCAACTGGATCGCGCGACGAACCCATAGCCAAACCATGTCTTTTCCCCTTGGCCATAAAAGCCATGAGCGCGCTTTTTAACAGCCCCTGAGCATCAATGATGATATCATATTGATTCTCGCGCAATTGCGTGTATACGAATTGCCAATGCCCTTGTTGCCAAGCTTGCCATGGTGTTTTGCGCCATTTGCGAAACTCTATTTCTATAATGCGTTTGACACCGCTATGCCAACGCAAAGGCTCACTGAAGTTTTTTTCTACTAGCCAATCGACTTCTAAATCAGGGTATACGCGCAAAGCATCGGTTAACGCAGGCAAAGTATGGATGACATCGCCCAGAGAAGACGTTTTGACAATCAATATTTTCATGCAGCCACCTCTGTCTCTGCCATGAGCTTTTGCAAAGATTGTAATACGAGTGATGGTGCAATTTGTTTTAAACAATTTAGATGACCCAAAGGACATTCGCGTTGAAAACACGGACTACAAGGCAAAGACAGTTGCACTATAGCAACGCGCGAGCTTAATGGTGGTGTAAATGCAGTGGAAGAAGAACCATAAATAGCGACCATCGGTTTATCCAGCGCTGCGGCTATATGCATTAAACCTGAATCGTTGGTAACCACAGCATCCACCGTAGATAATAAATCAACGGCTTGTTTGAGATCCGTGCGACCACATAAATTATCGCAAGCTTGCGGTGCCACTTTCATGATTTCATCGGCCAACACTTCGTCTTTTTTAGAACCCAGCAACCACACTGCATAGCCTAAGTCATGTAAATGCTGTGCTAATTTACCGTAATATTGTGTAGGCCAGCGTTTAGCCGGACCATATTCCGCACCCGGGCACAAGGCTACTACTGGCTTATCGCTGCTTAAACCCAGTTGCTGTTTTAATTGTGTGGCTACAGTGGCATCGCCTAGTAAACTAGGGTACGGATAAGGTTTGGATAAAATCGCATTTTTCTCTAAGCCCAAGGCCATGAAGCGTTCAATCATCAGTGGATATTTTTGTTTATCTAAAAAGCGCATATCGTTTAATAAGCCAAAACGCATTTCGCCCTTAAAGCCGCGACGTTTTTTAATGCGCGCCACCCAGGGAATGAGTGCCGATTTCCACGAGTTGGGCAAAACGATAGCCATATCGTATTGTTCGCTGCGTAAGGCACGGCCTATACGCCAACGATCTTTGAGTCCTAACACACCATGACCTAAGGGTAAAACATGGGCATGACTGACCTCTGGCATTTTCTGCGCCACAGCCGCAGTCCAGGCCGGCGCTAAAATATGCAGCGATGCCATAGGGTATAGCCCCTTGAGCAATTTAAACAAGGTTTGGGCCATTACCATGTCACCAACCCAAGCTGGTGCGATTATCAGTATTTTTTTCATGTAAATCAATCAGCTACAATTTAAGTTGCCTAATCAGAACCCGCCTTTAGGCTATTGTGGATCTGTTCAAAATAAGGTCTCTATTGTATCACTTTTGCCTAGAATAAAAAAGGCCTAGAGCCGCGACCGTTAGGGAGTGGTTAAATAATTACCACTTGATTCATTCTAAAAATTATTTTTCCATTCTCTTATGGCTGAAAATACATTGACCGCTGTCGCTAAAGGCCGCCCTATTTGCGCCTCTGCTGCTGCAATCACTGTGGCTACATCCGTACGCAAAAATGGATTGATCTTTTTTTCTAGCGCTAAAGTTGTAGGTACACTGGGATTGTGGCCTAGACTAGATACAAACGCCAAATGACGTACTATATCTTCGTTTTTAGGCTCAACCTGCTTTGCAAATTGCAAATTTTTGAGCGTATATTCATGAGCACAATAGGCAAGTGTATCATCAGGCAAACTGGCTAAAGTCATCAATGAATCGACCATTTGCTGTTGCGTCCCTTCAAAAACACGTCCACAGCCCGCTGAAAACAACGTATCACCGCAAAAAAGCAAATGTTCTTGCGCACAATAATAAGCGATATGCTCTAAAGTATGTCCGGGAATAGCCAATACTTCGAAAGATAAATTACACTCAGGTAAAAATATTTTTTGCCTATCCGTAACTACATCGGTCGCCAAAATATCGCTATGCCTTGGGCCATATACAGGAATATTGTATTTTTGCCGTAATTCAGCGACACCCCCGCAATGATCGTAATGATGATGTGTGATCAATATTCCGCACAGATTTAAATTGTGTTTAGCGATATAATCTATAACAGGTTTAGCCTCTCCGGGATCGACCACCCAAAGGCTTTTATTCGTCTCATTAACGATAGCCCAGATATAGTTATCTGTGAAAGCTTTGATGGGGTCAATGTGCAAACTCTTATCCTTTGACGGCATTTTTTAGAGTCTCCTGCATAATGTTTGTTTTGGAATACCGTTTATAATACGGCCACAATATGGCTGCAGCGACAATAAAACCACTGCCAAAGCCAATGCGTAAACCAATTGGACCATAATGCAGTACAATTCCAAAAATATAGCATGCTGGAATGCCTATAAACCATAAGCCCACAATCCCAATTAACATCGGAAATTTAGAGTTTTCCATGCCTCTTAGCACATTCGTTAAGAGATTTCGGATTGCATCGATAAATAGAATAGGGATGGATAAGACCAACAGCCAATAGGTTAAATGAATCAAGCCTGTATTATTGGGGTCATGCACATTAATAAACAGCGCCATGAGTTGTAGTGGCATAATAAACACCATAGCTGCAAATAGTGCAAATACTATAATGACTAATATGAATGCAGCCCTAAGATAGGGTTCAATTAAATGTTGATGACCTCTGCCACGGCTAGCAGCCGTTAAAATCGATAATGCTTGAGCAATACCCATAGTGAGCATAACGATAAAAATTGTATATTGCGACACAATCTGTGCGCTAGCAAGTGCAATAATGCCTAAATAGCCCATCAGATAAGTGGATGCCGTTATTGCGCCTAACTCACCCAAGAACTGTAAACCAATATGAATACCAATTGTATAAACTTGCTTAATTAATTTCCATTCATATACTTTAACTGGGTTCAAAAATAGATATTGCCAGGCAAAACTAAAACGCATATAGATAACAGCCATTACCAAAACTATAAGCTGTGCGATCAAAAACGCACAAGAGCTCCCCGCTAAACCCATGTTAGCAGGCCCCAAAATTAATGTATAACTGATGGCTATAACTAAGGGTAAGTTAACAAAACTAAAAATTGTACTCATCAATGGTTTGCCAATTCCATTATAGAATTGCCCCATTGCAGCACACAGCATTGTGGGTACTATCGTAAAGGCCGCATAATGGAAAAAATCCACCGTTAATACAACGACTTCTGGTGGTTGGTTCAAGAGAGATAAAATTTGACTGCCATGCCATAAAATCAACGTTGCTGGTAGGCCCAAAATTAAGCAGAGCCAAAATCCGCTCACTAAAGTATTCGCCACCATTTCCTTATCACCACTAGCATGAAATTTTCCAATTAAAATACTGACCGAATACAGGCTTGCAACCGTAAATGCTCTTAAAGTGATATAACTAATGTTGGAATCACCCCCAATAGATTTGTAGCACTGATCGGCATTGCGTAGTGAATGATGTGTTTTAATAATGTGGGTAGCGATTCATTCTGGTTCATTATACATGACACCCCTACTGTTGCTGTAACCACTCAATGATCCCTGAGAAATCTTTATCCTGGCCACCTGCATCGCAAAACGCTTGATACAAATCGCGGGCCTTATCGCCCAAGGGTGTTGCAGCTGTGACACTGTCGGCAGCATCTTCGGCTAAATTCAGATCTTTTAACATCATTTTGGCCATAAAACCGGGTTCATAATTTTTATTGGCGGGTGTATGCGGTAGAATCCCAGGCACGGGGCAATATTGCGTTAAAGACCAACATTGTCCGGAGGCTTCCTTACAAATATCAAAAAAAGCTTGGGGTTCTAAGCCTAGGGCTTTGCCTAAATTAAACGCTTCACACACGCCTATCATTGAAATACCCAACAACATATTATTACAAATCTTTGCCATTTGCCCACAACCCGCAAGGCCCGCATGAAATATTTTTTTGCCCATGGCTTCTAAAATCGGTTTAACCGTTGCAAAAGCTTCATCACTACCACCCACCATAAAGGTTAACGTGCCTGCAGTAGCACTGGCGGTCCCCCCCGAAACCGGTGCATCTACACACACACCACCTTTTTGTGCAATCGCTGCATGTAGTTCTTTTGCAGTTTGTACATCGATAGTGGAACATTCCATGTAGGTGATCGCTTTAGGTGCGTGCGCTAACAAACCCTTATCGCCCAAATACACCTCGCGTACATGCGTACCCGCAGGTAACATAGATACTACATAATCCACATCTTTTATAAGCTCGGCTAAACTTGCTGCGACGGTGACGCCTGATAACGATACCGGAGTTACATCGTAAACGGTTAAGCTATGCCCTGCTTTGACTAGATTCGCCGCCATAGGCCCACCCATATGACCTAAACCTATAAACCCTATTTTAGCCATTGTGTTTTCTCCTTTTGCTATTTTGGATACATTCGAGTATATACATATTACACTTCAAGATGCGAGAACAATACTTTCTAAGAGCACAGTACTAAAACGTTGTCATCCTCGACCAGGCCGCGAGGCCGCTGTCGGGGATCCAGTTTCAAATCAAGTTTTTTCTGGATCCCCGACTTCGTCGAGGATGACAAAGCTTTGATTCAAATCTATAATGTTCATCAAGATCTCGCATCTTCATTGACGATAGGTATATCTCAGCCTTCTGCTCCCTAACGGTCGCGGCTCTGTTACTCCACTACCTCTAAATGCTCAATCATCAGTTGCACATTACGTTTGCTTTGATATTCATTCACATCCAATCTATACACGGCGCGCACGCGTTCGGCGCGACGGTTTGGCCATTCATCGGTATTGATATTAAAATAAATCGCATCTAAAACGCGATGGCTACCCGGAAAACCCAATTGCAATTTTAAATGTTTGGCGCCAACGATGCGTTGATTCAGTACATTAAATTCGCCATCAAAACTGGGTTCCGGAAAAGCCTGCCCCCACGGCCCGCCCTCACGTAATTGAGTCGCCATATCTAAAGTATATTCGTCTAAAGCCAGTTCGCCATCACTGTAATACACCCCTTGTAAATCGTCTGCCGTTAAACATTTACTTATTTCAGCAGCAAAAGCCTCGCTAAATGCGGCAAAATCTTTTTCATTTAAACTTAAGCCCGCCGCCATTGCATGACCACCGAAACTAAGTAGCACCCCCGGACAACGTTTATCCACTAAATCTAATACATCCCGTATATTAACGCCTTTCACCGAGCGCGCTGAGCCTTTTAATACTGTACCCTCATTGTGGGCAAAAGCAATCACCGGGCGGTGATAGGCTTCTTTAATGCGCGAAGCTAAAATACCAATGACCCCTTGATGCCAGCTGCGATCGTATAAACACAAACCTGCGGGTAGATCTTTGCCTTCGCCTAAATGCAGCGCTTGAACGATTTGCATCGCTTGCAATTGCATATCATCGCCTATTTGTTTACGTTCTTCATTTAGCAACGACAGTTGTTCGGCAATATGGCGTGCGTGATCGTGATCTTCTGTCAGCAAACACTCAATGCCCAAGGACATATCGTCTAGACGTCCAGCGGCATTTAAACGCGGTCCTACACCAAAGCCCAAATCTGTGGCCACTAATTGATGTACGCTACGGCCCGAAGCTTCTAATAAAGCACGTATCCCTGGGCGCATACGCCCTAAACGCATACGTTTTAAACCTTGATGCACTAAAATACGATTATTGCGATCTAATGGCACTACATCGGCCACGGTACCTAAAGCCACTATATCTAAAGCATGCGCTAAATTAGGCTCGACAATATTATTTTCTTGAAACCAATTCAATTCTCGTAAGCGCGCACGCAACGCTAATAACAAATAAAAAGCAACGCCCACTCCAGCCAAAGCTTTACTCGCAAAGTGACAGCCCGGTTGATTGGGATTAATGATCACTTCCGCAGGCGGCAGAGTATCTCCAGGCAAATGGTGATCGGTGACAATTACCTTCATGCCCAACTCGTGCGCTTTGGCTATACCTTCGTGACTGGAGATGCCGTTGTCCACGGTGATGATCCAATCTGGGTTGCGCTCTTTGGCCACCAACACAATTTCCGGTGTTAAACCATAACCGTATTCAAAACGATTCGGTACTAAATAATTCACTTCTTGTAAACCAAAAGAACGTAATACAGAAACTAACAAAGCCGCACTGGTAGCACCATCGGCATCGAAATCGCCAATGATCAATACTCGCAATTGTTGTTGTAACATCGTCACACAATATTGCGTGGCAAGTTCTATATTGAGTAAATCATGATATGGTAACAATTGATTGAGTTCGTGATCCAATTGGGTCATATCCGACACATCACGCGCAGCATAAATACGTTGCAATAAAGGCGGTAAATGGCCGCTTAATTTTTGTTGATTATTTTCATTGGCGCATCTGCGCACAATCTTTGGCATATTATTGTGCCTTTTTGGCGAAGTGTAGCGCTAAATACAGCGTTTGTAGCGTAGTAATCGCCGCTAAAACCACCCAAAATGCCAATACATAACCAGCCCAAATCGGTTGGAAAATACTAACCAGTATTACCAACAGCATTAAAGGATACATCTCGCCGCGATTTAAGATCCGCCAAATCTTGGTTTCATTGGGATCGTCTACCGCTTTTCTATGATTAGCATAAGCGACTTCAAAAGACGGCATGATGGCACAAAATACGGCAAGCGCCACCCAAGAACCCAAAGACAAATAGGGCGTGATGATCGCCAGTTTAAAATAAGAGAAAATCACGAAAAAATCGACGAAGCGATCTAAGCTGCCATCCAGAAAAGCGCCATAATGGCTACTCTTTTCACCGGCCCTAGCGACTGCACCATCGATGACATCAAATAGGCCTGCTAAAATAAAAAAGATAAGGCCTGTGATAGTATAAGCATGGGCAATAAACACATAACCCAAAATACCCACCAGCAACGTTATCCAGGTATACGCATTGGCACTAAGTGGAAAACGTAACATGCGCTGTCCCAATTGCTCGGAGGTGCGCTGCCACCACACACATTTCTCTTTGATCATTTTAGGTCCTTGGTAGAGTAACGCCCACTTGTCCTTGATATTTACCCTTTCTATCGGCATAAGAAACGGCGCATTCTTCATCCGATTGTAAAAAGATCATTTGCGCAATGCCTTCATTGGCATAAATTTTTGCAGGCAGTGGTGTGGTATTGGAAATTTCCAAGGTCACATGTCCTTCCCATCCTGGTTCTAATGGCGTCACATTAATGATTTGCCCACAACGCGCATAAGTGGACTTCCCCAAACAAATGCACAATACATCGCGCGGAATACGAAAGTATTCGACAGTACGCGCTAAGGCAAATGAATTTGGCGGAATGATGCACACATCTGTTTCTATATCCACAAAGCTATTTTCGTCAAAGGCTTTAGGATCGACAATGCTGGAATTAATATTCGTGAAAATTTTAAATTCCCTGGCACAACGCACGTCATAACCATAGCTGGAAGTACCGTAAGAAATAATGCTGTGGCCATCTATTTGACGCACTTGTTCATTACAGTAAGGCTCTATCATGCCATGGGTTTGGCTCATATCCAGTATCCAACGGTCTGCTTTAATACTCATATTAAATATCTCCTCTTCTTTCAATAAAAGCCCATATGGACTCAGTACTCACTTCGCCCTTCGGGCGCAATGGCGTGCGTCAAAAATGTTCGCTGCGCTTCGCGCTTTTCGCGCACATTTTTTGGGCACATCTTCTTATTCCACTACAATTTTGGCAAAACGCCGTTTCATTGGTGCGGCTTTTAATGCCAAGCGCGCTACCATTTTAACGGCAATGTGTTGATACAATTGTGCAATCTCTGATTTGGGCTCGGCTACCACCAAAGGCACACCAGCATCACAAGCGCGACGAATGTCGGTATTCAAAGGTAAGGCGCCTAACAGATCTAAGTCAAACATTTCCGCCATACGCTTCCCACCCGCTTCACCGAAAATCGCATCTACATGTTGACAGTTCGGACAATGATAATACGCCATATTTTCCACTACGCCTAACAACGGCACAGATACCTTCTTAAACATATTCACGGCTTTCTGTACATCTAGCAATGCCAAGTCTTGGGGCGTAGTGACTATGACCGCTCCCGAGACTGGAACTTTTTGTGCTAAGGTCAGTTGTATATCGCCCGTACCTGGGGGCATGTCTATGAGCAGATAATCCAATTCATGCCATAGCGTATCGTATAATAGTTGTTGCAAAGCACCGCTGACCATCGGTCCACGCCATATAACGGGCGTTTGGGCGCTATCGAGTAAATAACCTATAGACATAGATTGTACATCGTATTTGACCATGGGGATTAAAGCCTTGCCTTGCAGCTCAGGCTTTTCTGTAATCCCCAAAAGATTCGGCTGGTTAGGACCATAGATATCTGCATCTAGAATACCCACCCGCGCACCTTCCGCGGCCAGCGCTAAGGCCAGATTGGTCGTGACCGTTGACTTTCCTACCCCGCCTTTTCCCGAGGCGATAGCGATGATATTTTTGACTTGGGGCAGCGTCTTAGCCCCTACTGGGGTGTCCATTGCAGCTACCTTACTTTGCCATTTCCACTCTAAGCTATTGATTTTTAAACTATTATCTTTAGATAATTCTTGCAAAATGGCATGTTGCCACAGTAGATGGATTTTATCGTGCACAAAAGGTAACACAAGAGTAATGGTATAATGATTTTCTTTATTTTCAATGACTTGCACCCAAGTATCGGGAATGCTGGTGATGGCCAAGGCGGCTGCTAATACATGTTTTACACTATTGACTATGCTGGATACAGACATAAGAACCCCTGCTTTGAAAACAGGGGTATCTTATCATGTTTATAGAGAAATGTACTCGACCTAGTAAGGTAATATCTGTACCTTAGTGCCGATGGTCACGAAGTTATCGCTTAACCACTCTGCGTCACTAGGGTGCATGCGTACACAACCATGGCTGGCATTGTAATTAGGTGGCACTTCATACGAGCCATGTAAGGCGTAGCCACCGTGGAAGTACATACAATATGGCATTGGTGCGCCCCCTTCAGGAATTGGGAATATTTTCGATTTACAATCGGCCCCACCCTTACGATATACCTCAAAAGTACCTGCTGGTGTCTTACAAGGTTGACCTATATCTGGGCAAAAATCCCTACCTGTTGAAGCTGGTCCTTCGGCCACTAGTGCCCCATCAGGACCATAAGCGCCCCAAGCATGCTCATTTGGATCAACAATAATGATCTTGCTACCTGTAGCCGGACGCATAGCTGGAAATTGATACAGTGGTGATTGTGGTGCGGCTTGTGTGCCACCCACAGTAGGCACTGATTCATTGGAACCAGGCGCGTTATTCATCGCACAACCTGCGAGTATTACACTAGACATCAGTAATACTGATTTAATTGGTAGTTTCATGATACGTCCCCTTAATGAAAATGTTTTTATTATAATCATAAGGATAGCACGCTTTAGGACCTTACGTTATCTTTTGAGTCAAATTTTACCGGATATTCATCTCGCCTTAATATAGCAACACATTGATTCTATTTGCAATAATAAGCGTTACCTCGTTTAATAAAAACAGGGGTTCTAAGAGTAGAACCCCTGTTAAAGGTTACCAGACGTTTATCTGGGGCCCATACCCATACGAGGTGAAGAGGTTACAGATGCAGAAGCTGTAATACCCCCTTTTTCTTCTTCTTTTCCTGCTGCGTTACTTCCACTAGAGGATGAACTTGCAGAGACTGCACCCGAACTAGTTTGAGACTGGGATATACCAACATCCATTGCATACCCTGAAATAGTATCTAAGAAACCATCGTCTAAACGATAATCGTATTTTTCTGCAAAATGCTCCACCGCTTTTTCCATAGCATGAGCCAATAACTCGCCCGTACGACCTACACCTCTACGTGCGTTCCTACACAGGGTATCATGATCCTTAAGAGTCTCAATAAGCTTGATTATCAATTAAATATTATGCTTAAAATACCTTTTATTAGAAGGTCGCAGCTTATAATAAATACTAAAACTTATCAAGCTGCCTGTTTTTAGCTCTCTTTTTTATAGAAAATTGTATTTCTAAAAATTTATTGATACGATAAGCGTCCCTAAATCTTCAATGAGAAGCCTACTCTGTGAAATATACGCCATTAAAACTCGTTTTCTTATTAGCGCCTTTAGTATTCAGCTTTGCCGTAGGTCAAGATATTTTTATTCCCGAGGTACCACAACTCACGACGCTATTTCACACCTCACCGGGATTGGTGCAACTTACTTTAAGTTTATTCATGTTGGCGGTAGGCGTAGGACAACTGATTATCGGCCCTTTGTCCGATCGCTTTGGCCGTAAGAGCATTGTTTTATTGAGCATTGCATTGTATGTATTGGGGTCCATTGCCGCAGCTATGGCGAACTCCATAGAGTTCTTGATCTTTACTCGTATCCTACAAGGCTTTGGTGCCTGCGGTATGATGGTAAGCGCTTTTGCCATTGTGCGCGATTTATCTGAAGGGAACGAATCCGCACAAATCTACAGTTATTTGAATGGCGCTATTGCCATTTCTCCCCTGTTAGCACCGCTAGCAGGCGGTTATTTAGATGTTTCATTTGGCTGGCGCACACCTTTTTTCTTTTTAGCAGCGCTAGGCATAGCTATTTTTATCGTTATATCCCTACTCTTATCTGAAAGCATCAGAGAAAAGAACAAGAATGCTTCGTTAGGGGGTAGTTTTAGAGATTACATGCGTGTAATCAAGAACAGACAATTTTTTACCTTTAATTTTATCGCTGCCAGTGCCTTGGCCTCTTTCTTTACTTTCTTTTCCGTCTCCCCTTATATTTTAATTAACACCTTGCATGTGTCAGAAACGCATTTTGGCTATTATTTTGCAATCATCGGCATTACGTTCTTTGTGGGAAGCATCATTGCAGGCAAACTCAATATTCTATTAGGTGTCACCAAAGTTGCTTTATTAGGCAGTGTATTCTTTTTTCTAAGCGGCGTTATCATGTTACTGTGGACTGTGTTCATAGGCACTAGCCTATGGAGTTTTATAGTCCCTACAGCCTTAGCAGGCATAAGCGGTGCCTTTATGATGGGTGCGGGCGCCGGTGGTGCATTAGAACCCTTTCCAGACATTGCCGGTACCGCTGCAGCATTGCTAGGCGCGTCAGAATTTTTACTGGCCACATTAGTTGGTACCGTTGCATTGCTAAGGCCCGTTACCTCTAATATGCCCTTAGCAATCGTGCTAACGCTCTTTGGCGGCTTGGCGGTTTTATTGGTGTTACCGTATAAGAAAGTGGCTTTGGACAGAAAGATTATGATATAACTCTTTCTAAATATTTGTACAGATAAGATTTTTTAACCAACACAACGAGGTAATTAATATGGCAGCAACTAAAAAATCTACGATAGATGAGATAGAGGAAGAAAATTTTGAAAATACAATGAGACGAATAAATGAGCAAAATGCAGAATACTGGCCAAAATCCGAGACTTTTAGCGGAAATTTCGAAAAATTTAAGAAAGTTTTCAAAACACTTCCTTCGATGGAATTTGCTCTGGATGGATTTAATTGCGGTTTAAATCGACCGAACTATTTTTATATTAAAAAAGAGAGGGGGGAGGCTTCTGTCGCTGCGCTGTCTGACGTATCGCAGGCCCTTAGCATACAATACGGGATAACAGGAAAAAATGGTCAGCCAATACGCGTGATAACAGAAACTAAGTGGGCAACGAATCTTCCGCCGGCTATTACATTGTTGGATGAAGATATTCAAAAATTGAATGAAGAATTTATATTTGTTAATGTACAACCATTACGTACATATGTGGATAGTGAAAAAAAAATCTTAGACCGTAGTATCTTTTCCTTCATAGGTTCTTCTAATTCAAGTAGCAAAACAAGTATAGCCGCA
The DNA here is from genome assembly GCA_021778015.1 of Pseudomonadota bacterium. Classification (GTDB taxonomy): domain Bacteria; phylum Pseudomonadota; class Gammaproteobacteria; order UBA1113; family UBA1113; genus VFKP01. Next base: position 20,946 of record JAJYCX010000013.1, read on the forward strand.
GCTGAAAAATTAACTCTTGCAATGGAGTATTATAATAAACACAGTTCAATGGACGGATTTAATGGAGATCTCCTTACATCCCAGGAAAAGGAGGCACTTAATCAAGAAGGAAGTGGACTAAAGAAAATTGTTGATACCGCGTTAGAACATGTAGATAAAGATATTAGAGAAACAATCTTAAAATCAGTTACCTCAGCATCAAAGCGTCTCGAAATATAGGCCTAATGTACTTGAAGATGCGAATGGAATATTGAAAGTAATCCCAAACCAGAACGTTGTCATCCTCGGCCAGACCGCGAGGCCCAGTCGGGGATCCGAGCAATTGTCATTCTCGATGCAGTCGAGAATGACAAAGCTTCGATTATTGCACCCCTCGCATCTTTTCAATTCTTAGCAGAATATTCACTGTGGCCATCCTCATACAATTCCGTGAGCCCTGCAACCTGGCCATTGGTGTTTTTATCGAATTGAAGTCTGACTCGGCTGAATTGAATATCACTCATATCTGAAAAGATAAAGGTATCTTCTGAAATAGGGCTAAGCGCAATTTTCATTGGAAACTCCCCTCGCTGATAAAATAGCGCTCCATTGTCATATAGAATATGCCTATTATCGCCATATGTTCCAGCAAAAGATTGCAATACAGCTGGAGTTATAACAGGTGCATCTTTTAATCCTTGTAAAGAGTCCAATACCCATTGCGCCATCTTTTTTTGATCTTTATTTGTCGCTTGTTGCACTATTTTTTGTAATGCTAATAGCTGTGCTGTCTTTAAGGCTTTATCCGCAGAAACTGCAACATCCGGTGTAACGCCTGTTCCTTCCCAGTTTGTTTTCGTAATAGGGTTAATCGCTTGTCCATCTGGCATCGCTACAATAAACAGATTATTGATGGCCATTCCATCCACAATATGTGCTCCACCACCCGTCGTTTCACCCACAATAATCGCTCTTTTTAAATTTTTTAAATTGTACGCAAATTCTTCCGCTCCAGAAAATGTGCCCTGACTCGTTAATAGGTATACAGGTATATTAGGCATCTTTTCCCCATCTACCGTTTTAAGGGTCCAAAATGATTGTGTTTTATTCCCTGCTCTATAATAAAGATCGTTCAAATGCACCGGTTTATCGCCAAATAAATAACTGCAAATCAGTTGTATCCCCGTAGGTGCTCCACCGTGATTTTGTCGTAAATCGAAAATGAGGGCATCGCTATTACTGACGAAACGCATGGCAGATGCAACGGTGTCTTTGGAATCTTCTGGTGGTGCAAACATCCTAAAATCAATATAACCTATATTGCCTGGCAAAATCTGCACTTTTTTAAACCCATAATTATCCTGTTGCATCGCTCGTTGTATTTCTTTCTTTTTTGCAGCGGGAATTTCTTTTCCTTTATTTTTTAATAATTGCTTCGCATCATCGGGAGCAAAAATAACGATTAAATGTTTATCATCATTGATCGTGCGTAAATCACTCGTTAATTTTTCAGCAAACTTTATAGGATCATCGATGCTGTCATAAGCGCCTTTTTTAAGCTCTGCCTGTAACAAAGCACTCATTTTCACAGCCACATCGGGGAACAGGTAATCTTGCTGTAACAACGTAGACAATGCTTGTATGGTTCCAGCCTTTGTCTTGGCATTTAATTTGATATTATCAGTTTTTGTTTGCGTATAGACAATGCCAATTATTAGAAAAAGGGCGATGAATATGATGGCTTTTGCAGTCAATTGCTTTATTTTCATATTAGATTACTCTTTGCGTGCATGAATTTTTCCCGCCGTGATTCATTGGGCTTAGATGAGTATCCGGCTAAATGTCTAAATTTGTCAAGCACAAACCTAATAGAAGCGGCTACATCCAGGATTCAGCATTATAACTGAGACGGTTCACTCAACTGTGTCATCCTCGGCAAGGCCGCCAGGCCGCAGCCGGGGATCCAGGCAATTGTCATTCTCGACGCAGTCAAAAATCCAGTTTCAAATTAAGTTTTAATACTTTTTTACTGAATCCCCGATCGGAGCCTGTACTCAGTACTCCAGGTATCGAGAATGACAACGTTATAGATCTACCCACCATTTCAATTTTTAGCAGAATATTCACTGTGGCCATCCTCATACAATTTCGTGAGCCCTGCAACCTGGCCATTGGTGTTTTTATCGAATTGAAGTCTGACTCGGCTAAACTGGATTATGCCCTTGGCTATCGTGCTAACCCTCTTTGGCGGCTTAGCCGTTTTATTGGTGTTACCGTATAAGAAAAGGTGCCCTTTGAACGATGAGTGAAGAGAAAGCAAAGCTGGCGATTTGACCCGTTTCTATTCACAGTCATAGGAAGCTTGTAACTCTATTTCACCTAGAGCCAAGTTCACAGGGACTATATAAAAATACAGCCCCTGTGTTTCTAACTCTTGTAGCAAGGTTATCGCGTTTTACGAGGGGAGGGAGAAGTAGGCTTTTTTTCTTCCCCTATCGCCATATTCATCACGTCCTTTGCCACTTCTCGAGGGAACCATTGAAAAAAGGAGGTATAATCGTTACCCTCCATTTCCCACATATTAAGAAATGGCCTTTCTGAAATTGCTCGGGTTAGAGCTTTTTTATCATCGCTATTTTTCATGCTCTCAATGTAATCCATTGGAGTAGAACCTGTGCTATCTGGTAATGTAACATCAGCACCACTATTAATATAAAGAAATGCTAGATCCAAAGCTCTTTCTCTCATTAAAAACTTCAGTTCTTCGAGCGCTGTCTTTTTCACTTCGTACGCATTTAACTCAAGTTTTAGCTGATTTTCGCGATTCTTTTCGTATCGCTCTTTTGGACAGATTCCTAGGGGCTCGTTGTCAGCGAACCGCTTATGAATTTGCTCAACGGCTGCGCTGTACTGAGCTGCTATTTGCTTTTCAAGATTAGACTTGAGTGATTCAAACCGCAGCTCTTCATGTTTTAGATCCTCTGAATTGAGGAACTTTAAAACCTTATGAAGGGGCGTTTGACCTTCATGATCTGCCGCATTAATATTAGCATCCTTTTGAATTAAAATTTTTAGTAGATACAGCAGCTCCTCTCTGGCTTCATTCAGCTTTGTCAAGGATTCTTGCATCTTTTGCTTTTGATAGTCGCCATTGCTGCCTGCCGCGCATGCCTTCAGAAGCTCAAGACGGGTTTCCTGGGCCTTGATCTCTACCAACTCTAGGACCGTTAAGACATGCTGAAGCAGCGTTTGATCTTCATTATCTTTCAATGTAAAAGTAGCGCTTCTTTCTATTAAAACCCTTACTATTTTCATCTTTATCTCTATGTATCGACTCAGCAAGGTTAAGAACTTATCAAATGTTTCAGCCACTCCCTTTGTATCGTTATGGCTATAGCTCTTTAGAGCCTTGGTGTGAGCGTCTTTCATTTCCTTGTACTCTGTTTCTAGGAATGGTAGGGCCTTTTGAAGTGGCGTTTGACCCTCATTATCTCTCGCATCGATATCAGCTCCGTTAGCAAGCAGAAATTCTACTAACTTTATTTGCCCAGATTTTGCTGCGGCATGAAGGACTGTGGTACCTTTAGCATCTTTCGCATGGATATCAGCTCCGTTAGCAAGCAGAAATTCTACTAACTTTATTTGCCCAGATTTTGCTGCGGCATGAAGGACTGTGGTACCTTTAGCATCTTTCACATTGATATCAGCTCCGTTAGCAAGCAGAAATTTTACTAACTTTATTTTCCCAGATTCTGCTGCGGCATGAAGGACTGTGGTGCCGTTATTATCTTTCGCATGGATATCAGCTCCTTTAGCAAACAGAAATTCCACTAAATCTTTGTCCCCTGACTGTGCTGCCTCATGAAGGACTGTATTGCCATTATTATCTTTCGCATGGATATTAGCTCCTTTAGTAAACAGAAATTCCACTAAATCTTTGTCCCCTGACTGTGCTGCCTCATGAAGGACTGTGGTGCCTGCATCATCTTTCGCATGGATATCAGCTCCATTAGCAAGCAGAAGTTCCACTAAATCTTTTTTCCCTAATCGCGCTGCTACATGAAGAGCGGATACATTGTTTGTATCTATTGCATTAATATCGGCCTTCTTTTTAATCAAAAGTTCTAGTAATTCTTTTTGAAGTCGAATCTCTTCCTGCGTATGTGCGCGGCGTACTAATATCTCAAGAAAGGGTGTTGAACCTAAATGATTTTTTTCATTAATGTCAGCACCCGCAGCAATTAAACGCTCGACTTCTTTTTTTGCAGGAAACTTTGGCGGCCCTTCTCCGCTGAAGGAACTCAGGAAAACCCCTGGGAGTATTGTCCAAAGCGAGGGTTTCTCTTTTTGATTTGAACTGAGAAATGCTGAAACTTGCGCTGAAATTTCATTAAAAAATGCAGACATATTATACCTCTCTAAATATTAATAATTACTTAAGTGCTATTCGTTCTTATTACCTCATACTTTCTTGGATTGCTTCGCTACACTCACAATAACATGGGCTTATATTTCCTTGCTACTAGAATGCTACCGGGGCCAGTAGCTGCAACTTTACCATTATACCAAGAAAATAGCTAAAAATGTCTATTTAGCACCAACACTAACTAGTATTACTTAACAGAATGACATTTAAACTTCATTATCTGTCCCTCTAAATATTAGCCCTTTGGTTAAGCAGAAATGGCACTAATTTTTTAAAAAATTAAAAATTTATTACCAATTTCGGTCAATGCATCTTTTCCCCATTAGGCACTTTAGCATCAACTGTAGTTAAACAAATATCTCCATTTTCATCAGAAAATCCCAATAATAGAAACTGTGAGATAAATCCGGCGATATTCTTTTCTCCTAGGTTTACACAGCCTACAATTTTTCTACCCAATAAACTTTCAGGTGTATAATGAACCGTTACTTGCGCTGAAGTTTGCAAAACTCCTATTTCCGCGCCAAAATCAGCCCAAACTTTGAAAGCAGGTTTTCTCGCTTTAGGAAATGCCTCAACTTTGACGACTGTACCACAACGCAAATTAACTCTGTCAAAGTCGTCGTAACTAATAATGGTCATCCCATCAAATCCCCATTGCTTTTTGCAAAATCAAATTTTTAACAAAACTCAGGCGATCGGTTAAGTTCAAACCTCGATGACGCAGCCATTTAATCACGGGTATATCGTTGCCAAATAATTGTTTGAAGCCATCCATAGCCGCTAACATGGTTGAATTATCAGCCTTGCGCGCACGCTCATAACGTCTTAAGGTGCTGTATTTGACGCGTTCGTTTTTATGCGCATAGTCTTGCAGCACCAATTCAGCTAGTAAGTCCGCATCGGCTAAGCCTAAATTTAAGCCTTGTCCGGCTAAAGGATGCACCGTATGTGCGGCATCACCCACTAGAGCCAAACCGGGCTGCACATAGTGTTGCGCGTGTCGCATAATCAATGGGAATTTAGCCCTTGGCCCTACTTCTACTACCGCGCCTAATTGCGACTGAAAGGCCTCTGTTAATGCTAGTGCAAAATCTTCATCAGACAATTGCATCAAAGTATCTACGTGTGTAGGTGCGCTGGACCAGACTATAGAAGAATAATGTGCCGCATCTAAAGGCAAAAATGCCAACGGCCCTTGCGCCATAAAACGCTGCCGTGCCGTTTTATCGTGTGCTTTTTCGGTTTTAACCGTGCATACTATAGCATGATGTTGATATTGGCGCTCAGTGATGACTATATGTGCCGCTTGCCGTAACCACGATTGAGCTCCATCTGCGCCTATAACCAACGGCGCACTTAAAATCGTATCGCCGCTGTGTAGTTCAATATTAGGATTATGTTCATGTCGCTGTAAATATTCTAGCTGAATGTCATTTAATATGGTAATTTGCGCGCTGGCAGCAACGCGTTGCCACAACACTTGCAACATTACACTGTTTTCTACTATATACCCTAATTCATTTACACCCACAGAAGCTGCATCAAATTCAATTTTACCACGACCATCGCCATCCCAAACATGCATGTGCGTAAAAGGGCTCACGCGTAAGGCCACCATATCATCCCAAACGGATAATTGTTGAAATAATTTGACCGAGGCCGGTATAAGCGCACTGACGCGCACATCGTATTGCTCACGATTAAAAGATTCTACTCTACCTTTATTATCTAATAAGGCAATGCGTTTATCGCTTTCAGCCAATAGCAAAGCCAAGGTCAAACCGACTATACCACCGCCGACGATGATCACATCATAACGATCTTTGACTATACCCATAATGCTTTCTGTGCGCCCCCTAAGCCTAAACGCGCTAATAAAAATTTAGCGCCTGGAACCCATTCTAAACCGCATAATGCTAAGGGTTGCCATTGTTTGAAAAATTCATTTTCTTTGGCAAAACGGCTCACTAAGAAATGAGTAAAACGCGCGATTTGTTTTCTGTCTAATGCTTGTTTAGCCACATATTCGGCTAAAATAGCGCTCTCAGCATAATCGCGGCCCATCTGTTGCGACCAGAGTAATACTTCAGCTAACATCATGGCACCGCGCAACCCTAAATTAAAGCCTTGAGCTGCGACCGGATGCAATGTCTGTGCAGCATTGCCTATTAATACAAAACCATCTCGATAGAGTTCATTGGCTTCTATGCGTCGTAAAGGATATTGTATCGCGGGCGTTGCACTTTGCAAACGACCTAATCTATAACCCCACACACTTTGCAGTTGTTGCAATAATATTTTTTCATCTGCACTTTGCCAATACGCAGCCTGGTCTTTGTTCATACACCAAACAAAAGTGGCATCATATTCCCCTGCAGGCAATATGGCCATTAAGCCTAAACGCGTAAATCGTTCATAAGAGCGGTTATTTAAAGGTTTAGTAAACGTTAAGCGCGATACTAAAGCACTTTGCTGATAATCCCATACTTGCGCTGTAATGCCTACAGTGTGTCTTAGTTCGGAATTGCTGCCATCTGCGGCAACCACCAAACGTGCTTGCAAGTTTTTTGATGAAGCACCATTGGATAAAGTGAGCTGCCATTGTCCCTCAACACGCTGACAGGCAGTGACTCGATAAGGCGCATATAAAGTTAACCGCTTTTCTAAGCCTACCTTTTCAGCCAATATTTTTTGTAAATACTGAATATCGATATTACATCCCAAGGAATCTAAACCTTGCTCTGCAGCGGAAATAGTGGCTACACCAAAACGACCTTGCAATGAAAGATGTACACTATCTATAGGATGCGCCTTAGCTTCTATTTGCGGCCACACGCCTAGCTTTTGTAAAATACGCTGCGAAGTATAAGACAGCCCTATCGCTCTATTGTCATCCGTGCTCTCTGTTTTTTGTGCGTAATCCGTAGCCTCTACAACCGCTACTCGTAAAGATGATTGCGCTAAAGCCAAAGCTAAGCTATTGCCAACCAGGCCTCCGCCCACTATAACAATATCGTAGCTTTCATCGTTCATCGTGCCATCCAATCCTCTATCTCAGCGACTGTTTTAATGAGTCCCGCGCTTAGAACATCGCAACCTTTTTGGGTTACAACCACATCGTCTTCAATACGCACGCCTATGCCGCGCCATTTTGCATCTACAGTCTTATCGTCCGCATCAATGTAAAGACCGGGTTCCACTGTTAGGGTCATGCCTGGTTCAAACAGTCGCCATTGACCGTCCAATTTATAAGCTCCGGCATCATGCACATCTAATCCTAAAAAGTGGCCTGAACCATGCATATAAAATTGTAAAAACGCTTTTTCCTCGATCAACGTAGCTACATCACCTTTGAGTAGACCCAATTTGACTAACCCTGCAGTGAGGATCTGTAACATCACACGTTGCACTTCATTCCAAGCAACACCCGGCTTCACTGTCGCTATACCCGCTAATTGCGCCTCTAATACCAATTCATAGATTTGTCGTTGTGGCTCGCTAAAATGGCCATTCAACGGAAAAGTGCGCGTTATATCGGAAGCATAATAGTTATACTCACCGCCCGCATCAATCAATAATAAATCACCATCACGTAACGGCGCTGTATTTTCTATATAATGCAAAATACACGCATTAGCCCCACCAGCCACTATGGGTGAATAGGCTTGTAAACGACAATTTTCTAAGCCGCAGTGATAATTAAAATATGCCTCGACTTGATATTCATGCAAACCGGGTTTAGCGTATTGCATCACCGCTTTATGGGCTTTAGCGCTGGTTTGTGCCGCATAACGCATGAGTTCAATTTCATACTCGCTTTTGATGACGCGCATTTCATCCACCATGCGTTGCACATCAATAAATTCAGTAGGCCAAGCAGTGCCTCTGCGCACTTGTTTTTTTAAATCCTCTTGTGCACTCATGATCCATTGATCCAATTGTGGAATTCTTCCCCAAGGCGCATAAACATGTTGCGCTTGTTGCAAGTAATGCGGTAATTTTTCTTGAAATTCAGTGATAGGATAGGCTTCATCCATGGCCAATTCGCTCACAGCGCCTTCTAGGCCCAGCATAAAGCCATTCCAGCGTTCTAATTTAGGATCACGTGGCCGGTTAAACAAAATACATTGCCCACCTAAGTCCTTGGATAATATCATCAATACAGCTTCAGGCTCAGCTAGACCGCTTAAATAGAGAAAATTACTCTCTGGCCTATAAGTATAGGTACTATCGCCACTGCGCAAGACTTCTGGGCGTGCCATCAGCAAGGCCATACTGCGAGGTTTTAATTGTGCTTGTAAGTCTAGACGGCGGCGTTTGAATTCAGCTACATTGTTCATTTTTTGTGTTACCTTTGAATTTGCAATAGGGCTTTATTATAGCATACTGTCATTTCGCATCATGCAAAATCGCTCTTGCGAAAATGCAGGTTGATCACTAAATCGCCAGCTTCGTATTCAGCACTATAATAGCGTCGACTTCGACTAAAGCGCCTTTAGGCAATCGCGATACTTCTATTGTAGTGCGTGCCGGAAAAGGCGGTGATAAATAATATTCTTGCATCACTTCATTGAGCAAAGGAAAATGATTTAAATCTAGTAAATACACAGTGAACTTAGCACAGTCTTGTAAAGTAGCACCGCATGCTTTGGCCACATATTCTAAATTCGTAAATACTTGACGCATCTGTGTTAACACATCGTCTCCTGCCATTTCACCCGTTTGTGGAAGCAAGCCTATTTGTCCGGCTAAATAAACCGTCTGCCCTACTTTCAAAGCTTGTGAATAAATACCACTAGGCTCGGGGGCATAGTCGGTATAAATGGCTTTGCGCTCGCTGTGTTCTATCATATTCTATACTCCTAAACTCTAACTACCCGTATCGTTGTTTCCAAGGCGCGGATGCGCCGTAATACTTGCGCTAAGTGTTTTCTATCACGCACGGTCACCAACATAGACACTTCACTGTAGCGACCATCTTTATCTTTCACATGCACATCTTCAATATCTGCCGAAGAATGCGAAATAGTCGCTGCCAATTCTGCTAAAACACCTCGTTTATTGTACACATCGGCCACTATCTCGGTATAAAATTCACCCGGCGTTTCGTCTTGCCAACTCAAATAAATACAGGTAGGCGTACCGTGTAAATGCTCAACCTCTTTACATTGCTCGCGATGAATTACCATACCGTGGCCTGCAGATAAAATACCAACGATGACGTCCCCCGGAATAGGTCTACAGCAATCCGCAAAAGTAACCACCAACCCTTCACTGCCTTTGATAATCAAGGGTTGTTTAGCGAGTAGGCGCGTTGCTTTTTGTTTTTCTTTCTCTTCTTCTAGCGCTTCATCTTTAACAGCAAAAGCCAAACGCCGTGCTACAGCTAAGGGGATCTGACTCCCCAAACCCATAGACTCTAATAATTGATCTAAATTTTTAAATTTTGATTCTCGCAATACATGTTGTAGATTTTCGGGTGAAATATCTTCTAAGCGTAATGATAAAGTACTCAACGCCCGCTCTAACAAACGTCGTCCCAACTCAATCGATTCACCTAATTTTTGTTTTTGCACTGATTGTCTAATTTCACTGCGCGCCTTGGCCGTCACCACAAAATTTAACCAAGCAGGATTAGGTCTGGCCTCAGGTGCTGTGACAATTTCTACTGTTTGCCCGCTTAATAGTTGGCTGCTCAAAGGCGATAAACGACGATTAATTTTAGCAGCCACACAGGCATTGCCTATATCGGTGTGAATGGCATAAGCAAAATCAACCGGGCAAGCGCCACGCGGTAGTTCTAAAATGTTCCCCTTAGGCGTGAACACATACACTTCATCGGGAAATAAATCGATCTTAACGTTTTCAATAAATTCTAAGGAACTATCGCCTCCTTTTTGCATGTCCACCAAACCTTGCAGCCATGCTTGGGCGCGTAAATGAGCGCGATTTTTGCTTTTGGTAGAACTTTTATATAGCCAGTGTGCGGCAATACCACTTTCCGCCATTGCGTCCATGTCGTCGGTACGAATTTGAATTTCAATCGGCACGCCATAAGGGCCAAACAGAACGGTATGCAAAGATTGATAGCCATTGGCTTTGGGAATAGCAATATAATCTTTAAAGCGCTCCGGTACCGGTTTAAATGAAGTGTGCATCGATCCTAAAACACGATAACAACTGTCTACAGAGCTGACAATGATACGAAAAGCATACCTATCCATGATTTCGGAAAAAGCAATGTGTTTATTCACCATTTTTTTATAAATACTATACAGATGCTTTTCGCGACCTAATATTTTAATGGCAGCAATACCCGTATTACGTAAGGCTTTTTGCAATGTGGCTTCAATTTCAGCCAAGATTTCCTTACGATTACCGCGCGCTTTGGTGACCGACTTTTTTAACACCTTATAACGCAACGGATAACGCGCAGCGAAGCCCAGTTCTTCAAATTCAATGCGAAAACTATGCATCCCTAAACGATTGGCTATAGGTGCGTAGATTTCTAGCGTTTCTAAAGCAATGCGCTTGCGTTTAGCTTCCGGCAATACGCCTAAGGTGCGCATATTGTGTAGTCTATCGGCTAATTTGATGATCACCACACGTATATCTTTAGCCATCGCCAAAACCATTTTACGAAAATTTTCAGCTTGAGCTTCTGCTTTGTTTTCAAATTTGATTTGCGTTAATTTACTGACGCCATCGACTAATTCCGCCACATCCTGGCCAAACTGCTCTGCGATCGTTTGCTTGCTGACTTTGGTGTCTTCGATGACATCGTGTAATAAAGCGGCTTGTAACGTGGGGGCATCCAAATGCATTTGTGCCAGAATACCTGCAACGGCGACGGGATGGGTAATATAAGGTTCGCCACTAAAACGGCTCTGCCCTTCATGGGCTTCACGGGCTAGAAGATATGCTTTACGGATGGATTCTATGGCGGCAGGAGAATAATGTGCAGATAAAATTTTAGCCAGAGGCGCAAAATAATCATCCACCATCTTATCTCCCTTTTTACATAAGCTTTTTAGAGCGTATCATCGTCCAAGGGTAATGGGTGGTTTTGTGCCATTTGCTGGGACATGGGGATAGGTTGATATAATTTATCCCACTCGTCTAATTTATCGAAGCTAACTTCACCTACGGCCACTTCACGCAAAGCCACTACGGTGTTTTTATCATTTTCCGCTTCAACCAAAGGCTGCATAGCTGTCATCGTTAATTGGCGAGCACGTCTTGCTGCTAATAAAACCAAACTAAAACGATTATCGGTGTGTTTTAAACAATCTTCTACAGTAACGCGGGCCATATTTAATTCCTCTTAACTTTAGTCATAGGCGAATGATTCTCCTATTATAACAGGATTTTATCCAAAATGTCTCTATTTCTGGCAAGTTGGTGCTGTGTTTTTAAACTATTGGCCGTAAAAATGGCTTGTAGCTCCGCTAAGGCACAGGAAAAATCATCATTGATTATAATATAGTCATATTCATGACTGTGTGACATTTCTTTGGCGGCCTCGCTCATGCGTCGTTGGATGACTTCGGGGCTATCTAAGCGCCGCGCTTCTAATCGTTGCTGTAAGACGGCTTTTGAAGGCGGCAGTATAAAAATCAATACGCTATCGGGATGAAACATACGGCATTGCCTAGCTCCCTGCCAGTCAATTTCCAAAATAACATCGGTACCTTGCGCTAAAACCTGCGCCACCCAATCGTGAGAAGTACCATAATGGTAACCAAAGACCGTGGCATATTCCATAAAACTGTTATTGGCCACCATTTGTGCAAATGTAGCTTCGTCCACAAAAAAATAATTGACGCCATGAACTTCACCTGCGCGCGCAGGCCGGGTTGTGTAAGAAATAGACACGCTTGCATTGCTGAGTTGCGGCAACAAAGCATTGACTAAGCTAGTTTTACCAGCTCCCGATGGGGCAGAAATAATGTATAAAGTTCCTTGTTGTGTCATCACCACTTACTCAATATTTTGGACTTGTTCGCGCATTTGTTCTATGAGCACTTTTAAATCAACCGTCGCCTTAGAAACCTGACTGTCTAAGGACTTTGACGCCATAGTATTGGCCTCGCGATTAAGCTCTTGCATCATAAAGTCTAAAGTCTTACCCACGCTGCCTATTTGTTGTAACAGATGGCGCACTTCGGCCACATGCGTTAATAGCCGATCGACTTCTTCGCTATTATCAATCTTTTGCGCCCAAAATACCAATTCTTGCTCTAAACGCTGCGCATCGCCCTGTACTGGGCTCTGTTTCAACCGCTCCAGCAACTTTGCTTGCTGGCGTTGCAACAATTCTGGTTGGCGTGAACCTACTTCCTTGGCCAATACTTCTACCTTGTGCAAACGTTCAACAATCGCTTGTTTTAAGGCCTCGCCCTCTCTTTGACGGCTGTCATTTAAAAGCTTTATGCTTTGTTCTAAGGCCGCTACAGCGACGGTTTCGATCTGAGTTACATCGATTTCCACTTCGCTAATAATGCCCGGATACATCAACAAACAATCTAAAGAAGGCGCGCTGTGTGAAAAAGGAGATAGCGTTTCAATACGTTCTACTGCGGTCAATAAAGCATCTAGGCGCGCTTCATCGCACTGTAAAGTGCCTGTTTTATCTATGGACCATTGTAATTTTAAGCTTACGTCAATGCGTCCACGCTCAATATGCTGGCGTATGACTTCGCGAAAACGCATTTCCAAGGCGCGCACGGCCTCAGGTAGGCGCATTTGAATGTCTAAGAAACGATGATTTACCGCTCTAATTTCCCAAGACAACACCCCTTGCGGATGCGCCAATTCATGGCGCGCGAAACCTGTCATACTGCGTATCATATTTACACCCCCATTTTTGCCTAAGGTAACAGACCGGAAGATTTAAATCTAGTCATATAGCGCTGGCTTTCTCCCTACAATTTTGCGTATAATACTGTCATTTTCTAAAATGAGGTTAACCATGCGCACCAATGACCGCTCTCATGATGAGCTACGCCCGATCCGCTTCACCCGTTCCTATACCAAACATGCCGAAGGATCGGTGCTAGTTGAATATGGCGATACCAAAGTTTTGTGCAACGCCAGCATCATCAGTGGCGTGCCACGCTTCTTAAAAGGCAGTGGCAAAGGTTGGTTAAGCGCCGAATATGGCTTATTGCCTAGAGCCACGCACGAACGCAATGACCGTGAAGCCGCTAGAGGCAAGCAAAGTGCGCGCACAGTAGAAATTCAGCGTTTAATAGGTCGTGCGCTGCGCCCGGCTCTTAATTTATCTTTGCTGGGTGAAAATACCATACAATTAGATTGCGATGTCCTTCAAGCCGATGGTGGCACACGCACCGCTGCTATCAGCGGTAGTTGTGTAGCCATATACGATGCCATTGCTTATTTGCGTAAGCGCCAATTTTTAAATGAATCGCCGCTGACGCATTGGGTTGCAGCGGTATCCGTAGGTTTCCACAACCAACAAGCCTTACTGGATTTGGAGTATACGGAAGACAGTCAGGCTGAAACCGATCTCAATGTAGTGATGGATGAAGAAGGTCGTTTTATAGAAATTCAAGGCACGGCCGAAGGACAAGCTTTTAGCCGCGGCGATCTAGATCAAATGCTGCTATTAGCAGAAAAAGGGATCAAAGAAATCATTGCGTTACAAAAAAGTGTAGTGTCTGCATGACACGCGGAGACTAAATTTTATTATGCCAGAAAAATTTGACATTAATACGCTCTTTAAAAATCATTTTTCCCCAGGATGCGTAAGTTACGGCCGTGAAATATTTTTACATAAGCAAGTGTCTAAGTTAACCTTTCGCAGCGGACAAGCAGTAGGCGCAACGGTACAAGGCAGCGGCACGCAAACTTATCGCGTCAATATCGTGTTAGAACCCTCAAAGCACGCACGCAGTAATATCATTGGCACTTGCTCTTGTTCCATGGGCTTTAATTGTAGGCACGTAGCCGCGGTGTTGTATCAGTTGGAAGCCAATATGGATAAGGCTATACGCAATTACGCCGGTTTTGAAAAGGCTCGATATCAACTCTGGGAAACTTGGCTAGACGAAACTTATACCGCTTCAAAAGAAGATCCTTTAAAAGAAAGTTTTCAAGATGAAGTATTATTATATGTCTTTTCTTTTGGTTTTGATGAAGATCAGCCTCGGCATTTATTCATCGATTTGTATCAAAGTAAAGCGCTCAAAAAAGGGGGCTATAGCCTCAATGCCATTAAAACGGCTAAACTGGTCGAACTGCGCGATCTAGCACTGCTAAGCAGCATCGATATTACTTTATTACAAAAATTACGGCAATACCGCCTATACAACTCTGCCGACCTAGGAGAGCGTTATCGCTTACACTCAGAAACACCGGCAGACATGATCAGCACCATAATCAAAACGGGGCGCGCTTTTTGGCAGGCAGCAACAAAACCCTTAATCTGGCAAGAAGAAATAGAAACAATCCACTTAGATTGGCATCGTTTGAGTCACGGCGGCTTTAAATATTTAGCGCACGCAAAAGACAATTCGGTATTGTCACTATGGCCAGTTACACCCTTTCTATATTACAACGCCCAAACTCAACAAGTAGGCCCTATTAAGACGGCCTTATCGACTAAAACTTTGAAGCACTGCTTGGCCATGCCGATTTATTATCCCGATCAAGGTGAATTTTTAAAAACTGCTTTTGATGCTTGGGCACAAGCACATAAGCTACCCCCTTTGCCAGTTGCCAGCAAAACTGAGCAGCGCATCGTAACACCTACTGCAACGCTCACTTTATACAGCACAGACAGTTCACGCATATTATCGTCTAACTCTACCGTGGCACGTTATCATCGTTATGAATCTAATTATAGCTATGCCAGCATCACCTTTCAGTATGAAGCCGTTTCCTGCCAACCCGATACCTATGAGCATAACTTATACGATTTAGATGACGATATCCTTTTTGTTTATCCTAGACAATGGGATATTGAAAAAAACTATCTACAACAATTAAGCGAGCGTGGCGTTTATCGTTTTGATGAGAAAAGCCCTGTTTTCGTGAAAAAGGATTACGCACATTATTTCCATGTAGGCGATAGCAAAGCAGATGTGTCTCATTTTTTAGCCTCGGCAGAGCAAGAGTTACCACCCTTAGGATGGGATATCGTTTACGATCCAAGTTTCATCTATGCCCCTGCCGCTGTCTATGATGATTGGTATGGCGAAATCAAGGAAAGCACCAAAAAAGATTGGTTCTCTTTAGAAGTCGGTATTGTGATCGACGATGAAAAAGTTAATTTGATCCCAGTGTTGGCAAAGTTGTTACAAACCAATTATGCGAATTCCAGTTTGGCTGCTATTTTAGACCTAGACCCCAATGAATTATTAGAACTCATTTTAGACGACGGCAAAAAAATAGCGATACCTATGCATCGCTTTCAAGCCATTTTATTGACCTTAACTGAAATTTATGACAAAACCAATTTAAAAGACAATGAATTGCCTATCAATGCTTTATTCGCTTCGCAACTCATAGGTCACAAGGAAAACTTCTCTTTACCACAAATACAATGGCAAATACCGCCCGAATTACAACATCTCAGTCAAAAATGGCATGCTTTTCCTTTATCTAAAGATATATTGCATCCCACCGATAGTTTTAAAGGTGAACTTAGGCATTATCAATTGGAAGGCTTAACTTGGTTGCAATTCTTAAGAAAACACAGTTTAGCAGGCATTCTAGCGGACGATATGGGCTTGGGTAAAACGGTGCAAACGCTAGCACATTTGGCGATGGAAAAGGATCTAGGCCGTGCTAAGAAGCCCATCTTAATTATCTCACCTACAAGCTTGGTGACTAACTGGCACAGTGAAATCAAAAAATTCACTCCCAGTTTAAGCGTATTGATACTACAAGGCACAGAACGCCCGAACGAAAAAGAGGTATTAGCGCAACATGATATTATCCTGACGACTTATTCCGTCATCTTGCACGATCAACCTTTGCTAGAACAATTGTCTTATTACTACATCATTCTAGATGAAGCGCAGTGGATCAAAAACGCCAACACCAAAGCCTTTGCCACCGTGACACAATTAGAAACCGAACACCGTTTGTGTCTAACCGGCACGCCTATGGAAAACCACTTAGGTGAACTATGGTCTTTATTCCATTTCTTATTACCCGGTTATTTAGGCAATCAAAAATCATTTAATAAACTATTCAGGCAGCCTATTGAAAGAGACAACGATGCAGCCCGCAGGCTAGCCTTACAAAAACGCATTGCACCCTTTTTATTACGCCGTGCTAAAAGTGTGGTCGCGGCTGATTTACCGCCCAAAAATGAAATGATACAATTAATTGATATGAACGAAGAGCAAGCGACTCTTTATGAAAGCATCCGGTTGAGTGTTGGTAACAAAATACAGAAAATACTGGCACAAAAAGGTTTTGCGCAAAGTCATATTGAAATCTTAGATGCACTATTAAAACTACGCCAAGCGTGTTGTGACCCCCGCTTAGTCAAATTAGCCTCAGCACAAAGTATTGCACAATCCGCTAAATTAGAATATCTGCTGTCGATCTTGCCCGAAATGATAGAAGAAGGCCGCAAAATATTGTTGTTCTCCACCTTCACCAGTATGTTGAGTTTAATTGAACCCGAATTAAAGACATTGGGCATTCCTTATGTTTTATTAACGGGTAATACCAAAGATCGACAGACCCCAGTGAGCCGCTTTCAAAATGGCGAAGTGCCGCTATTCTTATTGAGCTTAAAAGCCGGTGGCACAGGCTTAAACTTAACTGCTGCCGATACCGTGATCCATTATGACCCGTGGTGGAACCCTGCCGCCGAAAACCAGGCCAGCGATCGTGCTCATCGTATAGGACAAAACAAAGCGGTTTTTATCTATAAACTGATTACCCGAGGTTCCGTAGAAGAAAAGATCATCCATCTGCAGCAAAAAAAGCAAATGCTATTAAACGACATCTTCGCCAATGATGCCTCTGCCGGCGGCCGACTAGAAGCCAGCGACCTGCAGTATCTGTTGGCGCCTATGGAATAACACTTGTAGCTCACTTCAAAATAGGTTAGCCTAGACAAATGGATTATTGCTAAAAAAGGCCTATTATGAAACGACTCATTATTTTCAGTTTTTTGCTTCTGATTCTGCCCGCCATTATCGTCCTTATGATGTGGTTTCCCCTTAAATTCATCATAGTTGCGGGGATATTGCTCGTCATTATCGGCGCTTATGACTTACTACAAACCAAGCATGCCATTTTGCGCAATTTCCCTATTTTGGGGCACCTACGCTTTATACTGGAAACAATCCGTCCTGAAATACAACAATACTTTATAGCGACTAATCAAAGTGAGCGCCCTTTTAGCCGCGCAGTCCGTGCCCTAGTCTACCAACGAGCCAAGAATGAACGCGATACTGAGCCTTTTGGTACACAAAATGACGTACGCACACCAGGCTATTTTTCTATACGCCATTCATTATCCCCCACACACTTAAGCAATGATGAAAGCTATATCATGGTAGGTGGCCCACAATGCAGCCAACCGTACTATGCTTCGCGCCTGAATGTGTCGGCATTAAGCTTTGGTGCCTTAAGCCCCAATGCTATTATGGCGCTGAATAGAGGGGCTAAATTGGGAGCTTTTGCACACAATACCGGTGAAGGTGGTTTGAGCTCTTATCATCTACAAGGCGGCGATATTATTTTTCAACTGGGTACAGGCTTGTTTGGCGCCAGAACGCATGACGGTAGTTTTTGTCCTGAAGAATTTACTAGAAAAGCTCACTTAGATGTAGTCAAAATGATAGAAATCAAACTATCACAGGGGGCTAAACCTTCACATGGCGGTATCTTGCCTGCGGCGAAGGTAAGCCAAGAAATATCGACTATTCGCGGCGTACCCATGGGCAAAGATTGTATTTCCCCTCCCACTAATCCTGAATTCTCCACCCCCGAAGGCTTATTGCATTTTATAGCCCGACTACGTGAGTTGTCAGGCGGCAAACCAGTGGGCTTTAAGCTATGCATAGGCATACGATCGGAATTTTTAAGTATCTGTAAGGCCATGCTTAAAACCGGCATTTTACCCGACTTTATTACAGTAGATGGATCCGAAGGTGGTACGGGTGCTGCTCCTGTAGAATTTGCCGATCACTTAGGCGAACCCTTATTTCCGGCATTACGCTTCGTACGCAATGCCCTAGTGGGTACTAACCTCAGAGATAAAATTCGTATTATTTGCGCAGGTAAAGTGGCTACTGGTTTTGACATGATCGATAAATTCTGTTTGGGTGCAGACATGTGTAATTCTGCCCGTGCGATGATGTTTGCTCTAGGTTGCCTGCAATCACTACAATGCAATGCCAATACCTGTCCCGTAGGCGTCGCCACACAAAATCCACGTTTGGTCAAAGGCCTAGTGATTAGCGACAAAGCAGTACGTGTTAAAAATTATCACGCCGCTACGATTGCCAGTTTGCTGGAATTAGCGGGCGCCATGGGAGTTAAAAGTCTTGCGGATTTAACGCCTAAGCATTTATTCAGACAAACCAGCAATTTTACTTCTAAAACGTATGCTGAATTATATGAGTTTCTAGAACCGGGCATACTCTTAGGCAATGACATCCCGGAAAGTTTTGCGGCAGATTGGATCAATGCGAGTGCGGAGCGGTTTTAATTTCGGTCGTTGTACCTTCGATTTAAAGTTTGAAAAGATTTTGAAACAGGTTCATCTTCTTCGTCATTAATAACAGGTCCATTCTCTTCGCCATCACTAGGAGATAAAGCATTTTGAAAAAATGCCCCCTGTATATTGACGTTAGCACCGTTTAGATTAAACGTTTGTAATTCAGTTTCTAATTCTACAACTCTTTGCTGCAACGTTTGAAGATTCTGCTCTAGTATAAGCGTAGCTTCTTCAGCGTCCTTAACACCAGGTAATAATATGCCATCGTGCAATTTACGCTCAGCTATATATTCCCTATTATGTCTTATTCTTTGCTCTTTTATTATAACTGCTCGTCGTGTGTTATAAAGCTCCCGTTGCAATGCTAGATTTCTATCTTGAGTATCCTCATTTTGCTCCGTTTCTCCTATAGAAAGTTCTCTAGGCTCTTGATCTGTAGATAAAAAAAACCTGTTGCTTTTTGACATGTCTTGTTTTCCCTCATCTGCCATTTATAACTAAGCTGAGAAAGAATTATAACATAAAAGTCAGCAAAATCAATAACATAGTAAAAATAAGTTAGCGCTTATGGCTTGCAAATGTCTCGGTCTGTTCCTCTGTCTTTTCACTCTCTTTTTCTATTAACGATTCAGTATAAAAAAACATATGCTGCTGTAACTGTTCCATGTTAGTCAAAACATGTGGTAACCGGCCATAGTGGCTAGGATAATGTTTTTCTATTCTCTCTACCAAAATATCTAATTGATCTTTTTTTGCCTCATCCTTAGCCTTGTATAACTCTGCTTCTTTTTGTGCACATTCATCGAAGCTTCGAAAAGATTTCTTAAAAAGTTCTTTATGTTCTTTTGAACACTTTTCCTCTATCTCTTTTAAACTAGCTTCATATGACTCATAGTAGCCCAAGATAAGTTGGGGCCGTGCATTAATTACCGTGTACAATTTAATAAGATCTGAGAAAGTGACCTCTAAAGCAGCTTCATCTGGAAAAATTTTACTTTTTGCAGCACTAAGCAGAGTTTTTTTAAGATTTATAAGTTTAGGATCTATATCTTCTTCATAGATGGAATAACTACTATATATCTCATTTATTATTTGATTATTATATTTTTCAACACTTCCATTTTTTGTAGCCATTATCCAAATAATCTTGAACCCACTCTGTTCGCTGTCAGAAATTTTCGCCAAATGATCTGTAATTTCTTTAGGAGTTTGTCCGTCAAAAAAAACTATATACACATCTGGTTGCACGAAGTAATCTTTATCCATTGCATCGAGTTCAGCTATACTTCTCTCGGCAAAAGTAGCATTGATAAAATGCTTCAGTTTATCGATCCTAGAAAAATTAATGACTTGTAAGGTTTTTCGACTATAGGTATGTGGGATATTTTCACAATTGGACATAATAAGACGAATTGTTTTTAGATTAGATGTATCTAGCGGCTTAATCTCATCCGGTAATGTGATCTCTTCTTTCTCCTTCTTTCGTAAACGAAGATCTACATCTACTTGAGATAGATTTTTTGTTAACTTCTCAATGAATGCGTTGTTTTCTTCTATTTGTGTCATTTCGCTAAAACGTATAGTTTCATAAACGCCTTTCCCATGCATCACTAGCACACATAGTTTCTGTTCATCATCAAAGTAAAAATAAAAACCGGGGGTGGTCACCGTTGCTTTGATATTTTCAAGAGCGCTGTTCAATATAAAATAACGCGTATAATGTCTAAATTGTGCTCGGTCAACACTCCCGTCCTCAAAATGAACTGTTTTTTTAGCTTTTTTCTGAAAGATGCCTTCAGATTTCAAAATACCCATTGATGAGACTGCAGCATCTGCTGTACTAGACATATTATTTACCTCAGCTATTACCCTTAATTTAGGGCGATTTATATTTTTTTCGCAGTTAAACTTATAACACAAAAAGCTTATGGAAAACAAGTGTTGATCTTACTCTAACCTTAAAGGAAAAATAGGCTTTAACACGACCATACCTTGTAGATACAATGCTTCGCATATCCTTATCTACAGACCCGCCACAGTAGCACTTGTTTAGACAAATCAGCCATTTTACTTGTAGAAATAGTGTGATTCGGCACAGTAGATACTTTTTTGGAGTAAGCGCTTTGAAAAAAAACAATATCATTTTTTAATTCTGTTTTTTTAGATTCCATCTCTTCTTCTAGTTTTACAGCCTTTTGCTGCAAACGTTCAAGGTTTTTTTCTAATTCAGGCATACATTTCTGGGCGGCCTTAACCTCAGGTAAGATACGATCTGGTGTCGCTAAAATTCTTTTGATTAAAACATTTTTATTGTTAATTTGTATTTTTGTTTCAGCTATGAGTTGACAGCGATCGGTTAAGTCTTTTAGCGCTTCTTTTCTTCTAACCGCATCCTCACATATTCTTTCATTCTTTTCTAATATTTTTCGTAATGTTGCGATATCTTCTCTTAGTCCTGATAGAGTGGATTTAGCTATACTTTTTTTATTTTGCGCTATATCTTGCTGTTGTTGCTTAATTAAATGCTGAGTATGAGCAAGTTCTGTCTTTAGCTTCAAGATAGTAGATTCAGCATATTGATTTCTTTGCCATCTAAAAAAATACTGATCCCGACAGGTTGTAGCTACGATTTTTTTCTTATCATTAGGCATAATCATAGTCCCTTGCATGGTCTTAAAATAAGCTAATAACAAATTCTAACATAAATCGCGTAAAAATAAAACAACGCGTCTATCCCATTGATACAGTTGGTGTTTCTATTATCTGTGGTTCTACACATTCTTCTATACCGTTCTGTTTTTCAAGATTGTCTACTGGTGGTGCTATAGCCCAGAAACAAAAAACATTTTCCTCTTTCTCAACATCTTTTTCGTCACTTTCCACAGGCGCCATTACAAAAACATTGTGTGTTGCAAGCTCTCGTACGATTTCGCTCTCTTCGGCCACCGATCCACTAGGTCCAGATTCGCTTGAAATATCAAGCACTAATGCTACGTCTGATCTTATCTCGGCCTTTTGTTCTTCAGCCTGAACAGTTTGAGCTTTCGGTAATAACTCCCTTATATTGTCTAACAGTGTCATCATTGCAGCGTCTTTCTGCTCAACAGCCCATTTCTCCAGAGAGCTTCTTCTCTGCTGAAGAAGCTTTCTGTCCCCAAAACAGTCTCTATTTATCTGCAAAGAAATCTGTTTATACCTAATATTGACCTCTTCGATATCAAGATTATATTGCTCAAAACAAGCCAAGCTCTCTTTATGGTATGCACTTATTGCCACATATGCTTTAATCAAATCAGAAAATACAGTTATCTTGATCTCTTCAGAAGATAATATTTCTTTAGCTCTCTCAGCAAGCATCTTTTTTAAATTTGTGATCTCAGCTATTTCTTCAGGCATTGTATAGATGCTATAGATCTCATCTACCATCTTCTTAAAATAGTCATTGGGTTTTTCACTATGATCAACTGTAATCTTAATTATATTGAATCCTTTTTCTAAGAGACTCTGAATTTTATTTAAATATTCTTCAGGTGTATCTACGCTCAAAAGAATTATATACATATTAGCTGAAAATTCTTCACTCAACTCAGACAAATAGCCTGTGTTTTTTTCAGGAAAGTATTCGATTAAGGACTCTTCCACACTCTCGCTCATTGACAGATCAATGACTTGAAAAAGCTTCCGTTTTACAGCTTTTTCCTCATTGCCATAGTCATGGCTGTTATAATGTATTACTAATTCTTTAGCAACATCTTTTAATTGAGATCTAACATCTCTACCTTGTTCAACTTGGCTTATTATTGAGGCTATAACGTTATGTAATTCATACCAGAACTGCTTAAACCGAATATGTTTTTGCTTTAACGCAACGCTTAGAATTTTCATTTTTAACATGGGATCATGTGGACGTTTGTTTAACTTTGCAGAATACTGTCTCATATAGGGTAACTTCCCTATATGATTTTCTTGACCTTGACGAATCATATATTCACCTTGGTCATTAACATACATCATACCTTCTTCTGCTTTGTTTAGATCGCCATCTTGTAAAGGTGTAGCCAAACATGGCGTCATCTTATAATATTGACGTACTTTTTTAGGCCCTTGATTGAGTATCGTATACATTTTTATGAGTTCTGAAGAAATGGCTCTATCCCCTATTCCTTTTCTAGCATTCTCTTTAGCTCTAGAAGAAAGCAACCTTTTAAATTGTGCAATCATTGGGTCTTCATCATATCTAATATAAGCGCAGCGTATACTATCGATGACTAAATCATGGTAATAAAAAGGAGTCCTGTCTTCTGATGAGTTTTCATTTATAAAAATAATGATGCGATCATCCATCTTATCCTTAATTTTGTCTATATTTTCTTGGGAGACCTTATCATCAACGCACACTATATAAACATCTGCATCACAAGAAAGATTTTCGATAAAGGCATCTGTTGCCTCTGCTTTTTCTATTGCCTCTTTTTCTCTTGTACGAGTATGACCTCGCTGTGATGTTATTTCGAGAATAGCCTCTCTATATAGGGCTAACGATTCTTTTGTTAACTCATCCATAGCAATATCAAGTAAGGCGCTAACGGGCTTACCTTCTGGGGTCATTACAATATACTGTAGACTAGAACCTTGTTTTTCTAGGTACATTTTTCCTTTTTCAGGGCCTGTTTTAGGTAAATCTGACATCAAAAGAAGCTCACATCCTTCTATACTGTCTGGCATTCTCGTGTTTTCTTCTAAAGAATAATCTCTTACAAACTGTTTTAACCCCTCTGATTCAGACAGCAAAACCACTCTCAATGGGTTTTGCTCCTTAGAAAGAGGGTTAACTTGCGTGCAATGTGATCCAATCAGACGGATCGACTTATTTTCCAACCTAATTTGTTTCTTTTCAATGCCTTTCTCAGAAAAACTTTGAACTTCTTCAATCATGCTCACAGTAAGTCCGTCAACCAGTCTTCTTTCTTTCTTTGTGCCTGTAATAGAGCTCAAATGAATGGTTTCATTTATTGTTTTGCTGTGTATAACTAAGACAGCGAGCTCCGACTTCTCATTTAAGTATAAATAAAAACTTGGGTGTATCGTAGTTGCTTTAACTTTCTCAAGATGACTATTCAATATAATATAAGGAGCATAATGTTTAAATTGGTCTTTTCTATCTTTTAAGTGTACCTCTTCTGTAAAAACAATCTTTTTACTCAAAGATACGCCTTTTGGATCCTTAAGGATAATTTTTTCTGGTTCTTTATTTAAAAGCTCAGCAATCTTTGCTTTAAAAGCAATCTTTGCCTCTAAATCTTCATCAGAAGATTCTTCATCTACTTTTTGCTCAACGTAGATTGCTTCAATAGTACCATCAACCGAATATTTTTTTAACAATTTGTATAGTGTATCGACTGTTGGAGCTATTTCTAAAGCCATTTTCTGTATGTTAGTCTTTCGATCGTTCGCGAATGATTCTATAATAGCTTTAGAGAATTCCGTCTGTGTAAGTTCAGGTTGTTTAGCATAGTCTCTAAGCACAGAATCTAAGTCCCCAATAACCCTAAAAAATATATTATATTCTTCAATTTTAGTTAGTAACTCTTCCCTAATCTCTTCTACTTTCGCGCAGTATTGATTGAGTAATTTGCATATTTCCTTAAATTGAATTGTCGTTCTAAAATTGATAGCACCTATTTCCACCAATGCTTTACAATTAGCCGCTAGATTCTCTTTGAATTCAGTAAGAAGTGGGGGTTCATTATCGATAATATGACGAGTATATATCTCATCTATCTTATCTATTGATATCACAGCATCTGCTACACTAGCCATATTATTTACCTCGCGATTCCCTTTAAAATTAGGGATATTCATATGTTTCCGACCAGTCGTTATAACATATGAAGCTTAAGGCTTTCTTAAGAATTGCAACCAGCTGATTTTACTCGGATTTTAAAAGAAAAAATAGGAAAGAATTTAACTCTCGCGTCTCACCACAAAGGTCAGCAGATCCTGCAACCGCGAGGTATCTAACGTGATAGGCTTCAGTGCGGCCATACCTTGTTGATATAATGCTTCGCGCATCTCACAGGCTTTGTCTAAGCCCACCACTGCAGGATAAGTCATTTTATTGAGTTCGGCATCACGACCTTGTGGTTTGCCTAAATGGCCCTCCACGCTGATTACATCGAGTATGTCGTCTTGAATTTGATACGCTAATCCTAGGGCTTCGCTATAAGTACTGATTGCATCTTTGATAACACCATCTTCTAATTCAGCGCAATCGCAGCCCATCAATATACTGGCCTCCAATAAAGCACCTGTTTTTAAACGATGCATTTCTTGTAATTGAACTAAAGAAGGTTTTTGCGCGCTGCCGGTATAGATCAAATCTATCATTTGCCCGCCCGCCATACCTTGTACGCCACTCGCCGTTGCTAAACGTCGCACTAGCTTCAATCGTGTAGCCACAGAGAGTTGCTCATCATTGGCCAATACTTCAAAGGCCAAAGCTTGTAAAGCATCGCCCGCTAAAATGGCCGTGGCTTCATCATAAGCGATATGGCAAGAGGCTAAGCCTCGGCGTAATGGGCTATCGTCCATAGCCGGTAAATCGTCGTGAATTAAAGAATAGGCATGCACAAATTCTACTGCCACAGCGGCAGCATCGGCATGGGCTAACGGGGCACCAAATGTTTGCGCTGTGGCATACGCTAAAGCGGCGCGCAAACGCTTACCACCTTCTAGATTGGCATATGACATGGCGGATAATAAGCGTTGTGCTGCCGCTGGCGATTCTTTCAAATGGCGTTCTAATTGTGGTAACACGCGCTCTTGAGCAGCGCGTAAACAATCAGGCGTCAGCATCGTTGTCGACATCAAAATCTTCTAATTCAGCACTGTTGTTTTTTTCAATTAAAATCTGCACTTTTTGTTCGGCTTGTTTTAAAGCCGTTTGGCATTGCTTGGTTAATTTGGTTCCTTTTTCAAATAAATCCAAAGATTCTTCCAAGCCCAATTGCCCTTTTTCCAAAGTATCGACGATATCCGTTAATTCCTGTAATGCTGTCTCGAATTGAAAGGCTGCTGGCTGTTTTTTGCTCATATTGTCTAGGTATCCCGTGCTTCTTTTTAAGAAGATCATACTACGCTTTTTGCTGCTTTTTGACAAGCCAGGTTTTATGACATTGATTTCTAACCCATTTTATGTAATCCTTGCGTGCGAAAGATTAAGATGGATAGGCTTTATAATTCAAAGTCGAAAAGAATTGCTTAAAATGCGCAACACCTAGATTATCCATAAATATTTTCAAAAAAAATTATATTTTACACTACTGCGAGGAGAGCAATAATGTCACCGGATACTAAAAAAACAGCGAATCTAATTGCAAACGAGAAAGCTAGAAAAGCACAAGAATTTCATACTAAACCATTAAAACCCAAAAAAATCCGACCTTTGCCCCATGCTCTACCCCATTCCACTTCTACTCAAGCACAACCAAAAGAAAAAGTTGTGCAAGAAAAAAAGTTGCCCACTAAAGTAAAGATTGCTCGAGGAAAACAGTTGCATGCTCAAATGTATGCTCAAAGGAAAAAAGAAGCTAATCTACCAAACCCTTCACTATTATTATCGACTGCGGCTCTGTTCACCTTATTTTCTGCAGCAGCGGCAGCGCCTACAAGAAAGACCACTGCAAGTACAGACATACCCACCTATAATGCGACTGCATTGGCGAGTGACTGCGCTACCGGTGCAATCTGGCAAAGCAACTCAGACTTTAGTGTACAGAATACAGTTGTAGGTATGCGCAGCGATAAGCCCGGAGTACCTTCGAGGATCTATGTCAGCAAAACTTCTGAACAATACGGTGGGAATGTCTCCGAAGTATTGAGTTTCAAGTCAACGGATGGTGAAATACTACAAACCCTAACACGTAAGCCTAAAACAGAATTTCATGATGGTAGACCCGCTAAGACCAGCATAGTCACTGAAAATCCAGTGGATGTTGACAATATGGTAATAGGAACCTACCAAGAAAATTTTCCTCCGCTGGATGATCCCTCTTTTTGTAATCAGACCGGAATAGATATACCACAAAAGAGTGATACCTATGCCAGTACTTACGATGCGCAGGTTACAAGTTTTGCGCCAGATGAACCTTTGACTTCAGCCAGCAAACATACTATTAAAGCACCTCATAACATCCCTGGAAAAGATGCAATCGATGTAACCCCTACAAAAACAAGTCTCAATATTATTCTGAAGAATCCCATCGGAAAAGACCATTCCGGGATGATTAAGATCATCAGTACAGCAACTAAAGCAGATCTGTGCAACGGAGAAGGACTTGTCCCAGTGAATAGCACACTGGCTGTATATCAATTCGACTCAAAGTCCTCTCAAGAATACACTATGCCAGAAGGTGCTCGCTTAGTCATTACAAATGCAGGCAGGGTTGATGATTTTATCAGCGTTAACAATGGGCATGGCAGTCAAGATTTAGTGCTCTTAGGCAGAAACTCAGCGGGACAAGAACGTTTATTCATCATTCAAGATTACGACCAACTACAAGGCAGCGTGGATTGCGATGCACTGAGACTGCAATCTACAGGCTGGCAAGAAGTATTAGTTGAAGGTCAAAGAGACGGTTTATTGAATTTTTTTGATCGCCGGACAAGTACAGTAGCGGGTAGTATGGTCAGCACTCCAGCGGATCCACTTCCAAACCTGTTTATTTCTACACCGGATAATCCAGAAGCGCCTGTTTGGAAAATTGACCTCAGCGCTTTCTCAGGTCAAATTACGCTAGGACAAAATGGCACTATGCCTATCTCTGTTCCTGTGTATTACAACTCTACAGATGCAGTAACTATTCATCAAAGTATCAGTGTGACCGATTTAGATGGGGGCCCAGAGTTTCTTATTGTGGGACAAACTTATGTATATGATGAAGGCACTCCTGTGGGTCCAGAAACCCTAGATACGCTCAGTGTCTTTGATGCCGCTACAGGCGAGTTACGTTATGTCATCAAGGGTGGAATGGACACTTGGGGTATGGGTATGAACCATAAGGCTACAGCTTATGGCGGAATTGTGGCTGCAAATATAAATGGGCAAGCAGGTCTGATAACGCTTAATCTTCAAGGCCTGGAGCCTGGTTTTGGCGCATCCTATTTTATCGCTGGTGAAGGACCAGAATATACATTGCAATGCATTAATCCGAGCCCCGCACCAGCTCCCACACCTACAACTAAACCCACTTCACCCCCTACATCGCACCCAGATAATGATGCAAAATGGGAATTTAGAGGTGCCATGGCTTTGGGAGCTGCTACATTAATCGTAGGGGTAGGCTTCTTAGCGGGCTGTGGCCGCTCCGCACCTAAGTCCGGTTCAAATGGTGAAGAAACGCCTATAAATTCCAGAAACCATGGTATACAATAAAAAAAGTATTTAAATCGTAAGCGGGCAGAAATGCCCGCGAGCGTATAACTTTAAATAATCGCGTTTAACTCACTCAATGGCCAACGCGGTTTTACGCCTACGGTTAGTTCGGCACGTTCACCCGCTTGTAGACGTAAACATCCGGCATAGGCGATCATGGCGCCATTATCGGTGCAATATTCTAAACGCGGAAAAAATACTTTACCGCCCTGTTGTTGCATAAATTGTTGTAGATTCTGTCGCAATAAACGATTGGCGCTAACACCTCCGGCAACCACCAATTGCTTCAAACCCGTTTGGGTTAGAGCTCGCTTGCATTTGAGTAATAAGGTATCTACCGCTGCTTCCTGAAAAGCAGCAGCAATATCGGCGCGCGCTTGTTCAGTATCCTCTCCTTGTGCCAATAAAGCTTTATACGTCACCATCGCATGCGTTTTAAGGCCGCTAAAGCTAAAATCCAAATGCGCTCGGTCTGTCATGGGTCTAGGAAAATGAAAACGCTTGGCATTCCCTTGTTCGGCCAAACGAGCTAATGCCGGACCGCCGGGATAGCCTAAGCCTAATAACTTAGCTGTTTTATCGAAGGCTTCGCCTACGGCATCGTCTATGGATTGTCCCAAGATTTTATAAACACCTAAGGCTGTAACTTCAATCAGTAAGGTGTGCCCACCTGATACCAGTAAAGCTAGAAAAGGTAATGTGGGTTTTTCTGTTTCCAATAAGGCTGCTAATAAATGCCCTTCCATATGGTGCACCCCTATAGCAGGGATATTCAAACCATAGGCAATACTACGTCCTAATAAAGCACCGACTAATAAAGCACCTACTAAACCGGGGCCGGCAGTATAAGCAACGCCATTCAATTCTTGTGCGCTTATTCCGGCTTCGTTTAAGACGGTTTCAATCAACGGTAAAGTTTTGCGTATATGATCGCGTGAGGCTAATTCAGGAACCACACCACCATATCGTTGATGCAATTCTACTTGGCTATAAAGCGCATCGGCTATAATACCGTGCTCGCTATCGTAAAGTGCAATACCGGTTTCATCGCAAGAAGTTTCTATTCCTAAGACTTTCCAGTTATTGTTATTGATTAAGCCCACTCACTACGCCCTGTTGAAATTGAATTGTTAAAGATTGTCCTCCTTGCACTTGGTATGTCCATTGTGTAATCGGTGGTAATGCCGAAGTATCTTTTGCATATTGATAACTCACCTGTGTAGCAGCACCACAACGCGCAGCCAACGCATCAGCAGTATCCCCGACGCGCACAAAACCCCCATTAGGGCAACTGCCCGTTGAAACAAAGTTACCATTGACGGCCAAGCTGGTGATCTTATTATTATTGATTTCAACCACCAAGGTATTACCTGCACTGTTAACATTTATGCTGGTGTAGGGCGTTGGTGCTGAGACCTTCTGCGGCAACATTTGCATAGTTTGCTGTTGATAATTCCAATATTGTGTAGAATTAAGACGGTTCTTGTCGTTATCTATTTGTACCGCGCTATTAGGTTGTCCGCAAGCTGCTAAAACATCTTGCTCACTCATCCCCTGTTCAACCCAACCATTGGTTCCTTGTGAGGTATTACAAAACATCGCCCACGAAACCGGTGTGATTAAACTCAATACCGTGATGTAACAAAGCGTCCTTTTCATGATCTTATCCTTTTCGTCATTATGAGCTTGTATGACGGCCTTCCCCCTCAATATACTCACATCAAGATGCAAGATCAAGCTTAAATCCATTACAGAACTAGGACTTTTTCATCCTCGACGCAGTCGGGGATGAAAAAGCTTTAGTTAAAAATCAGCGTATAACACAAGCTCCATCTTCAATTGCGAAGAGTATCTTCCTGTATATGGTTTTTTAATTTCAGCATTGCACCTTTTTCTATTTGACGTACGCGCTCTGCTGAAATTTGATAGCGCGCAGCTAGATCTTCTAAAGTGGCTTTTTTATCCACCAACCATCGTGCGCTTACAATATCGCGACTGCGTTCATCTAAACCGTCTAAAGCTGCATATAAATTTTGTAGTCTGTGGCCTTCTTCGTCGTTGTTCTCAACTTGCAGGCTGGGGGAAAAACGCATGTCTTCTAAATAATGTGCTGGCGCTACTGCAGCGCTATCGTCATCGTCGTCATGCGCATCAAAAGACATATCATGTGCATACATACGTATTTCCATTTCACGCACATCTTTATGAGAAACATTTAATTCTGCGGCTAAGGCAGCGACTTCGTCTGCCGTAAAGGATGTGCCAACTTCTTTCTTGGCATTACGCAGATTAAAAAATAATTTACGTTGCGCTTTAGTCGTTGCAACTTTAACAATGCGCCAATTGCGGATTATATATTCATGAATTTCGGCTTTGATCCAGTGAATGGCGAAAGAGACCAAGCGCACACCCATATGAGGATTAAAACGCTTAACCGCTTTCATCAAACCGATATTGCCTTCTTGGACTAAATCGCTTAATGGCAGACCATAGCCTAAATAACCATTGGCTATGCGCACTACAAAGCGCAGGTGGGCCATAACGAGTTGCCGCGCCGCATCTAAATCGCCTTGCTCATAAAAACGTAAAGTAAGTGCCGCTTCTTCTGCTTCCGTTAATACCGGCAGTGCATAAGCGCGCTGGATATAGGTTTCTAAACTACCTAGGGGTAGTGCCATCTCTTTGATTTGCAATGTTTTATTCATGCTTAGAACTGCTCCCGTCATAAAATGACTTGTTTGGACTAAACTATTATAAGGATATCACAAAATTCACCGTTCTAGCCAGGATCTATTTCACGACCTTTAGAATAGGCTTTTTAGTGTTACCCTTCGGTCCCGGTGATTTAGGCGGCGTACCCGGTTTGTTTTCCCCAATAGTGCCACCACTATTATCCCCTTCCTCTTCTTCCTCGACGCTAATATCAAAAGCCATGCCCTGCCCTGTTTCCTTAGCATAAATCATGGTTAAAGCGCGCATAGGCGCTTCAATAGAGTGTGAAAGGCCAGAAAAACTAGCGCAAAATGACAAATTTTGATTGGTTAAACTTAAATCTTGGGTTGCGGATGGGGAGATATTTAAAACAATTTGGTCATCTTTAATGTATTGTACCGGAACTTTGACCCCAGGAATGGTTGTATTCAAGGCCACAAAGGGGGTTAAATTGTTATCCAGCATCCATTCATATAAAGCACGGACTAAATAAGGTTTAGTTGATGTTGTCATGGGGTTATCTTTCCTTAAACTAACATTTCATGCTCGGCGCTACTCAAACTACTGTAAAATGTTTCTCGCTCAAACATGCGTTGCGCGTATTCCGTAACCGCGCGCGCATGGTTAGGCAATTCAATACCGGCATAAGACAAACGCCACAATAATGCCGATAAACAACAATCGACTAGGGTCAGATCGTCGCTTAAAAAATAAGAATTATTCTTGAATGCAGGTGCAATGGTAATTAAAGAATCACGCAATTGCTGGCGTGCCAACGTTCTATAAGCTTCTTCTTTAGCTGTCATTATTTGCTGATACAAGCCAAATAAATCTTTTTCAATACGCGACAAACGTAAGCGTGTTTCCGCTCGTGCTACCGGATATACCGGCATTAATGGCGGATGCGGGAAGCGCTCATCTAAATACTCTAAGATGATATTCAATTGATATAAAACTAAATTTTTATCCACTAAGGTGGGTACAGATTGATATGGGTTTAGGCTTAATAGCTCCTCGGCACGATCTTCAAATTTGAGATCGATGATGTCTACCGCTAAAGCTTTTTCGGCAATAACAATACGCACACAATGCGATTGTAGATCGGTAGGTTCCGAGTACAAAGACATCAGTGATCGTTTATTAGCTACAACCGTCATTTTTTTCTCCTGTGTATGACCTCACTGTCTAAAAAATAAAGCCGTGAGGCGGGTCCTGCAATAATGTTTTATGAATAACGCATACAACGCTATGTTTGTAAGTTGGGAGTATTGTACAGGAAAATGATTCGGATTTCAATATTTCTGTTCAATTAATAGACAGCGGCGGTGCAAAATATTTTTTCTACTCTTGACTAATCGGTAAACTGGCCGATAATCCGGTAGAAGTAGCCGTCTTTTCAGCAGCGGAAGTCATTTGATACACCCCTTTTTGGCTTAATACCACACCAGGGGTCTTGAGCAGAATTTTCAGGTCCAGTAAGATGGTCCAATTTTGTACATACCAAACATCATATTCTAGCCGTTCTTCATAGGGCAAGATATTGCGGCCGCTAATTTGTGCCCAACCCGTTAAACCAGGACGCATTTGTAAGCGCTGGGCTTGATGCGCTGTATAGGCCTCCGCTAAGCACAGTATTGGCGGTCTAGGGCCTACAAAAGACATTTTCCCTAGGAGAATATGTATCACTTGTGGCAATTCGTCTAAACTGGTCTTACGCAGCCATTGCCCTACACGTGTAATGCGGTCGTCCTGTGCACTTAAGGCCAAACTGCGCGCATCCGCATTCACCACCATAGTACGAAATTTCCAGCATTTGAAAGGCTGACCCCAACGACCCATACGCTCGTCACGGAAAAAAACGGGGCCGGTAGAGTCTAATTTGATCAGTAGGGCGATTATAGGCAGGAATAATAGAAATAGGGGTAATATCAACAAAGAGAGGAGTAAGTCAAAAACTCGTTTTATTATCGCTTGAACAGGATGTTTAGACTTTATTTTAACCATTTTTTTCATTATTCAGCCTGCTATAGCCTATAAATTGGTCACTAGTGTACCGTAAACGGGGATTAAATGCAAGATGCGGGCATTGGGCGGTTCATGAACCGCCCTTATCAATTCCCTATTCGACAGTCACAGGTGCTTGATCTAAACGGTCCACGAGTTCAATAATAGCCATAGGAGCTGTATCACCCGGTCTAAAACCAGCTTTCAGTACGCGAGTATAACCCCCGGGTCTAGCGTTAAATCTAGGGCCAATTTCGTTGAAAAGCTTGGTCACCGTTTTACGGTCACGTAAACGATTAAATGCTAAACGACGGTTAGCCAATGAATCGATTTTAGCCAATGAAATCAATGGCTCAACGATACCACGCAAGTCTTTAGCCTTGGGAAGCGTCGTGGAAATGATCTCATGCTCTAACAAAGAAACCGCCATATTTTGAAACATGGCCTTACGATGAGCACTGGTGCGATTTAATTTTCTACCACTATTACGATGTCGCATTTTTTTATCCTTCCACGTTCATTTAAATTACTGTTCTTTATCACTGTCTTCTTGCTCAGCCGCTGCCGCTGCTGCTGCTGCCGCTTTTTTAGCAAAGTCTTCATCTGCTTTGATGATGCGTCTGGGCTGAACCCAATTTTCAACACGCATCCCTAAAGATAATGAATTTGCAGTCAAAATGGCTTTGATTTCTGTCAATGATTTCTTGCCTAAATTAGGCGTTTTTAACAAATCGGTTTCAGTACGCTGAATCAAATCCCCTACAAAGAAGATGTTTTCCGCTTTCAAGCAATTGGTTGAACGCACTGTCAATTCTAAATCTTCAATAGGGCGCATTAACAAAGGATCTAGATTTTGTAACATGTGGCTGGCAGAGCGACCATGTATATCTTTTAAATCTACAAAGGCCATCAACTGTTGTTGCAGCAACGTAGCTGCATTACGGATAGCTTCATCTGGAGATATAGCACCATTGGTTTCCAATTCGATAACCAATTTATCTAGATTAGTTCTTTGTTCTACTCGAGCATTTTCAACTCTATAGGTAACCCGTTTAACTGGCGTAAAAGATGCATCCACCAACAACATACCTACAGGCTTAGCTTCTTCTTCGTCTTGATAACGGCTTACTGCGGCTTGATAACCTCTACCCATTACTAATTTCGCCTCTAAACTAATAGAGCCATTAGAGGATAAATGAGCAATGACATGGTTCTTGTTGATAATATCCACATCTGAATCCACTTCTATATCACCGGCGTAAACAATACCAGGGCCTTTTTTATTGATTTTTAAAATGGCCTCACGACGAGAATGCATTTTGCATGCTAGCCCTTTTAAATTTTGCAAAATTTCAATCACGTCTTCTTGTACGCCTTCCATGGGGCTATACTCATGCAATACATTGGCTATCTTGACTTCAACTACAGCAGCACCAGGCATAGATGACAATAAAATACGGCGCAATACGTGGCCTAAAGTATGACCAAAACCTCTTTCCAAAGGCTCTAATGCAATTTCATAGGTACTACGACCGATTTCTTTAACCACTATATTACTAGGGGCCAAAACTTCGTAGGGATTTTGCAGGTCATAGGCTTTGTGTTCGTAGCTCGTTTGCAACATAAAATATTCCCCCGGGGTTATCGTGAATAAAATTCAACGATTAAATTTTCATTAATTTCTAATTGCACTTCATCGCGCTGTGGCACTGCGGTAAACTTGCCCTTGACTGCAGCAACATCTACTTCTACCCACGCTGGGAAACCCAATTGCTGCTGGCTTTCTAGCGCAGCTCTGATACGCAATTGTGCTTTGCACTTTTCTTTCACTTCAACAACGTCACCCGCTTTCATTATGTAAGACGGGATATTGACAATGCTGCCATTGACGAGAATAGTACGATGACTCACCATTTGTCGTGCTTCAGCACGCGTGCTGGCAAAACCCATACGATAAACAACGTTGTCTAAGCGGCATTCTAATAACTGTATAAGATTGGTGCCCGTAGAACCTTTTGTGCGCGACGCTTTATCCATGAAACGCTTAAATTGTCGCTCTAACATGCCGTAAATACGGCGTAATTTTTGTTTTTCACGTAACATGGTACCGTAGGTTGATAAGCGGCTACGACGCGCCACTTTTTGCCCGGGAACCATTTCCATATTACATTTTGATTCTAATGATCTGAGCTTGCTTTTTAGCATTAAATCCATGCCTTCACGACGCGCTAATCTACAAGTAGGACCTCTATATTTTGCCATCTAATTATCTACTCCTCAAATACTATCTTTACACGCGTCTTTTCTTGCGTGGTCTACAGCCGTTATGCGGCAACCTGGTAACATCTTTAATTCCAATCACATTTAAGCCTAGGGTCACTAAGGCACGAACTGCGGACTCACGTCCTGGTCCAGGTCCTTTCACCATAACAACAACATTTTGCAATCCTTGTTCCATCGCTTTTTTACCAGCAATTTCCGTAGCCACACCGGCTGCAAAAGGCGTACTTTTTCTGGATCCGCGGAAGCCAGAGCCCCCCGCTGTTTGCCAAGCAATTACATTACCTAGCTTATCCGCAAAGGTTACAATTGTGTTATTAAAAGTAGCCTGGATACAAACCATCCCATCTACTACTTTACGTTTAATTTTTCGAGCCGTTTTTTTAATTGCTACTTCAGCCATAATTCTCTACTTCCACACCATACCGATTAATAATTCTATGCCGCTGCCGTACTAGTACGGTTACGGCCTTTACGCGTACGCGCATTTGTTTTGGTACGTTGCCCGCGTACTGGTAGACCACGACGATGGCGCACACCACGGTAACAACCTATATCTTTCAAACGCTTAATATTTGTAGCCACTTCACGACGTAAATCGCCTTCGACTATATATTGCGCTTTAGCGATACATTCACGAATTCGCTCTACATCTTCTTCTGATAAATCCTTAGCCTTACGATGTCCTTCAACCTCAGCAGCTTTACAAATCTTATCGGCCAAGGTATGCCCTATGCCATAAATGGCAGTTAAGGCGATGCAAATATGTTTGTTCGGTGGAATATTAACACCGGAAATTCGAAACATAGAATACTCCCAACTTTAATGCTTAATCTAAAAAATAGCGGCTAAGGATATCTGCTTTTGCAATAAAAAGCAAGGGTTCCCTACGCATACCCCCATTCTAACCTTGTCTTTGTTTGTGCTTGGCGTCAGCACAAATAATGCGCACAACACCACGGCGCTTAATAACCTTGCAATTTCTGCACATTCTTTTTACAGATGCTCTTACTTTCATAATACGCTCCAATCTTTCATGATCAAATCTCACCCGCTCCCTAACGGTCGCGGCTCGGACATTTATCGTAACACCCTTACGGTTGGCGGCTCGGATATTTACCGTAATAATCCTGCACCAGGCCTATTTTTACCCTTAGTGTTAGCCTTCTTCAACAAAGACTCATATTGCACAGACATCATATGCGCTTGCACTTGCGAGATAAAATCCATCAATACCACTACCACGATCAATAACGAAGTACCACCGAAGTAAAAAGGCACACTGAGTTTAGTAATCAAAATTTGCGGCAATAATGCCACAAAGATCAAGTAAATAGCCCCCACCAAAGTCAATCGCGTCATAACCGTATCAATATATTTTGCCGTTTGCTCCCCTGGACGTATCCCGGGAATAAAAGCACCTGAGCGCTTTAAATTATCGGCCGTATCACGCGGATTAAACACCAATGCCGCATAAAAGAATGCGAAAAAGATGATACAAACCGCATAAGCCGCCATATAAACCGGGCTAGAAGGCTGCATCCAATAGGACACGTTCTTCAACCAACCCAAGCCATGCACACCACCCAAAAACTGGCTTAATGAACCTGGCAATAGCAAAATACTCATCGCAAAAATAGGCGGTATAACCCCGGTCATATTGACCTTCAATGGCAAATGACTGGTCTGCGCCGCATATATTTTTCGTCCTTGCTGGCGCTTAGCATAATGGATCGCAATGCGTCGTTGTCCGCGCTCTACAAATACTACAAAGGCAAAAACTGCCAAAATCAACACCGCTACAAATAACAGCACCAGTACGTCCATTTGTCCTTGTCTAGATTGCTCTAGCACACGTACAACGGCAGCGGGTAAACCCGATACGATACCGGCAAATATCAGCAAGGAAATTCCATTGCCCACACCACGTTCATTGATCTGTTCACCTAACCACATCAAAAACATTGTCCCTGTGGTTAAAGTAAGGGTAGAAATCAAATAAAACCCAAAATCTGGCGACAATGCGATGTGATTGCTGACTATATATTTTGTCATACCCAGCGCTTGGAACATCGCTAAAATCAAGGTGCCATAACGCGTATATTGGTTTATCTTACGTCGTCCAGACTCGCCTTCTTTTTTTAACTGTTCTAACTGCGGCACAACCGAAGTCATCAGCTGCACAATAATGGATGCCGAAATATAAGGCATCACACCCAATGCAAATAAACTAAATCGTCTTAATGCGCCACCGGAAAATACGTTAAAAACGCCCAGTAAACCACCTTCTTGTGCTTTAAAAAAGTCGGCCAAACGCTCCGGATCCAGCCCTGGCACAGGAATGTGTGTGCCTATACGATAAACAATAATCGCCACCAGTAAAAACAACAACCGTTGTTTTAGCTCACTCAATCCTGAAGTAGCAGGAGATGCAGCACTCATAAAATTTTATCCTTCTACTCTTTGCATTTGAGTTTTATGCTTTTTTGCTTCGCCTAAAACTCAACTGCTGTGAGTATATTAAATTTAAATTAATACTTGGCCGCCGGCGGCTTCTATCAATACTTTAGCGCCTGCCGTAGCGGCGATTCCTTTTAAGGTAACAGCCCTATTGATAGCACCTGTAGCAATAACCTTAACAAATTTTACATTATGGCCAACCACACCCATATCTTTTAAATCTTGCAACCCTATTTCGGCGGCACTTAACTTATCTAATTGCGACAACCGTATTTCGCGGGTAGCACGTTTTTTCCACGAGTTAAAACCACTCTTAGGCAAACGTCTGTGCAAAGGCATTTGTCCGCCTTCAAAACCAATGGCAACTTTACCGCTACCACGTGATTTCTG
Source organism: Pseudomonadota bacterium (assembly GCA_021778015.1). Lineage (GTDB taxonomy): Bacteria > Pseudomonadota > Gammaproteobacteria > UBA1113 > UBA1113 > VFKP01. The sequence goes on from JAJYCX010000013.1 coordinate 59,343, forward strand.
ACCTTTATTACCTTTACCACCGTTTTTGCCAACGCCAGAGCCCCAGCCACGACCAACACGGATCTTAACTTTGTGTGAACCTTCTGCGGGTTTTAATGTATTTAAATGCATGCTGTGTTACTCCTGGACTTCCAACAAATAAGAGACTTTGTTTATCATGCCACGAATGGATGGCGTATCTTCCACTTCAACGGTATGACCTATACGACGCAGACCTAAACCAATTACACAAGCTTTATGATTTGCCAAGCGGCCTATAGTACTTTTCTTTAAAGTAACTTTTACGGTTTTAGACTTGCTCATGTTCGGCCTCTCTCCATATTTCTTGTACTGATTTACCGCGCTTTGCCGCTATCCAATCTGGAGAATGGATAGAGGTCAGTGCTTTCAAAGTTGCTCTAACGACGTTGATAGGATTACTGGATCCTGCCACCACTTTCGCCAAAACATTTTTAACGCCAATGACGTTGAACACGGAGCGCATCGCACTACCGGCAATAATACCCGTACCTTCAGAAGCGGGCTTCATAAATACCGTACTAGAACCATGTTTCGCTTTAACTTCATGGAATAAAGTATCATTATTCAATTCTATCGTGATCATATTGCGTTTGGCGGCTTCTGTTGCCTTTTGTATGGCTGCAGGCACTTCACGTGATTTGCCTATGCCTATACCAACGCGTCTATGACCGTCACCCACTACCACTAAAGCGGAAAAACCAAAGATACGTCCACCTTTGACCACCTTAGCAACACGGCGCACATGCACCAATTCTTCAATATAACCATCTGATTTAACATCTACTACAGCACTCATGACACTACCCCTAAAAATCTAAGCCAGCTTCACGTGCAGCATCGGCTAACGCCTTAACACGGCCGTGGTA
>JAJYCX010000032.1 GCA_021778015.1 Pseudomonadota bacterium
AAGGGGCTTGCGCTATCCAGCCGCCTAACATGGCCATGGTAACAATGCTGCCGCTGATCAAAGCCATGCGATGCGGTAAAAACCAGCGCGAGGCTAAACGCATACTGCATAAAAAGCAAAAGGCGCTGCCTATACCGGTAATAAATCTAAAAAATAAGGCCAAGCCAAAGTCTGTAGTCTGAGAAAATAATACCGTGCCGGTGATGCACAAAGCCATGAAGATTAAAATTAAACGTTTCACTGAATAGCGATCGATTAATTGTCCTGCAGGAAATAAAAACAATACATTAGACATAAAGTAAACGGAAGACAGCCAACCCAATTGTGTAGCGCTGATGTGAAAAGCCGTCATGACTTCACCATTCATAGAATTTAAGCACAGCATTTGTATGAATTCATACAGAAAAAACGAAGCAGCAGAGAGACAGACTAACCAAGAACGTAATTCATGGGGCTGTTTAGGATGTGTTTCAGCTTTCATCTATCTTTATTCTCCAATGACGAGGGGGTCTAAGTGGGTTGCTGTAAGGTCATTTTTTTTTTCATGTTTAGGCTCTTTTATCCATAATACCAATAGAACACTGGCGGCCAATGTAACTGGAAATATCAACATGCTGGTTTGAAACATTTTAGCGGAATAAAAAGCGACGCCATCGACCATTTGTCCATTGGATAATTTATCCAACCAGGCGCCAAAGAATTGTTGACACAAGGCGGCACTGGACATGATGAGACTGGCCGATATGCCTAAAGCGGTACCGGTAAGATGACTTGGGTTGCTGGCAGTGACAATAGGATAACCTAATATTTGGCAGCTGGTGCTAAAGCCTAAGGCAAAAAACAAAGTAGCCGCTAGCCAGAAGTTATCGTAGTGGCCGTAGATCATGTACACAGAAAGTATCAATGAAACAGCAGCGCCTATGAACATAGGACCCCGGCGGTTTTTGATTTTGTCGGATAGTTTGCCAAAGAAAGGTGAACCGAAGATGGTGCCCATGAACAACATCGATGAAATGGTAGTAGCATTGGCTGTGTTAAAGTGATGTACTTCACGTAAGAAGGTATTACCCCATAAACCACCGACGACCATTAATGGTAGATTGGTTAAGCCAGTGTAAAGGCCTGCGGCCCAATTTTGAAAGTTGCACAGAGCTTGCCATAAACCAGGTAAGAAAGGATGATTTTTAATCATCTCATTATGGGTTAATACAGCATGTTTAGGTTTATCCTGTACCAACAACCACATTAATACCCACAGAGCTATGCCCAAGAAGCCATTGACGATCATGGCATGGCGCCAACCCATTTGTTCTACTAAATAAGCCACTGGGGTATGGGCAACCACGCCGCCTACCATCGCAAAAGTGACGATGACGCCGGTGATCAGCGCTTGGCGATCGGTATGAAACCAGCGTGAAGCCAATATTAAAGCACATAAGAAACCAAAAGCATCGCCTATGCCTACGAAGAAATGGGTGGCTAGGGCGAAGCCAAAGCTTTGTGCGCCAGCAAACAAGAAGGTGCCAATCACACAAGAACCCATCATGATAAGGAGTACGCGACGAGTAGAAAAGCGATCCAGTAATAAACCTGCTGGAAACACAAACAACATATCCGCCCAGAAGAAGGCCGAAGATAAGTTACTGATTTGTGTGGCATTTAAGTTAAAAGTGCGCATTAGCTCACCATTGATGGCATCGAACATATTCATTTGTATGAATTCGTAACAGAAGAATAGAGCGGCAGAAAGGACGACTAGCCAGGCCAAAAAAGAGTCTTTTTTCGGAGGTAATGGGTGTTGCATAGGGGATCTCTACAGTGATGAAAAGATGGCGCCATTTTAACAGAAAGAAAGGTCGGTGACCAGGGGTATTTGTCCTGTTTTTGCACATTCTGGTGCCGAGGAGAGGACTCGAACCTCCACAGGGTTTCCCCCACAAGTACCTGAAACTTGCGTGTCTACCAATTTCACCACCTCGGCCTAGGCAGGGATACTAGCGTGAGGGGAGGAATGTTGTCAAATATGACTATTTTGTCAAAATACCTTGAAAACTGAAAATCAGGCTTCCAATGTTCAGGGCTCTTCGGCTATAGTAATACGATTAGGTATATACTATCTAACTGTAAAGAGTAAGAATGCCAGATCATTGATCTGGTCAAAATTGGCTCAAACCGCAATTCAAAGTTAACTTTCAAGGAGTTTCTAATGAACAAAAAAATGTTAATCGCGTTAGGCGCCAGTGTTTGTTTAAGTACGGCGGCTTTTGCTGCAGATACTACGAGCAGCACTGACACTACCGGTACACCAGCAGTTGCACCATCTACGCCGGCTAAGTCTGGTACAATGTCTACCCCAGATGCTAATAAGCCTATGAGCAGCGATAAAACTGCTGAAGGGAGATGTTCAGCGGGTAAATGTGGAGCTGGCATGTGCTCTGCAGGTAATTGCAGTGGCGCCCCTACAAAGTAGTCATTCGTCTACAGCAGTGGGGTTGGGTTTACGCTCAACCCTATTGCCGTCTCTACAACGCAGTTTAGAAACTCAAAATCCCCCCTGTAGCATTTTAGAAATAGCGCCAGAAAATTGGTGTGGCATGGGAGGCATTAAGAAACGCTATCTAGATGAGTTTAGCGCCCATTTTACTTGGTATTGCCATGGCTTATCTTTATCGCTAGGCGGCACAGCACCGCTGGATTTCAATTTTCTAGAGTCTTTAAAAAAATTCTTCGACCATTATCAAGTTGCTTGTTATAGCGAACATTTAAGTTTTAGTGGCGATGAACAAGGTTTATTATACGATCTATTACCTTTGCCTTTTAACAGCGACACTGTAACGCGCGTTGCAAAGCGCATACAAACGGTGCAAGATTATTTACAACGTCGCATTGCCATTGAAAATATCAGTTATTATATGCAATTGGATAATGAGTTAACCGAAGCAGAATTTGTGAATGCTGTGTTAATTGAAGCCGATTGTGATCTATTGCTAGATGTGAATAATGTGTATGTGAATTGTGTTAACCACAATGAAGATGCCCAGCAATTTATTAAAGCCATGCCCAGTGAGCGCATAGTTTATTTGCATGTGGCGGGACATCAAAAACAATGGTTAACCGATTTTGATTTACATAACGACGATGCAAATGCCAGCATTATTATTGACACCCATCATTATCCTGTCCCCGATCCCGTTTGGGATTTATTGCAATATACTTATGCACGTCATGGTGTTAAACCCACGATATTAGAATGCGACAATGGCATCCCTGCCTGGAAAGACTTGTGTCTGGAGTTGCAGCAGATTCAGGACGTTATGGAGAGAGTAGAGGTTGATTAAACAGCAACAATTCAGTACCACACTACGTGGGCCTTACGCCGCATTAAAAAATGCTCAACGTGAAAAAATTTATTATCATTTATTGCGCGCTAATTTGCGTGAAGTTTTAGCCAATGTTTATGCGCGTGTCATTGAGCATCTAGGCGCAGAAAACTGGGCTTTTTTGCTGGATGAATTCTTGCAGCAGCATACAGCCACTACACCTTATTTCTATCAATTGCCGGATGAATTTTTAAGCTTTTTGTGGCATAATAGGGCCCATTATGGTCAATGGCCGTGGTTATGGGCTTTAGCGCATTTTGAATGGATGGAATTAGTGGCTACGGTAGCGGATGAAACCTTGCCGGAACCCAATGCAGCGCTGTTACGCTGTTCCCCGCTGGCCTATTATTGCCAGTATGACTATGCCGTGTATCCTCTGGACAAAGAATATACAGCCTTGGCGCAGCGTACGCATCCTTGGCAAGGAGTGGTGTATCGTAATCGTGAGCATGGAGTGCATTGGTTTGCTTTAGAGCCTTGGACGGCGCTGTTGTTGCAAACCATACTACAACAAAAAGAATGCCGTGTAGAAGATATAGTTTGTCATCTCATGCAAAGCAATAGCGCTTATAAAGAAAATGAAGTGCGTGAATCAGTAGAGGCTTGGTGTAAGGTGTGGCAAGAATTAGATATTTTGATATAGTTCATAGTCACTGAAGATATGAGATCTTGTGAATCCTGTGGCTTTGAATCGAAGCATTGTCATCCCCGACTGCGGCCTCGCGGCCTGGTCGAGGATGACAAGGTTCTGGTTTACAGTTGCTTTGAGCGTGCATCTTGCATCTTTGAAGTGTAATTAGTATAAATGTGGAGTTCAATAATGAGTAAGCCTTACGTGATTTTTTTTGAAAAATTAGGTCGTGATGATGTGCATTTAGTCGGAGGCAAAAATTCTTCTTTAGGGGAAATGATCCAAAACTTAACGCAACTGGGGGTGAAAGTGCCGCCAGGGTTTGCCACCACCGCCGAGGCTTATCGCGATTTTCTAGCGCACAATGGTTTAGACAAACGCATTGAAGAATTGTTACAAGATTTAGATATTGAAAATTTAACGCAACTGGCTGAGAAAGGTGCCAAAGCACGGCAATGGATTATTGAAGCGCCTTTTTCTGAAAAATTTATGTCAGAAATGAAAACAGCCTATCAAACTTTAGCGGAACGCTTAGGAAAAGATTTTACAGTTGCTGTGCGCTCATCGGCAACGGCAGAAGATTTGCCTGAAGCCTCTTTTGCTGGTCAACAAGAAACTTTTTTAAATGTACATGGTTTTGAAGATGTATTGCAAAAGATAAAGTTGGTGTTTGCCTCGCTCTATACAGATAGAGCGATCTCTTATAGAGTGCATCACGGTTTTGCGCATGAAGAAGTGGCGTTGTCTGCTGGTATACAAAAAATGATACGCAGCGATGAGGCAGCAGCGGGGGTGATGTTTACCCTAGATACCGAAACAGGATCCAATGAGGTTATTTTTATTACGTCTAATTATGGCTTAGGCGAATTACTGGTACAAGGCAGCATTAATCCAGATGAGTTTTATGTCTATAAAACAGGATTGAAAAAAGGCTTCGATGCCATTTTGTCGCGCCGTTTAGGGCAGAAACAACAACGCATGGTTTACAATACCACGCCTGGTACTACGGAGCGCGTTAAGATAGAAACGGTTCCCGAAGCGCTGCGTCTACAATTTTCATTGAATGATAAAGAAATCACGCAATTGGCGCAGTTTGCACTGACTATAGAAGCGCATTACGGTTGTCCTATGGATATAGAATGGGCTAAAGATGGTGAACACGGTGAGCTGTATATAGTCCAAGCGCGACCAGAAACGGTTAAAAGCCGTGAAAATCAGCAAACATTAGAACGATTCAATCTATTAGAAAAAGGTAAGGTGTTGTCTATAGGCCGCAGTATAGGTCAGAAGATCGGCCAAGGTAAGGCACGCGTAGTGAAAGGTTTAGCCGATATACACAAAGTTGAAGCGGGCGATGTTTTGGTTACCGATATGACCGATCCAGATTGGGAGCCTGTGATGAAACGAGCCGCGGCTATTGTAACCAATCGCGGTGGTCGTACTTGTCATGCGGCGATTATTGCCCGTGAATTGGGTATTCCAGCGGTGGTGGGCTGTAATACTGCCACCAGCGAAATCCTAGATGGTACGCCGGTTACCATATCTTGTTCCGAAGGCGAAGAAGGAATGGTCTATGAAGGTTTGTTGAAATTTGAATGCAAGCAAATACACATCGATCATATGCCTAAATTGCCCTTTAAAATTTGCATGAATGTGGGTACTCCCGATCGCGCTTTTGATTTTTGTCAGTTGCCTAATTTTGGGGTGGGCTTAGCGCGCTTAGAATTTATCATCAATCGTGCTATAGGCATACATCCTAGTGCTTTGCTCAATTTTGATAAATTAGAACCAGCACTACAACAAGAAATTAAACAGCGTACATCTGCATATCCTTCCCCCGTTGATTTTTACATCATGCGTTTGGCTGAAGGTATTGCTACCTTAGGCGCTGCGTTTTATCCTAAGCCCGTGATAGTGCGTTTATCTGATTTTAAATCGAATGAATATGCCAATCTTCTGGGGGGCAGTTTATACGAACCGCATGAAGAAAATCCTATGTTGGGTTTTAGAGGCGCATCGCGTTACGCCGCACCTACATTTAAAGACTGCTTTGCCTTAGAATGCCAGGCTCTCAAAATAGTGCGCGAGAAAATGGGCTTAACTAACGTAGAAGTGATGATCCCGTTTGTGCGCACGGTGGATGAGGCTAAGGCTGCCATCGCTGAGTTGGCCGCACATGGCCTAAAACGTGGCGAAAATGGTTTGCGTTTAATTATGATGTGTGAAATTCCTTCCAATGCTTTATTGGCCGAACAATTTTTACAATATTTCGATGGTTTTTCTATAGGTTCAAACGATTTAACTCAATTGACTTTGGGTTTAGATCGCGATTCGGGTCTAGTAGCGGGAGCCTTTGATGAACGCAACGAGGCGGTGAAAATATTATTACAGATGGCAATCGATGCATGTAGAAAGCAAGGAAAATATATAGGCATTTGTGGTCAAGGGCCATCGGATCACCCTGATTTAGCTTTATGGCTAATGGAGCAGGGTATAGATTCTATTTCACTGAATCCAGATACGGTAGTGTCTACTTGGTTGTTCTTAGGAGAAGAAGCTAAGCATTTGTCGTGAAAAAATCCGCAGCAGTGAGTGTAAGAGCGGTCCGGAATATCTCTGATTCCGCTTGCTTACGCGCGCGGCTCGGAATACCTTCGATACTCACCCTGCTCAATATTCTTATAGCCTATCTCTTCTTGGCAAAGGGTAGTCCGGCCACTAGATCTTCTGTCGGCTTTCTCCCCACTCGTTCCGCCTCTTTTTTGGTCTTGAGTGTGCTCTTTGCACTCTGCGCCCCAAACACATCGGCCCTCTTATGATGGACAAAAGAGTCTTTGATTCCATTAAGAACAGGCAATGCAAGACCAAGTGTTATGAGAATGATGCCAGCTAAGAGCAACACACAACCTAAGATCAGGAAAAAGGTTTTTACAGGATGCTCTTTAGCCAGATCTAAAGCGGTATTGAAAAAAGTTTTGGCCCTAGAAGCGGGGTTACTCTTTGGGGAAGCACTCCCGCTGGTGGGCTGTGGATTGAAAAAACTTAGCCGGCTATTAATAATGTTGTCCCTGTTGCCGGAGTTGGGGGAAATGGAAGGGAGATTTTTTTGAGTAGGATCTAGAGCCATAATTATTTACCTTTTTCATTTATTATTAAAATTAACCCTTTATCTAGATTGATCTGAGCGCTGGCTCAATCTCCTCCTATAAAAGGTTAGAATATAGCTGATATAATACCAAACGGACATTAAGGAATACTTAAAGGTACCGGCATTTTTCGCAAAAAACTCTGTATTGGACAAAAAATGGAGTGTGCATTGAAGTAACTCACTGATTTTACTGAAAATAATATATTTTAAGCCGACTACAGTAAGGAATATATTGAAAGCAACCAGCGAGTTAAGCTGTATTTTAGGGCAACAATTACTTGAAACGTATAAACATTCCAAGTAGAATGTTTTTTTCGAATCCGCCCGCATAAACCAAGAGCAGCGATATGACTACAGAGCTAGACAAAGCGCCCTGTCAAACCTTGCATGGCGTAGGGCCTAGATTATCTGCTTTATTAGAAAAGCGCAGTATTTATACTCTGCAAGATTTGCTATTCCATTTACCTTTTCGCTATTTAGACCGCACGCATTTAACGCCACTACGCGATGTGCGAGCGGGCGATTATGTTGCTATTGAAGGCGTTATAGAAAGTCATCGCGTTAGTCGTGGCCCAAAGGGTAGTTTGATTTGTGAATTACAAGATGCCAGTGGCCATATTATTTTACGGTTTTATCATTTTAATGCCGAACAAATGCGGCATTTAAGCGTAGGAACTAGGCTGCGCTGTTTTGGTGAAGTACGTTATGGATATCAGGGTTTAGAAATCATTCATCCAGAATATTTGCATTTAACTCCCGGAAAAGCTTTAGAAGTGGATGACCATTTAACCCCTATCTATCCGACTACCGAGGGCATTTCACAATTTCAATGGCGGCGTTTAAGCGACCAGGTTCTAGAGTTGTTAACACAAGGTGCTGTATTAAGCGATCATCTATTACATCTGCAAGAAAAATTTTCATTGCCTAGTTTAAGTGCCGCCTTGCATTACGTGCATAGACCACCACCGGATGCCGATAGAAACCAATTATTGGCAGGCATTCATTCTATGCAGCAACGTTTGGCCTTAGAAGAATTGTTAGCACATCACATAGGCTTGTCGCGGTTACGTGCAGCATTACAGGCTATGGCCGCACCTCAATTAAATGATACAAAAACACTTACACAACAATTTTTAGCGCAATTACCTTTTGCTTTAACTGCGGCACAAAATAGAGTATTAAGCGAGATTCGCAGCGATATAGAACGCAGTGAACCTATGTTGCGTTTATTGCAAGGCGATGTGGGTTCAGGCAAAACGGTGGTAGCGGCTTTAAGCTTGTTACAAGCGGTATCTAGCGGTTATCAGGGCGCCATCATGGCCCCTACCGAAATTTTAGCAGAACAACATTATCATAACCTCACGCAATGGTTTAGCCCATTAGGCTTAACGGTGGCGTGGTTGTCGGGCAAAGTGAAAGCCAAAGCGCGTAGGGAAACTTTAGCCGCTATACAAGAGGGTAGTGCTCATATTGTGGTTGGAACACATGCTTTGTTTCAAGAGGCGGTGCAATTTAAAAATCTTGCTTTATTGGTAATCGATGAACAACATCGTTTTGGAGTTGATCAACGTTTGGCTTTGCGTGAAAAAGGATTGCAACAAGACTTCAATCCACATCAGCTCATCATGACGGCTACACCCATTCCTAGAACCTTAGCGATGAGCGTGTATGCGCATTTAGATCATTCTGTTATCGATGAGTTACCTCCAGGGCGAAAGCCCATACAGACCGTTGTGCTCGCCAACGATAAGCGCGACAGCATTGTAGCGCGTGTCAAAGAACAGTGTTTAGCAGGCAAACAAGCCTATTGGATCTGCCCATTGATTGAAGATTCTGAGAAATTACAATGCGAGGCGGCAACTACAACGTATCAACAATTAAGCGCACAATTGCCTAATTTAAAATTGGGCTTAGCACATGGCGCGTTGTCGGCAAATGACAAAACGGCCGTGATGCAGGCTTTTAAAAACGGAGATATAGATTTATTGGTGGCAACTACGGTAGTGGAAGTGGGGGTGGATGTGCCTAATGCCAGCTTGATGATCATAGAAAACGCTGAACGCATGGGCTTATCGCAATTGCATCAATTGCGCGGCCGTGTAGGTCGTGGCAGTGCCGAAAGTTTTTGCGTATTGTTGTATCAAGCACCCTTATCGGATACTGCTTATCAACGCTTACACGTTATGCGCAGTACTGAAAGCGGTTTTATCATTGCCGAAAAAGATTTAGCCTTACGCGGCAGCGGCGAATTATTAGGTACCCGTCAAACAGGCTTAGGCCGTTTACGCATTGCCTCTTATACCCGCGACAGTGCTTTATTGCCAGTGGTAAAAGAGATCGCGCAAACGTTATTACGGAATAATCCTGCGGTGTGCGATGCCTTGATCACGCGGTGGTTGGCTGCAGGCTTGGAATATGGGCAGGTGTGATATACTCTTCGCATTTGATTTTTAGGGGGTGTTGCCTTCGCCCATCTCGCATCAGTCATGTAGAGTACTACACTCCTGATGCTTGAGCGCTCGGCGCCTACCCTAAAAACCAACTGCTGTGAGTATATTCTTAGCTATCAAACTGCACTTTTATTACAGATCTATCGCTATAAGCTACCCAGACAAAACCCAGAGTCCCTATGGCTAAAGTCACCGGAATAAAGGCTATGCCATAAACAAAAGCCTGTGTAGACTGAATACCGCCGTAAAGGTCGACAATCACGCCTATGCCAGTATGAAACACATAACCAAAACTCATGATGAGCATATTGGCGACAGCAGTCGTAAGACCCGCGACGTGATCGGGCACATAAGTAGAAGCCTTATAAATTGCCAATATTTGATAAGCACTACACACGCCTACTAACAAGAAGCCGACGGTAATGCTGCCCGTACTTAATAGCTGTAATACCAAGGCTAGGAATATCAAAAACATGATGCTGCCAGCAGCTATGATAACGCCCAGATAACGGCCCGTTCTTTCGGCGATTAGACTTAAAAAAGGCGCACCAAAACACATGCCGAAGAAGATCATTGACGGTAAATAACTCGCAGCTTTATTGCTAAGGCCGTAAACGTGTTCTAAGAAGGAAGAACCCCACACATCGGCAAAGCCTTCTAGGGGGCCTACCATAAATCCTGCTGCGATACAGGTAAATACAACTCTATGGTTTTTTAACACCATTTTAATATCAGCCAACACCGATTTGTTTTTGATAGCTTCAATTTCAGGCACTAGCCAGTAAGTTAGAGTAGCCAAGATTAATCCTAGACAGGCAAAAATAGCGACTACTGCTTTATAACCCAAGATGTGGCACATATAACTCACTGGGCCGCCACCATAGATAGCGCCGATTAAGCCTATAGTCACCGACAAACTTAACATGCGCGTAAAACGTTGTGCGCTGAAGGTCATACGTATGATTTTAAAGGTACCTAAAATGGCAGCTGAAGAGCCTATGCCTATCAGCACACGGCCAATCAAGGGGTAAACCCAATGTGTAGCGAAAATAATGGGTAATAGACCGATGACGGTTAATAAGATACAACCCGTCATGACTTTTCTAGGCCCAACTCTATCTAACAGAATCCCGATAGGTAGGTGTAAAGCGGCATAACCTATGTAATATACACCCGCAAATTGACCAAAAACCACGGGAGTGATGTGAAACTGCTGCACGATATTATCGAGCATAATATTGGGCATGACGCGCAAAATGTATTGATAGGCATAAAATACGGAAGCGGTGATCCACGCGAACCAGGCGATATTTTTAGAAAGTTTCATCGTTACTCCAGAAGCGGTTATTTTTGATACAATATACCTTATTTTTATGTTTGTATAATAACATAGCAACGCAACGGGAGTCTATTAGGATGATCGATACAATCATGCAGTTTGGCTGCATGATTGTATGGGAATTTTAGCTTTTTTTGTTATCTGGGTTTTGGTGATTGTGCAGAGTTCTGTATAGCGGTTGCAAATGCTTGTTTGAACTCATCATCTGATTTTTCTATGTTCTTTATCCTTTTCCCCAGATCGCCATCGGTTAAGGCTCTTATATCTGCTGATGTTAAATCTAAAGCAGGAGCCGGTTTTTGTATCTTCGATGTTTCTAACCAAGTGATTACTTTTTCAAGAGCAGATAATTTTTCAACTTTAGATATGCCACGAAGACAAGGAGGCGCAAAAAATGGTGCTTTATATTCGCGTTTATCTGCGAATCGCGTAGAATGGTATTCTTTTAGCGATTCAATTGCCGCATCTTTCTTCTTAAAATCTTCAATATAAGTTACAATACGTTCTTCAAGTTTTTTATATTCTTCCTTAAATTTAGCATTATAAGTAGACGCTTTTTCTAGTAAGTCTCCCTGACGATCACTATAGGCTTTTTGACATTTTCGAAGGTATTCGTTCCGTTCGTCGCTATTGGGTTCGCCCAAAATCAACTGTTTATTGGGGATTTTTGGGGAAAGACATTGTTCTCTCGCTTTTTCCAGTTCTTGTGCTGCCATCTCAACCCTTTTCTCGGCGAATTCTTTCTCCTTGTTCCAGGAGTCAGCAAGTGCTTTTAAGGAAGGACTCTTTAAGAAGAGCGTAGATTTAACTTGAGTACTGTTTAGCATGTAGCTGATATCAACAGTAAAGTTGTCGCTATTTATTTCGTGCTTAAGATCATAACGTACTGACACACGGTCAAGATCGTTTGAAATTTTTGCTCCTATTTTCCTATCTTCTCGGGACAAGTCCACTGCCATAATAAAACCTCACTAAATATAATAATAATTTTGAAAGAAGCTATATTCTATCATTCGATTGTTAAGGTAATATTAAGGCAATCTTCAAAAGAGACTTTTATCTCTAAAGTGGCCGATAAAATAAAGCCTATAGCTCTAGAAAGCGGGTTTAATTCCAAGATAAAAAGCGAATATTCCTTTAAATACAATAAGATATTATGACATAAGTTCCGATAGCGTGAGGTACCTATCCCAGTAGAAAACCAAGAATCTATTAGGAGAATGCAAGAAAATACTGAAGTCAGACTTCATGATTGCACGGCAATCTTGATTTATTACTTTTTTAATCATAATATAAAAATGCTTTAAAAATTTGACAATCTATTTTTTTGTTACTACAATATGGTAGGGTATATGAAAATTGACTTTGACCCAGGAAAATCTAGAAAAAACGAAGAGACTAGAGATTTGCCTTTTAATCAAGTCGCCAATTTTGAGTGGGAAACAGCAATTTATTCAGAGGATCTTAGACTAGATTATCCAGAACGTCGGTTCGTAGCAATGGGTTATTTGGGAGACAGGTTACATATCCTTTGTTTTACACCTATAGATGGAGGAATTCGTGTTATTAGTTTCCGAAAAGCAAATTCTAGAGAGGTAAATCATTATGAAAAAGGAACCACTAACCGATAAAACAGGGGAAGTGCGCGAACTAACGGGTGTAGATATCCGCAGTATGCGTACAGGTGATGAGGTTTTGCCTGCTGATTTGCTTAAGGTGTTACCTAAGTCTAAAGTAGGTCAACGTGGCCGACAAAAAGCTCCAACTAAGATCTCGATTACACTGCGCTACAGTCCTGAAGTCGTGCTTTACTTCAGAGAGACTGGTCGTGGCTGGCAGATCCGCATGGATGAAGCGCTCAAAGAATGGATTAAAAAACATCCGAGATCATCGTCTAGATGATGGGATTATCCCTCAATCCTCTAACGCCAACTTCTTTTCTAAATAATGAATATTGGTGCCGCCTTCGTGGAAATAACCGTCGTGCATCAAACGCTGGTGCAGTGGGATATTCGTCTTGATGCCATCAACGATGATTTCATCCAAGGCATTGCGCATACGAGCAATCGCGATCTCGCGCGTATCACCAAAGGAGATCAATTTGCCTATCATGGAATCGTAATACGGTGGAACCGTATAGCTGCTATAAATATGCGTATCCATGCGTATGCCGGGGCCACCTGGAGGATGATACAATCTTATTTTTCCTGGAGAGGGTGTAAACTTAAGTGGATCTTCGGCATTGATACGGCATTCTATGGCATGGCCACGCATGCGTATGTCGGATTGTTTGTAAGATAAACCCATTCCTGAGGCGATGCGCAATTGTTCGCGTATGAGATCAACGCCTGTGACCAATTCGGTAACGGGATGCTCTACTTGAATACGTGTGTTCATTTCAATAAAAAAGAAATGACCATCTTGATATAAAAATTCAAAAGTACCGGCACCACGATAACGCATTTCTTCGCACGCACGTACGCAGCGTTTGCCTATGTGGTGTCGTTGTTTTTCGCTGATGCCCGGTGCAGGAGCTTCTTCTAATACTTTTTGATGTCTACGTTGCATGGAGCAATCGCGTTCGCCTAAATGAATGGCTTTGCCTGCGCCATCGCCTAACACTTGTATTTCAATGTGGCGTGGATTGTCTAGAAAGCGTTCCATATAAACGGTAGCATTGCCAAAATTCATTTCCGCTTCGCTTTTAGCAAGACCAATGGCATTGATGAGTGCTGCTTCGCTGCGTACGACGCGCATGCCTTTACCACCGCCACCACCAGAAGCTTTAATAATAACTGGATAACCTATGTCACGTGCAATCTTTAAATTTTCACTGTCGTCATCGGATAATGCACCATCGGATCCCGGTACACAGGGGACGCCTGCTTGTTTCATGGCAGCAATAGCAGACACTTTATCGCCCATGAGGCGTATAGATTCCGCTCTAGGGCCAATGAAAGTAAAACCACTCTTTTCTACCTGTTCTGCGAAATTCGCATTTTCTGCTAAAAAACCATAACCTGGATGTATGGCATTGGCATCGGTAATTTCAGCCGCACTGATGATGGCAGGAATATTGAGATAACTTTCCGCGGCACTAGCACCACCTATGCACACGGATTCATCCGCTAAGCGCACATGCAGTAGATCGTCATCCGCTTTAGAGTGTACAGCAACGGTTTGTATGCCTAATTCTTTGCAAGCACGCAAAATACGTAGCGCAATTTCACCGCGATTGGCAATAACAACTTTATTAAACATAACACTTCCTGTTATTCAATGACAAACAAGGGTTGACCATATTCTACGGGTTGACCATTCTCAACTAAGATAGATTTAATGATACCCGCTGCATCGGCCTCGATTTGGTTAAACATTTTCATGGCTTCAACAATACACAATACGTCACCGACCTGTACGTTATCGCCTATTTTAACAAAGGTAGACGCTTGGGGTGAGGGTGATAAATACGCTGTGCCTACCATAGGGGAATTCACTGTATGGCCACTGACTTCGATAGCAGCTGTTTCTACTACAGTTTCTATGACAGCAGCGGAATGATGCGCAGATGTAACCGCTGGCGCTGTATGATTATGCACAGGCGCGGAGCTAGCATGACTATACCGTGTAATGCGTACAGACTCTTCTCCTTCTTTGATTTCCAATTCAGAGATACCCGTCTCATTGACTAAATCGATGAGTTTTTTTATTTTTCGTACATCCATTGGCAAGATAGTTCTCCTCACACAGTTGTTAATCGATGATGGGCAGCGCGCAAGGCGCATTCATAACCCACCGGCCCTAAACCAGCAATCATACCGACCGCGATATCGCTTAGGTAAGACTGCTGCCTGAAAGATTCTCTAGCGTAAATATTGGACAAGTGCACCTCTATAAAAGGGATCTGTACTGCCAATAAGGCATCGCGCAAGGCGATGCTGGTATGTGTATAAGCGGCGGCATTGATGAGTATAAAATTGGCCTGATTGCGGGCGCGCTGAATGGTGTCTATGAGCTCGTGCTCAGCATTACTTTGAAAATGAGATAGGCTGACGCCTAATTCTAGTGCGAGCTTATCTAAGGAAGCCGTGATGTCCGCTAAGGTGGATTTACCATAGCGTTCAGGTTCGCGCTG
>JAJYCX010000033.1 GCA_021778015.1 Pseudomonadota bacterium
CATATAATAACATTTAATTATTAAGGTAATCTTAACGCTCGGATTAATAATAAATATTTTTTATTTTCTGTAAATAACTGAATTAATAGAACATTTTTCATTATTTATGGTTAAATGCTTAAATCTAATGGATAAATGAGGGTGTTTTTACGTTATTTTGGCAAAATGGGAGGTAAAAAGGGGATCTATTTTTAGTTAAAAGAGTGATTTTTTCACTTTTCTGTTTATCCTTTTTTGAGAGAAGGGTCACTGAACTGTGTCATTCTGGGCGTAAGATTAAGATCCAGAGCATTGTTATCCTCGGTTACCCGGAGTACCGAGTACAGGCTCCGGCCGGGGCCAGAATTAAATCAGGGGAAAACTTGAATTGAAACTGGATCCCCGGCTGCGGCCTCGCGGCCTTGCCGAGGATGACACCGTTCAGTGAACCGTTTCTTTTTTGAGGTGCGCCTCAAAAAAGGACGGGAAATGGGGGGTGGTGATGAAAAAGGCCGTTATATTATATAACGGCCAGGTTCCGTTGGGCTCGTGAGGAGCTCAGAATCAACGCTTGCAGCGTTATTTCTTTGCCAATAAACTCAAAAACTCATTACGCGTTTGTGGGTTATTACGAAACTCACCCAACATGACGGAAGTGCTTAATACCGAGTTTTGTTTTTGTATGCCGCGCATCATCATGCAAAAATGCTGTGCTTCGATCAATACGCCTACGCCGGAAGCACCGGTGACTTCTAGCAGAGTGTCTGCAATTTGCTTGGTTAAGTTTTCTTGAATTTGTAATCGTCGGGCAAATACTTCGACCAAACGCGCAATTTTGGAAATACCCAAGACCTTGCCCTGAGGCAGATACGCAATATGGCATTGGCCTACGAAGGGCAACAAATGATGTTCGCACAAGGAATAGATTTCAATATTTTTTAACACTACCATTTCGTCTATATCGGAGCTGAATAAAGCGCCATTGACGACTTTCTCTACGCTTTGTTCATAGCCCGCCGTTAAAAATTTGATAGCGCGTGCGGCGCGTGCAGGGGTTTTAGCCAAACCTTCGCGTTTGGGATCTTCACCGATTTGAGTTAATATATCGGTATATGATTCTTCTAGTTTTTGCATATTTTTATCCTGGTGGCCAGTGAAAGTTTCGTCCGCCGAGTAAGTGCATATGTATGTGGTAAACGGTTTGGCCTGCTGCCGCATTGCAGTTTTCGACTAGCCTATAGCCGTCTTCAGCTATGCCCAGTGTTTGTGCTAATTTGGCACCGGTTACCAGTAAATGCCCCATGAGTAGGGTATCCTCAGTGCTTAAATCATTTAAAGTGGCGATGTGCTTTTTGGGTATGATCAACTTATGCACAGGCGAAACCGGGTTGATATCGTCTATTACTATTAACTGCGCATCCTCGAATACGAGGGTGCTGGGTATAGTACCTGCTATGATTTTACAAAAAAGGCATGTAGTCATCACAAACTCCACTTTCAATAAGCCGCGATTATAAGGTATGATAGCCACATTTGTCACCTTAATTAAAAAGAATAGGAGTTATGAATGAATCTAGATAAATTATCCCCAGGGGCCAAAGTGCCTAAAGAAGTGAATGTGGTCATTGAAATCCCTTCACATTCTGGGCCGGTTAAATATGAAATCGATAAAGAAAGTGGTGCCATGATGGTTGATCGCTTTATGACCACGGCGATGTTTTATCCGTGTAATTATGGTTATATTCCCCATTCCTTGAGCGAAGATGGTGATCCTGCTGATGTATTGGTAATCACCCCCGTGCCTTTAATTTCCGGAGCGGTGTTGGCCGTGCGCCCTATAGGGATATTGGATATGGAAGATGAAGCGGGTGGCGATGCTAAGATTTTAGCGGTGCCTACTAAAAAGCTACTGCCTATGTTCAGCCATATACACGAACCCGAAGATATTTCACCGCACCAATTAGCCATTATTCAACATTTCTTTGAACACTATAAAGATTTGGAAGAGGGTAAATGGGTGAAAGTAAAAGGCTGGGGCAATGCTCAAAAAGCAGAAGAAGAAGTGATGCGCAGCATTCAACGTTATCAGCATGAGGTGAATGATAGCTTGTAGGTTATTATTCGAAAGGAGTGATTCTATGAGGGAGTTGACGCAGTTTGCTAAACTTCCTCATAGTTACCCAATGACTAATGGGGTCTCAAAGAAGACTTTGATGAATCCTCGTCTGTTCTTTCTAGTGCCTGCTCAAACAGAACATGATCATAATAGGGTGAGAATTCGTTTTGTAAAAAAAGAATGATTTCTTGTTTATAATAATTGCTTAGTACTTTAGCTGTTTCTTGCAACCATACTGCTTGACTCTTTTGATCGGGGTAGGGGCAAAATCTTAGATCTAGAATGCTAGCCGCTAATCGGTGTCGAGTAGCAGTACCCAGGCACAAGCCATTAACTTCTTCGAGTGATCGACATATAGGTTTATATTGCTCTTCATAGAGTCTTGACTTAAGCTCATCCAAGAGTAAATCAGGCGATCTGCTAATAGCTATATGGATTAAATAAGAAGCCATTTGTTTATCTTCTATAGTAGCGCAATTATTAATAAATTCCTTAAGTTTCGGAAGGATATAGTCAGCGATCCATTCAGAGGCTAATTTTGCTTGCACTGAGTTAAGTTGTGGGGAGTTTTCAAGCAGTGTTTTGAGTTTATCTATAATATGATAAGACACATTTTTAAAAAAGCGCGTGCCAATTTGCAGAGCTAAACATTCAGGGCTTTTTAAAGCTTCTGTTAAAATACGCTGCGGATTGTCGGGGGTTTTTTCTAAGTCAGAAAGCAATGCATACAAAAAAGCTCTTTTTTGTATGCATTTTTCAGAGTTGCTGTTTTCTAGACGTTTTAATTCGGCTGTAATAATCCTTTTACATAGAAAAAGCAATTCATTTGCTGAATCTATATAGGCAAAAGGCTTAAGCATCTCAATTAATTGCATATTATCTTTATAAAGATCTTTTGAATCTTTGATAATTTCAGATAAGAGATCCCGTATTAATTTTGGTTGCGTATTATCTGAAAATTCACGTTGAAATATAACAAGATTATCTGAACCATTCGAGGGTTTAATCGCGAAGATAATAGTATCAAAACAACCTCGAAATTCATATTCATTGATTGCTGCATGATAAACCTCAGCAATAAAAGCAGGATCATTCCCAAAACAGCCACAGCCAAAAGCGCCTAGAACTAAATTTCGCTGCTGATGTTCTTTCGCTACACGTAATTGATTGAGAATTTTGAAAATTGTTCCTGCATGGTATAGGCTGGGAGGCAGTTTATCTTCTTCATCAGATAGATTGTAAGCAGCTGAAGAAATGATATTTACGGGAAAAGGTGTAATCGAGATTGATTCGTCTTCTAATGACAGAGTTGAAACCGTAACATTTTGGGTATACAGGGCAGTAAATTCACCTAATCCTTTTCTTTGCTTTTCAGTGGTAAAACCAATATTGCTTTTAAAATCATATTTAAAGGGATTACAAGCATTTCCTTCCACAACACCATCGAGCTTTTTTAATGAATCTAACAGATTAGTGCGGAGAATCAATGATTCCTCTTGGGCAAAGCTAGATAAGTAGTCACCACCAACAATATATTGGTTAGCCATATTTAAAACACAGATACTTGCTCCCTCTGGAATTGGTAATTGGTGTGCGGCTACTAAACAGTCTGTAGGTTTGACTTGTATTCGAAGATCCGCTGCCTTAGCAAAGGGTTCCTTTTTGCTAAGGTATTGATATACCTGAGTTTCTTCAACCATAAATATAATTCCTAGTATGTATTTTAGTGGCAATTTCAAATTGTACCATAAATTGACTCTATATTAAACAATATATGGATAAAAAATGACCTATCAATATTCGGTATAATTATTTTCTCCTTAAAAGCACTCATCCTAAATTGGATCCATTATACTAGGGTTATTTCTTTGCCCAGTAACATCAGCCACCGCTGAAGCTTGTTGCTTGGTAAAAAAGAGATTCGGGCCGCCTATACTAATTTTAGTCGGGAATGGAGTGTCGGATGTTAACTCATCCTCAGACTCTTCTGCATTAGGCGATGAATGTTCATCTTGATCTAGTGATTTTACAGGAATTATTGCAAGGTGTTGCAGTTCGGAGTTATCTGAAAAATCCATAGCAATTAAACCACGATTAAACCTATCGTTTGATTGACCCACAACGCCAGTAAAACCCAGCATACCCACAAGGAAGTTGATTGGCATGGGAACTATACTTTCTGCATTCCCGTTGGAACGGGCCTCTTCTAAAAAACGCTTCATTGAAGAATAAAGAATCGTATATATTTCTTCATTAGTAAGTTCTTTGCTTTTAATCGATTCAAAAGAATTGATGGTTATTGCAAATTCCATCAACCTAGTTTTATTTTTTTCTACAATGAGGTCTAATGCTTCTTTGCGACTTAGTTTAATTACTTTGAGCCATGCTTGAGTTTGTTCTGCTTTAACTAAATTCCCGATCTCTTGTAAAGCTTTAGATATTTCCGTGTATTTATCTGCTTCTTCTTGAGACAAACGTAATGGGAACTTTGTCTCAATAATACAAAATTGACTGTGACGTTTTTCAACTTGTTCTTTTATTATTTCCGCAGATAAATTTGCTACACCATATATACCTGAGCCTATACCGTGAGAGGTCTTATTAAAATCAATGCGGGCAGCACTCTCATCTTCGGAATCATATGCATACAAATATTCAGATGCTCTGGGGTTTCCTCGAAAATCTTTGCTAGCAGAGGTTAATTGCTCATAAAAATGAATAAATTTTGCTGGACCATTATTAGGCTCTAAACTTTGCTTACAGATTTCAGAATGAATTTCTAACGCGCATCTGGTTAAATCATTTTGGGCAGTTATATCAAATATATTATTATAGTTAATAGATAATATCCTTTCTTTAATATTATCTAAATAGTCTCGTAATTCTTCTGGATTCATACATCTGTTTAACTTTGTTAAATCCTGAAACCCAATTAAAGCAAGAAACTCGCTATTCTTTTGTAAAAAGCTTTTAGCTTTTTCAAAACCTTCCGTGGTCAAGTGTATCAGAGTTTCCGCTGTGATCTGATTTAGAAGAATATACTTTTCTTGAAGACTTTTCCGTGCAGCGTGCAATTTTTCCAGTAATGCCTTAAAAACCACATCGATTTTTTTTGAGGCTATTACATCTTTAAAATCAGGAATAGGGCGGGTATGGGTTGCTTCACCTAGATATTCAGCGAAGGCGTCTATCATACCGTCATCAATATCCAATCCATATTTTTTTGTATAAAAAAACAATATATTCTTTATATTCATAAAATTAGCGCAATGTATGCCTTTAAAAATAAAAAAGTGTATATATTGTAACAAAAAATTCTTAAGGAAATGTTAAAGATCATGAGATGATAACAATAGCACTTTTATTGAGTTAAAAGAACAGGTTACGTGTTTTTCATGACTGCGCACAGAAAAGGGTAGCGCCCTAAATATAGGAGTGTGTGCCAGAATAAGCATCCACCGTATTTTTCAATAAGCTGTATACCGTCATTGGGCCTACACCGCCGGGTACGGGTGTTATCCAAGAAGCGCGTTTTTTAGCGGCATTAAAGTCTATATCACCGCGTAAATGCCCGTTTATGCGGTTCATGCCTACATCAATAACGATAGCGCCAGGTTTAATCCATTCAGCTTGCACCACATCGCTTTTACCTACAGCCACCACCAATATATCTGCAAGGCCTACGTGTTGCGCTAAATTTTTAGTGAAGCGATGGCAAATGGTAACGGTGGCACCCGCTAATAATAATTCAAAAGCCATGGGGCGACCTACAGTATTAGAAGCGCCTACGACGACCGCATGCAAGCCTCTAACCGGGATAGTGAGCTGAGTTAATAAAGTCATGATGCCGTAAGGCGTACAAGGTCGTAGTAAAGGGCGGCGTTGCGCTAGACGACCCAAATTGTAGGGATGAAAGCCATCTACATCTTTAGCTGGATGAATGCGCTCTAGAATGATATTGGCATTAATGTGAGCGGGTAGAGGAACTTGCACCAAAATACCATCGATATGTTCGGCCTTATTTAAGCGGTCAATTAAAGCGAGCAAGGATTCGGCACTGGTATTTTCATCTAGGCGATGGGCTTCAGATAGGATGCCCACCGCAGCGCAGGAATCGATCTTTTTTTGGACATAAATTTGTGATGCGGGATCATTGCCCACTAAAACAACAGCTAAGCCCGGCGCGCGTTGCCTATTTTGCATTTGTAGAGCAATGACTTCTGATAATTCAGATTGCAATCGTGTTGCAATACTTTTGCCGTCAATAATTTGCGCTGTCATAGGAATTACCCTTGCTTTTTCACGGATGTATAGGTATCATTCTACCACTTTGTTAGGGCTTTGTCCCATGCAAAGCGTAATGAGAACGGGGTATAGCGCAGTCTGGTAGCGCGCCTGCTTTGGGAGCAGGATGTCGGGGGTTCGAATCCCTCTACCCCGATCAAATAGACTTGTAGTGTAGTTAGCGCATTTACCGCTAGGTTTTAAAGCGCCCGTAGCTCATTCGGATAGAGCATCGGCCTTCTAAGCCGAGGGTAGCAGGTTCGAATCCTGCCGGGCGCACCAAAATAGTCATATTTCTATGGTGGACGTAGCTCAGTTGGTAGAGCCCCGGATTGTGATTCCGGTTGTCGTGGGTTCGAGCCCCATCGTTCACCCCAATTTTGGTACTATAAAGATGTATAAAAAAATAACTGCTTATCTAGCTTTAACATTCTATTTTCTTGCAGCCCAAGCAGCCCCATCTCTAGGAGATGTGTCACAAACCGCTTTAGAACCTTTAACCGGCCTTAAAAAAATAATGGTAGCTATTAGCGTGATAGCAGGCATTGCCTTTTTAATGGGGGCGGTTATCCAATATAGAGATCATCGTAAAAATCCTATGCAAGTAACCCTTTCTAAACCAATCGTGTATTTTATTTTGGGCGTTATTTTTATTGTTATTCCCTATGCTGCGGACATTTCATCTAGCGCGAAAGTATTTTTATAGTGGTGCCGGGGGTCGGACTCGAACCGACACGGTGTTGCCACCACCGGATTTTGAGTCCGGCGCGTCTACCAATTTCGCCACTCCGGCACGGAGGGGGAAGAGAGCGTGTGTATAGTAACAGAATTTAAAACAAAGTCAATACTCTTCGCATTTGGGTTATAGGCTTTGTTAACTTCGTCCCGAAATAAAAGTCATGTATCAGCGCATACACTCCTTTTATTCCGGGACTCGTTGCCTCGCCTAAAACCCAACTGCTGTGAGTATTACTCTTCGGCATTTGGGTTATAGGCTTTGTTAACTTCGCTCTCGAACAAAAGTCATACTCCTTGGCCGCTGATCCTGATTTTCACGCATTTGTGTCATCCTCGACCAGGCCGCGAGGCCGCAGTCGGGGATCCAGTAAAAAACTTGATTTGAAATTGGATCCCGACCTTCGGTCGAGGACGACAATACTTTGATGCTAGACTCTTAAGTAAAAAGTTCAGGCAATGTGCGAACAGTTATTGTCCTAACATCCCACCTAAACCGCCGGGCAGATTGCCGCCTAAGTGACGCATCATTTTGCTCAGGCCGCCTTTAGCCATTTTCTTGAACATTTTTTGCATTTGTTCAAATTGTTTGAGCAATTGATTGATGTCTTGTATGGAAGTACCTGAACCCTTGGCAATACGACGTTTGCGCGAGCCATTAATGAGATCAGGGAAATGACGTTCTTTAGGTGTCATGGAATTAATAATGGCTTCAAAGCGAACCAAGCTTTTATCGCCTAACATTTTTTCTTTCACGTTTGGAGGCACGGCGCCTACGCCAGGAAGTTTATCTATCATAGATGATAGCCCGCCCATTTTTTTCATTTCTTGCAATTGGCTTTTGAAATCTTCTAAATCAAAACCACGGCCTTTATGAATTTTTTTAGCAATTTTAGCGGCTTTTTCTTGATCGACTGAGCTTTGTACGGATTCTACTAAACTCACTATATCACCGCGACCTAAGATACGAGATACAATACGTTCAGGATAAAATGGTGTTAAAGCTTCTACTTTTTCACCTGTACCCATAAATTTGATCGGCTTGCCAGTGAGATAACGCACGGAAAGAGCCGCACCACCGCGAGCGTCGCCATCGGTTTTGGTTAAGATGATACCGGTTAAGGGCAGTTTTTCGTGGAAAGCTTGTGCTGTTTTAGCCGCATCTTGCCCAGTCATGCTATCGACTACAAATAGCGTTTCAGTTGGTGATACCGCTTTGTGTAGACTTTCTATTTCATTCATCATGTCGTTATCGATATGCAAACGCCCAGCGGTATCGATGATGACCACCTCTATGCTTTTTTGTTTGGCGGCTGCTAGAGCAGATTGAGCGATTTTAATAGGGGAGTCGGTGTTAGAACTGGGATGAAACTCAGCGCCAATTTGGCCAGCCAAGGTTTCCAATTGCAATATAGCTGCGGGTCTATAAATGTCTACACTGGTTAATAAGACTCTTTTTTTATGCGTTTCTTGTAAGAACTTCGCCAACTTAGCGGCGGTAGTGGTTTTACCGGAGCCTTGTAATCCTGCCAATAAAATAACGGCGGGGGGTTGTACGGCTAAGTCTAAAGTTTCATTTTTTTCACCCATGACCAAAATCAATTCATCGTGGATGATCTTAATTAAAGTTTGTCCTGGAGAAAGGCTGCGCAATACTTCATGCCCTAAGGCACGCTTTTTAATATCGTTTAATAGGTGTTTGACTACGCTTAAAGCAACGTCAGCATCTAATAAAGCTTCACGAATTTCTTTGAGGGTATCGGTAATATTTTTTTCGGTGATACGCCCTTGTCCCGTCAATTTATTTAGGGTAGAACTGAGCTTTTCCGTTAAAGAATTGAACATAATAGTATCTCGTTGCTTATAATGAGCTCATTATACCCAGCCTTGCTAATGGGTACAAGCTATCTTGCCATAAGGTATAGTTCTTGCGATAATAGATTTTGTGCGGTCATATTCAATGGAGCTAAAATTTGCACAGCTTAAATGCAGTTACTTCGGGACTCATCTTAGCGGGGTTATTGCTGGTATCAGGTTTTTTTTCAGCATCAGAAACCGCTTTAATGGCGATCAATCGTTATAGATTACGTTATCTGGCGCAAACCGGGGTATCCTCTGCCAAAAGAGTTCTTTTTCTGCTCAAAAAACCCGATCGCTTATTGGCAACCATTCTCATCGGCAATACTTTTGCCAATATCGTCGCTTCGGCTGTCGCTACTATGCTGGCTATACATTTTTGGGGAGAGGTGGGGGTTGCTCTAGCCACCGTCGTATTGACGTTGTTGGTGTTAATCTTAAGCGAGATCGCGCCTAAAACCTTGGCCGTTACCCATTCGCAGAAATTTAGTTTTATCGTTTCTTGGCCATTATTAGTGATTTTTTATTTACTGTATCCCATAGTTTGGTTAGCCACTAAAGTTTCAAATGGTTTATTGCGCCTTTTAGGGGTTAAATTACAACATGCACACAGCGATCGCTTAACATCTGAAGAATTGCGCTCTGTAGTGGCCAATTCTGCTGGCAAAATAACCGAACATCACCAAGAAATGTTGCTGAGAATTCTAGATCTAGAAAAAATGACGGTGAATGATGTGATGATTCCACGTAATAGGATCGTTAGCATTGATATAGACGATGATCTAGAAAAAATTCGCCAGCAATTACTAAACTGTAATATGAAACATATCCCTGTGTATCAAGATGACATCAATGAGATTAAGGGCATTTTACCGGTATTCAGTGCGTTGGAAATATTCTTTGGCAAAGAGCCCAATAAAAAAGCCATTTTCTCTTTAATGCGCGAACCGTATTTCATACCAGAAGAAACTCTATTGTCTACACAGATGAAACATTTTAAATTAAAAGATCGCAATCATGCTTTTGTGGTGGATGAATATGGTGATATTTTAGGTTTAGTGAGTTTAGGCAATATTGTGCATGAAATCGTCGGTGAGTTGGCGATGGAAAGAAGCGATGAAGAAGCATTGGTGCACAGGAATGCGGATGGCAGTTATACAGTGAATGCCACAATACATGTGCGAGAATTGAATCGTATTCTGCAAGCGAATTTTCCCAGCGAAGGACCTAGGACTTTGAGCGGTTTAGTGACGGAATATTTAGAAGCCATGCCTCAGGCAGGCACTTGTCTTTATTTAGAGGGCTATCCTTTGGAAATTGTGGCAGTAGAAGGTAATAAGATCAGTTTGATTAAGATATTGCCTAGACGGAAGCCTAAAGATCATAAGTAATTACGTAACCACTCTATCCATTATACACAAGTCTCTATGAGCCCCGTCATTGCGAGAATACCGTTTCACAAATCTGATGCGAAAACACGGGATAAGTAACGGTATTCGAAGCAATCCAGGAGATCTTCTGCAATAAAAAGGACACCTGTTTACAGAAGAATTAAAAAATGGGATTCTTTATACGGGCACATTTTTAATCTCAGCCCGTATAAAGATACGCTTCTTTTTAATTTCTGTGATAAAATAGCATCATTCTTATTTTTTTAAGATTTCCTGGATTGCTTCGTCAACCGTTACTAGCCTTGCTTATTCGCACAAGAATCGTGAAACGGTATTCTCGCAATGACGAGATTCGAGCAATGTAACACAGTCACAGTAGTAATAACTTCACTATAACAATAAACTCGCCATCACATAACGACCTTCGGCCAGTAACACATTATAGGTTCTGCATGCTGCAGCGGTAGACATGGCCTCAACCCCTATATGATGACTATAAAACAAGGCTTGTAACCAAGGCGATAAAAATTGTTGGGTTTCACCCGTGCCAAATAAAAAAATCTGTGGTTTTAAAGCAATAAAGGGTAGAATCTTTTCTTCATTAGCCTCATTGGCTTTATGCGAAATATATTGATCCGCCCAAATTTTTTCTGTAGAGAGTATTAAACTATGGCTATAAACCACATCATTGATGGTGATTTCCTTAGGCTCATAGCGTTGAATGCGATAAGCAGTATTGGCGTCGTCTAGATGGATTTGCATATTTTGCCCGGCTGTCTAAAAGATGTAGTATAAATTATTTCCAAAAGTGGCGTCAATATAGTGGCTATGCTACCATAGCTGCAATCAACAGCATATGGAGCGCGCATGAATCAGGCGTTAACGATCGAAAACTTGGTCAAAGTGTACCAATCTGGGAAAACGGCCTTAAAGGGCATTAATTTGTCTATAGCCGAAGGCGATTTTTTTGCCTTATTGGGGCCGAATGGCGCCGGTAAATCCACCTTGATAGGCATTGTATCTTCATTGGTCACAAAAACATCAGGCTCTGTACGTGTTTTTGGCCATTCCATAGATGATGATGTTTTAAAAGCTAAACAATTGATAGGTATTGTTCCACAAGAATTTAACTTCAATATTTTTAACAAAACTATAGATGTAGTGGTTACTCAAGCGGGTTATTATGGTGTGCCATATCGTCAAGCCAAAGAGCAGGCCGAAGATTGTTTGCAACAATTGGGATTATGGGAAAAACGTAATGACGTGGTGCGAGCTTTATCCGGTGGTATGAAGCGCCGTTTGATGATTGCCCGCTCCTTGGTGCATAAACCCAAATTACTCATTTTAGATGAACCCACCGCGGGGGTGGATATAGAACTGAGACGTTCGTTGTGGGTATATCTGGAGAAATTAAACGAACAGGGTTTAACGATTCTGTTGACTACACATTATTTAGAAGAAGTCGAAATCTTATGTAAGAATGTTGCCATTATTGATAATGGTGAGATTCTAGTTGAAAAAAGCGTCCATTCGCTGTTAGGGGATTTAACCGGCGAAACCTTAATTTTAGATGTAGACAGTATTTTGCCTGAAGCGCCTAAGCTAGAACATTTTTCCTGTAGGTTGATCTCTCCCGATAGCTTAGAAGTCGATTTACAAGAGCATCAAACCGTCAATGATTTATTCCAAACACTCGATGCCGCGGGTATTCGTATTTTAAGTTTGCGCAATAAGTTTAATCGCTTAGAAGAATTGTTTATACGCCTAACTGGCCATACCGTAGAGGATACACCTTAATATGATTAATTGGGTTGCATTAAAAACTATAGTTCGCAAAGAATGCGTACGCATATTTCGTATTTGGCCGCAAACGCTATTGCCACCAGCCATTACCATGAGTTTGTATTTTGTCATCTTTGGGCATGTCATCGGTTCACGCATAGGGTTAGTGGAAGGCTATAATTATATACAATTTATTGCTCCAGGTTTGGTCATGATGACCGTGATATTAAACGCCTATGCCAATGTGTCCGCATCTTTCTTTTCGGCTAAGTTTACTCACAGCGTGCAAGAATTGATGGTAGCACCCGTGTCTGAATGGACTATTTTATTGGGCTATACTTTGGGTGGCGTTATACGCGGCTTAGTGGTAGGCGCAGTAGTTATGGTGGTAGCCTCTTTTTTTACGCATGTACCCATACAACATTTCTTCAGCATGTTGGTTATTCTATTGATTTCGGCCTGGTTGTTTTCCTTGGCGGGTTTTTTCAACGCGCTGTTTGCGAATACCTTCGATGATATTTCGATTATCCCTAATTTTGTGTTAACGCCTTTAACCTATTTAGGCGGGGTATTTTATTCCATACAAGCGCTGCCTCCCGCCTGGCAAGTAGTGGCGCATTTCAATCCTATTCTCTATTTAATGAATGGTTTTAGATATGGCATGTTGGGCGTAGCGGATGTATCGCCATGGATTGGACTTTCGATTTCTATAGGCGCGAGCATTTTCTTTGCTGTGCTGTGTTATGTGCTGTTGAAGCGAGGGAAAGGGTTACGGACTTAGCATCATACTCCCAGGGCTCAGCATTATAATTCATCGCTGGGCCCGGTCACGCGACCTCCCCGTCGTGCTCGTGGCGGCTTAGCGCCGAGGACTCCCTTACCGGAACACCCCGCCATAACTATCGCGCTTTGTGTCGAATGTGTCATATCCATCTATATTTTCGAAGTAACGGTTAGATCTATATCCATCGTACATGAAGATGTGAGATCTTTATGAATACTATAGATTTGAATTGAAGCTTTGTCATCCTCGACGCAGTCGGGGATCCAGTTTTAAATCAAGTTTTTTCTGGATCCCCGACTGCGGCCTCGCGGCCTGGTCGAGGATGACAAATGCGCGGGGTTAGGCTCAAGGCTATCGTATAAGGATGGGTTCACGGCGTGTTTGACACAACGGCAGCGATAGCTTTGGACTATTATGCGCTATATTCTACTAAAATAAAGCATTCGCAACTTTAGAACGACTAGGGCGATTTAGATGTTGGCAAATAAAGCGATCGGCGGCGAGGAGTTTTTCCATGGACACGCCCGTTTCTATGCCTAAGCCATTTAACATGTACAAGACGTCTTCGGTAGCTACATTGCCGCTGGCGCCTTTAGCATAAGGACAGCCACCTAAACCTGCGACGGAAGCATCGACGATGTGTATGCCTAATTGCAGAGCGGCGTAGATGTTGGCGAGTGCCTGACCATAGGTATCGTGGAAATGCACGGCTAATTTATCAATGGGAATATGTTTCAATAATAATTCACATAAAATGCGTACGCCGTGCACGGTGCCTACGCCGATAGTATCGCCTATGGATAATTCATCACAGCCCATGGCCAACAATTGTTGTGCTACATCTAATACGGCTTCTGGTGCAATCTTACCTTCGTAAGGACAGCCTAAGACGCAAGAAATATAACCGCGCACGAGTATTTTTTTTGCTTTGGCATCTTTTACTATTTTCTCATAGTCTATTAAACTTTGCGCCAAGGTGCGATTAATATTTTTTTGGCAAAAGGTATCGGAAGCCGCGGTAAAAACAGCAATATGTTTGACTTTTAACTTTTGTGCTTGGGCATAACCGTGTTCATTCGGTACCAATACGCTGTAATCAACATCAGGAAAAGTCTTTGTCTTTTGAATAACCTCGACCTGATCAGCTAGTTGTGGTATCCATTGTGGTGACACCAAACTGGTGAGCTCTATGTGTTTTAGACCGCTTTGTGCCAATTGTTCAATAAATTGAATCTTAACATCGGTAGGGATGAATATACTTTCATTTTGTAAGCCGTCTCTAGGGCTGACTTCGACTAGAGTCACTTGTTTGGGTAAGGGCATAATATTCTCCTAATCAAAAGCCAACAATTCAGCGCCTTCTGCTACGCGATCACCTGCGGCGTAGAAAACTTCGCGCACAACACCCGCGCGTGGTGCGTAAATAGAATGTTCCATTTTCATCGCTTCCATCACCACTAAGCAATCATCTTTTTGTACTTTATCACCAGCCTTTACGTGTACCGTTACAATAGCACCTGGCATAGGGGCGGTTAAGTGACCTCGTTGTTCATGCTCTACGGAGTCTGTGCGCAGAAGTTCTATGCTTTGTAAGGTATATTCTATGCCGTCACAGATAATCCACAGTTGTTGCTGACATTGAATAACTTGCATAGTTTGTATGCTATCGTTGATCGTAAAACGCAATTCTGAAACATTGTCATCCTCGACCGAAGGTCGGGGATCCAGGAGAGAAGCTTTAAAACTTGAATTGAAACTGGATCCCCGACTTCGGCGAGGATGACAACGCTTCGATTCAAAAGCATAATATTCATCATGACTTGCATTTTCATTAATAGTGTGTATGTTAATAGCATATGCTTTATC
>JAJYCX010000049.1 GCA_021778015.1 Pseudomonadota bacterium
AACGTGATTGTGTGCAGCCACCTTACTGAGTGTATCGCCTGAAGCTACTGTGTAGGTTGCCATTGTATTATCATCGACAGGAGGAACACTTGTATCTACGTTTACCGGAGCAGGGGCGACGGTTGCATTGGTGTTTACGGATGTAGCTGCGGGAGCTGGGGCAGCAGTTGCATTGGTGTTTGCGGGTGTAGATGCGGGTGCAGGCGTTGTATCTGTGGCTGTAGGCATTTGCACTGAGACAGTTTTGCCCTGAGCATCCATATTTTGTTTAAAGGTGTCTACTTTTTCTATAGGAATTAATACATGTTCAGGAGTAGTAGAGGAATTTTGTGTACCCTTGTAGCCAGGATTCAAGTTGTGAACTTCGTCTACAGATGTATCAGATAATTGGGCAACTTTAGATAATGGCATAGGATTGCTTACGGCTACTTTGGCAAAATAGGGTGCATTGGGCACATCTGGCAAATGAATACCATATTTTTCAGGATTGCTGATGATAGCCGCGACTGCCAATAAACGCGGTACATATTGTTTGGTTTCTTTTGGTAAATGTAGCGACCAGAATTGACTGTTGCTGTGATCACCTTTATTACTTTTATCGGCTTTTAACACCGTTCCAGGACCGGAGTTATAAGCGGCTAAAGCAAGTAACCAGTTTTTATCAAAAACTTTATCTAAATAATCTAAGTAACTTAATGCCGCTTGTGTGGAGCTGACGACGTCGCGTCGCCCATCAAAACCAGAATTTTGTTTTAAACCTAGGTCAGAGCCTGTTCCAGGCATCAGCTGCCATAGACCGGCGGCACCTACACGAGAAGAGGCAAAGGGATTATAAGCACTTTCGATGATAGGTAATAACACCAATTCACCGGGCAAACCTTTTTCTTTGACTTGTTGATGTATATAATAAAGATATGGTGCGGCTTTGGTAGCGATATCAGACAAGGATTTTGGGTGTTCCTGATACCAGCGAATTTGTTGTAATACTGCTGGGTTATTGGCGTAAGCAGATAATGTAAAATCTTTAGTAATTTGTTTCCATATACTTTGAGAGCTATTCTGCGGGCCATTCTGAGCGTTATTCTGCGTATTCAGAAAACCACTTTTAGGTACGGTTTTCTTCTTACTGCTTTTATAAGGTTTATAAGGTGCAGAGAGATTCCCTTGCACGGGAGGCATGAGCGCCAATATACCCAAAGCGCCTACACCTAAAGCAAAGCCGATCTTGACATGGTGTTTTAACCCGCGGAATAGGGAGCGTTTCTTGTAATCGTCAGTTTCAGTCAGATGTACTGTAGATACATTTGTATGAGCCGCATAAGCTTTTTTATTAAAATAATTAGGCGGTTGATATTGCTTCTCATTCTGCGAGGCTTTATGATGCTGTGACATGATGTTTTACCTCATGTGGCTGATTTATAATGAATAGTAGAAATACACGCCACAAATTGTATAATACCTATACAATAGTTTAACTCTTTTACAGTTTTTTTGCAAATTTAGTGATCAAATAGAGCCTTTATTCTTATATAAAGCCAGGCGCATTTGCCTGCGGGTTAAGGCTTCATTAAAACGTCTTTTTTCGTCGTCATCATGTAACGTTAAGGCAGGAATGGGGATAGGTTTTTGGTGCTCATCTATAGCAACCATAGTAATGTAGCAAGTATTGGTGTGGCGAATTTCTCCTGTTTTTAAGTTTTCAGTGGTGACGCGTATGCCTATTTCCATCGAAGTTTTACCTACATAATTAACATTAGCATAACAGGTTAATAATTCGCCTACATAAATAGGCTCTTTAAAAAAGACCTGATCTACAGATAAGGTTACTAAATTTAAGCCACAATAGCGCGCACCACAGACATAGGCGACACGGTCTAAAAAGCCTAATAGCCAACCGCCATGTACATTACCCAAAAAGTTAGCCATTTGTGGCACCATAATCTCAGACATAACTACCGTTCGGCTTCTTTCCTTATTCATAATGTTCCCCCATTTAGGATTTGTTTCTATAATAATAACATATTTTGAACAATCTATTTTAAAATTTAGCGGCGTGAGTCCAGAGCTATAGTGATGGACGGGTGGCACGCGACAGGGGTCCTCGGCGCGCGCAGGCACGAGCACGACGGGGAGGTCGCGTGACCGGGCCCGACCAGCGGGGAGCTATAATGCTGAACCCTGGATATAGCCGAGCATAGATATGATACAGAAAAATCTATTTTGCAAAAACCCCAGATCCAGGTATACTAGCGCCATCGATAGTATAACTTTGGAGCTATATGAAAGTCTTAGTGGCCCTTAAACGAGTCGTTGATCCTTATGTCAAAATTCGTGTTTGCGCCGATGGTAGCGGTGTAGAAACAACCAACGTCAAAATGAGCACTAACCCCTTCGATGAAATTGCTATAGAAGAAGCCGTGCGCCTAAAAGAGCAAGGTTTGGCAACTAGCACTACAGTTATTGCCATAGGCAGCATAGCAAGCCAAGAAAATCTGCGCGCAGCATTGGCCTTAGGCATAGACAATGCATTGTTCGTACCTTGTGATGAAATGCTGCAACCTTTAGCAGTGGCGCGCATTTTACAAAAGATTGTTGTACGCGAAGCCGCACAATTGGTTATCATGGGTAAACAAGCTATAGACGATGACAATAATCAAGTAGGACAAATGCTAGCGGCATTATTGTCGTGGCCACAATGCACTTTTGCAAGTGCAGTTAAAATATTAGATGATGGAGCCTCGGTTGAAGTGACGCGTGAAATCGATGGCGGTTTAGAAGTGCTATCAGCTCGTCTGCCCGCAGTCATTACCACCGATCTGCGTTTGAATACGCCACGTTATGCTTCATTACCCAATATTATGCGCGCCAAACAAAAGCCATTAACAACGCTCAATTTAGAAGAATTGGCAGTGACCACACAAACAGCTTTTGAAGTATTATCCGTGGCGGCGCCTAAGGTGCGCAAAGCAGGGGTGATGGTGGATTCAGTCGATGACCTGTTGGATAAATTAAGA
>JAJYCX010000014.1 GCA_021778015.1 Pseudomonadota bacterium
TGTTTCTCGCAATATCCGAACTATTTGTTCGTCATTATATCGACTCTTTTTGATACAATACCTCTCTTGTAGAGGCATTATCTCTAATTTATCTTGGTTTTAAAATCCCGAGGCAGGTCACACCGTCAAAGGTTTGTTCAATATTGTTTAAAATACTGTCTAGGCCACCGTCGCGTTCTTGCCCAAACAAATGCGTTGCTTCATTGCGTGTGCCTAAATCTGTTTTTAATGATGCAATTGCCGATAATGCAGCTGGGTAAGTCAGCTTGGATGTAGTATTAACACCTGGCTCGGGAAGCTTCAGTTTATCTTCATCATAAGCCAATAATAAATTCCAAGTCTTGGTGTACGCCAATATTAGCTGAATGGCTTCTTGTCCTAGGTCGTTTACCAGATCATGGTGTACCAGTGTTTTTTGCAGCAATTGAACTGTTTGTTGCAATTCATGTACACCTCGTTCCGCTAGCCGTTTATCATAGGTGGTATAGCCGCGAATAAGATGCTCTTTTAATACTTGAGTCGCCCATTTCCTAAATTGCACACCTTCCTTAGAGTTAACTCGGTAACCAACAGATATAATGGCATCTAAGTTGTAATATTCAACTTTACGAGTGACTTCACGAGCTCCTTCTTTTTGAACTGTTGCAAAATATGCAACAGTTGCATCTCGCTCTAATTCATTGATTTTAAAGATATTATTAAGGTGACGTGAAATAACTGACTTATCTCGGGCAAATAATTGCACCATTTGTGCCATAGATAGCCAGACGGTATCAGCAGCAAGGCTCACATCTAATGCAACATGACCATCTTTGGCGGTATAAATTACAATCTCAGTCATAATCGTCTTCTTGCTCCTCTGTAACCAGAAATACTTTAACAAATAAAAAAAATATACTAAAATCGTATCACGTTTTAATGCTATTAAACAGGGGTTTGAGATAAGAATAGATAATCCATTATTGTCTCCTGGGACATTTCTGGGACACTCAGCCAGAAATGATAACAATAAATAGCATAAAATGAGAATAATATCAGGCTTGTAATCTTTTGATTGTGTGCTGTTATTTATTTTGGCATATTGCAATTTATAGAGTAGGTCAGACTTTTAATCCGTTGGTCGATGGTTCGAATCCATCACGACCACCATTTAGATCAATGAATTACAATCAATATATTTAATCTTTATTGTATTTTAAATGAATCCTCTAAAGCAATTATAGCAACATAACCTGCAAACTGTCCAAAAAACTTGCATATTGCCAAAAAAGGACCATACTGAAACTAACCCCAGTCTGTTGAAGCATTGGGGATTGTTCTGAATAAATGAAACATTAAGGAGCGAATCATGTGTAAAAATAGTAAAAGACTTTTGGCTGTAATGGTCTTAAGCGTATTTTCTTTAGCCGGTTTTGCTACATGTGAGAATATGGTACCAACACCAAAAGCAACCCTGACAGTGGGACATAGTCCTACGTACCTTTTTAGTACCTACTATGAAAGTGGTCACTTTTATCATGACTGTGGTAATGGCAAATGTTATGAGGTAATGCCTAAGACCGTAGGCGAAGTATCCACTTATCATTACTATTATGGAAGATAATTTCTAAGATAGTGTTGCTTAAGTAAGATATATCTGCATTACCCTAAGACATCTGCCTTAGGGTAATGTGATTCCAGCATTCATTTACTATATTTACAACTCTTCTCCAAAATGTGAAAACGGCTTTAACTCTAGCTGTTTAGGCATTGCATTCTCGGTAAAATGAACATTAGCACCAGCCACAATATTGCCTATGCGTTGTAGAGGATAACCAAATTCGTGTTTGAAATCTTCTGCGAGTTGGGCATAATGCGCGTTATTCACCGTGCATAACAATCCATAATCTTCGCCGCCGGTTAGCATGACGTTAACCGCCTCGAGTTGCAAGCGGTCACACACCTTTTTAAATGCGGTTGGGGGTTGTAGGTCATTTAGCTCAATGTGTGCTGCTACCTGAGATGACATACACAATCTTTTTAAATCGATATATAGCCCATCTGAAATATCCATCATACTGTTAACGCCAGGCTTTTCAGCCAACCATAAGCCTTCATTTATTTTAGCAGTGGGGCATAAAAATGCATTTTTATACTCTTGTAAATCTGGTAACGATTGTTCACAGGAAATCAATCCTAAATGCGCATACCCTAAATTACCTATTACACAGACTACATCGCCTATTTTAGCCGTAGAACGATATTTGATGTTTTGTGTTACGCTAATGCCGATGACGCTGATGCAGATGCATAATTTATCGGTAGAGCGAGTGGTGTCACCGCCTATCAATATGACACTCGCATCTTTACAGGCGGTTACCAATGCTGCAAGAAAGTCTTGTGCATATTGAGCTAGTTGCGTTGGGATCGCAATGCCACACAACACAAATTGTGCTTTGCCCCCCATGGCGGCGATATCGCTTAAATTAACGTGCAAGGCTTTGTGGGCTAGATTGGCGGCGTCAAAATAAGATGTGCGAAAATGATTATCTTCTATTAACAGATCTTTGCTGATGATATAACTTTGATCGCCACTGGCAGGGATAACAGCAGCATCGTCGCCTATGTATTGCGGGAAATGTGCTTTGAGTTGGTTTATGATCTGCGTTTCATTTAACATGGATCGTAATTACTCCTCCGCCCATAACAGTTGCAACTTGGTTCAACCGGATAAACCGAGCCGCGAACGTTAGTGAGCGGAAAGCTAGAGATGCTCTAATGTACCCAATATGCCTTTTTCTTACTACAAGACGCGAGTGGTAACCATAGATCATTACAATGCTTTCTGTTTCTGCCGATCTAGGCAATAAGGACAGGATACATCCACCACATAGTCTGGACTTTGTTGTTCAGCTTCAGTCAATGGATTTAAACAGCGATAACAGAGAGCCGCTTTAGTTTCTTCTAAGTTGGGATCCAAGGCCACGCGTTTGTCGAATACAAAGCAATCGCCGTTATAGTGCGCGCCGCCGCATTGTTCGAAGTAATTTAGAATACCGCCTTCCAGCTGATAGACTTGGGTGTAACCTTGTTGTTCTAAGGCAACGGAGGCTTTTTCACAGCGTATGCCGCCTGTGCAAAACATGACCATTGGTTTTTGTTTAGCATCTTCGGGCAGTTGAGCTGCACAAGCACTAGGAAAATCACGAAAATGCTGTAAGTCCAATACCGTTGCTTTTTCAAAGGTACCTAGGCGTATTTCATAATCGTTACGGGTGTCTAATAAAGTAAAATCGATGCCTTCATCCAGCCATTGCTTTAATAGTTGTGGCGGCAGGGCAGGAGCTGTGTGTTTACTGGGTTGGATCTCCGGCAGCCCTAAAGGAATAATTTCTTGTTTTAACTTGACCAACATGCGGTTAAAGGGTTGAGTCGCCGACCAGCTCTTTTTATAGGCAACAGTTGCCATGCCTAGCGGCTGAAATAGGGGGTTTTCATTCAAATAGCGTATAAAAGCGTTGATATTGTCCTCTGTACCGGCCAAAAAGAGGTTTATACCCTCGGTGCTGAGCAGTATAGAGCCCTTTAAGCCCAGATTTTGACACAGTTCAGACAAAGCCTCTCTACGCTCTGGCAGCTGGTCTACGTCCACAAAACGATAGGCGGCAACGTTTAAAATATTCTTAGTAATCAATGAGCTAATGCACATAGCGTTCAAATCCACAGGTTATCGATGGTGTCCATTATAACAAAATACTGTAGAGAATCAAGCCAATCCAGAAAAAGAAGGGAGTTTTTGCCACAAAAGACCGAGCGTTAAGATTGCCTTAATTTTAGTGTGCTAGCCTATACCTCAGTACGATTAAATATATTATTAATAGTGAGTGAAGGTTAAAATGTCAGGTTCAGAAAGTAAAAGACGTGTGGCGATAGATAAAGTAGAGCGTTATCTGCTGGCGCAGAGGTCAAATCGGAAAGTTTTAAAGCTATCAGAGCAAGAATGTCATGAAGCATTGCGTTTTATATGTAACGAAGCGGCGATTATTGCCCAAGCGAAAGATGAAATAGTTTATGAATCGCATAATTTTAAAAAATATCCAAAAGAAAAGTTGAAAAGTGCAGGTATAGATGCCTTAGTATCTTTGCAAGATAATTTGATATTTTTGGATACTAAAAAAGTACCAGAATGTCAGCCATATAAAGATATCTTTAAAAACATTCTAATTTACCTTGCTTATGTCAAATTGGTTGGAACTGAAGAAGAATATAAAGCTGCTGTATCTGAACTAAAACCAGTTGTTGCTCAATTGGTATTAGAGACAACTCAATTACGGATGAGTAACGAGACTGAAGAAGAAAAACAACAGGCTATAGATTTTTATAAAAGGCATCATTCTATTTCTATTCCACAAGATCTTTCTGTAAATGAGATGGGCTATATCTATCAAGAAAATAAACGTATAAAAGATTTAGAAAGAGAAGAAGTAATAGCCGCCTTGATTGAAAAATTAGAAAATTATATTAAGAATAAAGAAAAAGAAGTGGTTTTTCTAGCCCCGGAATCACAAGACATTTATAGGCCACGAAATATATCTGGTTCAGAAGAGCAATTATCTCTTGCGGTCAAAATTAAAAAAGACTTAGAAAATGAAACTATTTCAATTGAAGATAAAATTTTGTTTGTTAAAAACGCAATAGCAAGTGATGACTTCTGTTTGTCAGAGGAAGATATTTCTAAAGAAATAAAAGAATTGTTATCTGACCTTAATAAGAAATTATCAGGAGAAGGGATGGCTAGAAAAGAGATGCCTGGCGATAAATCAAAACTAGCTGATAATGATAGAGATTTGTATGTGACATATCACCCGCATGTTATTCCTCAATCTCCTGGGCCTGAGACTATTAAACTTATAAGTGAAGAAGCTGAAAGGTTAAGGAATGAGGAAAGGAAAGAGACTATAACTTCTTTGTTAATAGAAGTAAATGCGTATATTGAAAAGAATAAAGTCAATCCTTATGAAGATGTAAAAGTTTCAAATTTAAAAAAATATAAGTTGCACATTGCTAATGAGATGAAAAGAACTTTAAGCAATAGATTAATTTTACCGAAAGAAAAAATATTAATTGTTGAAAGCATCTTAAAAAGCGAAGATGCTAAAGCTATTTCAGAACACAGGAATAGCTTCAAGCGCAACACAGAAAATCTTCTGGATGGAGCTGCAAAACTATTAGATAGTTTTGCCAAAAATTTGTCAGGAAAGAAAAGTGCGGAACCAAAAGAAGAAAAGAAAGGGAGCAATGCACAGTGCCCCGCACGATTTTTTGCACCCCCCCGTGGCGCTATATTACAAAAAGATTTTCATACTAAGATTAATGAACTTGGGCTTAGACTTCAAGCTTAATATATTTTACCCCACAAACCGCTCCAACCGCCGCATCGCTTCTTCCAACGTATCCATGCTACTAGCGAAAGATAAGCGTATGCAGTTAGGTGCGCCGAAAGGTGTCCCTGCGACGGTAGCGATGTGAATTTCTGTCAATAAAGTTTCAGCCAATTGTTCATCATTGCCGATTTCTGGACGTTGTTTTAACCAATCGCTAAAGTCAGGTAATAGATAAAATGCACCTTGTGCGGGCACGCATTTCACACCGGGTAAGGCATTTAATGCTTTTACTAGAAAATCGTGACGCAATTTAAATTGTTTGTTCATTAAGGGAATACTGTCTTGTGGACCAGTAATGGCAGCTAATGCAGCCATTTGTGCTATAGAATTGGGCGCAGAAGTGGTTTGCATTTGTATGTTTTTTATTTGATTGATCACTTCGGCCGGGCCTGCGGCATAGCCTATGCGCCAGCCGGTCATGGCATAGCTTTTTGAAACGCCATTGACGACGATGGTGCGATCTTTTAATTCAGGGCAAACCATGAGTAAATTAGCAAAAGGCAGATCGCTCCAGATTAAATGCTCGTAAATGTCATCGGATAAGATGATGATATTAGGATGTTTTTTTAATACTTCGGCTAAAGCTTTTAATTCCTCGGTGCTATAAATCATGCCGGTAGGGTTATTGGGGCTATTGATAGCAAACATTCGCGTGCGCGGCGTGATAGCCGCTTCTAGTTGCTTGGCGGTAATTTTAAAATCTTGGGTATGATCGGCGTAAATAAATTTAGGGATGCCTTCGCCTAATATCACCATGTCTGGATAAGATACCCAATACGGCGCTGGAATAATGACCTCGTCACCTGGATTGAGTATCGCACAGAATGCATTGGCCAGGGCTTGTTTGGCACCTGAAGTCACGATAATTTCATTTGCGTTATAGCTTAATTGATTGTCGCGCTTAAATTTATCTTGAATCGCAGCTTTAAGCGGAGCGATGCCGTCGGCGGCAGTATAGCGTGTAAAACCGCTATTTATGGCCTCAATAGCCGCTTTACATATGTATTCTGGGGTGTCAAAATCTGGCTCACCTACGCTTAAACTCAAGATTTTTATGCCCTGTGCTTCTAAGGCGCGGGCCTTGGCATTCATAGCCATGGTAGGCGAGGGCTGTAGTTTTTTTAGTCTATTTGCTGTAGCAATGGTCATAATAAGGTCCTTAAATTCGGTATAAAGTTCAACAAATTTCAGGTAGAATATCAGTTATGAAACGATCATTGCAATTAGTCTCACCATTTTCGCCTACAGGCGATCAACCTACCGCCATTGCCACTTTAACAGAGGGCATAGACGCGGGTTTAGCACGCTTAACCTTATTGGGAGTCACCGGCTCGGGTAAGACTTTTACTATGGCCAGCGTTATTGCCCATTGCCAGCGTCCTACCTTGATCATGGCACCGAATAAAACCCTAGCAGCACAATTATATGGCGAAATGCGCGCCTTTTTCCCAAACAATGCGGTGGAATATTTTGTCTCCTATTACGATTATTATCAGCCCGAAGCCTATGTGCCTTCTACCGATACCTATATAGAAAAAGATTCTTCTATTAATGAACATATAGAGCAAATGCGTTTATCGGCGACTAAAGCCTTATTGGAACGTAGAGATGTGATCATTGTGGCGACTGTGTCGGCTATTTATGGTTTGGGTGATCCGCAATCATATTTTAGTATGGTGTTGCATGTGAGCCGCGGAGAATTGATAGACCAATATCAAATTCTGCGACGTTTAGCCGAATTACAATATAGTCGCAACGACATCGATTTTAAGCGTGGTACCTATAGAGTGCGTGGCGATGTAGTGGATATTTTTCCGGCCGACTCTGAAAAAGAAGCCGTGCGCATAGAATGGCTAGGCGATGAAATCGATAATATTTATTATTTTGATCCGCTGACGGCAGAAGTGATACGACGCATTCCTAGGGCTACCATTTTCCCTAAAAGCCATTATGTGACGCCACGCAGTAAAGTGGTGAGTGCTATCAAAGCCATTAAAGACGAATTGCGTGAGCGCTTGGTGTATTTTAATGAAAACAATAAATTGGTAGAGGCGCAACGCGTGGCCGAAAGAGTTAAATTTGATATAGAAATGATGCAAGAGCTAGGCTATTGCAGTGGGGTCGAAAATTATTCCCGTCATCTATCGGGACGTGGTGAAGGCGAGCCGCCACCCACTTTATTTGATTATTTACCGGCTGACGGCTTGTTGTTTATAGATGAATCGCATGTCACCATTCCACAGATCGGCGGTATGTATAAGGGCGATAGGGCACGTAAGGAAAATTTGGTTAATTATGGTTTTAGGTTACCTTCGGCTTTAGACAATAGGCCTTTACAATTTGATGAATTTCTTGTTCGTTCGCCACAAACCATTTATATCTCGGCAACACCGGGTGAATATGAACGTAATCAAGGCGAATGCCTAGCCGAGCAAGTGGTGCGACCTACGGGATTAATCGATCCTATGGTGGAAATACGGCCTGTAAACAATCAAGTGGACGATTTACTGTCTGAGATCCGCAAATCTGTGGCAGCTAAAGAACGGGTATTGGTGACTACCTTAACTAAGCGTATGTCCGAGGATTTAACGGAATATTTAGATGAACATGGCGTTAAAGTACGGTATCTGCATTCGGATGTAGACACGGTAGAGCGTGTTGAAATCCTTCGCGATTTGCGTCTCGGTGTTTTTGATGTATTGGTCGGAATTAACTTATTGCGTGAGGGTTTAGATTTACCTGAAGTGGCATTGGTGGCTATTTTAGATGCCGATAAAGAAGGTTTTTTGCGCTCCGAACGATCTTTGATACAAACCATAGGTAGGGCTGCGCGTCACATCAATGGCCGCGCTATTTTATATGCAGATAAGATAACAGGTTCAATGGAGCGAGCATTAGCCGAAACGGATCGCCGGCGCGCTAAACAGGAAGAATATAATAAAAAGCACGGCATAACGCCGAAAGGCATCGCTAAGAACGTACACGACATCATGGAAGGCGCGCATGCACCGTTGCCAGTGCGTTTGGCCAATACTTCGCCTAATACAGTGCAAATTCAACGTTTGAGTCCCGCGGCTTTGGGTAGAAAGATCAAAGCTTTGGAAAAAGAAATGTTGGAATATGCTAAGAACTTAGAATTTGAAAAAGCCATTGCCGCGCGAGATGAAATCGAGGTTTTGAAACAGCACGAGTTTCATTAATAGAATGGTTAATAGGACTCATCTTTTTTGAAGATTCGCAAGAAGAATTCTAATCCTCTTGTTCTCTAGCCTTACGCGTTGCTTCCCATAATTTTTCTAATTGATAAAAATCACGCGATTCGGGTCGCATGATATGCACCACGATGCGGCCTAAATCGACCAATACCCATTCTCCGTCTTCTTTGCCTTCCACGCCTAAGATTTCTTTTTTATGATCTTTTAATCCATCTAATATGTGTTCCGAGATGGCGTTGACATGACGCGCGGAATTACCACTACACACAATCATAATGTCAGTGATGGTGGTTAAGGCTCGCACGTCCAAGGTTTTAATGTCGAGGGCTTTGCTGTCTTCTAGAATGGCTAATACAGTTGCTAAGAATTGGTCAGATGTCATGGGTGTACCCTATAAAGTTGATGTTGTAATATATAATCATAAACGCTATCCGGCAGCAAAAAGCGCACATTCAAGTGGGCGGCAATTTGACTGCGTATATCGCTGGCGGAA
The DNA here is from genome assembly GCA_021778015.1 of Pseudomonadota bacterium. Lineage (GTDB taxonomy): Bacteria > Pseudomonadota > Gammaproteobacteria > UBA1113 > UBA1113 > VFKP01. Next base: position 9,132 of record JAJYCX010000014.1, read on the forward strand.
ATAGCCAGTTGGCTAATATTTTGAATGTAAATACCTCCGTGTAGCTTTTGTTGCAAGTCCGTTGCATCTTCCATTTGGTGTTCTGACAAAAACTGGGTTAATATGTCATTCAATAAAAAAGGTGTAGCTGCACGTAAGCCTACGACTATGTGCACGTAGTCCAATAATTGTCGCCAGTCTTTCCATTGATCTAGATCTAAAAAGGCATCACTGCCTAATAATAAACATAAAGACGTGTCGGGATAATCCTTTCGTAAGGATTTCACAGTGTCGATCATATAAGAAGCGCTATCGCGCTTGATTTCTCTATCGTCTATATAAAATTGCGGCATGGACTGTATCGCTAAATTTAATAAGGCTAAACGTTGTTCTGGTGTGGCGATGTTAGCTTCTTTATGCACCGGCAATTTGCAAGGAATAAAACGTACCTGTTCTAAATTGAGGATCTGTAGAAAGTCCAGGGCCAAACGTAAATGACCATAATGGATGGGGTCGAAAGTTCCACCTAAAATCCCTATTATTTTATGCATTTACATCTCCATTGCTAAAAGGGTATTTGCAGTGCTCATGCTGCAAACCAATTGACTGAGCAGTAGCCAGGGATTACCGGGTTCTACGCCTTTGATGATCTTGTCGCACGCAGCGGCGGTATTAAATAATTTCTTCCATTGAAGATTAGGTAAACGCTGTGCTGCTTGTAATAGTATGGCTTTACGTTGTGGCCATAAACGATAAGAAACGAGCTCCTGATCGCTAGGTATAGGTCTATCGCTTAATAAAGTCAATAAACGTAATTCGCGTAATACGGTCCATAGTATCAGTACGATCTCTAAACCTTGTAAGCGCAAATGTTGTAAGATACGTTCGGCTTTTGTTCCTTGTGCTTGTAAAATGGCATCGGTTAATTGATTGATCGTATAATCGCCTTGGGGTGTGATCAAGGCCAAGACTTCTTTTTCCCCGATAGCAGTTTCTTTATAAGCGAGTTTTAAAGTGTGTAGGGCATTTTTGGCGGCTAATAAATTGCCATCAAAATTTGTTAGCAAAGCATGTACACCGGCAGTATCTATATTCAGTTGAAAAGCTTTTATTTTATCCTGTAACCATTTTTGCAATTCTTTTTCTGTCAATGGCCATAACGGCAGAAACACACCTTTTGCATCAGAACTTTTATACCAAGCGCTTTGGTACTGATTGGCTTCTAACTTCAAGCTTTGAATGACCATCAACGTATCGCTATTAAGCAAACGCAAACATTCTAAAAAATGACCAGCCCCTTTTTGCGTTAGTTTTCCTGCATTCAAATGGATTAAGAGGATTTTCTTTTGCTGCCATAGCGAGCGATTATGCAGACTTTGCCATAAAGCATCATCATCAAATTGATTGGACAATACAAAATTCTGTTTTTCGCTAAAGCCATTCTTTTGTGCCTCGTCTAAAATGAGTGATAGCGCTTCTTCTTGCAACACGGAATCATCGCTGCTTAGCCAATAAAAAGACGATAATCCTCGACTCAATGAAGGAGATAGTTGCGCTAAATTAATTTTCATTAGTACTCTTGGGCGTGGTTTTGACCGTACTTGTGGCCGCATTTGTACTTTTTGGCACAGTCTTAACTGCTTTGGCCACGGCTGGTGAATTCAATTGTTCTATCAATTGATAAACCGCTTGGCGCTGTAACTCACTGCGCAGCGTATCTTCTTGAGTACTGGTGGTTAACACTGCATCTTGGTTGACGGTATAATTGCCTTGAACGCTCACCGTCTTAGGACCATACAACGCTATGCCTTTATTATTTTGTAGCTCATAATCTAGGCTAAAATATAAGGTGTATTGAGTGGTCTTAGCACTCGCACTTTGGCTAAAAGTGGTTTGGTTATAACGTTGATTTTTTACACTCAGCGTGATAATTTCTGGTCCAGGTTGATCTTCTACTTGGGTTCCAGAGTGACCTAAGATTTGTTTTAATTGTACTGTTACCGGCCCATAAGGACTGTCGGAAGTAATATACAACTGCTGCAGATTGGGAGGTAACTTAAAATTGCCGCGCAAATGAAAGCCGCAGCCCGCTATAAAAAATACCAATAAGAAGAGTATGTAATATTTTTTATGTTTCATCGGATGCTCCTAAAACGATATTGATGATACGGCGCGGAATATAAATAATTTTTTTAATACTCTGTCCTTTTAAATGGTGCTGTAGGCCAGGCTGCTTTACAACCACTTCTTTAATATGGGCTTCTGTACTATCGCTGGGTACATTTATATTGCCTCTTAATTTACCATTGATTTGTATCATCAACTCCATTTCATCGGATGTTAGCGCTTCTGGACTCACTTTAGGCCATGAGCTTTGTAAAATATCATTGCCGTAGCCCAAGTTTTGCCATAATACGTGGGCGATGTGCGGCACTATGGGCGCTAATACACGCAATATTATACTAAGCCCTTCATGCAACAGAGCGACTTCTTTTTCTTTTTCCAATAAGTTTAATATTTTCATGGCGCCAGAAACCACGGTGTTAAATTGTTGACGTTCATAATCGTGGTTAATCTGTTGCAAGATTAAATGTAATTCCCGGCGTTTGCCTTGTAGCACTTTGTCTGCATTCTGCCAGTCTATGGTTTTCTCGTTAGAAATATTTTTTTGCTGTAGACAGTAATCCCACAGTCTATATAAAAAACGATTTGAGCCAGCCACACCGCTGTCAGACCATTCTAGGCTCGTGACCGGAGGGGCCGCAAAAATAATAAAAAGGCGCACCGTATCGGCACCATATTTTTCCATTAAAGTTTTAGGATCGACGATATTGCCTTTTGATTTAGACATTTTGGCGCCATCTTTTAATACCATGCCTTGGGTCAATAAACGGGTAAAGGGTTCATCGGAATGCAGCAAACCTAGATCGCGCATGACTTTATGAAAAAAGCGCGCGTAGAGTAGATGCAAGATTGCATGTTCTATGCCGCCTACGTATTGATCGACTGGGGTCCAGTAATTGGCTCTGTCGTCTAACATTGCATTATGCTGGTTATAACTCGCATAACGAGCGTAATACCAAGATGATTCCACAAAGGTGTCGAAGGTATCGGTTTCACGTTGCGCGGGTGCATGGCATTGCGGGCAAGTCGTGTTTAAAAATTCAGGCAAATCCTTTAAAGGCGATTGTGGCTTGGTTAAAGTAATATTAGTCGGTAGGATGACCGGCAAATCTTTTTCGGCCACAGGCACACTGCCACAATGTGGGCAGTTGATCATCGGAATGGGGGTGCCCCAATAGCGTTGTCTGGAAATACCCCAATCGCGTAGGCGATAATGAATTTTAGCGAGCACTTTGCCGGCTGGGTTTAATTCTGTAAGCAACTGATTGATGGCTTGCTCTGAAGATAAGCCCACACAAGAGGATGGAGCAGTCACCATACCATAAGCGGTAAAAGCTTGTTTTTTAAAATCCCAATCGCTGCCATCTTTGGGTTGTATCACTGGATGAATGGTAAGATCGTATTTTTGAGCGAATTCAAAATCGCGTTGATCGTGTGCCGGGACGGACATGACGGCGCCACTGCCATAATCCATAATGACAAAATTAGCAAGCCAAATCGGTAAACGTTCACCACTAATGGGGTGTAATGCATACAGACCGCTGAAAATACCTTTCTTTTCTATAGTGGCTAATTGCGCTTCGGCAACTTGTAGATGAGCGCATTCTTTTTGAAAGGTTTTTACAGCCGCATTGTCTTTTGCTACTGCTGTAGCTAAAGGATGGGCGGCGGCTATGGCTAGGTAGGTGACACCAGCGAGTGTATCTAAACGAGTAGAAAATACCGTCAGCGTTTCTGTGCTATTTTCTACTTTAAACTGAATTTCTGCACCCTCTGAGCGGCCTATCCAATGTTGTTGCATGGTGCGCACTTCTTGTGGCCAGCCGGATAATTTGTCTAGATCGCACAGTAACTCTTCGGCATAATCGGTGATTTTTAAAAACCACTGGGCAATTTCTTTACGCTCGATCAAGGCGTCGGAACGCCAACCGCGACCATCGATCACTTGTTCATTGGCCAATACGGTTTGGTCCACGGGATCCCAATTGACCACGGATTTTTTCTTATACACCAAGCCGCGTTTAAAGAGTTGGATGAACAACCATTGTTCCCACCGATAATATTCAGGGTCGCAGGTGGCGATTTCTCTGTCCCAGTCGTAAGCCATACCCAATTGTTCAAATTGTAGGCGCATATGGTCTATGTTCTGTTTAGTCCAAGTGGAGGCCGCTACTTGGTGTTTTAAGGCAGCATTCTCGGCGGGTAGGCCAAAGGCATCCCAACCTATGGGTTGTAATACATTTTTTCCCAACATGCGCTGATAACGAGCAATGACATCGCCCAAGGTATAGTTGCGCACATGGCCCATATGCAATTGACCGCTGGGGTAAGGAAACATAGTTAAGCAATAGAATTTTTCCCGCGTGGGATCTTCAGTAGTCTTAAAGCTCTGTTCTTTTTGCCAGTATTGTTGTACCTTAGACTCTATAGTGCTGGCATCATAGCTGGGATGGCTCATGTGTAGGATTCCTGCTCATTGTGAGCGCCTAGAATAGCATATTTTGACTTAATAAGGAACATCAATATGAACAAGCGCCTAAAAGACACCTATATACATCTTATTCAAAAATTACATCAGCTAATGAATAAAGTGGAGTATGGTACTAAACCGGCATTGGAGAAACTATGGGAGGCGAGTATGGAAGTTGATGTGTCCATACAGGATATGACGGCACATGAAGTACAAAAAATAGCCCATTATTTGGCGCGCGATCTGCGGGTATTAAGTCAGTATGGCGCTGCTGCCGAAGAAGGAATTAAGGACGTTGTTCAGCGAGACAGCGATTATATTACTGATAAATTATGGGATTTATTGTCTAAGGTAGAAGATCCCACCACCATAGAATGGTATAAACTAGGCCTAGACGCTAAGGATAATCCCGTGGTTTTTACGGCAGGGGATTTAACCGGTTTGGATGCATTGCAATGCGAGAAATGCCAAAAGCTAGTGCATTTTAGTGGTGTAAGCGAGATCCCAGTTTGTAGCTGTGGCCACCGTTCTTATGTGAGTGTCTCTTAATAATATTCTGAGATTGCGGAATCTAAAATGTGATAGCTATACTCACAGCAATTGGTTTTTAGGGTAGGCGCCCAGCTCTCGAACACAAGGAGTGTAGTACTCTACATGACTTGTGTGAGATGAGCGCAGGCAACACCCCCTAAAAAGCAAGTGCGAAGAGTATATCATTTCATCATAGCTTGTAGCGATACAAAGCCCGTATTAAAGTTATCAAATATAGAACCGCTGAATGAGCCTGCACGTGGGAACTCTAAATTGAGAATAATAAAGATCATCAATGAAAGGATGATGGCGTAGAGTAGCATGTGCACGCTAATTTCTTTGAAATTGCCACGTACGGTGTAGCCAGCTAATAAAGATCCTAGTAACACTATAGCCAGTAGCATTTCATAGACAATTGTGGGGGGATGTAGATATTTATATAAGGTTTTTTTGTTTTCAATCGTTATCATATTAATTAAAGCGTTTGGCAGCAATGAACAAGTCTGTGTAGCGCCTGGTTTGTTGCACACCTGCATTGCCATATTCCATAATTCTCTTTGTATTTGTAGGTACTTTTGTCTTTGCTGATTCATGCTGGCCTTATTGGGATATAAGCGGTACCACTCTAGACGATCATTAACATACTGTTTCAGATCCTGGTGTGCTTCTGCTTGCATATCCGGAGGGAGTATATCCAAAGCATAGTAAGTGGCTAGGACAGAATTCACTTCATCGATGATGAGTAAGCGCCGTTGATCGAGCCTGGTATTCGCGCCCGAAAACGCAAAGGCGATCAACAAACCCATGATGGCGTAAATGGTTGTTTCGACTATATGCATATCTGAGCGGGCGGCCTCAGAAACATATTGATTTTTATATTTACACCAAAAATGACCTACGAGCAAAAAAGCACAAATGGCGAAAAAAAACAAACCCACAGAAGGGACCCAAAATAAAAAATTATTCATTGAAATCCTGTACTCCCTGTACTTTTTTATTAAAGAAAGTCTAGACTAAAATGAATGGTTAAGCAACAGTAGAATCTGTAAAACAAGTTCTTATAATATAGTTCTCACGTATGCGAGCAAATGAGAGTTGGATATATAACAAAATCTATGAACACTGATAACAGCGGAATGATTACACTGCGCGAAACTAGACGAATGCAGCACGGCAATTGTCCAGGAAAATGTGGAACAATACAATGAACCGTTGTTATACGGATGGCTAATAAAAACTGAAATGCCGGATAAATACAGGATTTTACCGGGGATTGCTTCGCCTTGCTCGCAATGACGAGGTCAGCCAAAGTTACAAGGGAATTTATGAAGTATTTGAAATGAAGACCTACAGAGGCGCTGCAAGCAATACCTCTATACTCTTCGCATTTGATTCTTAGGCTTTGTTGCCTTTGCCCATCTTGCACCAGTCATGTAGAGTACTACACTCCTGGTGCTCGAGGGCTAGGCGCCGCGCCTAAAAATCAACTGCTATGAGTATAGATTTAGATTCTAGTAACGGTCGCGATCGCCATGACCACGGTCATCACGCTTAGGACCACCAAAGGAACGGCGTTCGCCGCCTTGGGTTTGTTCTTTTGCTAAATTCACACGAATTTGACGGCCATCCAAAGTGGATTGGTCAAATTTCAATGCGGAGTTAGCGGCTTCAACGGTTTCAAATTCAACGAAACCAAAGCCTTTTGAACGGCCACTGAATTTGTCCATAATGACGGTGGCGCTAACAATAGGACCACATTCAGCAAATAATTGGGTTAACCCTGCTTCCGTTGTTTGATAATTCAAGTTACCAACGTAGACTTTTTTCATAGTAGACATTCGATCAGTTCTCCAAAGATACATTCCAAACGATAAGTCAATGACTTATCAGACTAATTACCACACTCAGGCCAGTCGTTTTTGAAAAGCTGGAGAGCTTCCAAACGTCGAGAGTCAAAAAGTAGAGGCATGGCCATTATAGACTAAAAATCAGCTTTTGGGAAGAATTATATGGAATTATCGTGCAAAAGGCTAAAAATAACTCATTAATTCGGAAAAATCACGATATTAATGTGGATTTTTCCGGGAAATTGATAATAGAGGCGAGAACTCTCCAGAAAAAGGATTGATTTGGCTAATATATGCGCATATATTTGCAAGCCGAAATTCAATCTGGGACCTTAGAGTAAATACTCTAATCGAGTTCAATTGCACTGAATTCCGTCATTGCTGTAAGGGTTAAATAATTCATTGATAAGTTTCAGGTCATGCAAGTTAGTGGTTTTAACATTCGTGTCTATGAGTAAGTTCAATAGATTAGAGCTACCCGGCCGTCATTGCTGTAAAGGTTAAATAATTCATTGATAGTCTCAATGAATTCTAAAATTTCACGGTATGGTTGTTACACGCGGAGCCCGTCATTGCGAACCAGCGAAAACACAAAATTATAAAGAAATTTATGTGCGTGAATGTCTTTTGAATGATAGAATTTCGCGGAACTGGATGAGCGCAGTGTGGCAATCCAGTAAAATACTCAATTTATAACACTCACAGTATTTTATGATTTTCAATGTATATAGTACTCATTTTTATTGTTCAAACGATGGATTGCCGCGCTGCATTCGTTTGGTTCCGTGCAGTTTAGTTATTCTACTGTTGTTACCGTACAAAGCCTTTATTATATATCAAGCACTCATTTGCTCGCAATGACGAGATTCAGCGCAATTGAACCCGATTAGACTACTCAATAAGATCTATATTGTTTTCAACGATATTCTTACTATTTTATCAACGAATTACTTAACCTTTACAATTGCGAACAAGCGAGTAATTGAACCATAATAGTCTCGCTATATGATAGTATTCACAAAATGATAAAGTTGCGCTCGTCTAGTTTTGTTGAATTTAATAACTCAGTTATCATTGCCGTGCCTAGTTTCTATTATAGATTAGCTACTTGCTTGTTCGCAATGACGGGCTCCGCGTGTAACAACCGTACCGTGAAATTTTGGAGCTCGTTGTGGTCCATCTATTATTCTATATATTGCAAATAGTTCTCATTCAGCTTTAAAAATTTTTAAATATGTTTTTTTGGCGAAAGAACATTGATCAAGTTGCAAATAATTCTCATTCAATTTTAAAAAAAGTTAAATATGTTTTTTTAAATGAAAAAGCATTGACTAATTAATTTTATCGCCTTAAGATCTGCTTGAAAATAATATTAATTAGGAGCGTAAAAATGAACCGTTATCTTTCTTTATCTTTAGTTGGAATCTCAACTCTTCTAGCATCTGTTTGTTTTGCTGGCTCTGCTGCAGATGTTCCATTAGTTACAAATCAAACAAATGATGTAAATGAATTAGCGCAAGGACCGTGGTTGATACGCACAAGAGCGATAGTAGTTGATCCCAGAGCAAGTAGTAGTACAATAAAACCTGATTTGGGCGGACATGCGGATGACATATCCACCGAAGCGACCGTAGAATTTGACGTCAACTATTTTTTCACAAAAAACATTTCAACAGAATTGATTCTAGCGACTACAAAACATAATGTGGAAGCAAGAAATACTGCTCTAGGTGATGTGAACTTAGGAACTGTTAATTTGTTGCCACCGACTTTAACGGCGCTATATCACTTTTTCCCAGAGAGTCGCATTAGTCCTTACATAGGGGCTGGTATAAACTATACAGATTTCTATGGTGTGAACCCAGGCTCTGTAGCAACTAGTGTAGACTATAAGAATAGCATAGGGCCTGCTTTACAAGCCGGTTTTGATGTGGCCATAGACAATCACTGGTCACTTAACGCCGATGTTAAGAAAATTTACATCAACAGTGATGTTTCAGTCGAAACGGGCGGGCTCTTGCCTACACAAAAAACCAGTGTAGACATCAACCCATTGGTGTTTGGCGTAGGTCTTGGCTATAGATTCTCTTAAACAAATCTTTTATCAGGCGATATTGCAATTATGGATTATCGCCTGATATCTTTTTGAATTGAATAGAACCACTTTGTGTTTTTTTATGCTCCCCAAATATTTTCAGCCAGGGATCATTTACGCTGAACTCATGTTCAGTGGTATAAAGAATTCAAGCATTTGACGAGTTACACTTTTTCGTGCGACTATTGTCGTTCAGAAGAATAGGTTGTTTAAAATAGTAACTACTCTGAATATTCTTCTGAAGTATAACTCAACAATTTACCAGGAAGGAATATCATGGCCGCACATTCAAAAAAAGCAATTAGAGCGATAGAAAAAGAAATTATTCGATCGACTATAGGACAAAGTTCCTCGCCTTTGCTTCTATTTGCTCGTGAACCGGACTTTGTTATAAAAATTATCAGAGAACGGACACTCATCAATAGCATTGAAAAAGCAGTAGGACAATCTGAAGCGTTAGTGCAACAGACCTTTAGTGATCTTTTAAAAAAAGAACGCGCAGATATTTTTGAACTGACGGCGGAAGTAAGATTAGAGCAAATATCAACAGAAAAGATATCAGAGATTGAACGCTTGCAGTTATTTTCTTATTTTCTAACGGATTTTATTTTGTATTATCCTTACGCAGAAGATTTTGCTGTAGTAGGGTGTAGTAAAGTTATGGTTAGCGATACTTTTAGACTATTTCCGCTGAAATTTTCTGCGGTGTATTTTGCTTTGGTTGACTTTCAAAAGAAAATAAAGCAAGAAATTGTTGATTTAGAAAAAGAGATACAAGAGCAGATCTTAGAAGAGGAATGGAAGAGGATACCAGAAAAAGAACAACAGCGGATCTTGATAGAAGAACGAGAGAAAATCGTGCGAAATAGGATTTTGATAGAGCAGGAAAATTCTATGCCGGAAGAGGTGCTTAAGAAAATGTTGAAAGAAGAAGAGGAGCAGATGTGGATAATAGAAAGGGGGTTGATGTCGCAAGAAAAACAACAGAATATCTTGAAAAACGAACTGACAGATAACTTGCAGCAGAGGATTTTGAGAGAAGAACAAAAACGGAGGCCGAAAGGAACATTGGAAAAGATGACTCAATCTCAACTAAAGCAACTTTTGCGAGATAAGATGCCAGAAAACCTACGAGAACAGATGTTGCGACAAGAATGGGCTGATATTCCTGAAGTAAAACGAGAGCAGATGTTGAAAGAGACATGGAAGAAAAGATTTGTGTTTGAAGGAGAACTAAAGAGGAGAGTGAATAAAAAACAAAAAGAGGCACTTGAAGCAACATGGCGCGATATGTTACAAGAAAAACGAGAGCAGATATTGGAAGAAGAATGGGCTAAGATCCCAGCAGCAGAACGAGAAGAGTTGCTGAAAGAAGAACGAAATGGACGGCTGGAAGAAGAACGAAATGGACGGCTAGAAAAAGAACGCAGTAGACGACTGGAAGAAGAACGCAATAGACGGCTGGAAGAAGAGCGCAATAGACGGCTGGAAGAAGAGCAAAGTGAGCAGCTGGAAGAAGAGCAAAGTGGGCAGCTGGAAGAAGAGCAAAGTGGGCAGCTGGAAGAAGAGCAAAATAAGACATTAAGAACTGAATTATCTCTTAAAGTATTTAATGAGTTGTTACCGGAATTCCAAGCATGTCTTTTAGCGCACAATCTAAATTCTTCTGAAGAAAAGCCTTTCGATATGCAGCTAATTGCTGTTAAAACAATATTAGATGGATTTTCAGAAAGAGTGGCTGAAAAAGACGCTGCATTAAAAGCACCGGAAAAAGAAGAAGCATCAGAAATATCTGAAAAGAAAGAGGATAAAGTTTTATCTAGAGAAGAAAATTTAGAGAAAATAAAAATAGCTTTGATGGAGGCCTGTAATATGTCAGCACAAGATGCTGAGAGTCAAGCACTAACCATACTTGAGAAGGCTGAAAAGGAGGGAACAGAAGCGGAGAAGGCAGAAGAGGAAAAAGCTGTAAACGCAAGCATAGATTCATCTTCTGCCGCACCACTTCCACCTCCCCCACCGCGGCCATTAACAGAACGTGTTGCTGCGGGTGTAAGAGCGTTTGTTCGAGGCCAAGGCGGTTCTAGAGAAGTTAGAGATGAAAACTTAGAGAAAATAAAAAGAGCTTTGATGGAGACCTGTGATATGTCAGCACAAGATGCTGAGAGCCAAGCACGAACCATACTTGAGAAGGCTGAAAAGGAGAGAGCAGAAGCGGAAAGAGCTGTAAACGCAAGCATAGATTCATCTTCTGCCACATCATCGTCGCTGCCATTAATAGAATATATTGCTACGGGTGTAAGAGCGTTTGTTCAAGGCAAAGGCGGTTCTGAAGATGCTATATTAAAAGCAGATGCTTTAATACGGGAGGGGAGCCTTATGGACTCGATTATGCGGAAGAGCAGTCAATTAATAAAGCGCTCTGAAGTTACTAAAATTCCGAAAGCAATTAGAATTCCTACTTTTACCAAAGCTGACAAATTAGAAAAAGCTATATTACATGTTTTATCTGTTTTGCCAGAAGGTGAGGAGTTAGGCTCACTTGAAACGGGATATATATTAGTTGGTCGCGAAGCTGCCCACGCTAGTCTATATCATGTACATAGAGGTAGGTTAGCGCAGTGTGATCCAAAAGATCTTAATCCACTTTGTGGATTCGTCAGCGGAGCTTTAGCAGAAGACAAAATGGATAAGCGTTTAGAGTTAAGTCCTGACGACTACCAGCAGCTTATAATCTCTCAGGGTGGTGGCCATGATTACAGCAAAGCAGAAGAAGAATTCGAAGCAAAAGCAGAAACAGAAGCATTGTCTTCGTCTATCTCGGTAGCGTGTTTATCACAATCTAGCGCCTCTCAAAAGAAGCGTTCGCTCGCTGGGTATGATCAGAAACTGTTATCAAAAGATCAGGCTTGGCCTGAAATGGCTGAAGAGACGTTCTATTTTAAATGGGACCCAGAAAGCAAAATGTTAACAGGACAATGTAAAAAAGCAGATGGTACCCTATTTACGTATTCACTCCCATATAAGGGAGATGCAACTAGAGCAGATCTTTCTGATGCATTCAAACAATCTAAATTAACGGCAAAGGTAACGCCGATCCTACAACAGTTTGCCAAAAAAGCTCAACCATTCTATGATGAGCCACCTGCTACATCTTCGGATAAAAAAGAGGAAGAAGAAGTAGCGAAAGATGCTATGCCTCCAACTGTCTTGGCAAAGCGTCCGTCATTACAATTTGGTCCTCCTGCAAGATCTTCATTTTACGCACCTCCAAAGGAGTCTTTGTTCAAAGGTCGTGAGATAATTTTGCTAAAAGATGATCAAGATTGGCCCAAAGAAATGGCTGATAAGACATTGTATTTTAAATGGGACGAAGCAAAAAAGATGTGGGATGAATCAAAAAAGGTGCTAGCTGTAAAATATAAAAAAGAAGATAGCTCCATATCTGAACATGAACGCTCAATCCATCCTACCAAGGTAAAATTGGTTTCTGAGGCATTTAAACAACCTGAGGGCGCTATATTAACACCCGAGGTAAGAAATTTTCTAGAATTTTTCGCTGCAACGCCTATAGTACGCCCAATGTCTGTAGTATTGCCAAAAAAAGAAGAGGGAGTAGAAAAGGTAGGAGAAGAAGAGAAAGCAAAAGAGGAAGTAAAAGAGGATGTAAAAGAGGAAGTAAAAGAGGATGTAAAAGAGGAAGTAAAAGAGGATGTAAAAGAGGAAGTAAAAGAGGATGTTAAGAAAGAGATAGCAGAAATAGCGAGTGAGGGTAGCCCTAGCCAAAAAGCAAACCGATTATCGTCATCACCTAGTCGCTTTTATTCTAATGCGCCTCTACCTCCTGTACCTGTGATTACAGCAAGCGATACTAATCTTCCAGTTACAAAAAGTGAGATGGACTCTAAACTTAATTCTGAGAAGACAAGCCCGAGTTTGTAGTAACTTTTGCTGTTACTCTAAAAGGGCGACTCGTGAGTCGCCTTTTTATGTTTCTGTGTTTTTAATAGTTATCATCGGCAGTGATTAGGGTACTCTTACTCGGATCATTTTTATCTTTGTCCTCAAAGGCTTTCATCCAGCGATCGCCTATGCTGAACCAGTGTTCAATGGCCTCTGTAAGGGATTCAAGTGGGTGATTATGACACTTCAAGAAAAACTCAGCACCAGGTAAAGTCAATAAGATTTCTAGGCGTTCTGCCAAATTACACCCGGCTAATAGCATCATATTCTGTATGCGGCATTGTTCGGGTGTCCATTGAGATCGGTTTTTTTTGTCAGAGCAGCTCGTTGGTTGACAATCTTCTGTAATTTCAGCTCGAATGGGCATCATTGCTTTCTCCTTATTTTTCAATGTACACCATGGGAAGTGGACATGCTTGTGGTTTCTTGGTGGTAAAACCTTGCTCTTCGTACTATCTGGAAGAAAGTGTATTCTAAATTTATTAAAATAAAATCAGGGGAATTCCCTGAAGTATCGCTTGCTTTAGTATTGCTAGAGTGTCTATAGAAGATTTATTTTTAAGGAAGGGAGCGGGTAAGAAATAAGAAAATAGAATTTTGACATAAATAATTTATTATTATAATATATGAACATCAGGAGGTGTCGTTATTATGAAGCAAAATTTAAAGGATGCACAGGAAAATAACATAGCTCTTTTAGGGGCTTGTGAACAAACCAACTTCAAAGTAGGCGGGGATGCCTTACTGGAATTTATCTCTTCGATGCCTGAACCTGCACATATTAAAGCACCAAAAACAGGACGTTATATTTTTAGCAATCAAAGCAATTTGGAAGTGTATAGTCTAAAGTGTGTAAACGAAATTATAGGAGCAACGGTTCAAGATTTGAATGCGTTCATGGCGCCTTATTGGGGTAAGGGATTTGCCGATCAGATAGATTTTTTAGACTTTCAAGTTCGAGATAAACAAGAAACGGTCTGTGTTCAAGAAAAGATCTTTTTGGATAAATGCGGACTGATACATATTCAAAATATGACTAAAACGCCCGTGTTGAGTAATAGCAATAAGGTGGCCGCGATTCTAACGCTTAGTTTTGATTTGACTGCTAAGACGGATCCGTTGAAGCTTCTAGGATATTATAAAGCGATTTACCATAAAAAAAGTGAAGCGTTACATTGTTTCTCTAAGCATTTGAATATAGAAAATTTTTTTAATGAATCTTTAACTGAAAAAGAATTACGGTATTTGCTTTGTATGAAACAGAATACCTCTTACAAAAGCATTGCAGCTGCATTAAATCTGGGCGTTAAGACGGTGGAAACGCATGTGTCTAACATTATAGGAAAGTCGAAAAAGCATTCGCTAACAGATGTTTTAATACTTTTACGCAATAGATAAACTAAAACAAACATACCATCGTCAAGGAAGATGCGAGAGCAATACTTTCTACGAACACAGTACTAAAACGTTGTCATCCTCGACGCGGTGCCGATTGCGTTGAGGATGACAAAGCTTTGATTCGAGTTCAAAAAGTTTATTCAAATTTCGCATCTTGAAGTGAAATAGGTGTATAATGCGCATCATGGTTCACATCTTTATTCAAGTACAATAAATATATGAAAAGTAAAAATTTAGTTTATGTCGGGTTTTTAGCAAATATTTTTGAATGGTATGACTTCTCGGTCTATGCTTATCTGGTTTCCAAAATTGGGTATTTGTTTTTCCCCTCAGGCAATGCGCAAATAGAATTGATTAAAGCTTTTTTCTTGTTTTCAGTCAGTTACTTAATTAGACCTTTGGGTAGTGTCTTTTTTGGTTATATAGCCGATCGTTATAATCGAATTTCCTCTCTAAATCTATCTTTGCTGATGATGGCGATCCCAACTATATTAATAGGATTTCTTCCTACCCATACCAGTGTGGGTGTTTTAGCAACAATCTCTTTAGTGACTCTAAGACTGGTGCAAGGTTTTGCGGCGGGTGGTGAATTGCCTGGTTCAGCTTGTTATGTTTATGAAAGATCATCTGATGAAAAAAAGTCTTTTTATTGTAGTTTTGTGGCTGCAAGTTCAATGCTGGGTGTTTTATTGGGTTCAACCATGGCAACAGTACTTTATTGGCTGTTTAGTGCGGAGCAAGTTTTGGCCTGGGCTTGGCGCATACCATTCTTCTTTGGCTTTTTTATCTTGATCTTCGTTTTCTATCTTAGGAGAAATATCTTAATACCAGACGACAATATATTGTCAAATAAGAATGTTTATAAAAAAACGGTATCAGAGATTATACTGAATAAGGCGGGACTAATGCGTATCATTGCGATAAATGCATTCATAGCGGTAACTTTCTACTTGTTATTTGTTTGGATGCCATCGTATCTACATGTATTTCTAAAAATAAATGAAGTGCAGGCATTTTTAAGCGGAACTTTAGGGTTGTTTATGTTGATTATTTTTACTTTAATTTTTGGAGCGTTAGCGCCTAAAATAGGGCGTAGGAATCTAGCCCTAATTAGCATCATTTCTATTTTTATTTTAACATATCCCTTGTTTATGATATTAAAAGAAGGAACATTGATCTGTCTTTTTTGGGTGCAAATTGTATTTGCGTTGTCTTTAAGCTGTATTGATGGAATAAATATAGAAATGATGGCCAGTCAATTTCACAATACTTTTCGCGCTAGAGGGTTAGGGTTAGGCTTTACAACGCCTACGGCTATTTTTGGAGGCATTGCACCTACGATATGTAGTTATTTAATTTATAAAACAGGATCTGATATTTCAGCGATTGTTTTTTTAATGGCGATGTGTTTGATTGCGTTGCCAGCAGCACTGACGCTTAAGCAATAAATTATGCTTTTTCTGCATAAAGCAGAATTCCACCCAGCAAGTCTTTAACCAGTGACTCTTTTATAGAGGAGTAAGTTGTTATTGCCTTTTGAAATAAGGATTGACTGAATAGACGTATTATTTCATTCTCATTTCCCTGTAGCCGATCAATGAGCTGTGTGTACCATTGTATGTATTGAGGGCTAATGTCTATCTTTTTTGAAAGCTTCCAACCACTTTGT
Source organism: Pseudomonadota bacterium (assembly GCA_021778015.1). Taxonomy (GTDB): domain Bacteria; phylum Pseudomonadota; class Gammaproteobacteria; order UBA1113; family UBA1113; genus VFKP01. Next base: position 25,208 of record JAJYCX010000014.1, read on the forward strand.
TCTAGTAAGGAATCTATCCCTTGGAACGAAATGGGTTTAAAAGGGGAGGTGTTTTTGTCTCCAGCTCTAAATAGAGGTGTTATTTTTCTAATGTCTGGATCGGAATAATCAAAAATAATGATTTTCCCTTTCATGTCTATAAGTTTATTTAAAGTCTTGAGTGCTGCGAGTTGATCTGAAAAAGCATAGAATGCATTAAACATACATATCAGATCAAAACGTTGTGTAATGACTTGTGCGGCATCCAAGACATCACAACAGTGAAATACACAAGTGGGATATTTTTCTTGGGCATATAGAATTGCTTCTTTTTCAATGTCTAGGCCCGTAACTCGTCCTAAACGATGATCTTGAATGTAGGCTGCCGTGCCACCCAGACCACAACCTACATCTAAGATGCTTTGTTCAGGTGCACGTGCAACATTAGAAAAAGCGAGATCAATGGCTGCTTCTTCTCCGGCATGGGCAAAATCTCCTTTTCTTAAGAAAGAAACCAGTTGCTTCCCTGCGTACTCTCTTAAGGAATCGTGGCCTGTCAAGCGCTTACTCAGGCCATTCCGAAGAATGATGCGTAATCAATTCGCAACCATTGGGAGTAGCTCTATACACAAAGGTATAACGGGCTTTCACATCGGTTTCTTTGCCGTGCTTGATGCCCGAAAAAGTGTATAAACCCGAACTAACCGCACCGCCATTGAATACTTGGATGTATTTATTGTCGGTATAGGTAACACGTGCATTTTTGTAAGTATGAAAAAACTTGTTGAAATAGGCGATTCGCCCCTGTCTAGTGACTATAGGGGGTGTTTGTACCGTGGAAACGAGGACAGCTGTTTTTGCGTATAAGTCGACCACTTTATTGACGTTGTTTGAATCCATGGCCTTTGCCCAACGCATATCGGCTTTTTCAACTTCGGCCTTAGTGCATGTAGCAAAAATAGAACTAAAAAAAGACAGTAGGATGAAAACGCTGGCAATGTGTTTAAAAAAAGATCTGGCTAATATTTTGGGCATAATTCTCTCCGTATAATTTTACAACTCATCTTATTATATACACATTTTAGTTCAAGATGCGAATAGGAGACTAGACTGCCGTTCAAATAAGAACTGTTATCAATAACCTTGTTTTTTACTGTTTTTTTTGAAAAAAAACGAAATGAATAGGGTAATTAAGAGGATACACGATTGACAATAGGGGGGTGTATCGCATACGCTACGGGTGCTTTGTGGTGCAGCACTATTTAGGCTGCTTGTTTATACTTTGCCGGTGGGGTACCTAATGTACAAAAAAGGAAACGAAGCATGATGAAAGCTATTACCAATTTAGTCTCTAAGCTCCCACTTAAGGGACTTCTTAGAAATATGGGCGTTGTATTGCTTGTGATCCTATCGCTGGCTTTAAGCGGTTGTGTCTCAGAGGGTATATTAGCGCCTAAAGGACAAGTAGCGATTGCTGAGCATAGGCTGATTTTCTTTGCCGTTGGGCTCATGTTGATCGTCGTTATCCCTACTATCTTTATGGCTCTATTTTTTGGTTGGCGGTATAGAGAAAAGACGCAAAATAATGCCAAATATGAGCCAGAGTGGAGACACAATACCCTTTTAGAAGTGGTTTGGTGGACTATACCCTGTATTATCATTCTTATTTTAGGCACAGTCACTTGGAAAACTACCCATAGCTTAGATCCTTTCAAACCGCTGGACTCACAAGAAGCACCCGTGACGATAGAAGTTATTTCGTTGGATTGGAAATGGTTGTTTATCTATCCTGATTACAAAATAGCCACTATCAATTATCTGTGCATACCTACGGGTAGGCCTATCAATTTTAAAATAACGGCAGCAGCCCCCATGAATTCTTTTATTATTCCGCAGCTGGGCGGGCAGATTTATGCCATGACCGGAATGACCACGCAATTGCACTTGTACACGGATACACCAGGATCTTATAGGGGTTTTGGCGCTAATTATACTGGTATCGGCTTTGCGGGAATGCAATTTGTTACTGAGGCTACATCACCAGATAAATTTAACAGTTGCGTTAAGAAAATCCAAGAGACACCGGATACATTAACTTCAGATGTGTTTTGGAAACAATTGGTACCCCAGTCTACTGATGACCCCGTTCGCTATTTCGGAAGTGTAGAATCAGGGTTGTTTGACAAGATTGTTATGAGCTACATGATGCCAGGTATGGGTGATAATGCAGTACCGGATGAACACGCTATTATGAACCAAAGTAACCATTAAATTAGGAAAACACTATGTTAGAAACATTCATAGGAAAACTCAGTAATCCACACGAGGTGTTTCCTTATCTTTATGAGCCAGTCAGCCAGCAACTGATTATTTTGTCGATGTTTATCTTCATCATCATAGGTGGTGTTGCTTTAGTAGGTGGGCTTACCTATTTCAAAAAGTGGGGTTACCTCTGGCGTGAGTGGATCATTACCGTCGATCACAAACGCATTGCAGTCATGTATTTCGTTGTTGCTTTTATCATGCTATTCAGGGGATTTGTAGATGCAGCAATGATGAGAACCCAGCAAGCACTGGCGTCAGGTGACTCTACTGGCTACTTGATCCCACAACATTTCGATCAAATATTCACGGCCCATGGCGTCATCATGATTTTCTTTGTGGCTATGCCGCTGATGTTTGCTTTGTTTAACATTGCGGTGCCGTTGCAAATAGGCGCTCGCGATGTGGCTTTCCCCTTTCTGAACTCACTCAGCTTTTGGCTGTTTGTCGTTGGTGTTGTACTCGCTAATATGTCCTTATTAATTGGCGATTTTGCGCATGCAGGTTGGTTAGCTTATCCCCCCTTCTCGGAGCTTGCCTATAGCCCCTCGGTGGGAACAGATTATTATATTTGGGCGGTGCAAATTTCGGGACTAGGTTCCTTATTGTCCGGTATCAACTTTTTTGTGACCATCGTGAAAATGCGTTGTCCTGGCATGACGTTGATGAAAATGCCTATTTTTACCTGGACTGTATTCTTTTCTTGTATTTTAATCATGGCGTCTTTCCCCGTGTTAACGGTCGATTTAGCTTTGCTCGCTTTAGATCGCTATATGGACATGCATTTCTTTACCACTAGCTATGGCGGCGATCAAATGATGTACGTCAATTTGATCTGGATGTGGGGACACCCAGAGGTATACATATTGGTGTTACCTGCTTTTGGTATTTACTCCGAGATAGTGGCCACTTTTTCTAAGAAACCCTTATTTGGCTATACGACGATGGTATGGGCTTCTGGGGTCATTACCATTTTGTCCTTCTTGGTATGGTTGCATCACTTCTTTACTATGGGGTCGGGAGCTGATGTGAATGCTTTCTTTGGCATCATGACGATGATCATATCCATCCCTACGGGCGTGAAATTATTTAATTGGATTTTCACCATGTACAGGGGGCGCATTACTTTTACCTCACCTATGTATTGGATGATGGGTTTCTTCGCTACCTTTACTATAGGGGGCATGACGGGCGTAATGTTGTCTGTGCCCGGAATTGATTTTCAGGCCCACAATAGTACCTTCTTGGTGGCGCATTTCCATAACGTCATTATTGGCGGGGTAGTATTCGGCTATTTTGCAGGCTTTACCTACTGGTTCCCCAAGATGTTCGGATTTAGATTAAATGAACGTCTAGGCAAATGTGCTTTTTGGTGTTGGATTATAGGTTTCTTTGTTGCCTTTATGCCGCTCTATATCTTGGGTGGTATGGGTATGACTCGTAGATTATATCATTATGATGCCGCTACGGGCTTCCAACCTTTCTTAATTGTGGCTGCTATAGGCGCGGCTATTATTGCTGTGGGTGTGGTTTTCCAGGTATTGCAACTCATCGTTAGTATTAAGAATAGGCATAAAGAAGGGTATCGCGATGTTACAGGTGATCCTTGGAATGGCCGTACCTTAGAATGGGCTACGTCATCTCCGCCTGCGTTTTACAATTTTGCGCACGACCCAGAGGTCAATTGTATAGATGCATTTTGGTATGACAAGCAAAAAGGTTTGGATGTAGACAACAAACCTAAAATACGTACAGAGCCTTATCATGATATACACATGCCTAAAGATACGGCTATGGGTTTTATCATAAGTGTGTTTGTACTCATACTCGGTTTTGCGATGGTGTGGCATATTTGGTGGTTGGCTATAGTCGGAGTAATCTGTACCATAGGTTCGGTTATCGCCCGTGCTTGCAACTACGATATTGATTATTACGTCAAGGCGAGCACCGTTGAAGCGATAGAAACTAAACATCAACAGGAAATAGCAGGAGCAAAACTATGAGTGCTACACCGATGGTGAACGATCACCATACGCATCATTTTGATGGTTCGAAAAATGTATTCGGTTTTTGGATATACATTATGACGGACTGTATTTTGTTTGCGACGCTATTTGCTGTGTACGCGGTATTGCACAGCCATACTTATGGTGGTCCGCATGGTAAAGAGCTGTTTAGTTTGCCTTTTGTGCTGACTGAAACCATGATCCTCTTGACCAGTAGTTTTAGCTATGGTTTGGCCATGTTAGCGCGTAATACAGGCAATAAGAATATAGTCATTGGTTGGTTATGGTTGACGTTTTTTCTGGGTTTATCTTTCATCAGCATGGAAATCTATGAATTTCACGCTATGTATGTGGAAGGGAATACTTGGGCTACCAGTGCTTTCTTGTCTTCATTCTTCACCTTGGTGAGTACCCACGGCTTGCATGTTAGCATGGGGCTAATCTGGATGTTAACGCTGATATACCAAATTAATAAGCACGGCATCACAGCCGTTACTAAAACCAAATTAACGTGTTTGGGCTTATTCTGGCATTTTTTGGATATCGTATGGATTTTTGTATTCTCAGTCGTTTACTTGATGGGAGCAATTTAAAATGGCAAAACATGAACCTGAGTTCGATGTAGATACAGGTGCGACTTACGGTACGCATAAATCCTATGCTATTGGCTTTATATTATCGGTAGTTTTGACTCTGATTTCTTTTTATTTAGTGGGCTCCGGCGCCTTTTCTAAACTCCACTTGTATATAGCGGTAGGAGTATTGGCACTGGCTCAACTGTTTGTGCAGTTGGTATTCTTTTTACACTTAAGTACGCACTCTAAGGCGACTTGGAACTTGTTAAGTTTTCTCTTTGCCTTAATAATGGTGTTAATTTTCGTTCTGGGCACTCTATGGATCATGTACCATTTATACGAGAACATGGGCATGAATGCCATGTCTATGTAGGAAATGATAACTAAACGGCGTAATTACTCTAAAAAAGTGCGAGTAATCACCATGAAACATCTTTCCATTATTAAGCCAGGAATCATCTTTGGTAATGTAGTCACCCTTTGCGGTGGCTACTTTCTGGCGGTACACAGTAACGGCTTCCATTTTTTCAATTTTTTTGCCAGTCTTCTAGGAATGATAGGAGTCATCGCCTGTGGCTGTATTTTAAATAATTGTATCGATCGTGATATAGATAAATTGATGGAGCGTACTAAAAAACGTCTAATAGCTACCGATAATTTATCAATCGAAATAGCGCTGTTGTATGCGCTGGCTTTTGGTGTAATCGGTTTCTTCTTGCTCTATTTAGGCACTAACAGTTTAACGTTGTTCATTGCGATCATTGGTCTATTGGCCTATGTGGTTACCTATACTTTGTGGTTAAAACGCAGCAGCGTGTTTGGTACCGTGATCGGCGCCGTGTCTGGGGCCGTGCCGCCGGTAGTAGGCTATACCTCGGTAACGGGTCAATTTGATCTAGTAGCCTTTGTTTTGTTTTTAATTTTATTCTGCTGGCAAATGCCGCATTTTTTTGCCATAGCCATTTGCTATCGTGATGATTATGCCAGTGCAGGCATTCCTGTTTTGCCTTTAAAAAGAAGCATGGCTTATACTAAATTTAATATTCTAATCTTCGTCATTTTATTTTTCTTAGTTACTATGCTATTGCCTATTTTAGGCGTTACACATGTACTGTATTTAATTACAGCTGCTCTTGTGGGGATCATCTGGATAGGCATGAGCCTATGGGGCTTTTTTGTTGAAGATGATAAGATGTGGGCACGCAAATTGTTTCTTTTTTCTATCATCAATATTACGGCGCTATCTATAGCGATGGCGGTTTAACGCTATCATGATAGCCGCTACGGTATGGGCTTTACTAACCTTAATCTGTAAATGGCTACCACACACCGCGGATTACTCTCCTGAAATTGCCATGACAGTTTATCTAGCCAGCCGTTATTCATTTTTAAAAGCAGGCATACTGACTTTAGTGGTTGTGGAAATAGCTGATAGTGGCTTATCTGTGTTGCATGGTTATCCTGCTTTTGGTTTGTGGTCTATCGTTAATGCCATCACATTATTGTTGATTATTGCCATATTCGCCCATCCGTGGTCGAAGATGCACTGGTTCAATTGTATTGCCAAAGTCTTTTGCGCCAGTCTTTTCTTCTGGCTATTAACGAATTTAGGCGTATGGCTGAGTGCAGGGCATTATCCTATGAATGTTCAAGGTTTAATATTGTGTTATCACATGGCATGGCCGTTTTTACCAGCACAATTGTTATCGGGTATAGTGTTTGGCGCATTGTGGGCGATCTCCAACGCAGTCATTGCGAGGAGACCGCTTCACGATTTTTGCGCGAAGAAGCAAGGTTTGTACTGAATTTGTCATATCCATCTATATTTTCTGATCGCCGCTCGAGCTCCTTATGCAATAGAATGGTTATTGCATTTGTATCCCGCTTTTTCAATTGTCAACAGCGCCTAATTATTGCAAAATCAGCGTTTTAGCCTTGCTCCTTTTATTATGGGCTAAAGGTAAAGGATGGAACACTGCCAAATGTGTTCGCATCGTTTTGAATATCGTGCGCTTCTCTGTAATCCAAGACACTAACAATTCTTTGCACATTCTTTCTCACGGTTCGCATCTCAGAATCGCTATAGTCAAAAAGTGCTTTTGCCTCTTTTTCTCGGTTAGGCTTGGGGAAAAAGCCTAAAATTTCTGAAATACAGGAAGCACCCATATTTTTTGAAATATGGGAAGCATCTATATTTTTTGAAATATGGGAAGCAGCTATATTTTTTGAAGACTTGGAGGCATCCCTCATAACACTTCCCATCATCATAAATGGAGCAAGCCCTATAGCCATCGTCAAATAATTAAAGCTCATATCTATGTACGATATCGGTGCAGAGTTTGACAAGGAGTCCATGCGATTTAAACTTGCACACACAAACGCTACAAAAACGAGATAAAGAATTATCGACAATTGATCTTTTTGAATTAAAGCAGGTTTTGACGTGAAAATAGCTTTGCCTTTGCCTGCAACGTCTCCTCCAATACTATCCCAAACTTCTCTTTTAATACTATTCCAAAGAGCATTCGCCGGTACTATATACGCGTTTATTTTATCAACTATTTCACGTGCTTCACTTACTGATATCTCATGCGCATTTACAGTTTTGGTCAAAAGTACAGCGACATGTGCTAATAGCATAACGGCACTCAAATACCGTATCATTTTTCTCTCGATCTCGGGCTTCTGTAATGAACTAGAAAATAAGCACAACTCATTGTCGTTGTCGTTGAGCCAAGCTCTTAAAAAGCCTAATCCGCAGCGTTTTTCTTCTGTTTCATTTTCAACGAACAACATACCAACCGCCCGGTTTAAAACCGCAGCTTTATTGACTCCCTCTCTCCGATTTTCTAAAGCCGATTTAAACTCTTTCTTTAGATTATTAAAAGCCATCAAAAGACTCAAGTTTATCATAAATATCCCCTTTTTTAATTTTAAACTACAATAACGCTGTATATCACAATTTTATTTTAAAATCAATTCACCCCAAGCTCACCAGCTAACAACGATAGTAATTTAATTGTAATTGCTTAGCAGAGTCATCAGGGATTCAGCAAATTACAAAAATGCGACTATTGCTTTTGCCAGTTCATTAAACTGTGGGTTATACAATAATTCATTTTTTTTAGGGTCGCGATAACTGCCATTTACGCCATAGTATCCATTTTCAGATGAAATGGGTAAGCCATTGTGTCTTAGTACATAAGGTTGGGTTTCAGGAAATATATCATTCAAATAATGAATTTGGGGATCGGTATTGGTGTTTAAGCCACTGTGATGTATAACACAACGGCTATCCGCGGAAGCATAATGCCTAAAAAATTGTTCGCAGGCTTTAGCCGAGATGACTTGATCGCTATTCGAGAATGCCATAAAAAGCTTGATGTCCAGACATTTTTTTTGCTGCATTTTTTTTAAAACAGTTCTACCCAAATGATAAACTTCGGGCACAGGTCGCATTGCAAATGAGCGATATTTACTGTAATTGTCTTGATTGTTTTTTTCTAGCCAAGGCAAAATTTTAGCAATCAGTGGAGATAAGGGTGCAATGGAATTCTTAATTTTCAGTGCTGGCGCCAGTGTAATGATGCTCTTAATCTTTATATGCGGATTTCTTAGATGATAATCTAAACACAATAAACCGCCGGCAGACATACCGCATAAATATAATTCATCAATGCTGTCTTTTAAAGCATTCACAGCAAAATCTATGGCTTTTTGCCAAGATTGACGATGAATATGGAGTAAATCTCCAGGTACTGTGCCATGTCCGGGCAATAATATGCTGTAGACTAAAAAGCCTTGTTGATAAAAAACATGTCCTAAATCTCTTAAGCTAAAGGGCGAATTATATAAACCATGGACCAACAATACGGCGCGTTTTTTGTAGTCACTATTTTCTTTAGGCAACCACATGAAAGGCGCATTGGCATCTATGATTTCTTCGCAATAATCGCTGTGTAAATCTAGACGCGCTAAACGAATTTTTTTACGAGTGTGATCGATATAGTCGGCAAAATCGTTGCCTTTAAAGTCGAAGTCTGAATTGTATCCCGAAGGTTGATAATATTTTCCGTTCATTTTTTTGTATCCATTAAAATATGTCTGTCATTTAATCTTGAGAACAGCTCGGGATTGTAACGTCCGTCATTGCTTCGAATACCGTTACTTATTCCGTGTTTTCGCATAAGCTCAGTGAAACGGTATTCTCGCAATGACGAGCTCGCGGTAAGCGACACTCAGTGCAACTTTATAGTTTACCCAAATTCTTCAACCTCTTGCCAACCGCAAATATTTTTCATGCAATTTCTCCACGGCATCTGCCAATGTCACCAAATCGCCTTCATTCACTATAATATCATCTGCATGGGCTAAGCGTTCCTTGCGACTGATTTGTGCTTGCAACATATTCTCTATCATATCTTTATCTAAGTTATCGCGTATTTTTAAACGTTTTATTTGCGTTTCTACGCTTACATCCACTACTAAAATCCGGTTGATCTCTGGGTGTGGCAAGGTTTCAATTAACAAAGGGATCACATGAATACAATAAGGCGAGCTTGCTTTAAGACTACAAGCAATCATTCTATGCCGTATTACAGGGTGCAATAGCTTTTCTAACCAGATGCGTTTTTCTGGGTTGTTGAAAATGATCTGCCTCAGTTTAGCGCGATCAATAAGTTGATCGTTGCCTACAATATTATTGCCAAAATAAGCAACAATGCTGTCATATGCGCTCTCTCCGGGTAATATGACTTCTCTAGCAATGACATCGGCGTCGATGATGGTCACACCCTGTTTTGCAAATAGATCCGCCACAGTGGATTTACCACTGGCAATGCCACCAGTTAAGCCTACGCTGTACATTATGGTCCAACCCAATTGTAGAACGATTGTATCCAATGCGGATAAATAATGACGCTAAACCCAGCCAAGCATAAGTAAGGGCCGAAGGGTATGGGTTTTTGCATGCTATGGCGACGTAATAGTATAAGAATAATTCCCACTATTGCGCCTATCACCGACGATAATAATAATATGAAGGGTAGAGCTTGCCAGCCTGTCCATGCCCCCAATAAGGCCAATAATTTATAATCGCCTTGTCCGATACCTTCGCGCCGGCGCAATAATTTATACGCGCCACCTACTAGCCATAATAATAAATAGCCTGCAGTGGCACCTAAAATAGCATCTTCAGGACTGGCAAAAGACACGCTTAAACTGAACAATAAACCCAGCCACAATAGCGGTAGAGTTATATTATCGGGCAGAATCTGTTCGTCTAAATCGATAAAAGACAAGGCGATTAAGCCTAAGCTCAATAGGCTAAAGCCTAATGTTGCAAGGGTAAAGCCATGTACTAAAAACACCCACAATAAAATAATGGCCGTTAATGCTTCTACGAGCGGATAACGATAGCTGATTTTTACCTTACAACTGCGACAACGACCTTTTTGCAGGATAAAACTCAATACGGGGATATTTTGCCAGGGAGCTATGGGAGTTTTACACTGTGGGCAATGGGAGGCGGGCCACCATAGGCTGAGTTTTTCTACCTCACCAACATTTTCGGTTTGGCTCAGGAAGGCTTGGCATTCTTGCTGCCATTGGCGCATCAGCATTTTCGGCACTCTGTAAATAACGACGTTTAAAAAGCTGCCGAATAACAAGCCTAAAACAAGAATTATCCCAAATTGAAGCTCAAAAGAGCTGCGTATTAAGTCCCATGTTTCTATCACTGTATGACTGCTCCTAGTTTAAATAAGGGTAAATACAGGGCGATGACCAGACCACCTATTAATACCCCTAAGATTAGCATAAGTAGCGGTTCTAGTAACGTACTTAGGTTATCCACCGCATGATTGACGTCTTCTTCGTACAGATCGGCAACCTTGCCTAACATCAATTCCAGTGAGCCAGAGTCTTCGCCTACACCTACCATTTGCACCACTAAGGATGGAAATAAATGGGTATTGTTCAGGGCGCGTTGGATCTTTAAACCCTGTGAAACTTCATCGCGTATATGTAGCGTAGCGTTGCTGAAGACTGCATTGCCGGTAGCCGCCGCCACCGATTGCAAGGCATCGACCAGGGGTAATCCTGCGGCAAAAGTAGTGGCTAAGGTGCGCGCAAATCGTGCAATGGCTGCTTTTTCTAAAATATTCCCAATGATAGGAAGCCGCAAAGACAGTTTATCCACTTTGGCTACAAAGTTACTATTTTTTTGATAGCTGTTTTTAAGTAGGTATAAACTCAGTCCAAAACCAATGAGGGCAATCCATCCATAGTGTCTTAAGGCATCGGATAGGCCAATGACGGCGCGGGTAGCTGCAGGCAATTCGGCATTAAATCCGTCGAAGACTTGTTTAAAGGTAGGGATGATAAACACCAATAACCCGGCAGTGATGAAGAAGGCAATACTGATGATGGCGGCGGGATAGGTCAGCGCTTTTTTGATTTTCTTCTTTAAGGATTCGCTTTTCTCGGCGTAACTGGCGACGCGATCTAACATCTGATCTAAAGAACCGGCCTGTTCCCCCGCGGCGAATAGATTGCAGCTTAAGGGACTAAAGTTAGCCGGGTAGTGGCGCAAGGCTTTAGAAAAAGAAGTACCGCTTTCTATGTCTTTTTTAATGGTCAATAGCATGGTTTTGCCCGAAGCATTCACTTGTGCTTGTGCCACCATGTCTAAGGATTGCACCACGGGAATACCTGCATTGAGTAGGGTAGAGAGTTGACGCAATAACAGCGCATTATCCTTAGCCGTTAATTTTTTGCCATGCGTGCGGGCAAATAAGCGATTTGTTTTCTTTTTAATCGACTTTAGAATGATACCTTGTCTACGGATTTGAGCTTTGGCATAGATTAAATTGACCGCCGACAGTTCACCACTTAATTGTTCACCCTTGACATTGTGGCCGTGCCAAAGGTATTGTTCTGGTTTTATTTTTTGGGTCATTTCTTTACTCCAATCCTGATCAATGGCGAGCTACGATTATTACCTTGTTATACAATCTATTTCACCTTATATACCCATCGTCAAGTACATTAGCTGTATTACGTAATACGATATATTACGTAACACGGCTAATTTCTTCCAAACTCGTTAATCCCTCACGCACACGATTTAACCCGGAACGGCGCAGGGTTTGTAAGCCCTCGTTTAAGGCTATTTGAACGATATCCAATGAATTGCCACCGGCCATAATACACTCCGCCAGAGCGTTAGAGATGGGCAGCAGCTCATAAAGACCAATACGACCCGTATAGCCGAAATGGCAACGTTGGCAACCGGCACTATGCGCACTAAATAACGTAAAACCACCGCATAATTCATCGTCGCTAAAGCCCATTTCCAGCAAGCTTTTCGCTGGGATTTCTATAGCGTATTTACATTCGTTGCATAAACGCCGCGCTAGGCGTTGTGCCACGATCAAAGACACTGAAGTGGCGACATTGAAAGCCGGTACGCCCATATTGAGCAAACGCGTTAGCGTTTCGGCGGCGCTATTGGTGTGTAAGGTGGATAAAACCATATGGCCCGTTTGTGCTGCTTTGAGGGTAATTTCGGCCGTTTCCAGGTCACGAATTTCCCCTACCATGATAATATCCGGATCTTGGCGTAAGAAAGCGCGCAAGGCGGCGGCAAAATCTAAGCCTGCTTTTATATTCACATGCACTTGATTAATGCCCGTAATATTCATTTCCACTGGGTCTTCAATGGTAGCAATATTGACTTCTTCCGTATTTAAAATACTTAAAGCAGTGTATAAGGAAACCGTTTTGCCACTGCCAGTAGGGCCCGTGACCAATACCATGCCTTGTGGTTTTTGAATGTGTTCTAGAAATAAGCGTTGTTGTTTTTCTTCCAAACCCAATTGGGCAATGCCTATGTGTGTAGCAGCGGGATCTAATACCCGAATGACGACCTTTTCGCCGCTGATGGTAGGGCAAGTGTTGATGCGAAAATCTAAAGATTTTTCCGGTGATAGCGCCATTTTGAAGTGGCCATCTTGCGGTAAGCGGCGTTCAGCTATATCCAGTTGCGCAATGACCTTTAAGCGCGCGCTAATACGGGGCGATAAGGCTTGTGGCGGACGGGCGGCTTCATACAATACGCCATCTCGTCTATAGCGTATGCGATAACTATTTTCAAAGGGTTCAAAGTGTATATCAGAGACTTTATTGTGTATGGCTTCTAGCAAAATTTTATTGACAAAGCGCACTATGGGCGCATCATCAGCTTCGCTGAGGCTACTTTCTACAGGGATATCGTGATCGTCTAAATGGGCTTCTAAAACGGTGCCCGCATGATGGCTTAATAATTTGTCTATGAGGCGAGTTAATTTATTTTCTTCAACCAAAATGGGCTGTGTGGTTAAGCCTGTTTTAAATTTAAGTTCGTTTAATGCCGCTAAAGAAGAAGGATCCACTATGGCCACATCTAAACGCTCGCCGCGCCTATGCAAGACCAGCATGCGATGTTGCCGCATGAGTTTTTCATCGATGAAATCCATGGGTATCTGAGCCAGATCATAGGCATTTAAATCGATGAGCGGCAGGCCAAAATTCTCACTGGCTGCAATCGCTGCAGCCAGTGAGGAGTGTACAGTTTCCATTTTAGGGCATTAAATTAGCACAACTCATGCCCGCTGGTTTTACAACCGCTGTTTGGATCGACAGTCCAACTGATGGTGCCATCGGTAGTGTTGTATGTAGGGGTTAAGATATATGTATCTGCAGCTGTCATAGGAGTTTCATCCCAAGGCGTGGCGGTGATGACACAAGTATCCGATACGCCGACTCCAGCCGTTTTTTGCGTGGCACTGGGTGCGCTAGCGGCTACAGGTGTACAAACAGTCTTACCCGCAGCGATGATTTGTGATGAAACATCCGATTTTTTAGCCGAGGCCGCATGTTCCACTTGTGCAAACCGGGCTTTAGCCGCGTAATTACTGTATTGCGGGATAGCGATGGCCGCCAAAATGCCGATAATGGCAATGACGATCATGATTTCGATCAAAGTGAAACCTTTTTGAACAAAACTGAACTGTTTTAACATAATAATTCCTCTGATGGGGGAATTGTTTCAATAATTGCTCAAGATTAAACCTAAGCCACCTATAGGCATACAAAGGGTGCTATTAGAATTTTAGCGTACTGCCGTACTTTGTCCATGCCAGGATAGAGTATTGATTTATTGGCGTATTTTGTCAAGAGGGATGAATCGCTTTTAACAAGCAAAAAGTCCATCGTTCAGTGAAGCGGGGCGGGGCAAAGGACGGTTTTTACCGTCCTTTATTTTTTTATAAGCCTGTAGCGGCGGAACAGTGCTATAGCAGAGCAGGTGCTGCTTTGCGGTTTTGAGTAGCTGCCGGTTTGCTGTTATTCACCGCATCTTCATCTTCAAGCTTGTGAGTCGGTACTGGTGGCGCCGACATAAGCGCAGCTATACCAGCGGGCTGCTGAGTTGGCGTTGATTGCCGTTCTTGCGGCACAGATGGGAACATAACGCTTGCTGGTGCCACACTGCTGGGCGAAGGGGGCGGTGTTTTTTTCCTAGATTCTATGTTGTCCTTTGTCTGCGCTAAGTCTAAGGAGACTAATTTTGCCCGCTCTAAGTCCGCCTCTTCTAAGCACGATTGCGAAGGGGCGCTACCCTGTAGCGATGATGGGCTAAGAAGTGGAGTAGCCGTTCTGCTGTTAGGAAATGACGAGCTGCTGCTGGATGATGGCAATAGATTGCGAAATACTGAGAATATCGAGTTATTAACCAGGCCACTATTTGGAGCAGCCGTACTACGAGGAAGAGTATCTTGGATCACGGCCATAGTTTTTTCGGCTATAGTTTTTGGGGTTGTAGGAACTGGCTGCTTTGCATTCTGAGACATTTGTGCAGTGTCTACAGTGGTGGAGCCTTTTTTGAGAGATCTCAACAAACAGGGTTGATTTATAGCCTTGTAAATCAAACTCTCGGGATTATTATTTGACCCATCTAAATTTTGCAGGAAAAGTTTATTTAATTTGTTATTGTCGACGATAATTTCCTTGTAAAGACTGAGGGCCAGGGTGTGAGCAGCGTCAGGTGAAGTACCAGAAATCTCAGTTAAGAGAGGTTCATTTCCCTGAATAACGCGCAGAAAATCTTGCAAGATACGTAATTTAGCATTGGTGGTGTGGTCTAGTAGAGGGCGAATCCCCTCTATTGCGTGTATCATAGTTAAAATGTCAGAATTAAATTCTGCTAGGTCTAACTCATTCAATTCAATAATGAAGCCCGCTATTAACTCTACTTTCATTGCCAAAGTATAATTTTCGTTGTTTAAAACGTTCAGTATGATATCAACTCTTACCTTTGGAAAGTATATGGCTTGAATGATCCAGATCATGTTTGTTTCAATATGCTGTGTCACATCGGCAGATTGTTTCTGAGCTATTGCGTGAATAATGGCTACTCTTTGTTGAGGCTCACAGTTTTCGATCAAGCGAGTAAATATAGTCAATTTAATTCCGCTAGGCTCCTTAAGCATGTCACCGATAATGACAGTCATGTTCATAACAATGGTGGTCATATCAAACATAGGTTCGTGCTTAATGATGTCCAACGCTATCTGAAGAAGTTTATTGTCTGTGCGATTACGAAGAAGACTGCTTAACAGCATAGTATAATTCTGAAGTGAGGCATCAGAACGCATTTTCTTAAAATAAATCGCTACATCGATACAGATGTCCTTAATATGTTCTGGCCAAATGAGATAGGCGCGCACAAATTGGGTTAGCTGCGCTAAAAGACTTGAACTTATATTATCTTTTTTTAATAAGTGACTGATTAGGGACCGTATTAAGCCGTGTAGGTATTTAAACTTAATCTCATCAAGATCCGTATTACCTATTTCTTTCCGTGCTTTTTCAAAGAAATTTTTAAAGAAGGTCTCTTCAAGCGCTAAATGCTCAGCTTTCAATAGCTTCCTACCAGCAATTTTAATTAACTCTTTCCTAGTGCCGTTCCCAAACATGTCAAGAACGTTTTTCCAGATGCTCGATTTTTTATTAAACAGTAGGGCGATAATAGCGCGAAGTTGAATTTCAGGTACGGTAATTTGCCCTATAAGCATCTTTACACTCTCTTTTATCTTATCGGCATTGTTACTATTTTCCTCTTCCAATTCATAGGGGATTTCTTTGCTTTTGGTATCGTCGTACTTTTTGAGTTTTGTCCAGAAACCGTCCTTTTTCTCTGAACAGCAAACCATTGTGGAAATAATAGATGTTATTGCCTGATCGTCAGCACAAAAATCTATTAATTGAGACATTACCGTATTTCTGATCTCTAGATCATCTTTCTGATCAATAATAACGTGTTTGATCTTTTTCTCGATGTCTTTTGCATTCAGCATATAGCCACTCGCTTTGGCTGCGGTAAGCAGCGCTGATGCTGTGTATAATGATGGACCAGTATTAGTTTTAATAGTGATTTCTAGTTTATTTTGATAACCGCAAGCTTTATATTCCTCAGGGTTTTGGGGCGTATATGCTTTTGTAAGCGCGGCCATACTGTTCGCGTTCATTGCGTGTTCTATGACTGTTTTACCATTCTTGATTGTATAAACTAACCGTTTAAATAGCTGCGCATCAATTTTATCTTGGATCTTAAGAAGATTATCAATAAATAATGCTTCTTCAATATTAAGTTGGTTAATAATAGCCTCAACATTTTCTGCACCTTGCAATAATCTAGCGAATAACTCGCTGCTTAATTCGGTGGGTTCTCTCTTTAGAAGATATTCGTTGATCCTAGCCACGATCCAATCAGGGCTAAATGGGGTCTTATATGTTCTATAGGTATCCATAAGCGCTAAAGCGGCGGTTAAAGCTTCTTCAGATCCGTCTTTAATCGCCATCTCTAGTACAGGCAGATAATATTTATCATATTCTTGCTTTGTTTTTGGAATATATAGTTTTGCATGTAATGCTACGGCGGCCCACTGTTTATGATGAGCGGCATATTCTATGGGCGTATGCCCCCCTACGTTGCTATTCTTAATAAGCGATCGCAATACTTTTGCGTCAGCAAGCACGAATATTTTTTTAATAATAGCTTCGTTATTATTTAACATCGCATAGTGTAAAATGTTGTTTTCAGTGACTGGAATGGTTTCGGCGCTGGTACAAATCGAGTTTAAATCCAATTCAAGGGCCGCCGCAATAGATTCATTCGTGTTGGCCTGTAGAGCCAAGAGTAAAGCTATATGAAAATCACCATTCTCATGCTGTTCAGGATAACGGCTAGCAATCTCGCACACTATGGCCCATTGATGTAGCGTTGCAGCCAATACGATTGGTTTTTTACCCATGGATTTACTTTTTGTAAAAAGAAGCTGAGGGTTGTTATCCAGCGCAGCGATTACAAACTTTATATTATTCTTCTTAATGGCGCTTTTAAGAAGATTTATCATAGCAGGGGTTTCTTTTGCGAGTGTGTGAAACTGTGACGAATTTTGCTCAGATAAACCAGCGCCTATAAGCTCTAAATTCTTTTTTCCTACTAATGTGCTAAATAGGGCTTCTACCGCCGTAGGTACTTCTTTTTCAAACTCTATTAGGGGTGGCAGAGTATTGTTTTTCTCTACGTATTGTATGAGTAACGTAGGATCCTCTTTTAATAGTTTAATCGCAAGATTTATGTTGTTTTTCTGAAATGCTTGTTCCAATAGAGGCAGTAAGGGTTGTGTAGGCTGTTCTAGTAGTTTAGGTATTGTCTGTAAAGCATTTAATAAGTTTAAATCGGCTTCTATTAATAGGTTTTGCACTAATTCTGGCGCAGATTCATCTAATACTGTCTTTATAAAGTCGGTATTTCCTGCATTTGCTGCAAGTTGTAGAGCCGTTAATAATGCTGGGATTGGGGCTGCATGTTTATTACTAAAGATATTTTGCATCAATAATTTAGTAACGCGAATAACATTCCTCTTATCGGTACTTGTAGCAGCACAAGATAATGCCAATGAGTATATGGGATTTACTAATTCTTCTGTTGTTAAAGGGTTTTTTCTATCGTGAAAGCGATCGCTAAGTGCTCCTTGTAACTGAGCTATATCTTTTTCCTTAATTGCAGTTGAGATTTCAGTATACATTTCAGTATACATTTCAGTGATGCTTTGGGAGCTAGACATCTTTTACCTCACAAGAATAATTATTGCTATGTGTTTTAAGCGCGCTAATTTTATGCGGCTTTCTTTCGCAAAGCAAGAATTCTTGAGTAAAAAATTTTCATATCATGTTAAAAGGTGTAAAAAATTTCTTTTCAATGAGTAATAAATGAACATTGTTTATCTTAAGGCTAAAAAATTGGCTTTAAAATAGTCCGAGTAGTTGTACGAGAAATCTCAAAAAATTTGCTCAAAAAACTACCGTTAATGGCTAACCTATTGATTTTTATTAAAATTGTTCAGCAAAGTGTCTGTTGGTCGGCCGGGTAGCGCGCTTGTGGTTGTAAAGAGTCTGTACTATTCTAAAGACAGTGTACAGGATGTACATGGTCATGGAAGTACAGCGCGTAAGGATACGCATTCAGGGAAGACCACGATGCAGAAGGATCTGTATCGCAAGGATGGTAACACTAGTGCAAGGATAAGCACACACGCAGGGATGCAAAACGATATACAGGGATGTATGCGTTCAAGGAGGATTGACTTAGCTTAAGGATGAGCAAAAGTCCATCGTTCAAGGACGCGGGGGCGGGGCAAAGGACGGTTTTTACCGTCCTTTGTTTTTTGAGTACAGAAATTTATCGTACACTATATCTGTGAAACAAGTTCTTATAGCAAAGAGCTTCCCATACCATCATTGCTATTCGTTGATCTTTTTTCCGTATCTATGAGTAGATCTCGATAGCGTAGAACGACCCGTTCCGTCATTGCGAGCAAACGAGTACTGAATATATAATAGAAAATATGAACGATAGTAATAGTAGAATGATTAAGTTGCACTAAACTAAACGAGTGCAGCGTGGCAATCCAGTAAAACACTCAATCTATATATTTCACAGAGTTTTATAATTTTCACTGTATATAGCGTTCATTTTCATTGTTAAAACGATGGATTGCCACACCGAACTCGTCTGGCTTCGTGCATTTTAATTATTCCGTCGTTATTATCATTCACAGCTTCATTATATATCCAGTACTCGTCGGCTCGCAATGACGGGCTCCGCGTGTAACAACCGTACCGTGAAATCTTGGAATTCATTGTGACTCTACTACTATTCTATCAACGAATTAATTAATCATTTACAGCAATGACGGGCTTCGCGTGTAACACAGGTACCGCGAGATTTTATAGTTCGGCCTTAACTTTTTTTAATATTCGTGGGGATCTCTCTGCTTGCAGCAATACTATAAACTAAAAGCCCCTTATCTATAAGGGGCTTTTAATCAGACAATGATATAAATTAGAACGGAATATCGTCATCAAACATTTTGCTGCTGCCTGCATTCGGGCTCATCTCTGCAGCGGGAGGAGGATTTGATCTAGCGCCTGCATTTTGTTGAGCATAGCCACCGCCTACATCGGCACCTTGGGCGCCTAAACGATCCAGCATTTGCAATTCATCGCCATAAATTTCTGTCGTATAGCGGTCTTGACCACTTTGGTCTTGCCATTTGCGCGTACGCAGTTTGCCTTCTATATAAATCTTAGAACCTTTTTTCAAGTATTCGCCGGCGATTTCGGCTAGACGTCTATAAAAAACCACACGATGCCATTCGGTGCGTTCTTTATTTTCACCTGTTTCTTTGTCTTTCCAGCCTTCGCTAGTGGCTACCGATAGATTGGCTACCGCTTCGCCATTGGTCATATAACGAACTTCTGGATCGGCGCCTAAGTTGCCAATTAAAATTACTTTGTTGATACCACGTGCCATTGCTATTTTCCCCTAATATATAAAACATCTTCTCATCATTCGGCTATTTACGCTCCTACGGCGCCCTCGTTTTCTACGACGGGTCTTTTCTTCTGCGCGAAGCTTAGTGTAAACCAAATTACGGCTAAACCCAAGCCCAGAGTAAAGACAGGGGTGCTGCCCACATGACCGTATAAAAAACCACCTACGGCGCCGCCACAAAATATGCCTAAAAATTGACAGCTAGAATAAATGCCCATGGCAGCACCTTTTTGTGCTGGAGGCGCGATGGTAGAAATTTGTGCGGGTAGCTCAGCTTCTAAGACGTTAAAAGCAATGAAGAACAATATCAAATTCGCGGCGATGGACCACAGCTGGCTGTGAAAGAAAACAAACAATAATTGACTTAGGGCTAATATGCCAATCATTATGGGTAACAGTATATGTGCTTTTTTCGTGCGATGCGTATAGATGATAATCGGTATAGCTACGGCAAAAGCACAAGCGACGATCAGTAAATAGAATAAGGGGCTAGGGTGATTGTTTGGCATCAGGCTGTTTAATAATAGCGGCACAATGACAAAATTGGCTGTTAAAATAGCGTGCTGGCTAAAAATGCCGAAGTTTAATTTTAATAAGGATCTGTTTTTGAATAAAACAGGCAATTGTTTTAAGTGTGGTTTTAAACTTTCGTCAGTGCGATTAGACAAAGGATCAGGCACTTGCGTATGTAAAATGATAATACCGAATAAGGCCAGTAGTGCGGTGAGCAGAAAAATACCCTGTATGCCGAAATAAATACTGACTATGGGCCCCACGACCAATGCCAAGGAAAAAGAAAGTCCTATCATCATGCCCATGAGGGCCATGGCCTTGGAACGTTGTTCTTCTCGGGTAAGATCAGCCATTAAGGCGATTAAAGTACTGCCTATAGCGCCACTGCCTTGCAGGGCTCGGCCTAGAATAATGCCTCCTATAGAATCCGACAAAGTGGCAACAATACTGCCGATGGCAAACAGTATTAGGCCAAAAGTGATAATGCGCTTGCGACCAAATCGATCGGACAGTAGCCCGAAGGGCAGTTGTAACAAGGCTTGAGTTAAGCCGTAGATGCCTAAGGCAATACCTATATTACTGGCCGTAGCACCTGGCAAATGCAGTGCGTATACGCTGAAAGTAGGTAAAATCATGAACAAGCCTAATAAGCGTGTGGCAAAGATTCCGCCTAAGGCTACGGTTGCACGGCGTTCGTTGGGGGTCATTGCGTATATTTTGCTCATCTTGTATTCTTGCTTCGCTCACAGTAGGATGTTGTCCGGTGCGCCATTATAGCAAAAGCAGAGCAGAAAGAGGAATAATAATGAATTCTATCGTAATACGTGGTGCTAGAACCCATAATTTAAAAAATATAGACTTAAGCATACCGCGAGATCGCTTGATTGTAGTGACGGGATTGTCGGGTTCAGGCAAGTCTTCATTAGCTTTTGATACCTTGTATGCTGAAGGACAGCGTCGTTATGTAGAGTCGCTATCGGCTTACGCGCGACAATTTTTATCGGTAATGGAAAAACCGGATGTGGATCACATCGAAGGCTTGTCACCCGCTATTTCCATAGAACAAAAAGCGACTTCGCACAATCCGCGTTCAACGGTAGGGACTATCACCGAGATTTATGATTATCTGCGTTTGTTGTTTGCCAGGGTCGGTCAGCCGCATTGTCCTACACACAAAACCGAATTAAAAGCACAAACCGTGAGTCAAATGGTTGATCAGATTTTGAATCTACCCAAAGACACCAAAATCATGTTATTGGCGCCCGTAGTGGCAGCACGTAAGGGTGAGCATGTTAAATTATTAGAAGGTTTGCGTGCCGAAGGTTTTGTGCGCGCACGCATCAATGGCGAGTTGATAGAATTAGACCGTTTACCCACTCTGGCCTTAAGACAAAAACACAGCATCGAAGTGGTGGTGGATCGCTTAAAGATCCGCGACGATCTGCAAACGCGTTTATCCGCTTCCTTAGAAACTGCTTTGACCAAAGCCAATGGCATCATCAAAATTGCTTTTATGGATGAGCCGGATCGAGAAGAATGGTTGTTTTCCTCCAAATTTTCTTGTCCGCATTGTGGTTTTAGTCTAAGTGAATTGGAGCCGCGTTTATTTTCTTTTAACAATCCTCTAGGCGCTTGTGTGGCTTGCGATGGGTTAGGAGTAGAACGCTTCTTTGACGAGAAACGTTTATTGGAAGATGAAAACCTCAGTTTGGCCGAAGGCGCCATACGTGGCTGGGGTGAGGGCCATCCATACTATTTTTCTGTTTTGCAATCTTTAGCTGCTCACTATGATTTTTCATTAACGGTGCCCTATAAAAAACTAAGCAAGAAAGTCAAAGATATTTTATTTCAAGGCGCAGGTAAAGATAAAATTGTATTTAAATATGTGAGTGCCAGCGGGCGCAAGTTTCAGCATAAGCAACTCTTTACGGGCATTATTCCCTTGATGGACAAACGCTATAAGGAAACGCAGTCTGATACGGTAAGACTAGAATTGGCGAAATATTTAAGCATAGAGCCTTGTCAGCAGTGTCAGGGTAGTCGTTTAAAACCCGAAGTTGTGAATATTTTGATAGAAGGGCAATCCATTGCCGATATCGTGAGTTTGTCTATAGAAAAAGCGTATCAGTTTTTTAAAGAATTGGTATTGACGGGCTATAGAGGAGAAATTGCCAATAAGATTCAAAAAGAATTGTTGGAGCGTTTGGGTTTCTTGAACAATGTAGGTTTAGATTATTTGAGCTTATCGCGCAGCGCTGAAACCCTCTCGGGCGGTGAAGCGCAACGCATACGATTAGCAAGCCAGATCGGCGCGGGCTTAGTAGGTGTCACTTATATTTTAGATGAGCCTTCTATAGGGTTGCATCAGCGCGACAATGGACGTTTGTTGCAAACGCTCACGCGTTTACGCGATTTGGGTAATACGGTAATTGTCGTTGAACACGATGAAGAGGCGATACGCATGGCTGATCACATAATTGACCTAGGCCCCTATGCAGGTAGCCATGGCGGTGAGATCGTCGCCGAGGGGACTGTGGAAGATATTATTAAAGCCAAGCGATCTTTAACAGGCGATTACTTGGCCGGGCGCAAAAAAATAACCAACCCAGAAAAACGCACGCCCAATGATAAAACGAAACAAG
This sequence comes from Pseudomonadota bacterium, assembly GCA_021778015.1. Taxonomy (GTDB): domain Bacteria; phylum Pseudomonadota; class Gammaproteobacteria; order UBA1113; family UBA1113; genus VFKP01. The sequence goes on from JAJYCX010000014.1 coordinate 48,186, forward strand.
TCGTGGTGCATGGTGCTAAGAGTCACAACTTAAAAAACATTACGGTCTCTATACCCGTAGGCTTATTGACTTGCGTAACGGGCGTGTCGGGCTCGGGTAAATCGACTTTGATCAATCATACGATCTATCCTTTGGCGGCAAAGCATTTGAATCGCGACAGCACGCTGAATCCAGGCGTTTATGACAGCGTGGATGGTCTAGAACATTTTGATAAAGTGATCAACATCGATCAAAGCCCTATAGGGCGCACGCCGCGTTCTAACCCAGCGACTTATACGGGCTTGTTTACGCCTTTGCGCGAATTGTTTGCGGGTACTCAAGAAGCTAGAGCACGCGGTTATGCAGTAGGTCGTTTTAGTTTTAATGTCAAAGGCGGACGTTGCGAAGCTTGTCAGGGCGATGGATTAATCAAAGTAGAAATGCATTTCTTACCGGATATTTATGTGATGTGCGATATCTGTCATGGCAAACGGTATAATCGTGAAACCTTGGAGATTTTTTACAAAGGTAAGAACATACATCAGGTATTGGATTTTACGGTGGAAGAGGCGCGTGAATTTTTTGACGCCATTCCGGTGTTGGCGCGCAAATTACAAACTTTGATCGACGTGGGATTGTCTTATATCAGACTAGGACAAAGTGCCACGACTTTATCCGGCGGCGAGGCACAACGTATTAAGCTGGCTAAGGAATTATCAAAGCGCGATACGGGCCGTACGTTATATATATTAGACGAACCCACTACGGGGTTGCATTTTCACGACATTCAACAATTGTTAACCGTGTTGCATGAATTGCGTAATCGAGGCAATACCTTAGTAGTGATTGAACACAACTTAGATGTGATTAAAACCGCAGATTGGTTGATCGATCTAGGCCCAGAAGGCGGTGACAAAGGCGGTTATGTATTAGCAACCGGTACGCCGGAGGATGTGGCTAAAGTAAAATCGTCGTATACGGGACAGTTTTTGAAAGGGCTGTTGTAAGTATAAAAGAGTTAACCAATATATTGAGTTTGATTGAACTGATTGTGAGTATTATAAGTATTTGTTTGGCTGTGCATAAAGGATAGCAATAAATCTCTCGGGCCCCGTCATTGCGAGCAAACGAGTACTGGATGTATAATAAAGGCCATGTACGATAACAATAACAGAACAGTTAAAGCGCATGGAACTAAACGAGTGCAGCGCGGCAATCCAGTAAAATACCGATTCTATACGTATAGCAGAGCTTTAAAAAATCTCCTATACAAAAAAATAACTTTCATCATTCAAACGATGGATTGCCGCGCTGCACTCGTTTAGTTTCGTGCAATGTAATTTTTTCATTAGTATTATCATTCATAGTTATATGATATATTCAGTACTCGTTTGCTCGCAATGACGGAGTTCAGCGCAATTGAATCCGATTAGAGCACTTAATAAAATCTATAATTTGGATATTGAAAAATGAGAGAGCCTGCGATTTATATCATGGCTAATAAAAAAAGTGGTACCCTGTATACAGGCGTTACATCTAATCTTGCTCAGAGAGTTTATCAGCACAAGGAAAATCTATATAAAGGGTTTACAGCAGATTATGGTTGTAAGAAACTTGTGTTTTATGAATTACATGAGAATATGTATTCTGCGATCGCAAGAGAGAAACAAATTAAAGCAGGCTCTAGAAAAAGTAAAATAAATTTGATTGAGAGTATGAATCCAGAATGGAAGGATCTTTACAAAGAGATTGTTTTTTAGATCGCATAAGTTGATTAGTTTTATAGTGCATCACGCTCATTTCTATTGTTATAACGCTGGATTGCCACGCCTGTTCGCTGCGCTCACTTGCTCGCAATGACGAAATTCAGAGCAATTGAATACATTAAGAGTGCGCAATACGTTTTATCTTCTTTGCAAAAAAATTATTTATTATTCAAACTAGCTTGCACTTCTTCCATCTGTGCTTTTATCTTGGCTTTGTTGATGTCTGAATTATTGGGCAAGGCCTGCGCCATTTTTAATTGATCTAAAGCTTGCCTAGGCGCGCCCATACTCATCAAATAAGCGGCGCGAGTTTGATAGGCATCGGAGACAAAACCAGCGCGACCTTGGGCCTGAGATAATAATTGATAGGGGATAGGATCATCAGGGTCATCCAATTGGTGTTGACGCAAGAGATCCAAAGCCAATTTGGGTTGATTGTTTTCCATCAAGGTAAAAGCATAATAATAAACAATAGGGTAATTGTCCGGATCGGCGGCATGTAATTTAGCAAATTCATCCAAAGCAAGTTTCGGTTGCTTGTTGAGGGCGTAACTGCGGCATAGAGTAACGCTGATCCATAAGTTATTGGGATTTTGCTGATGCAATCGTTCCAATATGGGTAGTGCTTTAGCGGGTTGACCTTCATTTTTCAGGGCAACTGCATAACCATATTCAACAGCAGGTCGTCGAGCGGGTGGTGTTTGTGTTAATTCTTTTTCATATTGTGTCACTAAACCATGGCGATTGCTCGCAGTTAATGCGCGTAAATGATTTTGCAGAAAGTCAAACCCGGGATCTTCATGGTAAGCCTTAGGGGGAAAATGGCTGGCGCGACTTTGGCTGTCAGCGATACGATTCGTGGTTAAGGGGTGCGAGCTTAGAAACTCAGGTATGGTGCCATAAAGACGTTGATTGCGTTGTAGTGTTTCAAAAAAATCGGGCATGCTCCTGGGGTTAAAATCGGCATTGTATAACACTTGCATACCTATGTTATCGGCTTCTTCTTCATTGCTGCGGGAAAAGGTCAACATGGTTTGTTGGGCACCCGCCATGGTGGCGGACATGGCGCCAGCGCCTGCATTCGGATTATATACTCCGATGGCGATCGAAGCCAATAAACCTGCCAACGCAGATAATTCCACTCCTTTTGCTTTTTCCATGGAGCGTGCCAAATGGCCTTGGGTAACGTGAGTGATTTCGTGTGCCAGTACGGCCGCGACTTCGCTTTCATTTTTCGCTTGTGTAATCAGGCCACTGTTAATGCCTATATATCCGCCTGGGCCAGCAAAAGCGTTGATGTCTGGATTTGCCAATACAAAAAAGTGAAAATTCTGACCATTGGTTTTAGCTGCTTTGACCAGACGGTTGCCTAAGGTATCGATGTAGTTGTTGGTCAATGGATCATCTATCACCTGGCCGCTGGCCTTAATAGCCAGAAAAAACTGCTTCCCCAATTGGGCTTCTTGTAAATCGCTGAGCGTAGGGGCGTTATTATCGGCTATAGACGGCAAGGGGATATCGGCGTAGACGGTTTGCAGGTATAATGAACTCACGAGACTTAGGCTCACGCACAAGAGTAGGCGTTTAAACAGATTTAGAAAAGTCATAGCTAAGCTCAGCTGTTTTGATAAATTAGGTCATATTATAGTGCATTTTAAAGGAGAGTACATCTATTTTTACTCTGTGTTCTGTCATCCTCGACTAGGCCGCGAGGCCTCAGTCGGGGATCCAGTGAAAGCCTATATGCTCCTGGATCCCCGACCTTCGGTCGAGGATGACAAAGCTTCAATTCAAAGCCAGAATGTCCATCATAATTTAGGTGAGTCCTATATGACGAATAACATAGAAATAGTTTTAGATACCAGGGGGCTAGTTTGTCCTTTACCTCTACTTAAGGCCAAACAGGCCTTAAAAAAGCTGTCTGCAGAAGAATCGCTGCGTATTTGGGTAGACGATAAAGCCAGCATAGACGATTTGCGCTTATTGTTCAGTGCTGCTGATGTGCAAGTGCAGGAAAGCGCTACGGCAACAGGCTATTATTTTTTGATTCAAAAAAAGGCATAAACATGTTCAATATTTTAAAAATTTGGTATAAACGCTATCTATCTGAGCCAGAGGCCGTCTATTTGCTGATAGCCATTGTCGCCATTTTGATCTTCATGACCTTCTTAAGCGAGTTATTTGCTCCTTTATTTACCAGTTTAGTCATTGCTTATTTGCTAGAAGACATGGTTGTGCGTCTGGAAAAATGGCATTGGCCGCATTGGTTGGCCGTGAGTACGGTATTTTTATTTTTTATCAGTTTGTTGGTTTTAGGTTTATTGGTGCTGTTGCCCTTATTATGGCAACAAGCATCCGCCTTATTGCTAGAGCTTCCAGCCATGTTAGGTCGCGGCAGTCGCTTTTTGACGGCATTGCCTACACGCTATCCCGATTTAATTTCGGCAGATCAATTTAATTCTATAGTAGCTACCCTAAAAACAGATGCTTTAAGATATGGGCGAGTCATTTTAACGATTTCGGTAGCGTCTATTCCTACGCTGATCGCTTTGGCTATCTATTTGGTGTTGGTGCCTATGCTGGTGTATTTATTTTTATTGGATAAAGATGGTCTTACTACGTGGTGTAACCGTTATTTACCCAAAGATAAAACCACTATTTCAGCCATTTGGCATGAGGTCGATGTGCAATTGGGGAATTATATACGCGGTAAATTACTGGAAGTGGTTATTGTTACCATAGCAGCCTTCATTATTTTTTCATTATTAAATTTAAATTATACGGCTTTATTGGCGGTGTTGGTGGGATTATCTACTTTGATCCCTATTCTAGGCGCGGTGATGGTATCGGTGCCGGTAGTATTAGTAGCCTTTTTAGAATGGGGCTGGGGATCATCGCTGCTGTATTTGGTGATTGCTTACAGTATATTATTAGCAATAGATGCCAATGTATTAGTGCCTTTATTGTTTTCTGAGGCGGTTAAAATTCATCCGGTTGCCATCATCATCGCCATTTTATTCTTCGGCGCTATTTGGGGATTCTGGGGAATTTTCTTCGCTATTCCTTTGGCCATTTTACTGAAAGCATTGTTACAATCCTGGCCGCGGGCGTCGGTTCATTCATCTGAATAATTTAAAGTATTTACTGCGATTAGGGTTGCAATCATGGTAATCGCACTAAATAGAATATTTTTAGATAACATCGGACCCTCGGAATTCTTTTTTGTTCGTTGAGCAAAAAATCCGTAAATTAAGATACCGCTATTTCTTTTTAGCTCGATTGCATGAGATTGCAATGAATATTTACTTAAGCTAAAATCCGCTCGATATAAAATGACAGCAGCTTAACATAGAAAGCATAAAATTATATAATTAGAGAGGACATTATGGGAAAAGAGAAGCGTTCAATAGATATCTATAGAGAACAGATTGGTCAATATCACAATAAGCAAGCAAAAGAAAAAAGAGAAAGGCCGCCAATACCTTTAAGTATGATTGATAGTCAAAAACGAATGGAAACACCTCTGGTTAAGAAACCATCTGAAAAATTAACGTCACAACAAAAAATTGCGCAAGGAAAAAAGAAGAAATCACAAGCACATGCGCAACACAGCGCTCATGTGAATATTCTGCCCTCTGTGGCTTTGACAACCTTAATGCTGTTGACCCTGTTTCCGCAACCTGTAGGGGCAAAAAAAGAATCTAAACAAAAATCAGCAACTGGGGATAGGACATTGGCTACCCGAGATAAAATTCCAGAGGTTTCTTTAACGGCTCTAGAACAAAAAA
>JAJYCX010000050.1 GCA_021778015.1 Pseudomonadota bacterium
AATTGAAACCTTCCACAACTGCTACTGAAATTATCTTTAGCCTGCCTAAAGACAGCAAAGACAGCGTACAATACACGCTGGCTAGCCTGACTACGCCGATTAATCCTTTTGTACCAGGCTTACTGCAAGGCGCGGTGTTACCGGAAGAGATAATGGGTTAAATTTTTTTTAGTCAAGATAAATATAGAAATCTAATCTATAGACTCATTTATCTGGACTACCATCCACTATAAACAAGCCATCAAAAACATCCCGTATTTTGCCCTGCTTTCCAGTAACAGATGCAATATGGTTATCGGCCTTTTTGACAAACAACGTGGTTGAATTACCCTGATCCATACTCATAGCAGATACGAGTTGAAGCCCAAACAGGGTTGGTATTTTATTATAAATAAAATTAGTCATCCCTATAGAAGTCATACCATACTCTCTGTCTATGCCATCCACGGTGAAAAATAACATGTGTGGATTACCTTGTTTATCTTTTGCTAAAATAACGGCTGCATTAGCGCTAAATTCAAACGTCGATAGAATGCTTTCCCAAGTGATTTGGATCTGTGGTTTGCCTGCTATGGTTTGAATCAATCCGGGACCTGCGCCAATTGCATTTACAGTATTATCAGGAACAGTATCTTTTTCCACTCGTTCAATACGCCACTGTTTGGTAATAGCATCTTGAATGAGACTTGAACGTCCGATTTCTGACAGTCTGCCACCATGACAGTTAGTGGAATAAACTTGATGATCAATAACCAGCAAACCCTCACCGATCTGACTTGAGGTATCCATAGGCGTTTTAGGAGAGCGTCTAGTGCAATTTGGATCGTGGCGATTCGGTTTGGTACGGAAATATCCGCCATTGATTCCTGCAACCGCATTCGGATACGTTGCGGCTTGTTCCAATAAGGTACTACGATAAGCATTTTTAGCGTTTGCTTTGCCTATCGCTGGTTTTACAAAAATGTTTGCATCCGCCAGATTGGCATCTACTATATTCATCGTCAGCACACCGGTATCTCTAGCTTTCTTTGAAAAACCCCAAGGAGAAGTACCGTGACATTGTAGTTTAACCCAGACGATACTGCCTTTGGCATTTAAAGGCTGTTGAATGAGTGGGGACGAACATTGCCAAGCATAGTCGCGTTTTGCCGCTTGTGTGATGATTAGGCTGACGGGTGACAATCCAGAAGGCCGTAAATACACCAATGCTGCAGCTATCAAAGCAAGCAGCAAGAGTATGACCAGACTTATTTTTAGAATCAGTTTAAATAGTTTCAAGTTAATATCCAATAGGAGAAATAATAGCGCAATTATTATACCAAAATTTATGCAGTAAGAAAAGCCCTCTTGAGTTACAGCTAGAAGCCTCTATAATGGGATAAATTGAGATATGTGCAGAAATAGGCAAGCAGCTGAATATTGTTCTTCCTTATATTTCAAATACTTAATTAACATATTACGCGCTAAGCTTAGCATCTATAGGGCTCACGAGTATCCTAGTCTTAACTCAATGCCGTTGCTTGACAACATATCTAAAAAGTATAATGATCCCACATCCCTGATTTTCAGCGCTTTGAGGAACTTTTTATGCCCACCCCTAAAAATGGTTTGCCTTATCTTTTAGCCGTAGATCTACATGCTGCAGACGCACCTAATCTGTTTACTCAATCTTTGCGTAAAACAGGGTTTGCGGTTTTGAAAAATCACCCTATAGATCCTAAAGCGATTGCGGCCTTATATGCCGAATGGGCTCAATTTTTTTCCCATCCTCAAAAACGCGATTATCTTTACAATAAGGAAACACAAGAAGGATTCTTCCCGCCCGATATCGCTGAAAAAGCCAAAGGATATTCCATTAAAGATCTCAAGGAATTTTATCATTACTTCCCTTGGGGACGATTTCCTGACTTCATGAGCAATAAGACGAATGTTTTACGGGATGAACTTTCTGCTTTGGCCGCAGAACTTTTAAAATGGGTAGAAAGCAGTTTGCCTGACAATATCGCTGAAAAATTATCGATGCCTCTTTCCGAGATGATTTTAAATAGCCCACGCACTTTATTGCGCATCTTGCATTACCCTCCTTTATCTGGAAAAGAAGAAGAAGGCGCCATTCGCGCCGCAGCACATGAAGACATTGATTTAATTACTTTGCTTCCTGTAGCCACCGCTACCGGTCTACAAATCTTAGATCTGGACGGACAATGGCACGATGTACCCTGTGAGCCCGGTATGATCATCGTGAATGCTGGCGATATGTTGCAAGAATGTACGGGAGGATACTTTCGTTCCACAACGCATCGTGTTTTAAATCCAGAAGGCGAAGCCGCAAAAATTTCACGTTATTCAATGCCCCTCTTTCTACAGCCCAGATTAGAAGTACGTTTATCTGAACGTTATACCGCTGAAGAGTATTGGCTGGAACGTATTAAAGAACAAGGTATTGCTTAAAAAGAATTAAATTTTCATAAAGATCTGGCATAAAAACTTGCATCAACGTTTAATCAACAAACCTTTTTTGGGCTGCTGAATAGGCTGTCAATATTCTATACATGATTGCGCCACCTAAAGGATAAAGATCACTCGCAATAACGTCTAAATCGCTGGCGTTTAAAATTTCTGGTGTATCAAACCACCATGAAAAAGCTTTTCTAACGGCAAGATCGGTAGACGGAATAATATCGAATTGTCTTAACTCACGCAGCGCTACCCAATCGATGG